>DATBRV010000063.1:0-13175 GCA_036560145.1 Myxococcota bacterium
GCCCCTCCGCGAAGAGCCGGATCGCCTCGGGCACCAGGCGGCGCTCCACCTCCTGCACGCGCACGGCGAGGGTCTCCGGCGTGTCGTCGCCCTGCACCGCGACCGCCTCCTGGAGGATGATGGGGCCGTGGTCGTATTCGGCGTCGACGAAGTGGACGGTGGCGCCCGTCAGCTTCACGCCGCTCTCGATCACCGCCTCGTGCACCCGGTGCCCGTAGCAGCCCCGGCCGGAGAAGGCGGGCACCAGCGCGGGATGCACGTTGATGGCGCGGCCCTCGAAGCGGCCGCGCGTCTCGAAGGGGGACAGGAAGCCGAGCAGCAGCACGAGATCGATCTCGAAGCGCGCGAGCTCGGCGTGCAGTGCGTCGTTGAACGCGCCGACGTCGCGGTGCAGCTTGCGAGGCACGGCCACGGCGGGAAGGCCTCGCCGGCGCGCGCGCTCCAGGCCGAAGGCGTCCGGCTTCGACGCGATCACCACCGCGATCTCCGCGCGCAATCCGCCGGCGTCGATCCGGTCGATCACGTTCTGGAGGCTGGTGCCCGAGCCGGAGAGCAGCACCGCGAGGCGAAGCGGCGAGCCGGGCGGACGGGCGCTCATCGCGGGCGGAGGTTCTCGAACACGCGGCGGGTCGCGGGGCTCTTGTTCATCGTGTAGAAGTGGATGCCCGGGGCGCCCCCGGCGAGCAGCTCCCGACACTGACGCGTGGCCCACTCGACGCCCACTTCGAGGGTGAGCGCATCGTCGTGCTCCACGCGGGCGAGCTGCGTCTCCAGCGCCGCCGGGATGCGCGCGGCGCTCAGCGTCGCGATGCGCCGGATGTTGGCCGCGCTGATGATCGGCATGATCCCCGGCACGATCGGCACCGTGATGCCGGCCGCCCGCGCCCGCGCCACGAACGCGAAGTAGTCGGCGCTGTCGTAGAACAGCTGCGTGATCAGGAACTCGACGCCCGCGTTCACCTTGCGCACCAGGTTCGCGAGGTCGGCTTCCGCGCTCGGGGCGAGCTGGTGCGTCTCCGGGTAGCAGGCGCCTCCCAGGCAGAAGCGGAAGCGCGAGCGGATGAAGCTCGCCAGCTCGTTCGCCCAGGTGAAGGCGCCCGGCGGCGCGACGTAGCCCGCCGGGCGATCGCCGCCCAGCGCGAGCACGTTCTCGATCCCCGCGCCCTCGAGCCGGAGCAGCGTCTCGGTGAGCTGGTCGGGGGTCGAGCCGATGCACGAGAGGTGCGCCATCGCGGTGATCCCGATCTCCTGCTGGATCTGGATCACGATCTCGACGGTCTTGCGCCGGGTGGAGCCCCCGGCGCCCCAGGTCACGGACACGAAATCGGGATTCAGGAGCTTCAGCTCCTCGGCCGTTCGGTAGAGCGCCGCAAAGCCCGCGTCGGTCTTCGGGGGGAAGAACTCGAACGAGAAGACCGGCTTTCCAGCGCGGAATCGATCGGCGATGCGCATCGCGAGGAGTCTACCACCAAGGCGAGCCATTGACGCTCGCCCCGGGGATGGCGAGACTGCGCGCGCCGGGGGAAGCGCATGTCGATTCTCGTCTCGGGCTCGGTCGCCTTCGACCACATCATGGTCTTTCCCGACCGGTTCAAGAACCACATCTTGCCCGAGAAGCTGCACGTCCTGAACGTGTCGTTCAACATCACGAGCCTGAAGACGCACTTCGGCGGCGTCGCCGGCAACATCGCCTATCACCTGCGCCTGCTCGGCGACGACCCGGTGATCCTCGCGACGGTCGGCCACGACTTCGGGCCCTACGCGGAGTGGCTCGACCGCAACCAGATCCGCCGCCACGCGATCCGGGTCCTGGGCGACATCCGCACGCCGCAGGGCTTCGTCACCACCGATCTCGACGACAGCCAGATCTGGGCCTTCTACGAGGGAGCGATCGCGCGCGCCCACGAGGCCCGCGTCGAGGACGTGCGCGAGCAGCTCTCGTTCGCGATCGTCTCCTCGAACGGGAAGCAGGCGATGGTCGAGCACGCGCGGGCGCTGAAGGCGCGCGGCGTGCCCACGCTGATCGACCCCAGCCACGCGCTGCCGATCCTCTCGGGCGAGGAGCTCTTCGAGATGATCCGCGGCGCGGCGGGCTACGTCGTCAACGACTACGAGTGGGCGCTCACGCTCGAGCGAACCGGCAAGAGCGAGCGGGAGATCCAGGCGGCCTGCGCCGCCGTGATCATCACCAAGGGCGAGCAGGGATCCGAGGTCCGCGAAGGCGGGCGCGTGATCGAGATCCCTCCCGTGCGCGCGGCCAGGGTCGTCGACCCCACGGGTTGCGGCGACGCCTATCGCGCCGGTCTCCTGCATGCGCGCGCGCTCGGCCGCTCCTGGGAGGTCGCGGGCCGTCTCGGGAGCCTGCTCGGCGGCTACCAGGTGGAGATCGAGGGGACGCAGAACACGCGCGTCGAGCTGCCGGCCCTGCGCGCCCGCTTCGAGCGTGAGTTCGGCATGCGGCTCGACTGATGGAGCACGGCGCCTACGTCCGTCCGCGCAAGCGCGACCTCGCCGCGATCGCCTGCGCGGGTGCGCTTCCGGTCCCCTGGATCGTGCTCCACAACTTTCCGGGCCTCGAGCTCCCCTCCGAGTTCGTGGCGGTGGTGGCCGGCGTCGCGATCCTGGGCGGCGCCTTCCTGCTCTCGTGGGCCACCGAGCTCGCGGAGCGCGACATCCCGCAGGCGCTCGCCATCCTCTTCCTCGCGCTGGTGAGCGTGCTGCCCGAATACGCGGTCGACCTGCACTTCGCCTGGAAGGCGGGCAAGGATCCCAGCTACGCGGCCTACGCCGTCGCCAACATGACGGGCGCGAACCGGCTGTTGATCGGCCTGGGCTGGGCCGCTGTGGTCCTGATCGCCTGCCACCGCGCGGGCACCGCGGAGCTGGTGATCCATCCCCGCCAGCGCCTCGAGATGCGCTACCTGGTGTGGGCCACGCTCTACTCGTTCCTGATTCCGCTCAAGGGAACCATCAACCTCTTCGACGCCGCGGTCCTGCTCGTCATCTTCCTCCTCTACACGCACGCGGCCATGAGGAGCGAATCGCACGAGGTGGAGCTGGTAGGGCCCGCCGGGCTGATCGACCGGGAGTTCCGCGACACCGGACGGCGCGTCTGGGCGCTCGGGCTCTTCGTGTTCGCCGCCTACGCGATCTTCATCTCCGCCGAGCCCTTCGCCGAGAGCCTGGTCGAGATCGGGCGCGGCCGCGCGATCGACGAATTCCTGCTGGTGCAGTGGGTCGCGCCGCTGGCGTCGGAGGCGCCCGAGTTCCTGATCGCCATCCTGTTTGCGCTGCGCATGCGGGGCTCGGTGGGAATCGGGGCGCTGATCTCGTCGAAGGTGAACCAGTGGACGCTGCTGGTGGGCGCCATCCCGATCGCGTACGCGATCTCCGCGGGGGCCCTCGCAGGGCTCCCGCTCGACGCGCGCCAGACCGAGGAGCTGATCCTCACCTCGACGCAGTCGCTGCTCGCGGCGATCCTGATCGCGGACATGCACTTCAGCCGCCGCGACGCGATCGTCCTGGCGGCGCTCTTCGTCGGACAGTTCGCCTTCCCGAGCACCGAGGTGCGTTACTTCTTCATCGCGGCCTACGCCGCGATCTCGGTCGGCCTGCTGATCGGCGGCGGCGCCGAGCGGCGCCGGATGTTCTTCTCGCTGCTCTGGGCGCGACGCAGCGAATCGCCCGCCTCGGCCCCCTAGGAGGGGGCACCGCTCGCGCGCGCAAGCGAAGCGCGCAGCGAGCCGAAGGCGAGCGGAGTTCATTCAGGCCGGCCGCAGGCGAGCGGAGTTCACTCAGGCTAGGGCCAGGCGACGGCGGCGGCGACGTTGTCGCCGGAGCGATGGCGCCGGTGCTCGGCGAGCGCGCGCTCGACCACGCCGCGCGCCACCGCGAGGGGCTGTAGCTCGGGCTTGCCGCGAGCCGCCGCTTCGGCGCACTCGGCGACCGCATCCTCGGGCACGGCCACGCCGATCCCCTGCTCGGAGAGCCCGTCGGTGGCGAGCACGATCGCGCGGGTTCCGGAGAGGGGCTGCACGCCGGCCACCTGCTTGTCCGCCAGCGACTCCGCCGTTTCGGAGGCGAAGCCCAGATAGCAGGAGCGGCGCTCGCGTTCGTGGCCGAGCTCGAGCACCTCGCTGGCCGCGAGCTGGAAGACGTGGCTGTCGCCGAGCGAGGCGAAGGCGAGCAGGTCCTCCGCCGGGCGCAGCAGCGCGAGGGCGAGCGTGGTGCGCGCGCTGGCGACGCCGCCCAGCGCGACGCGCGCGAGGATCGCCGCATTCAGGTCGCCGAGCGCGGCGGCCGCGAGTCCTCCCCAGTCTTCGCGCAGCCCCGGAAGCGCGCGGCCCGTCCAGGCCGGCGCGAAGCTCGCCAGCAGCTTCTCGACGGCGATCTCGGCCGCTTCGCAGCCGCCGTGCCCATCGGCCACGGCCAGCAGGATGCCGCCCTCGCCCTCGGCGAAGAGCGCGGCGTCCTCGTTGGGATCGCGGTAGCGATAGGACTTGGGCGCTCCGCCCCGCGAGAGCGCGATCGCCGCGCGCCCTTCGGCGACCGCGGCGGTGATGCCGAGGCGGGTGTAGTCGCGGCCGCGCAGCAGCGCGCTTCGCATGCGCTCCCCGGGGATCTCGCCCTCGCCGGCCTGCGGCGCAAACTCCGCGTGCATCTTGGAAGGGGCGGAACTCGGCCTAGTATAACCAGCTCTCGCGAGGAGTTCTGCATGGCGCAGCCGGAGGCGGTGACCGCCGCGGTGATCGGGGCCGGCCAGCGCGGCCGCTTCGCGTACGGCGGACAGGCGCTCGCCCATCCGGAGCGGCTGCGCATCGTCGCCGTCGCCGAGCCCGACCCCGCGCGCCGCGATGCGATGGCGCGCGAGCACGGGCTCGGCGCGGAGGCGCTCTTCGCGGACTGGCGCGAGCTGCTGGCGCGGCCCCCGCTCGCCGACGCCGCGATCGTCGCGACCAGCGACACGCTGCACGTGGCCCCCGCGCTCGCGGCCCTGGCGCGCGGCTACCACGTGCTGCTGGAGAAGCCGATCGCGCCGGAGCCCGCCGACTGCGAGCGGGTGGTGCGAGCGGCGGAGCAGGCCGGCCGCATCCTCCAGATCGGACACGTGCTGCGCCACACGGACTTCTATCGCCGGGTGCACGAGATCGTCGCGAGCGGGCGGCTCGGCCGGGTCTGGCAGATCGACCTCAAGGAGCACGTCGGCGCCTGGCACATGACGCACTCCTTCGTGCGGGGGCGCTTCCGCAACCGGGGGATCGCGGCGCCGATCCTGCTGGCCAAGAGCTGTCACGATCTCGATCTGCTGGTCTGGCTGGCGCAGGCGCGCCCCGCGCGCGTCGCCTCCTTCGGCCGCCTCTCGGGCTACACCAAGGAGCGTGCTCCGCAGGGAGCGCCCGAGCGCTGCACGCAGGGCTGCCCGGTGCAGGCGAGCTGCGCCCACGACGCGGTGCGCTTCTACCTGGGTCCGGACGAGGGCCTGGCCGCCGTCTGGCCGTGGAGCGACGTGTCCCCGGATCCGGCGCGGGAAGCGCGCCGCCGCGCGCTCGAGACGGGGCCCTACGGGCGCTGCGTGTACCGCTGCGACAACGACGTGCTCGATCACCAGCTGGTCGCGGTCGAGTTCGAGGACGGCCTGACGGCGTCGTTCGGCGTGCACGGCCACGCCGTGCACGAGAGCCGGGTGCTGCGCATCACCGGCGAGCAGGGCGAGCTGCGCGGCGTGCTCGAGCGCGGGGAGCTCGAGATCCTCCGCCAGGGCTCGTTCGCGAGCGAGCGCGAGCAGCTCGGCGGCTCGCCGCTCGGACACTTCGGCGGCGACGTCGGCCTGGTCGCCCACTTCGTCGAGGCGGTGCGGCGCGGCGCGCTCGAGGCGCCGCGCGCCGCGGGGCGCGAGGCGCTCGAGGGGCACCTGCTCGGCTTCGCCGCCGAGCGCGCGCGCGAAGAGGGACGCGTCGTCGAGTTCGACGCCTATCGCCGCGAGATCGCGGCGGAGGGAAACGCTTGAGCGGGCCGGGCGACGACCGCCTGGCGCGCGGACTGCTGGTGCTGGGCGCCCTGGCCGGCGTCGCGCTCGCCGGCTTCGGCGTGGTGCGCTCCGGAGGCGGCGAGGCCGCGGCGCCGGCCGACGCGATCGCCCTGGTCAACGGCCAGCCGCTCTCGCGGGAATCCTTCGCGCGCTTCACCGCCGCGATCGCCGCCGAGCGGCGGACCACGACGCTGGACGCCGCCGAGCGCCGCCGCCTGCTCGCGCGGATGATCGACGAGGAGCTGCTGCTGCAACGGGGAATCGCGCTCGGGCTCGAGCGCTACGAGCCCACCGCGCGCAGCTCGATCGTGTCGGCGTTGATCGCGTCGGTGACGGCCGACGCGGAGGTCGGCGAGCCGGACGAGGCCGCGCTGCGCGCGTTCCATGCCGAGAACCAGGGCCGCTTCGGCAGCGGTCCGCGGCTGCGGGTGGACGTCGCCTTCGTCGCGGCGGCGGGGCGGCCGGAGGCGCTCGCGCGCGAGCGCGCCGAGGCGCTGGCCGGGCGGCTGCGCGCCGGCGAGGACTTCGCGGCCGTGCGCGGCGAGCTCGGCGACGCCACCGTCGCGGGATTGCCCGAGGGAGCCCTCGATCTCGACACGCTGCGCGATTACCTGGGGCCCACGGCCGCGCGCACCGCGTCGGAGCTGGCGGTGGGCGAGGTCTCCTCGCCGGTGCGAGGCAGCGCGGGCTACTTCGTGCTGGTGCTGCGCGAGCGGCTCGCCGAGCAGCCGGCCGCCTTCGAATCCCTGCGCGAGCAGGTCCGCGCCGAGTACCTGCGCAGCCGCGGCGAGACGGCGCTGCGCGACTACCTGGCCGGCCTTCAGGAAGAAGCCGAGATCCGCATCCTGGATCCGGAGCTCGCCGCCCCGTGAAGGCGGCGCGGCCGCTCCTGCTCGCGCTGCTCGCGCTGGCGGCCTCGGCGGGCGATGCCGGCGCGCACGCGCGCTCCACCTCCACCTCGAGCTGGGAGCTCGCGCCGGACGGGTCCGCGCGGGTGCTGGTGCGCGTGCGCTGGGAGGACCTCCAGCGCGCGCTGCCCGATCTCGAGGGCGTGCCGCCGGCGGCGCTCGGCCTGCGCGCGGACCTCGCGCGCGCCATCGACGAGTATCTACAGCGGCACTACCGGCTCACGGCCGGGGGAGAGACCTGCGCGCCGAGCGGCGATCCCGCGCCGGTGGCGTCGCTCGATCCCAGCCACATCGGCCGCCGCTGGCGCGTTCGTTGCGCGAGCGCGGCGCCGCAGGCGGTGGAGATCGACGGCTTTCTCGAGGTCGCGCCCGGGCACCTCCACCTCGCGCGGCTGCACCGCGCGGAGGAGCGCGCGGTCGAGCGCGCCTTCGTGCAGGGCAGCAGCGTGCTCGTGCTCGAGCCGGCCGCGGCTTCGCGGGCGGCCGCCGGATCCGGGCTGGCCGACTACGTCCGGCTCGGGATCGAGCACATCGCGACCGGCGCCGACCACCTCGTCTTCCTGCTCGCCCTCCTGCTGCTCGGGGTCTCGTTCGTCGAGGTCGCCACGATCGTGACGGGCTTCACGGTCGCGCACAGCGTGACGCTCGCGCTTGGCGTGCTCGGCGTGGTGCAGCCGCTCTCCGCCGCGATCGAGTCGCTGATCGGGCTCTCGATCGCGATCGTCGCGCTCGAGAACTTCGCGCTCACCTCCGGGCGCGCCACGCGACGCGGGATCATGCTCGTGCTCGGCTCGGGCCTCGCGGCGGCGGCCGTCGCCGCGGCGCTGGGCGCGCTCGCGCTCCCGGCCAGCGCGCTGCTCGGCGTGGGGCTCTTCGCGCTCTGCTCGCTCGGGCTGCTGGAGCGCGTGGCGCGGCCGGCGCGGCTGCGCTGGCTGGTCGCCTTCGTCTTCGGGCTGATCCACGGCTTCGGCTTCGCGGGGATGCTGGCCGAGATCGGGCTTCCGCCCGGCCGGGTCGCGGCCGCGCTGCTCGGCTTCAATCTCGGGGTGGAGCTGGGCCAGCTCGTGATCGTCGCGCTCTGCTGGCCGCTGCTGCGGAGCCTGTTGCGGCGCGAGCCGGCGCAGCGCCGGCTGCTGATCCAGCTCGGCTCCTGCCCGATCCTCGCCGCCGGTCTCTATTGGTTCCTGAGCCGTGCGTCAGCTTGATTGGCTGCGGGCGGTGCGGTTCACGATGTGGGCAGGCGGCTCGCGCACGTCCCAGATCAAGCCGACGGCCGCCAGCGCGCGCAGCAGGTAGTAGCTGACGTCGATCTCCCACCAGAAGAAGCCCTGGCGCGCCGACGCACAGTAGTGATGATGGTTGTTGTGCCAGCCCTCGCCGAGCGTGAGGAGGCCGAGCAGCAGATTGTTGCGGCTGGTGTCCACGGTGTCGTAGCGGCGCGTGCCCCAGCGGTGCGCGAGCGAGTTGATCGAGTAGGTGGCGTGCCAGAGCAGCACGGTCGAGATGCCGAAGCCCCAGAGCAGGCCGGTGAAGCCGCCGATCGCGAAGCAGGCCGCCGCCAGCACGATGGGCGGCACCACGTGCCAGCGGTTCAGCCACACCAGCTCGGGATAGCTCGCGAAATCCTGGATCTGGTCGAGCGACGAGCCGTCCCAGCGGCCGTGGAAGATCCAGCCCTGGTGCGAATGCCAGAAGCCGTCCCGGGGCGAATGCACGTCCCGGCCGGGCTGGTCCGCGTACTTGTGGTGGATGCGGTGGTGGCCGGCCCACCAGAGCACGCCCTTCTGGGTCGCCGTCGCGCCGAGCACGGCGAGCACGAATTGGAAGGCGCGGCTGGTCTTGTAGGTCTTGTGCGCGAAGTAGCGGTGATAGCCGCCGGTGATCGCGAACATCCGTACGAAGAAGGTGGTGGCGAGCAGGATCAGGTCGCCCCGGGTGGGGGTGAACCAGATCCCGAGCAGGCAGGCCGCGTGGATTCCCCAGTACACGCTGCGCGGCAGGAGCTGCTGCCGTCCCCACCAGCCCTCGGCATCCGTGAGGATCCGCTCCCGATCCGCGTAGCCCTCGACTGCTTGCGCCACCGCGCTCCTCTCATGGGCTCGAGAGAGCCATCTGAAACCTAGGCACCGGTTCGGCCTGGCGCAGCCATCTGCCTGTAAAAGTTGCGTAAAACCCGATCGCAAGGGCGCTTGCGCCGCCGCGGGAGCGCGCCGACACTGGCCGCGCCATGCATTCCAGCCAGCCGATCGACGGGCAGCGGCAAGGGCGGGCGCTCGCGCCGGACGAGCGCCGGGCCTGGGACGAGGACGGGTTCTTCATCCGGACGCGCGTCTTCGACGCTCGCGAGCTGGCGGGGCTGCGCGCGGCGGTCGAGCGGGTCGCGCAGCTTGCGCAGGACGCAGTCCGGGCCTGTGAAGCGAGCTATCTGATCGACGGCAACCGCTACTGCGAGGCGGCCGGCGCCACCATCCAGTTCGAGCACCGCCCGGGCTCCGAGACGATCCGCGTGATCGAGCCCTTCCACCACCTGGAGGCGGGCTTCGAGCGCCTGATCGACGATCCCCGCCTGGTCGAGCCGATGCGTGAGCTGGTGGGCTGCGAGCGCGTGTCGCTCTTCACGGACAAGCTGAACTTCAAGCGTCCGCGCGAAGGCTCGCGCTTCCGCTGGCACCAGGACTCGCCCTATTGGGCGCACTTCGCGCGCCACATCGACCAGCTGCCGAACGTCATGCTCGCGCTCGACGATGCGACCCTGCGCAACGGCTGTCTGCGCATCATCGCCGGCAGCCACCGGGGCGGTCTGCTGCCCGGCGGCCCGGGTGACGAGAAGCTCGCGCCGCTCTTCACCGATCCGCGCTGCTTCGAGCTCTCGCGCGAGAAAGCGGCGGAGATGCCGGCCGGCAGCCTGCTCTTCTTCAGCCCGCACTCGGTGCACGGCTCGGCGCCCAACGAATCCGACCAGCCGCGGCGCGCGCTCCTGTTCACCTATCAGCCGGGCGGCGAGCGCATGTTCAAACGCGACGCGATCCGCGACGCGGGCGGACCCCGCTCAGTGCGCGAGGCTGCGGACGTAGGCGATCACGTCGCGGATCTGCGCGTCGGAGAGTGAGCCGCCCCAGGGCGCCATCATCGGCGAGCGACCGACCGATGCGCCGCCGTTCTTGATCACGCCGAACAGGTAATCGTCGGTCTTCCCGCTCATGTAGGCGCGGTCGCCGAGCCGCGCGGGCTTTGGATCGAGCGACGCCGCGACCGGGCCGTCGCCCTCGCCGCGCGGGCCGTGGCAGGAGACGCAGTAGCTCTCGAACTGGAGCTTGCCGCGGGCGGCGTCGGGGGCGCTGGGCGCCTCCGCGGCGGGAGCCGGCGCCGGCGCGGGAGCCGCGGCGGGAGCCGGAGCCGACGCAGCGGTGGGCGGAGGCGCGGAGTCCGAGCACGCCAGCCCGGCGAGCGCCGCGCCGAGGGCGAGCCGTCGCAGCCGGGTTCTCATTCAGTCACCTGCCGCCGCGAGGATCGCGCGACGCAGCTCGTCGTAATCCCGCGTCACCGGAAACTGCGGGAACTCGGCGATCACGTTGTCGGGGGGCCGGAACAGGATCCCGGCGTCGGCCTCCGCGAGCATCGCCGTGTCGTTGTAGGAGTCGCCCGCGGCGATCACCCGGAGGTTGAGCTGGCGGAAGGCCCGGACGGCAAGCCTTTTCTGGTCGGCCAGGCGGATCCGGTAGCCCTGGATGCGACCGCGGCCATCGACCTCGAGGCTGTGGCAGAGCAGCGCCGGATGGCCGAGCTGGCGCATCAGCGGCGCGGCGAACTCGGCGAAGGTGTCCGAGAGGATCACGACCGGGGCGAGCTCGCGCAGCCAGTCGAGAAATTCCGCGGCGCCCGGCAGCGGCTGCATGCCGGCGATCACGCGCTGGATGTCGGGCAGGCCGAGGCCGTGGCGCGCGAGGATCGCGATGCGCTGCTTCATCAGCACGTCGTAGTCCGGCTCGTCGCGGGTGGTGCGCCGCAGCTCCGGAATCCCGGTCCGCTCCGCGACGTTGATCCAGATCTCGGGGACCAGCACGCCCTCGAGGTCGAGACAGGCGATCTTCACGATGGACCTCGCGATGCTCGGGCAGCGGAATGCGCCAAGGCCGCCGCCGACCGACGGTTTCTATCACATCGGCGGCGGCGCGCCCGCGCGCAGCGAGGGCGCCGCACCTACCTCGCCTATCCATGGTTAGGTACGCTTCCACGATGCCGCTGCCCCGGCGCGCCTCACCGCCGCTCGCCCTGCCGGCCCTGCTCGCGACGCTCGCCGCGGGGGGGCTCGCCTGTGGTCCGGACGGCGTCGACGCCGGGCACGCGGCCGAGGCGTCTCCCATCACGGTCGAGCTCCTGAAGGTCGAGCCCCAGCTGCTGGTCGACACCGCCACCTTCAGCGGTCAGCTCGACGCCGAGTACTCGGTCGAGCTGAAGGCCGAGACCAGCGGGGTGATCGAGGCGGTGCTCTTCGAGGAGGGGCAGGCGGTCAAGAAGGACGCGGTGCTCTTTCAGCTGCGCGACGACGAGCAGGTGGCCCGGCTGAACGAGGCGGTCGCCAACCGCGATCTGGCGGATGAGGTGTGGGACCGGACCCAGCAGCTGGTCAGCCGCGACGCCGCGTCGGCGGCCCAGAAGGACCGCGCGGCGGCCGAGCTGTCGGTCGCCAGGGCGCGCGTCGACCTGGCCCGCCTGGCCCTCGACCGCACCCGGATCAAGGCGCCCTTCGACGGCGTGGTGGGGGCGCGCTTCGTCGCGCCGGGCGACCGCATCACGGACAAGAAGGCGCTGGTCCGGATCGATGCCATCGACCGGCTCCAGCTCTCGTTCGCGATCAGCGAGCAGGGGGTCGCGTTCGCGCGCAACGGCGTGAAGCTCGAGCTGCGCGTGCGGCCGTATCCCGACGAAGTCTTCTCCGGCGAGGTCTTCTTCGTCTCGCCGACGCTGGATCCGTCCACGCGACGGATGATCCTCAAGGCCTGGGTTCCCAACGCCGACCACCGGCTGGTGCCGGGGCTGTTCGGGAACGTCGATCTCGTGATCGCGGAGCGCGAGAACGCGATGCTGATCCCGGAATCGGCCGTGGTCTTCGACCGCGAGGGCACCTACGTCTGGCGGGTGCGCGACGAAGTCGCCGAGCGCGTGCCGATCGAGATCGGGCTGCGCAAGCCGGGCCGCGTGGAGGTGACGCTGGGGCTCACGCCCGGCGACACGATCGTCACCGCCGGAACCCACAAGGTGATCGAAGGCCGCAAGCTGCGCGCCGCCGCGCCCGCGGAGACCGACCAGGCCCGCGGCGAGCCGCGGCACTCCGCGCCGCGGGGATCCGGCTCTTGAGGATCGCAGAGGTCTGCATCGAGCGGCCCGTGCTCGCCACGGTGATGTCGCTCGTGATCGTGCTCTTCGGCGGGATCAGCCTGCTGCGGCTGACCAACCGCGAGCTGCCGGCGATCGACCCCCCGATCGTGTCCGTGACGACGGTGTTCCCGGGCGCCGCGCCCGAGGTGGTCGAGACCTCGGTCACCGACGTCCTGGAAGATCAGGTGAACGGGATCGAGGGAGTCAAGGTCGTGACCTCGCTCAGCCGCGAGCAGGTCTCGCAGATCACCGTCGAGTTCGAGCTCGGCCGCGACCTGGAAGCCGCGGCCAACGACGTGCGCGACCGCGTGGCCCGGGCGCGCAACCAGCTGCCCGAGGAGATCGACGAGCCGGTGGTCGCCAAGCGCGATTCGGACGCGCAGGCCGTGGTGTGGCTCGCGCTCTCCGGCGAGCAGTACGACCAGGTCCAGCTCACGACGATCGCCGAGAACCTGCTGGTCGACCGGCTCGCCAAGCTGCCCGGCGTCGCCAACGTGATCATCGGCGGCGAGCGCCGCTACTCGATGCGGGTCTGGATCGACAACCGCCGCCTGGCCTCCCAGTCGGCCACGATCGCCGACATCGCCGCAGCGCTACAGCGCGAGAACGTCGACATTCCATCGGGACGGCTCGAGTCCGACGACGCGGAGTTCACGGTCCGCAGCCTCGGCGAGCTGCGCACGGTGTCCGACTTCGAGAACATGATCATCGCCAACGTGAACGGCCAGGCGGTGAAGCTGAGCGACGTCGCGCGCGTCGAGGTCGGGCCGCAGGACGTGCGCAAGCAGGTCCGCTTCAACGGCGTGCCCGCGATCGGCCTCGGCGTCGTGAAGCAATCCAAGGCGAACACCCTCGACGTT
>DATBRV010000064.1:0-44412 GCA_036560145.1 Myxococcota bacterium
CGCCCGCCGGATGGGGACGCCGACCCGCTACGCCTATATCCCGCACGTGGCGCCCGATGCCTCCACCCTGCTCTTCGACGCGCTGGTCAAATACGACACCGCGTCGGGGAAGTCCGAGACGCACCCCTTCGGGCCCGGGCGTTATTGCAGCGAATCCCCCTTCGCGCCGCGCGTGGGAGGCCACGCCGAGGACGACGGCTTCGTCGTCTGCTTCGTGCACGACGCAACGGGCGGCAACTCCGAAGCGCACGTGCTCGACGCCCGCAATTTCAGCGGGGATCCGCTCGCGGTCGTCGCGCTGCCCCGGCGCGTACCCGTCGGCTTCCACGCCTGCTGGGTGGACGGGACGCAGCTCCCGGATTGAGCGAGCGGTTCACGAACTCGATCAGGCTGGCTGCGATCGAGGCGTTCGCCTCGGGATTGAAATGCATGTCGTACTTGAATCCGATCGGATGGCGTTTCGCCTGCTCGGCGAGCATCGGGCCCAGGTCCAGGTAGCGGGCCCTGGAATCGATCCGGCCCAGGTAGCCCTGCTCGTGGTTGGGGTCGAGGTTGACGAAAGTCACTTCGATCTGATTCGCGGCGGCGATCTCGACCAGCTTCCGAAAGACCGCCTCGGCGCGTGTCACCTGGTCGGCGGGCATCGAGGTCGGAGTCGCCGAGGCGCTCCACCCGGCGGGTAACTGGATTGCAGCGCTCCAGATGCCTCCCTTCGACTCCCTGAACTCGAGGAGCAGTGCAAAGCGCTGGACCCTGAAGGCCAGGTAGCTGAGGACATGGGACGTCCTCCACAGCGGCCACTTCACGGCTGCCTTCGACACGCGCTGCTCGAGTGTCGGCGCGGCGTTTCGACCGGCAAACCGATCGAAGACGGGGATCTGGACACTCCCCTCTCGCAGCAACGGCGCGTAGTACCGCCACGGGTGCAGGGTCGCTCCGGTGACGAACACGAAGACGTGGTCGGGCCGATACTCGACGCCTTCGTAGGCGAACTGCATGAGTTGCTGGTCATGACCCGAGCCTGGCACCGCCATCGTGATGACCTCGACGCCGTCGAACGCGCTCTCCAGGATGTCCGTGAAGCGGGCGCCGTAGGCGATCCCATGGCCGAAGGTGAAGCTGTCTCCGAGGGCGAGCATCCGGGTCTTGCCGGCGGGCTTCTCGACGGCGTACTCGCGGTCCCGCAGTCCCCTCGAATTCGTCTTGTACGCGACCACGAAGTCGGGAGTCGAGACGACACCGGCGAAATTGGGACATAGCGAGGGGTAGGCGTAGCCCGGCCAATGACAGGACAGGCCGAGCGGAATCTGCGAGAAGCCATCCTTGGCCGCGGCGTAGAGTCGGTAGTCGAAGCCCTGGATCCGTCCCAGGACGCGCAAGCCGACTTCGCCGACCGCGAGCAGGAAGAGAAGACTCCAGACGACGAGTGCCGCGCGATTGAAGACGAGCCAGCCCGCCGGACCGCTGCGCTCCTGTGACACCCGACTTCCCCCGTGGACGTCTCAGGGTATCAGACGGGCTCCGACTCCCGGCCCGACAGCTTCGCGCCGGGCGCGAAATCGGTGGTACCCTGCCCGCCGGCCCGAGCCGAGCTCGCGGCCGCGGAGGAGCGCATGCGGCGAGCGGTGATCGTGGAAGCGGTGCGGACCCCCATCGGCAAGCGAAATGGCGCGCTCGCCGGCATGCATCCGGCGGAGCTGCTGGCGGCGGCCCAGATCGCCGTCGTGAAGCGCGCCGGCATCAACCCCGGCGAGGTCGAGCAGATCATCGGCGGCTGCGTCACGCAGGCCGGCGAGCAGGGCTCCAACGTGACCCGCAACGCCTGGCTCTCGGCCGGCCTTCCCTTCGAGGTGGCGGCCTCCACCGTCGATTGTCAGTGCGGCTCCTCGCAGCAGGCCAACCACCTGATCGCGGGGCTGATCGAGACCGACGCCATCGACGTCGGGATCGCCTGCGGGATCGAAGCCATGAGCCGCGTGGGGCTCGGCGCGAACGTGATCAACGGTCCCGGAACTTCGAAGCCCGCCAATTTTCCCTGGGACATGCCCGACCAGTTCGGCGCCGCCGAGCGGATCGCGAAGCGGCGCGGGATCACGCGGGACGAGGTCGACGGTCTCGGCCTCGCCAGCCAGCGCAACGCCGCCCGAGCGGTCGCGGAGCAGCGCTTCGAGCGCGAGATCGCGCCGATCGAGGTACCGGTCGTGGGACCGGACGGTCCGACCGGCGAGCGCAGCGTGGTGCGCGCCGACCAGGGACCGCGGCCGTCCAGCGCCGAGGGTCTCGCCAAGCTGCGGCCGGTGCTTCCGGACGGCATCCACACGGCGGGCAACAGCTCGCAGATCTCCGACGGCGCCGCCGCTGTGCTGTGGATGAGCGAGGAGCGTGCCCGCGCCGCCGGTCTGCGTCCGCGCGCGCGCATCCGCGCCCAGGTGCTGGTCGGCTCGGACCCGTACTTCCACCTCGACGGCCCCGTGGACGCCACGCGCCGGGTGCTGGCGAAGGCCGGCATGAACATGCCTGACATCGACCTCTACGAGGTCAACGAAGCCTTCGCCTCGGTCGTCCTCTCCTGGGCGCGCGTGCACGAGCCCGAGATGGATCGCTTGAACGTGAACGGCGGCGCGATCGCGCTCGGCCATCCGGTCGGCTCGACCGGCAGCCGCCTGATCACGACCGCGCTCCACGAGCTCGAGCGAAGCGGACGCGGCACCGCGCTGATCAGCATGTGCTGCGGCGGCGCGCTCGCGACGGGAACCATCCTCGAACGGATCTGAACCGCGTGGAGCCGCTCCACATCTGCGTGCGGCGCACGCTCCCCTGGGACGACGAGGAGGCCGTGGCGGCGGCGCTCGATCCCGCCGCGCGTCCCATGGTCGAGCTCTGGAACGCGACCTTCAACCTGCGCTACCCGGCGTTCCGCTCGCGGCTGACCCGGATCGCCCGCGAGAGCTGGAGCCGGATCGAGGACGCGAAGCTCACGCCGCGCGCGGAACTGCCGCCGGGCGCCCTGGTGGCGCCGGTGGACGACGACGACTGGTTCTCCCCGGAGATCGCGAGCCGCCTGCTGGCGGAGCGGCATCCCTCGCGGCAGGGCTTCCATTGGAACCGCTACATCGTGGAGGCGCCGCGGCGCCGGCGGCGCTGGCCATGGGCCCGCAGCCGCCGCGCGGCCGACACCAGCCGCTACACCTGCGGCAGCAACAACTACGCGGTCCGCAATCTCCCCGCGCTCTCCGCGGCGCTCGGCGGCCACGTCGTGGCGAGCCGGGTCTTCGACGCGAATCCCGGCCTGGTGAGGCACCTCGACGCGAGCCTGAGCATCCAGAGCCGCAGCCTCGCCTCGCAATCGGCGTTCGAGATGAGCGGCAGGCGCGCCCGAAAGTCGACGCCCGGCCAGCCCGCCCCCGAGCCCACCCGCGACGTGCTGCTCGGCATGTACCGGTCGCACCGGGGCTTCTACGACCACCTGCGCCTGCCGAGCGAGGTCGCCTGGGCCCAGCCGTACGTCGCCGCGATGGCCGAGCTGATGCACGAGCTGAGGCTGAAGTGACGCAGTCCTCGCGCGCGGGCCGGCCGCTCGCGTTGTTCGCCGCCGTCCTCCTGTCCGGAGCGGCGGGGCTCGCGTGGGAGGTGATCTGGCAGCACCACGCGACCCTGGCGCTGGGCGCCTCGGCGTTCGGGGCGGCCATCACGCTCGCGAGCCTGATGGCGGGGCTGGGGATCGGCGCGCTCGCCGCGCAGTCGCTGCTGCGCCGCGGGCGGATCGCGCGACCGCTCGTCGCGTATGGCAAGGACCGATTCGAGCGCTATCACAAGGGCAGGCGATGGGGCCACCGGATGGCGCAGGCGAACCTGGCCGAGGTTCGCGCGGAGTCCATCGAACCGGAACCGAGGTGATCCGCATGGCTCTCTTCGTCGCGATGAACCACTTCCAGGTCGACCCCGAACGGGGCGCGGAGTTCGAAACGCACTGGCGGCAGCGCGAGACCTACCTGGCCGAGGTGCCGGGCTTCCTGCGCTTCGCCCTGCTGCGCGGCGACGAGCCGGGGTCCTACGTCTCGCACTCGAGCTGGCAGAGCCGCGCCGCCTTCGAGGCCTGGACCCGCTCGGAGCCCTTCCGCAAGGCGCACGCGCAGGCGCGCACCCCCGCCGGCCTGCTGCGCGGACATCCCCGCCTCGAGGTCTTCGAAGCGGTGATCGAGAGCTAGTCCCATGAGCCCCGACCCCGCCACCGCAGAGCCGCCGCGCACCGATCCGATTCCGTATTCCGGCTCGACGCTGATCGCGCTCGAGGCGGAGCACTTCGGGGCCATCCAGCGCACGGTCTCGCTGCTCTTCCGGATCGCGCACTCCCCCGCCTACCAGGCGCTGCTCGACCCGGACGCGGAGCCGCTGCTGCGGCATTCCCCCGGAAACCACGGCGTGTTCATGGGCTACGACTTCCACCTCACGCCGCAGGGCCCTCGCCTGATCGAGGTCAACACCAACGCGGGCGGCGCGCTCCTGAACGGCCTGCACACGGCGTCGCTCTGCGATCCGGAGAAGCTCGCCTGCCTGTGTGCGGACCTGCTGCCGGTCGAGACGCTGGAGGACAAGATCGTCCAGACTTTTGCAGCCGAGCTGGCGGCGGCGCGCGGCCCGGCCGCGCGTCTCGAGCGCGTCGCGATCGTGGACGATCGGCCGCGCGAGCAGTTCCTCTACCCCGAGTTCGAGCTGTTTCAGGCCTTGTTCGCCCGCGCCGGGATCGAGGCGCGGATCGCCGACACGCGCGCGCTCGCCCCGGCGCCGGGCGGCGGCGTCGCCCTCGACGGCTGGCCGGTGCAGCTGGTCTACCTGCGCGACACCGACTTCGCGCTCGCCGGGGAGCGCACGCGCGTGCTGCGCGAGGCTTACCTGGCGGGCTCGGTCGTCGTCACGCCGGCGCCGCGCGAGCACTTCCTGCTCGCCGACAAGCGCCGGCTCGCGCTGTTCTCGTCGCAGCCGGCGCTGCGCGCGCTGGGCGTCGGCGAGGAGGACGCGCGCTTCCTCGGCGCGGTGATCCCCGAGACGCGCCGGCTCGCCGAGCTCGACCCGGCGGCCGCCTGGCAGAGCCGGGCCGAGTGGGTCTTCAAGCCGGCGGCGGCGTTCGGCAGCCGCGCGGTCTACCGGGGCGACAAGATCTCCCGCAAAAAGTTCGACAGCATCCTGCCCGAGGCCGGCTACGTCGCGCAGCGCCGGGTCGAACCGGGGCTGGTGACGGTCGAGACCAGCAGCGGGCCTCGCGCCATGAAGTTCGACGTGCGCGCCTATGCCTACCGCGACCGCGTGCTCCTGCTCGGCGCCCGCGTCTACGAAGGACAGGTCACGAACCTGCGCAGCCCCGGCGGCGGATTCTCCGCGATCTGCGTCAGCCGGCGCTAGGCCGGCAGGTCACGAACCGGGCGGGGCGCCACCTCCGGCGGGCGGATGTCCGGGCGGCAGCGCGCCGGTCGCCGCGGGGACGATCTCGATCAGCTCGACCTCGAACGCCAGCGCCGCGCCGGGCTTGATCTTCGGCGGCGCGCCGCGATCGGCGTACGCGATCGCCGCCGGGCAGGTGAGCTTCGACTTGCCGCCCACCTTCATCTTCTGCACGCCCTCGGTCCAGCACGGGATCACGCGGTCCAGCGGAAACTGCGCCGGGGTGCCGCGGTCGACCGAGCTGTCGAACACGCTGCCGTCGCGCACGGTTCCGTGGTAGTGGACCTTGACGGTGTCGGTCGCTTTGGGCGACGGGCCGGTGCCCGGAGCCACCTCGAGATAGATCAGCCCCGACTCGAGCTTCTGGGCCCCCGGCGCGGCCGCGGCCGTCGCCAGGAACTCCTCGGAGGCCTTCGCCTCTTCCGCCGCTGCCACGCCCAGACGGGCCTTCGCGAGCGTCTGGATCTGCGGCCCCTGGGTCTCGAGGTCGACCTTCGGCGGCGCGCCGAGCACCCCGTCGCGCAGGCCCAGCTCGAGGGTGCCGATCTCCGCCTCGCTCAGGCTGAACGGCTCGAGCTCGCGCGCGAGCGCGAGGCCGAGGGCGTAGATCGTCTTCTGGTCGTCCGTCGCCAGCTCGCCCGCTTGGGGGGCAGCGGCGCCCGGCGCGGCCCCGGACGGCTCTGCGGCTTTCTGCTCGCAGGCGAGCCACCCGAGCATGGCGAAGGAGATCAGCGCAAGGCGCAGCGGGTTCGAGGTCGCGTTCATCGTGCGTCGCCGAGCTGGGCGTTCTGGGTGGGCGCGCCGAGCCAGCCTGCGATGTCCGACCCGAGTGTCTTGCTGCAGCGGCCGATGATCGCGCAGGTACCCTTGAAACCGCCGAAGGCACCGCCCCCCGAGAAGCGGGTGGCGCGGAAAGAACCGATCTGCTTGCCCTTGTCGAAGAGCTCCCCCTTCACGCTCATCGACTTCGCCCCGGAGAAGGCGCCGCCCCCGGGCGCGTGCACCTCGGTGATCTCCATGACGAGGACGCGTCCCTTCTTGCGGTCGAGCGGTCCGTCCACCAGCTCGACGGAGCTACCCGCGGACTGCGCTACGAAATCGGGCACCTTGGTCTGGAGCGCGCACTGCTCGCGCACCGCGGCGGGCACCGACGCGTTCTCCGAGAACGGGATCGAGCGCAAGATCTTGGTGGTGTCGGCGGCCGCGGTCGGCACATCGGCAAGTGCGAACACGCCGACCGCGAGCGCGATCAGGACGGCGATGCGAGAGCAGAGCTTCGGAACGGATCCCATGATTTCCCCCTTGCGGCCGCAGCAGGCGGCCAGGCCCCTGTTGATAGGCGATTCCGGGCTCGAAGTGAAGTGCCAGGGCGTCCGGGCGCGGGGACATCGGCGGGCCACGCTACGCTGCGCGAATCCAGCGGAGGATCGCTCGAGTGCTCGAAACGGGGCGATGAGGAGTGCGGCGACGCGCGTCCTCCTGATCGGCGCCGGCCACGCGCATGTCGAGGTGCTGCGGCAGGCGCGATCGCGTCCGCAGCCCCGGGTCCGGCTGACGCTCGCCCTCGACCGCAACCCTTCGATCTATTCCGGGATGCTGCCGGGGCTGGTGGCCGGGCAGTACCGGGAGGCCGATCTCTCGATCGACGCCGTCGCGCTGGCGCGCGCGGCGGGCGCGGAGGTCGTGCTCGAGGCGATCCGCCGCGTGGATGCCGGAGGGCGGCGCGCGCTCACCGAGTCCGGTCGCGAGCTGGACTTCGACCTCGCGTCGTTCGACGTGGGCAGCGGCGTGGCCGGCTGGGACCTGCCGGGCGTGGCCGAGCACGCCCTTCCCGTGCGGCCGATCCAGCAGCTGGTGGCGGGGCTCGAGCGGCTGGTGGCGCGGGCGCACGCGGCGTCCGGGAGCGAGCCGTTTCGCCTGCTGGTGGTCGGGGCCGGCGCCGGGGGCGTCGAGCTGGCGTTCTGCTTCGAAGCGCGGCTGCGCGCCGAAGCGCGCCGCGCGGTGCAGGTCACGCTCCTCGATCGCGCCGAAGCGATCCTTTCGGGCGCCGCGCCGTCGCTGCGGCGCCGGGTGGCTCGCGCCGCGCGGCGGCGGGGCATCCACCTCGAGCTGGGGGCCCGGGTCGAAGCGCTGGAGGCCGGGGCCGCGCGGCTCGCCGGAGGGCGTGCGCTCGCGTTCGATGCGGCGATCTGGTCGCCGGGGCCCGCCGCGCATGCCTTCCTCCGCGAGTCGGGGCTGCCGGTCGACGCGGCGGGCTATCTGCGCATCCGCCCCACCCTCCAGGTGGAGGGATGCGACCCGCTCTTCGCGGTCGGCGATTGCGCCAGCCTGCCCGGGATGCAGAAGGCGGGCGTGTACGCCGTGCGCGGCGGGCCGATCCTGGCCGAAAACCTCCGCCGGCTGCCGGAGGGGCGGGCCCTGCGCGCCTATCGACCGCAACGCGGTTTCCTGTCACTCTTGAACCTCGGCGACGCGACCGCGATCGGCGTCTGGCGGGGCATCGGCTTCGAAGGGCGCTGGGCGATGCAGCTCAAGGATCGGATCGACCGTCGCTTCATGGAGAGGTACCGATGAGAGCTGAATTCCGTTGCACCAGCCTGGTCGCGTTCGCGGTGCTGATCGGCGCTCTCTCATGCTCGGCAGAAGCCGGAGCGGGCGCGGCCGTCGACATCTCGAGCCAGCAGGCGATCGAGCTTCAGGAGTCCGGCGAGGTCCTGCTCTTCGTCGACGTCCGGACGCCCGAGGAGTACGCCTCCGGGCACGTCCCGGGCGCCGTCAACATCCCCAAGGACCAGCTTCCCGGCCGCCTGGCAGAGCTCGAGAGCTCCCGCGACCGGCTGGTGGTCTACTGCGAGCGCGGACCCCGAGCCGCGGCGGCTGCGGCCACGCTCCAGCGGGCCGGATTCACGGGCGTCCGGCATCTGTCGGGCGACATGTCCGGCTGGCGCGCCGCGGGCCTCCCGATCGAGAAGTGAGCCCCGCGCGGGCTATTCCGCGAGGAACGCCCGCAGCTCGCGCAGGAAGGTCTCGAGCTGGTCGTGATGTACCCAGTGGCCGGCGGCCTCGACGTTCACGAGGCGGGCGTTCTGGAAGGCGGTGATCCGCCCGTCTTTGTGAGGATCGCTCGCCCAGCTCTCGGCGCCGCGCACCAATAGAGTCGGACAGGTGATCCGGCTCCAGGCGGCGCGGCTCTCAGCCATGTCGTAGCGCTCGGGGAAGAACACGCGCACGTAGTTGTCGAACTTCCAGCCGTAGGTGCCGTCCTCGTTGCGCGCGACGCCGTGCACGGTGAGATGGTGGGCCTGCTCCGGCGATAGGAAGGGATTCTCCTCCAGCATGCGCGCGGCCGCGGCGTCGATCGAGGGGTAACGCCGTGGCAGCCGCGCCGCGAAATCGCGCACCTGTCGGATCCAGGCGTCCGTCCTCTCCCAGCGCGGCTTCTCCTTCAGCGCTTCCAGCATCGCGGGCGACGGCCCGAGGCCTTCGATCGCGACCAGCTTGCGAACGCGCTCGGGGTAGATCGCGGTGTAGTGCAGCGCCACGGCGCCGCCGAGCGAGTGGCCGACCAGCGTCACCGGGAAGCGGCCGAGCACGTCGAGCAGCTGCGCGATGTCGAGCACGAACTCGGGGGCCGTGTAGTGGCCGCCGAGCGTCCAGGCGCTGTCCCCGTGGCCGCGCAGGTCCGGCACCACCACGTGCCAGTCTTTGCGAAGCGCGCGCGCCACCCAGTCCCAGCTGCGCGCGTGGTCGCGGCCGCCGTGGATCAGCACCAGCGGGGGCGCGGCTTCGTTGCCCCAGTCCACGTAATGAAGCCGCAGGCGCTGCGATACGTAGTAGCTGGAGACGGGGCCGATGATCTCGGTCATCGCGGGGTTATCGCGCAGGACGCCCGCGCCAGCCAGGCCCTGCGCCGGGAGGGCGCGCCGGATCGCAGCTGTGCGAACGTGGGGGCGTGCGGACGAGCGACTCGAGGCGGAGCTGGCTCTGGCTCGCCGGCTGGCTGACCGCCTGGGCGGCGCTGGCCTGGTGGCGCTGGGCCCGCGAGCCCTACCTGCTCGACGACGCCTTCATCTCCTTCCGCTACGCGCGCAATCTCGTCCTGGGTCACGGGCTGGTCTACAACCCGGGCGAGCGCGTCGAAGGCTACACGAATCTTCTCTGGACGCTGTTCGCCGCCGGCTTCCTTCGCGTCGGCATCGATCCCGTGACGGGAACGCGCATCCTGGGCGTCGGCTCCTATCTCGCCGGCGCCGTCGCGATCGCGTGGCTGGTGGTGCGGGATCCCGTGCCGCGGCCGCTCTGGAAGCACCTCGGCCTCGCGCTCGCCCCGCTCGCGTCGATCCTTCCCGCCGGCCACGCCGGCTTCGCGGGCACCGGAATGGAGACCTCCTTCGTCGGGCTGCTCGGGCTCGCGCTGGCCTGGCGGGGCTTTCTCGCGCCTCCGCGCAGCGGCAGCGACCGGGCGATCTTCGCAGCGCTGACGGTGGCGCTGGTCGCGACCCGGCTCGACTGCGCGCCGTGGGTGGCGCTCGCGGCGCTCGTGATGCTCTGGCAACCCTTCGCGAGCGGTCCGGAAGCGCTCGGCTGGCGGGCGCGCGGAGCCGCGACGCTCCGCCTCTTCGCGCCCGCGGCTGCCGCGCTCGTCGCGCTGCTGATCGCGAGGCTCGGGTACTACGGCGAGCTCCTGCCCAATACGTACTGGGCGAAGGTCGCGGGCCTCCAGGGCGTCGTGATCGGATGGCGCTACCTCGCGGCCTATCTCGCGGGGAGTCCGCAAGTGTTCGTGTGCCTCGGCCTGATGGCGGCGGGAGTGCGGCTGGCGGAATCCGGCGACGCGCGGCGGCTGATCCTGTTCGTCGCGCTCTGCGCGGGCCTGCACGCGCTCTACGTGGTGACGGTGGGCGGCGACTTCATGCACTACCGGCTGATGTTCCACGTCTACCCGATGCTGGTCGCGGCGGCCGCCGCCGGACTCGTCGCCGTCGACCGCCGGCAGCCGCTGATCGGCCTGCTCTCGGGCGGCGCGCTCGCGCTCGCCTCGCTCGCGCCCAGCGTGATGGACGAGCGATATCACATGGAGAGCCTCGAAGAGATGCACCGCTGCTGCGCGGCGCCCGGAATCGCGATCGGCAAGCGACTCGCGGAGGTGTTGCCTCCGGACACCGTGATCTCGACCACCATGGCGGGGGGGATTGCCTACTACTCGGGGCTCGTGACCATCGATCAGCTCGGCCTCACCGACCGCGAGGTCGCGCGCCACGGCGTGCCGTCGAAGCCGGTGCGGCGCGGGCACACCCGACGGGCCGCGCCCTCGTATCTGGCGGAGCGCGGCGTGAACCTCGTGATCCACCACCCGAGGCTGTTCAGCTGCCGCGATCCCCGCACCAAGGGCCCCGGCGCGCACGTCTTCATCCGCATCGACGGGGACGAATGCCTGCGCACCCTCTACCTGACGCCGACGCCCGAGCTCAGCCGTCTCTTCTGCGCGCAGCCGGCGACCTTCGTGCTCCGCGGCGTCGACTGCCCAGCCGCGTGGTAGCATCGCTCAGACGGGGGGCCCCTGCGGCTCCCGAGGAGGTTTCGCATGAGCAACGACAAGCCGAAGCCCGACTTCTCGAACGTCAAGAGCGGCTCGTCCTCCACCGCGCCGAAGCCCGCGGCGCCGGCGGAGCAGATCTACACCGTGGTGGCGGGGGACAACCTCTCGAAGATCTCCAGGAAGTTCTACGGCGACGCCAACCAGTGGAAGCGGATCTTCGAGGCCAATCGGGACCAGCTCAAGAACCCCGATCTGATCCATCCCGGCCAGAAGCTCAAGATTCCCGCCAAGACCTGAAGGAGGGTCTGCATGCGTTTCCTACGCTATTTGGTGTTGCTATGTCTGGTGTCGCTCTGCTTCGCCGCCTGCCAGCGCTCGGAGGCGCCGGAAGCCGCTCCGCCGCCCGCTGCGGCGCCGGCGCCGGCGCCCGCGCCGTTCCGGGTGAGCGGCATCGATCTCGGCAACGCGATCGGCGCCGACAAGCGCGTCGCGGCGCCCGGCAGCAGCTTCGCGGCCACCGACACGATCTACGCCTCGGTCGCGACGGAGGGCGCCTCCCCCAGCGTCACGCTGGTGGCGCGCTGGACCTACCAGGACGGCCAGCTCGTGAGCGAAGAGACGCAGACGATCGCGCCGACCGGCGCCGCTGTGACCGAGTTCCACATCGCGAAGCCCGACGGCTGGCCCGCCGGCGGCTATCAGGTCGAGGTGATCGCCAACGGCGCCTCCGCCGGAACGCGGGCATTCCAGGTCCAATAGGCGAGCGGTGCGTCTCCTCGCGGCGATCGGGGCCCTCGCGGCCGCCGCCCTGCTCGCGGACCCTCCGGCCCGTGCGCAGGAGCCAGCGGCGAAGCCGCAGGGGATCGAACACGGCGTCGCCAACGCCTGGACCGGCGACCTCGACGGCATGCTCGCGCGCCGCCAGATCCGGCTGCTGGTGGTCCCCAGCCGCACCTTCTACTTCGTCGACAAGGGCCAGCAGCGCGGGATCTCCTACGACACCGGCAAGGCGTTCGAGGAAGAGCTCAACAAAAAGCTCGGGAAGAAGAAGCTGCGGGTCGACGTCGTCTTCGTGCCCGTCTCGCAGGCGGACCTGCTGCCGGCGCTGATCCAGGGACGGGGCGACGTGGCCGCCGCCAACCTGACGATCACTCCGGAGCGCCGGGTCTGGGTGGACTTCGCGGCGCCGCTCTGGACGGGCGTCGACGAGATCGTCGTCACCGGACCGGCCTCGCCGGCGATCGACGACGTCGAGGACCTCGGCGGCCAGGAGGTCTTCGTCCGGCTCTCGAGCAGCTACTTCCAGAGCCTCTGGGCCCTGAACCTGCGGCTCGGCGAGGCCGGCAAGCCGCCCGTCAGGGTCAAGGCGGCGCACGAGGCGCTCGCGGACGAGGACATCCTCGAGATGCTCAACGCCGGACTGATCCAGTTCGCGGTGGTGGACGACAACAAGGCCGCGTTCTGGGCCCAGATCCTGCCGGAGATCCGCCTGCACCCCGAGATCACGCTCCGCACCGGGAGCGAGATCGCCTGGGCTTTCCGCAAGAACAGCCCGCAGCTGAAGGCGAGACTCGACGATTTCGCCGAGCGACACGGCAAGGGGACGGCCTTCGGAAACCAGAAGTTCCGCGAGTACCTGAAGAGCGTGAAGTACGTCCAGAACTCGGCCAGCCAGCAGGAGCTCGCCAAGTTCCTCCACACCCTGCACTTCTTCCAGAAGTACGCGGCCCGGTACGACTTCGACTGGCTGATGCTCGCCGCCCAGGGCTACCAGGAATCGCGCCTCGACCAGACCGTCAAGAGCCCCGTCGGCGCCATCGGCGTGATGCAGGTGATGCCCGCAACCGGCGCCGAGCTGAAGGTGGGCGACATCCAGCAGACCGAGAACAACATCCACGCCGGCGCCAAGTACATGCGCACGCTGCTGGACCGCTACTTCCCGGACGCGAAGTTCGACTCGCTCAATCGCTGCCTCTTCGCGTTCGCGGCCTACAACGCGGGGCCCGCGCGCGTGGCCGGGCTGCGCAAGCAAGCGGCCAGCCGCGGCCTCGACCCGAATCTCTGGTTCAACAACGTGGAGGTGATCGCCGCCGAGAAGATCGGGCAGGAGACGGTCCGCTACGTGAGCAACATCTTCAAGTACTACGTCGCCTATCAGCTGGTGGTCGAGCAGCAGAAGGCGCGCGAGAAGGCGCTTCAGGAGAGCAAGTCGCCCTAGGGCCTGCCCGCCGCGGCCGTCGGCACGCGCTCGAAGCTCCACTTCTGCACGCGGTCGCGATCGGTGTCGATCTCGAGCACGAGCGCCCCCACGGCGGCGCCGCGCGCCTCCGCCCGCACGATCACGGTCTTCCCGACCACCTCGGGGTCGAGCGTGGCGTGCGTGGAGCCGCCGACGATCACGTCGATCCCCGGGATCGCCTTCGCATAGCCGCGCTCCCGCTTCACGCCGGCGTGGCTCAGCAGCACGATGCAGTCGACCTTGCCCGCGAGCGCCGAGGCCAGCTCCCGCACGCTCTCCTTCGAGGAGAGCTCCTCCACCCCGAAGCGCGCGAGCGACTTGTGGTCGCCATAGACCCCGATCACGGCGAGCGTGGCGCCGCCGCGCTGGTACACGAAATACGGGAGGCCAAGCGGCACGCCCTTCACCCGCAGGTTGGCGGAGAGGGTCGGAAACGCGAGGCGCTTCACGTTCGCGAGCGCGTCCTCGAGGCGGAAGTCGACGAACTCGTTGTCGCCGAATGCGCGGCCGTCGTAGCCGGCGCGGTTCATGAACGCGACCATTTCGCGGCCGCCCGTCTCGACCGAGCCGGGGACCTTGCTCTCGAAGGCGTCGCCCGCGTCGAGCAGGATCGATGCCGGATGCCGCGCGCGCAGCGCGCGGATCGTCTCGAGCAGGCGGACCGCGGGATCGATCCGGCCGTGCAGGTCGTTGGTGTGGAGGATCGCGACCTGGACCCCTTCGGCCCGGGCGGGAGGCCCCGGAACGGCGGCGGCCAGTCCGAGCGCCAGCGCCGCCCGGGCGAACGGGCGGCGCCTCATGCGGTGCGCGACGCGCGCCGCCACTCCTCCAGGCTCGCGAGCCGCGGCGCCTCGTCCGGCGACACCACGAAATGACGGGATCCGGCCCCCGCGGCGAAGTCGAACCAGCGCTGGTAGTGGCCGATCAGCTCCTGCGGATCCTTGAACTCCTTGAGCAGCTTCCGGCGCCGGCGCCCCTCGAAGAACCAGCCGGCGCGGGTGGCCAGCGACACCGGCTGCGCCTTGAAGCGGCGGCGCAGCTGCTCGGGGGGGCGCCAGAGCGTCACGAAGGTCACGCGCCGCGCGCAGCCCAGCACGTCCATCACCTCGTCCCGGGCGTGCGTCTTCGCGCTGCGCCGATGCGGGCGCAGGATGTCGTAGTGGAGGATCAGGCGCGGGACCTCGGGCTCGCCGAGCTCGGCGAAGTCGTTGGCGTCGACATGGGCCCAGCCCGACCCGTCTCCGGTCTCCGCGACCGCCGCCACCTCGGGCGCCTGCCCGCTCGCCAGCTGCCGCGCCAGCTCGGCGCAGCCGGAGCCGGTGGCGCCCGCCACCACCACCAGCTCGCCGATGCGACGGCGGTGGGCCACCGAGATGTAGCGGTTCTTGTGGTCCGAAGCCTGCTTGTCGACCCGCGCGAAGGCGTTGCTCTGGTAGCGCAGCAGGTTCTCGATCGCGGAGGGGGTGACGAAGAACTTCTGGACGTTGCGCTTGCCCGAGGTGCCGTTGCGGCTCGCATACAGGATGGGGCGGCGCCGCAGCAGCAGGGTCTCGAACGGCGAGAGGCGGAGCCGGCGCCGATCGTGGCGGCCCATGGTGGCGGACTCGAGGATCAGCCGTTCGTCGGTGACGGCGGCCAGCCGCTCGAGAACGGTGAGCGGGTTGCGCATGTGGTGCAGGAGGTTCAGGCAGAGGACGTAGTCGAAGCGCTCGCGGATCGGCTCCTGCTCGATGTCGAACTGCTCGAATGTGGCGGGAAGCCCGAGACAATCCGCCACGCGGCGCGCGCGCTCCAGGCTGAAGGGATCCACGTCCACGCCGACCGCCCGCTTCGCGCCACGCTTGAGCGCCTCGAAGCAGAAGAAGCCGAACTTGCAGCCGAGATCGAGCACCGTCTTCCCGCTCATGTCGTCCGGGAAGATCGCGCGCGCGGTGGGCGAACGGTCGGTGCCGCCGGTGGAGAGCCCGTAGGGCAGGTCGATGTTCTGGTAGTAGAACCCGCCCTCGTCGACCAGCGCCTGGACCTGCTCGCGGCTCCACGTGGTTTCCATCGCGGTGCATCATCTAGCCGAGCGCGGGTGTACTCGCTAGTGCGCATGCGTCCGGGCTGCCTGCCCGCCGGGCCCTGCGACACGCTCACCCGCTCAGAACAGCCCTCCGCGCCGGCTCGCGTGCGTCTCGAGCGAGGCCAACGCCTCGGCGTGACCGAGCTGACGCGCGAGGTCGGCGGCGGTGGCGCCGCTCTCGTCGCGAATCCGCGGATTCGCCCCGGCCTCGAGGAGGACCTGCACCACGTCCGCGTGTCCCGCCGCGGCGGCCCGCATCAGCGCGGTCCTTCGCTGCTGCCCGCGCTCGTCCGGCTCGGCGCCGAGATCGAGGAGCCGGCGCACGACCGCCGCGTGCCCCTGCTGCGCAGCCACCATCAGCGCGGTGTTGCCGGCGAGGGTGCGCGCGTTCAGATCGGCTCCGTGCGACACCAGCAGCTCGACGAGGCCCGAGGCGCCGGACGCCGCCACCACCAGCAGCGCCGGCTGGCGATCCGCGCAGAGCACGCGGGGATCCGCGCGGCGATCGAGGAGCGCCGACACGGCGCGCGGCTCGCCGGAAGCCACCGCGAAACAGAGCACGGCCTCACCGTTCGCGTCGAGGGCGGCCGGATTCGCCCCGCGCGCCAGCAGCTGCCGAAGGGTCTCCGCGTGGCCGCCGCGCGCAGCCCAGGCCAGCGCCGTCATACCGCCTGCCGAGCGCGCCTCGAGGTCGGAGCCGGCGCCGAGCAGGGGCTCCACGAGCTTCGCGCGTCCGCTGCGGGCGGCTGCGATCAGCGCCGTCGAGCCGTCGGCGCTCGCCAGCTTCGGATCCGCGCGCGCCGTGAGCAGCGCAGAGACCACCGGCAGGTGACCTTCCGCGGCCGCGAAGCCGAGCGCCGTACGGCCCTCCGGCCCCCGGGTGTCGGGCTTCGCCCCCGCCGCGAGCAGCTTGCGAACGATCTCGACGTGGCCCTTCCACGCCGCGCGCGTGAGCGCCGTGTGGCCTTCCGGATCCCGCGCCTCGAGGCCGGCGCCGCCCGCGAGCAGGGCGCCCACGAGGTCGGTCTGCCCGCGCCAGGCGGCCACCTCGAGTGCGCTCCAGCCGGCATACACCTCGCCGTCGCTCACCGCCGCAGCCGGCTGCGCCCCCCGCTCGCGTTGCAGCCAGGCGAGACGCTCGGCCTTCTCGTCCCGGGCCGGCCCGCGCACCCTCGCGCCCGCGGCGCGCAGCTCGCGGGCCGCGTCCGGATGATCGTTCGCCAGGGCAACGTCGTACGGCGTCCGCCCCTGGACGTCGGCGGCGTCGACGTCGACGCCCTTCTGGAGGAGCAGACGCATCACCTCGAGCTGGCCGCCCCGCGCCGCGAACCAGAGCGCCGTGTGGCCGAGCGCGTCGCGGGCGAGCGGGTCGGCGCCCGACGCGAGCAGCCGCGCGGCGAGCGCCGCCCTCCCCTCGCGCGCGGCGAGCACGAGCGCGCTGTCCCCGGCGGCGTCGACCGCGTTGGGATCGGCGCCGGCTTGCAGCAGGGCCTCGGCGAGCGCGCGATCGTCGCGTTCCACGGCGTACGTGAGCAGGCTGCGCGCCCCCACCGCCGCGTTGGGATCCGCGCCCCGGGCCAGCGCGGCCCGCACCGCCGTCGCATCCCCGAGCTCGATCGCCCGGTGCAGCGCAGCTCCGGCCGTCTCGGCGTCCGGCGCGATCGCCGCGGGCGCGCCAGGTCCCGCGCCGTCCACTCCCAGGACGGCGAGCCGGGCGGCGGCCACCTCATGCCCGCGCTGAGCCGACCTGCGGTACCAGGCGATCGCCTCCTCGCGATCGGCCATCACGCCCCAGCCGTGCTCCAGCATGCTGCCGAGTCCGTATTGCGCGCCCGGATGCCCCAGCGCGGCGGCGCTGCGCAGCCAGACGACCGCCTTCGCGTCGTCCCTCGGAACCCCGCGCCCGGCACGGTAGAGCGAGCCGAGGCGGTACTGGGCCTCCGGGTTTCCCTGGCTCGCGAGCTCCTTCCAGATCGCCGCCGCGTCGGCGTAGCGGCGCTCGCGCACGGCGGCTTCGGCGTCCTTGATCCGATCGGCTCCGGCCTCTCCGGCGAGCGACGCGAGCGCGATCAGGAGCAGCCAGAAACCGAGCCATCCACGGGCGCTCATCGCGTGCCGCGCTTCGTCTCGACCGCCACGCCGATCGATGCCAGGAACGCGTTGGGAACGATGCCGCCCGCGCACACGATTACGGCGTCGTTGGCCAGCGAGGCCTCGCGATCCCCGCAGCGCAGGCGGACCGCTTCGGGCTCGATCCGCGTCGCCTCGGACCCGAGCAGGACGCGCAAGCGGCCCGCGGCGACCGCCGCCTCGACCTTCGTGCGGTTCTTCGGCTTGGCGCGCGAAAAGGAGTCGCCGCGGTACGCGAGGGTCGCCTTCGCTTCCGGCTCCGCGGCGAGACGCTCGGCCGCCTCCAGGGCGCTGTCGCCGCCCCCCACCACCAGCACCCGCTGGCCGCGATACTGCTCCGGCTCGATCAGCCGGTAGACCACCTTCGGCAGCTCCTCGCCGGGCACGCCGAGCTTGCGCGGGGTTCCCCGGCGGCCGATCGCGAGCAGCACCGCCCGCGTGCGATAGCGATCGCGCGACGTCGCCACCTCGAAGCCCGAGTCGGTTCGCGTGATCCCCTCCACGCGCTCCTCGTATCGGATGGCGGGCTTCTCGCGGCGTTCGACCTCGCGCCACAGTTCGAGCAGGGATTCCTTGCTGGTCTCGCGCATCTGGAGCTTGCCGTAGAGGGGCAGCTCCACGGGAGCGGTCATCACGATCTTGCCGCGCGGGTAGTGCGCCACCGCGCCGCCGAGCGTCTCCTGCTCGAGTGTCACCGCGCGGAGTCGGTGCTGCTTGGCGGCGAGCGACGCGGAGAAGCCCGCCGGACCGGCGCCCACGATCACGAGATCGAGCGGGTCGCCTCCGCCGCCGCGCGCGAGTCCGCGCACCGATTCGACGGCCTGACGGCCCTGCTCGATGGCATTCCGGATCAGGCCCATCCCGCCCAGCTCGCCCGCGATGAACAGGCCGGGCACGTTCGTCTGGAAGTCCGGCGCGAGCACGGGGATCTCGACGCCGCGGGTCTCGGTGCCGAACACGAGCTCGATGGCGTCCACCGGACAGGCCTGCTGGCAGGCCCCGTGGCCGATGCAGTTGGCCGCCCGCACCAGATGCGCCTTGCCGCCGATCAACCCCAGCACGTCCTGTTCCGGGCAGGCCTTGATGCAGGCTCCGCAGCCGATGCACTCGCTCTCGTCGATCCGCGGATGCAGGGACGCGGGCTCCAGCAGTCCGAGCTCGCGCGACTCCCGCAGCACGGACCGGCTCCGGGCCGAGCGACGACGCCGGCTCAACCCGTACGGCACCCACACGAGCAGGAGAACCGACAGATAGATCACGAAGTGCAGCGGATCCGTCCCCGCCATGCGCGGGCTGCCTCCCTCGAAGCCTGCTCAGAAATCGTATCGGACGCCGCCCGTCAGGAAGTACCCCGACGGCCGATCCAGCCCCCCGCTCAGCGTCCTTCCCCATTCATAGCCGCCTTCTGCATCGAAGCTGAGCTTCCAGAGCCGGTAGTCGAAACGCAGCGAGGGCCTCAGCGCCACCACGTCCTGCGTCGTGGAGCTCTTCTGGTAGATCGTGTAGAAGCGCGGATTGACCCGCAGCGCGGAGGTGATCGGGACGCGCGCCTGGAGCGCGAACGTGACGACGTCGCCGTTCGAGCCGTCGAAGTAACGCAGGCTCGCGACCCCGATGTCGCCCGGCACGGCGAGGTCGTTCGCGATCAGCTGCGCGAGATACGAGAACTCCCACCCGGTCCCCGGGAAGCCTTCGATGCCTCCCGAGGTCTCGGTGCCGGAGAAGTCGCTCGCGGTGAAGTCGACTGCGAGCTGCAAGCGGGGCAGCAGCACCTGCGAGATCCCCAGGTTCAAGCTGGTGGCGTGCGAAGTCCGGTCCTCTGCCAACGAGTGGATCTCGGAGGTCGAGAAGAGGCTCTCCAGCGAAGAGAGTCCTCCCACCTGACCCTGCACCGCGTTGCGCGTGGTCAGGAAGGGAACATTGCGGTAGTCGAAGAATCCGGTGACGGTCGTCGACGGCGTCGCCTGCCAGTTCGCGGTGACCTGCGCCACGTTGAGCGATGTGAAGTACGCGTCGTAATCGAGGTAGGCCGCGGCGAAGAGCCCATCGCGGAAGAATCGGATCTCGCCGCCCACCGCGGCGCGGTCGAGCAGCCCGTCGGCGGACTGTCCGACCGCGAAGAGGTCGATGTCGAGCGAATCGAAGAAGGTGCCGAACTCGGCGTTCACGCCGCCCAGGAAGCGATCCGTCTCGAAGCCGGTCCAGCGCGAGGAGTCGACCGGCATGCCCCCGAGCACGCCGACCTCCCAGCTCTCGCCGCCGCGATAGTTCAGCTCCGCGCCGTCGTAGCGGCCGAGCACGCCCCCGGTGCTGCGCGTGCGCCGACCGACCGAGCCCGAGAGCCCTCCGTCCGGCTGCTCGAAGGAGAGGTAGAGGGAGCCCACGTCGGTCTCGTCGCCGCCGGCGTCCTGCGCGAACTGGTGGCGGTAGCCGCCCGAGAACCGGGATCTCAGCGTGACGCTCGGCAGACGCAGCCGGGTATCCGAGTACAGATCCGTGTAGAGAGAGGAGTCGAAGGTTTCGCTCCCCAGCTCGTCGAGGATCTGCGAGGCATGGTGGTAGCCGATGTAGACGCTGCCGAAGCTCTCCAGATCGAGAGACGAGGAACGGCGCTCCGAGCGCACCTCGCGCCTCGGGGGAATCGGCTGTGCGCGCGCGGTCAGCATCGCGTCGAGCCGCTGGCGCACCCGCGTCGCCCCCTCGCCGTCCGGATAGCGACGCAGATAGTCCTGGTAGGCGGCCTTCGCGTGCGCGAGCTGGCCCTTGCGCTCGCGAGCCAGACCCAGGAGCTCGAGCGCCGCCGGCGTCTGGTCGCTCTCGGGCTGCGCGACCACCTCCTGAAGCAACAACGCGGCGCGCTCGAACTCGCCGCTGGTGAGGGCGCGCCGCCCTTCGCTGACGAGCTGCTCGGTGCGCGGGTCCGCCGGCGGGAGGGCGGGCCTCGCGTTTCCCGGCTGGGCGCGCGGCCGCGCATCGGGCTTCACGCGGACCACGACGCTGCGCAGGTCTCGCCCCTGGATCACCTCGAAGCTCACCGCGCGGGAGAATCGCAGCTCGAGCAGCGAGAAGTCCCCGGCTTCGGCCTCGTAGCTGACGGATTCGAGGGGAACCGCAGCATGGCCCGGAACATTCGCGCTCTCCCGCGGCGGCGGCGCCCCCGGCAGCGCGAGCAACGCGATCTGCACGTGCACGGTCTCGCCGCGCTCGGCCGGCGAGTGGCGACGGATCTGGACCGGAGCGTTGAATTGGACGGTCACGTCCCACGCCTCCCCGGCGCGATCGATCCGCACGCCCTCGATCAAGCGCATCTGGAACGCCTGCGCCCAGCTACCGGCCGGTGCGAGCGACGTCAGCAGCGCAGCCTCGAGGAAGAGCAACAGTACGGAGATCGACCGCATTCTCTCCGTCCCGGAGGCGGGGGAACGCATCAGCGATCCGAACACGGCGAATCGCTGGCAGATTCTTCGGAAAACGGCACGCTCGGCAAGTGACGATTGTCACAGCAGACGGTGTAGCAAAGAACTAAGCAGCGGGGGCTCGGGCGACCGCTGCAGCAATTCGCCCCAGTTGCTCCGTCTCTCGCGGCGCGGCATACAGATCGAGTCCTCTCCCCCCGATAGGTCCAGCGACGTGGCGGTCAGCAGCAGAGCCGAGCCGAGATCGGAGCGCGCGCAGCGCGGCGCCGCCTTCCGGGTGTTCGGACTGGCATGTGCTGCGCTGCTCGCGTGGGGCGCCCAGGTACGCGACGAGCACTACGTGAGCGCTGACTTCGGCCTGGGCTACGCCCTCGGCGTCGTCGGCACCGCGTGCATGACCCTGCTGCTGCTCTACTCGGTGCGAAAGCGGCTGAGCGCGATCGCCGAATGGGGCGCTCTGCGACACTGGTTCGGCATCCACATGGTTCTGGGAATCCTGGGGCCCGTCGCGATCCTGTTCCACGCGAACTTCCGCCTGGGGAGCCTGAACAGCAGCGTCGCCCTGGTCTGCATGATCCTGGTCGCCACCAGCGGCGTGATCGGCCGCCTCATCTACCCGAAGATCCACCATGGCCTCTACGGCCGGCGCGCCTCGCTCCGGGTTCTCGAGCGGAGCGCGGCCTCGCAGCGCGATGCGCTCGGGGCGGCCGTTTCCGCCTCGCCGGCGCTGGCCCGCGCGCTCGGCGAATTCGAAGCGCTCGCGAAGCAGGAGACCGGCGGTCCCCTGTCCGCACTCGTGCGGGTCGCACGACTCGGCCGGCGGGCTCGGGCTGTGCGGCGCCTCGCCCCATTTCAGGGAGATACGGAGTCGACACGGCGCGCGCTCTCCGAGTACGTGGCCGCCGTGCGACAGGTGGCGGAGTACTCGGTCTACGAGCGCATCTTCGGACTCTGGCACGCCTTCCACCTGCCGCTCTGCTTCTTGCTCTTCACGGCGACGATCGTGCACGTGATCGCCGCGCACCTGTACTGAGCATGCGGCGCGCCCGCCCTGGCGTTCTGGCGCTGGCGGTACTGCTGGCGGCGATGGAGGCGGGGGCGATCGACCTCGAGAAGCTGGTGATGCCCGGACCCGTCGTGAAGGGCCACGCGGAGATCGAGGCCGAGTGCGGCAAGTGCCACGCCCCCTTTCGCAAGGAATCCCAGGACGCCCTGTGCCTCGACTGCCACACGAAGGTGGCCGAGGACGTGAAGCAATCGCACGGCTTTCACGGGCGCGCGCCGGGGGTGGCGAAGGCCGCCTGCCGCGATTGCCACACGGAGCACAAGGGACGCGATGCCGACGTGATCGGCCTCGACCGCACCGCCTTCGATCACCGCTTCACCGACTACTCGCTGCACGGCGCCCACCTGCGCCTTGCCTGCGAGAGCTGCCACCCGGCCGGCGCGGCGCTCCGCGACGCGCCGAACGAGTGCCTGGCCTGTCACCGCGAGGACGACGCCCATCGCGGCCAGCTCGGCGAGGACTGCGGCCGCTGTCACGAGGAGGCCGCCTGGACGAAGGCGCGCTTCGACCACGACAAGACGGACTTCCCGCTCACGGGCGAGCACCGCGATGTCGCCTGCGGCCTCTGTCACCCGAGCCAACACTACGAGAACACCGCCAAGGACTGCAACGGCTGCCATCGGCTCGATGACGCACACCTGGGGCGCTTTGGGACGCGCTGCGAAGACTGCCACACCGCGCAAGCTTGGAAGCCGGCGCGCTTCGACCATGCGCGTGACGCGGGACTCGCCCTCAAGGGAGAGCACGCGCAGCTCGCTTGCGCGGCCTGTCATTCGGAAGGTCTGGCGCCCAAACTCTCGCGCGACTGTGTATCGTGTCACCGTGCAGATGACGTGCATCGCGGCCGCCGCGGTGATGGCTGTGATCGGTGTCACAGCGAGGCCACCTGGAAGACCGAAAGCTTTGATCACGACCGCATGACGGACTTCGCTCTGCGCGGAGCGCACCAATCGGTCCGCTGCGAGGGATGCCATACGGGGACGCTCGGAAAGGAAGCGCTCGCGACCACTTGCGAGGGGTGTCATCGGGACGACGATGTGCATCGCGGGCAACAGGGCAAGGCCTGCGATAGCTGTCACAACGAGCGGGGCTGGACGGACAAGGTGTTCTTCGAGCACGACGTGACCCGATTCCCGTTGCTCGGGATGCACGCCACGGTCGCCTGCGAGCAGTGCCATGCCACCCGCCGCTTCCAGGACGTCGGGGTCGACTGCCAGGGCTGCCACGCCGATGACGACGTCCACCTGGGACGCCTGGGCGAAGACTGCGAGCGCTGCCACAACCCGAACGGTTGGAAGCTCTGGCGCTTCGATCACGCGCAGCAGACCGGATTCGGCCTCCGCGGCGCGCACGAGACGCTCGATTGCCACGCTTGCCACCGCGCGCCGCTGCACGCGAGGGTCCCGCTGCTCACCACCTGCGGGGGCTGTCATGCCGAGGAGGATCCGCACGGGGGCGCCTTCGGACATACCTGCGAGCGCTGCCACGGGGAAACCGATTGGAACGACGTGTCGGTGACGCACTGATGCGGGGACGGATGCGCCAGATCCTGCTCGCCGCGGCCGCCGGCCTCGGGGCCGGGTGGCTGGCGTTCGCAGGGCCGGCCGGCGCGCAAACCCGCAGCGACTTCGACCACCTGAGCAGCGGCTTTCCGCTCACCGGCGCGCACGAGCGGGTTCCCTGCGAGGAGTGTCACCTGCGCGGCGTCTTCGAGGGAACCCCCACCAACTGCGGCACCTGCCACACGGCCGGCCCGCCGTGGCAGGCGGGGGGAAAGCCGATCCATCACGTGCGCAGCTCGGAACAGTGCGGCGACTGCCACGTCACGAACTCGTGGAAGCCCGCACGCTTCGACCACATGGGCGTCTCCGGCGCCTGCGTCTCGTGCCACAACGGCGCCATGGCCGAGGGCAAGCCGCCGAACCACGTGCCGAGCTCCGACGACTGCGAGGCGTGTCACCGCACCCTGGCCTGGACGCCCGCGGAGTTCGACCACGCCATGATCACCGGCAACTGCTACAACTGTCACAACGGCAGCACCGCCACCGGCAAGCCGCCCAATCACGTGCCGAGCTCCAACACCTGCGAGAGCTGCCACAACACCATGAGCTGGGACGTCGCCGGCGGCTTCGATCACACCGGCATCACCGGAAACTGCTTCAGCTGCCACAACGGCAGCACCGCCACCGGCAAGCCGCAGAACCACGTGCCGAGCCCCAACACCTGCGAGAGCTGCCACAACACCATGAGCTGGGCGGTCGCCGGCGGCTTCGATCACACCGGCATCACCGGAAACTGCGGGAGCTGCCACAACGGCAGCGCCGCCACCGGCAAGCCGCAGAACCACTTCGTCACCAACGTCGATTGCGCGGAGTGCCATACGCCGGCCGGTTGGCTGCCGGCGCGCTACCGGCACACCGGACCGAACTATCCCGGAGACCACGCCGGCAACCCCGATTGCCGCGCCTGTCATACGAGCAATGCGCAGGCGGTTCCCTGGCCGTTCGCAGCCTACGCCCCCACCTGCGCCGGCTGCCATGCCAACGACTTCAGGCCCGGCGAGCACGACCAGACCTTGAGCGAGTTGCGGGATTGCGCCGGCGCCTGTCACGAGGGCTCGGGCCGACATCGCGTGAACCGCGGCGACTGGTAGCGGCTCGCGCAGGGCGCCCGCTCAGCGCGGCGGCGGCGCCTCTTCTTCATCCACCTCGAGCTGGAGCTGCTTGCGCTGCTCGTTCGCGCGCTCCCGGGCGCGTGCGCGCTCCCTCTCGATCTCGTCGCGCAGCTGGCGTCGCACCTGCTCCGCGCGCACGCGCTCCGCCTCCATGCGCACCGCCTTCACGGTCTGCAGGCACTCCTCCAGCAGGCTGTTGTGGGCGAGCACGAGATCGGCCGGCACGGCGGGCGCAGTTCCCTCCTTGGCGGTCGCCACCTCGATTGTCTGCGCCGCCTCCGATCCGTCGCTGGCGCGCGCGCGAACCTCGATCCGGTTTTCGCCCGGCTGCGTCCGCACGAATCCGGCCCAGCTTCCGTCGGCCGTGGTGCGGAAGAGTTCCGCGCGCTGACCGGTGGTGAGGCTGCGCAGGCTCACCTCCTCCAGGTTCGCAAAGCTCACCTCGCCGACGACGTCCACCAGGTCCCCCGGATGGCGGATGGGCGTGAAGTAGCCGTGGGTGCGCTCCGCGAGCTCGAGGCTGGCCACCGGCCCCTCGAGCGCCTCGCGCCCGATCGCGAAGGAATGGATCCGGATGCCCGCGTCCCCGGCCCGGCGCGCCGCGAGCATCACCTCGCGCACGTTGTCCGCCAGACGGACCGGACCGTATGGCAGCGTGGGTTGCCCGTCGGTGAAGAAGAAGATGACCTTTTGCGTGACCGGGTCGGCCGTGGACTCCGCGTCCGGGCCTCCGAGCAGCTCGCGCGTCGCCTGATCGACGCCGGCGGCCATGTGCGTGCTGCCCTCGGGCTCGCGGCCTGCGACCTCGTCGAGGGCGCTCTCGACGCGCGCGAAGTCGCCGGTGAGAGGCTGGATGGTCCGGGCGGGCTCGCGCCGGGAGTACCAGTGCCGCTCCTCCGGAGCGAGGCCGTCGAAGGTGACCAGCGCGACGCGCGTGCTGCGCGGGTCCAGACCGCGCAGCAGGGCGCGCGCCCCGGCTACCTCCGCCGCCAGGATCGTGTCGCCCGGATCCGTGCAGCGCACCTCGTAATTCGAGCCGACCGGCCCGAGCGCGGCCTTGCCGACGCTGCCATCGCCGTCGATGTCGGCGTGCGCCGGCTCGATCGTCGAACGAGAGGTGTCGATCACGATCGCGACGTCGAACGCGTGCGCCCCGCCGCCCAGCCGCGCGCGGCCAGCCACGAAGACGCCGCACGCCGAGTCCCGGATCCGGGCGCCCTCCGGCGGGTACTCGACGTCGAGACGCAAGCGGGTCTCGTCCGCGAACTCCTCGTGCAGCCGCAGCCCCGGAGGAGGCGGCGGCGGGACCTCGGTTTCCGGAGGGGAGGTCGCCGGATCCGCGGCGAGGGCCAGCGCGGCAACCAGCCACCCGCTGCCGAAGGCGAACGCGATGGATGCTCGGTGCACGTTGCGACTTCCGCCGCGCCTCAGCTCCGGTAGGCCGCGAGCAGCGGACAGCCCTGCTCCGCGATCACGCGATTCGCGAACGCGAGATCCTGCTCCGAGAGCGTCTCCGCGAAGCCGCCCACCTTGCCCTTGCGCGTCTTGAACGAGCTGGCGTCGGCGGCATCCCCGGGGCGCAGGCGCGAGCCCTCCCCGAGGCCGCCCGCCTGCTCGAGGCGCCGCATGTTGTCGAAGCGGCCGTATTCGATCGCCTCCGCGAGGATCCGGTCCGGCAGATCCGTCGCCCCCAGGAAGGCGAGCGTCTCGCGCAGCAGCTTGGCCGGATCGGCGTGCAGGTCCTCGTACGAGAGCACCAGCAGCTTCTCGGGCACGCCGCGCGCGGCGTCCCACAGCTGGTAGAACCTCACGATCTTCTGGATGCCGTAGTGGGGATCGCGCAGGAATTCCGAGAGCGTCCCATCGTACACCCGCTTGCGTTTGGTCGCCTCGAAGAAGCAGGAGATCACCGTGTCACGGGGATCGCGGCAGAGCAGCAGCACCCGCTTGCCCCGGAAGACCCGCTTGTCCCGGCCCAGCCGGTCGAGGTGGCGGCCCTCCGTATTGCTGGTGCCGTCGTGGCTGAAGACGGTGGGGAGGATTCCGGCCGCGCGCGTCAGCGCGAAGGTGTCGAGGATCTCGGATTCGGGAAGCCCGTAGCGCTCGCAGAGGGCGCGCCCGATCAGCAGGCGCAGCCAGGTGCGCCCGCTCTTCGGGAAGGAGACGATCGCGGCCGCGGCCGGCGCCAGCTCGCGCCGCTCGCGGAAGGCCTTGCGGATCGATTTCGCACGGCGGACCAGGGGATGCACGGCGACGCCTCGGGCCTCGGCGGCGGGGAGGGGTGCGCGGGCGAGGCAGCCTCAAGCTAGCGCCTCGCGCTCGCTTGCCAATCTCGCCGGCGTCCTGCCGCGCCGTTGCCAATCGGGAATGGGACGGCGTATCGTGCGCGCGCTCTCGATCGCCCGGTCGAGCGGCTTCACTGGGGGACAGCGTGTCGAAGTCGGCAAGTCTCGCGACGACGCTCGCCGCCGCCGCCTGCGTCGTCTGGCTCTCGGCGTCGGCCGGGACGGCCCTCGCGGACGGGGCGCCCAGCAACGAGGAGCTCTACCGCATGATCCTCGAGCTGCAGGCTGCGCAGAAGGGCCTGCTCGACGATGCGAGCCGGGCGCGCGCCGAAGCCGCGCAGTCGCGCGAGCAGCTCGAGACGACCCAGCAGGAGCTCGAGGCGGCGCGCCAGCAGCTGGAGGCGCTCACGCCGGCCGCCGCGACGCCGCCCCCCGAGACACCGGCCGTGAGCGCGGCCGCGGAGGGCGAAGGGTTCGTGCGCGAGGCGAATCTCCCGCGCGGCGCGGCCCCCTGGGCCGAGGTGCATGTGCTGCGCGCGACCGACAACAATCAGGACTTCGCGATCCTGTCGACCGACCAGGGAAGCATCCTCGCCGACGGCTCGAACAAGAACATCCAGTCGAAGTACGAGACCTCATTCAAGGTGGGAGCATTCTACTCGCCGGGCGGCCCGCGGGACTACGCGTTCAGCTATCAATACTTCAACAACACGGGCGACGCCGAGCTGGAGCAGCCGTTCGAGCAGCCCGACGGCAACGCCTACGTCCGCTTGTTCGCCTCGCTCGCTCCGCCGGCCTTCGGACAGGACGCGGTCCGCGCCACCGCGCACGATGAGTTCCGGTACAACTCGGTCGACGCCGAGGTCGGCGAGAACCTGCGCATCGGCGAGAAGCTCGCGCTCCGGCTGTTCGGCGGCGTCCGCTACACGAACATGAACGAGCACTTCAAGGCCTACTACTTCGGCGGCGATTTCGACCCGGTCCTGGGCGCGCGATCGAACTTCGATTTCGGGTTCTGGGGCGTGGGGCCGCGGGTCGGAGCGAGCGGGCGCTATCCGCTCCCGTGGGGCTTCCACCTCTTCGGGCAGGCCGGCGTCTCGCTGCTGGTCGGCGAGCAGGAGGCGGAGATCGGCTTCGTGGATCCCTGGATTCCCGATGACGACGTCCCACCCGACGCCTTCGTCCACCGCGACAACGGCGTGCGCGTGATCCCCGCCATCGACATGCGGGCGGGGCTCGGCTGGGAGCACCTGGTCGGCGAGTGGGGGAGCTTCTTCCTCGACGGCGGCTACGAGTTCCAGAACTACTTCGGCGTGGTCGAACAGCTCGCGTGGGGTCCCGCGGAGGCGACCAGCGCTCTCGACGAGAGCACGGGCGATTTCGGCATCGACGGCTTCTTCTTCCGCGGCGGCTTCCGATTTAGCGGGCCGTAAGCTACGTCTTCGCGCGATGGGGGATCCCGCGAAGCTGTCTCCTGCGCGACGCGAGCGCTTGCGTTGGCTGGAGACGCCCGCTCCCCTGCGCGAAGACGCGGGTGCCCTGCGGGCCCGCCTCGAGGAGATCGTCGCGCGGGGAGAGACCACGCAGGTGTATGCCGCCCACCGTCGCCGCGTCTACCGAGCCGAGGATTCCGCGCTCGGGCCGATCGCGATCAAGGAGGTGCGCAACCCGTCGCCCGCGCGCCAGCTCTGGTATGGCTGGTTCGCCGAGCATTCCGGGGTTCGCGAGTATCGCGTCGGCCTCGCCTTCGCGGAGCGGGGGGGACGCACCCTCACCAGTCTGGGCGCGGCGCTCGAGCGCAGCCCGTTCGGGCTGGCCCGCGTGCTGCTCTTCACCAGCTGGCTGCAGGACGCGGTCACGCTCACGAGCTGGCTGGCCGAACGCGCCGGGCCACCGGACCCGCGCCTGCTCGCTACGCTCGCGTCGCAGATCGCGGCGAGCGCGCGGCTCGGGCTCGTGCACCACCGGCACAGCTCGAACAACCTGCTGGTGGTGATGCAGAACGGCGAGCCCGTCCTCTACACGATCGACTTTCCGCATGCGTCGCTCGGCGCGGGGCTCGACCTCGGCGGGCTGGCGGTCGACGTGGCCCGGATCGCGCGCTGGATCCTGCACGAGAAGCTGTGGTCCCGCGCCAGCGTGCAGGCGTTCTTCGAAGCGGTGGCGCACGAGGTCCGCGACGAGACGCCGCCGGGTGACGATCTGGCGGCGATCATGGCGCTCGAACTGGAGGCCGTGATCCGCGATCCCAGCGCCCGCCCCCCGGCGCACGCGTGACGGAGAGCAAGCGAATGCGCCGGATCCCCCGCTTCCGCCAGAGCTCGCTCCACTCGCTCGGCCGGAGGATCGGAGTGCAGCTGCGGCGCCATTGGCTCGGCCGCTTCGTTCCCGTGAAGCGGGTCCGCCTCGTCGAAATTGGCGGCGCGCGCTTCAAGCGCCTGACCCTCCCGGACGCCTGGACCGCCGCCCAGCTGGCGCGCAGCCTCGAGCGCTTCCGATCGCACCAGGTGTTCCCCGCCGTGATCGAGCAGAGCGCGAGCGAGCTACTGCTCGAGTTCGTGGAAGGCGCACCCATCCCGGACCCGCTCGGCGACGCGGACTGCGACCGGTTGGCGGGCTTCTTCGCGGTCCTCTACGCGCAGGGCCGCCACGCGGTCGAGACCCGCGCCGGCGGCTTCGGCGAAGCGCTGCGGCTCGATCTCGCCTTCCTCGGCCAGGTCGGCGTGCTGGACGCGGCGGCGCTTCCCGAGCTGCTGCGAGCCGCCGAGACGCTCGCGCCGGCGCAGGTCTACGTGGGTCACGACTACCTCGACCCGATCGCCCGGAACTTCGTGATCACGCCGGCGGGACGGCTGGTGGCGGTCGACGTCGAGGAGCTGATGCCCAATCAGCTGCTCGGAAGCGGCGTCGCGAAGGCCGTCCTGCGCACGCCGGGGGCGCGACGCGATCGGCTGCTCGACGGAATCCGGCGCACGGCGGGCCTGGATCTCGCGCCCGTGATGCCGTTCGTCGAGCTGGCGTTCCTGGCCGGCTGGACCAAGCGCGCGCTGCTCAAGGGCCGCGCCAAGCTGGTGCGTCCGGAGCTCTTCGAGCCGTATCGGACGCGCGGGGGACGCTGACCCTTCAGCTGGGACTGCGCGCCGACACCGCCCGGTGCACCTTTCCGTTCTGGATCCGGTAGACGTGATCCGCGAAATCGACCAGCGCCGGCTGATGCGAGATGGCGACCACCGCCGTGCGCTCGCCGAGCCGCGCCACCGTCTGCCAGATCGCCGCCTCGTGAGCCGCGTCGAGGGCCGCCGTCGCCTCGTCGAGCACCAGCAGCCGCGGCCGGTGCACGATGGCGCGGGCGATCGCGATGCGCTGGCGCTGGCCGCCCGAGAGCAGCATGCCGCGTTCGCCGACGGAGGCGTCCAGGCCCTCGGGCAGCGCGCGCACGAACTCGAGGGCCCCCGCGTCGCGCAGGGCCGCCAGCACGTCCGCCTCGGAGATCTCGGGATCGCCGAGGCTCACGTTGACGCGCACGCTGTCGTGCAGCAGGAAGAGCTCCTGCGGGACGTAGCCGATCATCGCGCGCCAGAGTCCCAGGTCGAGCTCCTCGAGCGGGACGCCGTCCACCCGCACCGTGCCGGCGTCGGGCCGGACCAGCCCCGTGAGCAGATCGACGATGGTGGTCTTGCCCGCGCCGGAAGGGCCGAGGATGGCGGTGATCCCCAACGCGGGCACCTCGATCGAAGCGCCCTCCAGGACCACCTGGCCCCCGTGGGCGACGCTGACACCGTCGAGCGACAGGCCGCGCGCGAGGGTCGGGATCTTCGTCCCCGACGAGCTCTCGCGCTCGAGCTGCGCGTGCTCGATGCGCTCGACCAGCGAGGCGAGCGCGCTCTCCTCGGCGATCATGAGCTGGTACTTGCGCTGGGCCTTGTTCAGGTTGTCGAGGGTCTTGAAGCAGAGGAAGAGCAGCACGAAGGCGCTCTGGACCGGGACGCCCGCTTGCCTCACCCAGGCGACCAGTCCGATCAGGAGCAGCGTCCCGATGATCGGCTCCTGCAGCGCGACCACCGCCTCCTCGGTGAAGATGCGCTTGCGCAGCGCCTTGTGCAGACGGCGGGTGTCCTGCTCGAGGATCGGGGACACCAGCCGCTCGCGGCCCATGGCCTTGAGGAGCTTCACGCCCTGGAGCACGTCGGTCAGCCGCGAGAGCAGCGACCGCAGCGAGTGGGTCTGGAGGCGCCCCGCCCGGCCGGACACGCGCACCAGGAAGCTGAGCACGAGCAGCGTCGCCACACCCGCCACGGCGGCGAACGCGGTCGCCTGCCAGGACACCGCCAGCGCGAGGGCGCCGTAGAGCGTCGTCTGCACCACGTAGGACGCGATCAGCGCGAGATGGTGGAACGCGAGCGAGGCCCGATCCGCTTCGGTGGACATGGCGTTCGCCGCGGCGCCCACCGGCTGGCGCGTGTAGTAGGACCAGCGCGAGGCGAGCAGCGCGCGCAGGAGATTCAGGCGCAGGTCGGTGGCCGCCCACGCGACCGTGTAACCCACCTGACGCTTGGTGAGCAGGACCAGCGCGCCCTTGAGCCAGAGCGCCGCCGTCACCACGATGAAGAGCGAGCCGAGGGTGGGCTCGATGCCCACCCGGTGCAGGCTCGCGATCACCGCCGCTTCGAAGCCGGAGGGCGCCTCGGCCACCGTGCCGGCCTGCTGGAAGGCGAGGCCCAGCACGGGCACCAGCGTCGAGAGCCCCACCCCCTCGGCTGCGGCCGCCAACAGCAGCGACGCGAGCATCCACGCCGTCTGCCACGGGTAGGCCTTCAGGAAGTACCGGAACGCGCGCATGCAGCCTTGCTCGGGGGGCGGGTCGCGGGTGCGCCGCGGGCGGAGCCCTCGGCGCACCGGGGAGGACGGCGGGCGCATGATAGCCGAGCCCAACCTCGCCCATGCAATACCCATCTTCGAGGCACGAACTTCGAGGTCTAGTGGATCTTCCGGATGAAAATCGTTGATTTTGAGGGATGAAACGCTGAGAGGGAACAATTTGCCTTGGTTGATTTGATCTTTACTGGGTCTTAATACCCCCTCTCATCGAAATAGCCTTGTTAGAGGCCTACTTTTGCTTGCGCGAGATCCCGATCAGGGTAGACTGGTTGATTCCTGCATACGCCGGGGATCCGAAGCCCGGCCGGGGAGTTGCGCATGGCGGACGAGAAGGCGGCGAAACCGGCGGCGGAGCAGCGCGTCCCGACCGGTGGGGAGAAGCTGGTCCAATGCCTCGAGCGCGAGGGCGTCGAGTACATCTTCGGGCTCTCCGGCGGCGCCGCGATGCCGATCTTCGACGCGCTGGTCGACTCCCCGATCCAGCTGATCCTGGTGCGCCACGAGCAGGGCGCGACCCACATGGCCGACGGCTATGCGCGCTCGACGGGGCGGCCCGGCGTCGTGCTGGTGACCTCCGGCCCGGGGGCGACCAACACCGTGACCGGCCTGCTCACGGCGCTGATGGACTCCTCGCCCGTGATCGTGATCAGCGGCCAGCAGATCCTGCCGGTGCTCGGCAAGGACGCCTTCCAGGAGGCGGACGTCACCGGCATCACCTATCCGGTGGTGAAGCATTCGTACCTGGTGAAGAACGCGAACGACATCCCGCGCATCGTGCGGGAGGCGTTCCACGTGGCCACCACCGGGCGCCCCGGCCCCGTGCTGATCGACCTGCCCAAGGACATCGGCCAGGGCCCCTGCCCGGCGCCCTTCACCGATCAGGTCGACCTGCCGGGCTACCAGATCGCCGTGCGCGGCGATCGCCAGCGCATCCTCGAGGCCGCCCGCCTGCTGCGCGAGGCGCGCCGCCCCCTGCTCTACGTCGGAAATGGGGCCGTGATCTCGGGCGCCGGCAAGGCGATCACCGCGCTCGCCGAGAAGCTGCGCGCCCCGCTGGTGACCACCCTGCTCGGCAAGGGCGCCGTCGACGAGACGCACCCGCTGCACCTGGGCATGATGGGCATGCACGGGACGGCCTACGCCAACAAGGCGGTGGTCGGCTGCGATCTGATCATGTCGATCGGCGGGCGCTGGGACGACCGCATCACGGGCCGCGTCTCCGACTTCTGCCGGGACGCCGTCAAGATCCACGTCGACATCGACGCCGCCGAGTTCAACAAGATCATCCGGCCCGACGTGGCGATCCACGGCGACGCCCGGCAGGTGATCGAGGAGCTGATCCCGCTGGTCGAGATGGCCGACACCGCGGAGTGGCTCAAGCAGTGCAACCGCTGGCGCCGGATGTATCCCCTCAAGTATCCGAAGCAGGGGGGCCTGCGCGCGCAGCACGTGCTGCATCGCCTCGACGCGCTCACGCAGGGCGACGCGATCGTCACCACCGACGTGGGGCAGCACCAGATGTGGGCGGCGCAGTTCTGCCGCTCGCGCAGCAACCGGCACTGGCTCTCCAGCGGCGGCGCCGGGACCATGGGCTTCGGCTGGCCCGCCGCGATCGGCGCCCAGTTCGGCAATCCGGGCAAGAAGGTCTGGGCGGTGGTGGGCGACGGCGGCTTCCAGATGACCTGCAGCGAGCTGGCGACCGCGCAGATCCACAAGCTGCCGGTGAAGTGCCTGATCATCAACAACAACTTCCTGGGCATGATCCGACAGTGGCAGGAGATGTTCTACGACAACCGGCTCTCCGGGGCCGATCTCGAGGGCAATCCGGACTTCGTGAAGCTGGCGCAGGCCTATGGCGTCAAGGCATGGCGGATCCGGCGGCCGGCCGACGTCGACCGCATCCTGGCGCAGGCCCACGCCTGGGACGCCGGGCCGTGCGTGGTGGTGGCGGAGGTCGTGAAGGAGGACAACGTGTTCCCGATGATCCCGGCCGGCGCCGCGATCAGCGAGATGCTGATCGAGAAGCCCAAGCGTCGGCTCGAGAAGCCGACCGGAAGCACCTGAGGAGGGACTCGCGTTGACCGCCGCTTCCGCGCTCCCGGCCCCCGCGCCCGCCTTCCACACCATCTCGCTGTTCGTGAACAACAAGCCCGGCGTGCTGGTGCGCGTCTCGCTCGTCTTCTCGCGCCGCGGCTTCAACATCGAAAGCCTGGTGGTGAGCCCGGCCGCCGAGGGTCGCTTCTCCCGCATGACGATCACCTGCTCGGGCGCCCCGGAGGATCTCGAGCAGATCATCAAGCAGCTGCAAAAGCTGGTCGACGTGGTGCACGCCATCGATCACACGGGCGATTCGTCGTACGAGGTCGAGATCGCGCTGGTCAAGCTCGACTGCCCGCTCGACCAGCGCACCCAGATCCTTCAGATCGCGGAGCACTACACGGCGCGCGTGGTCGACTACGGGAGCGACTCGCTGATGCTGCAAGCGCACGGCTCGAGCGAGAAGCTCGACGCCTTCATCGCGCTGCTGCGGCCCTTCCAGCTGACCGACCTGGTCCGCTCCGGGAAGATCCTGATGGCGCGGGGCAAGAGCGTCACCTGAGCCGGCTGTGCAGGCGGCCGTAGAAGTAATAGACCGCGAGCCCGATCGCCAGCCAGACCGCGAAACGCAGCCAGGTCACCGCCGGCAGGCTCGCCATCAGGTAGCCGCAGGCGGCGATCGCGAGCACCGGCACGACCGGCACCCAGGGGCAGCGGAAGGGCCGCCGCAGGTCCGGCTGGAGCCGACGCAGCACCAGCACCCCGGCCGAAACGAGCACGAACGCGAAGAGGGTCCCGATGCTGACGAGCTCCACCAGCACCGTGAGCGGCGTGAGCCCCGAGAGCACGGCCACGATCAGGCCCACCAGGATGGTCGAGACGTGCGGCGTGCGAAACCGCGGATGGATCCGCCCGAAGGCCTTCGGCATCAGCCCGTCGCGCGACATCGCGAGGAAGATCCGCGACTGACCGAGCAGCAGCACGAGCAGCACGCTGGTGAGCCCCACGATCGCGCCGACCGAGATCAGCCCCGCCGCAAACCCCAGGCCCACGTCGTGGAAGGCGCTCGCCAACGGGGCGGTCCGATCGATCTGGGCCAGCGGCACCATCCCCGTCACGATCCCCGACACGGCGAGATAGAGCAGCGTGCAGATCGCCAGCGAGCCGAGGATCCCGATCGGCATGTCGCGCTCGGGGTTGCGCGATTCCTCGGCGGCGGTCGTCACGCAATCGAAGCCGATGTAGGAGAAGAAGACGATCGCGCCGCCCGCCATGATCCCGTTCCAACCGAAGGGCGCGAACGGGCGCCAGTTCGAGGGGTCCACGTGGTTGAAGCCCGCCACGATCACGAACAGGATCACGCCGAGCTTGAGCGCGACGATCACCGCGTTCGCACGCGCGCTCTCGCGGATTCCGATCACGAGCAGCGTCGAGACCGCGAGGATCACGAGCAGCGCTGGCAGGTTCACGAGCGCGCCCTCGGCGGTGCCCGGCGCGTGCGCGATCGCAACCGGAAGGTCGAAGCCCATGCTGTGGAGGATCACCCGGAAATAGCCGGACCAGCCGCTCGCGACCGCCGAGGCGGCGACCGCGTACTCGAGGATCAGGTCCCAGCCGATCACCCAGGCGACGATCTCGCCGAGCGTCGCGTAGGCGTAGCTGTAGGCGCTGCCCGAGATCGGGATCAGCGTGGCGAACTCGGCATAGCAGAGGCCCGCGAGCGCGCAGGCGAGCCCGGCGACCGCGAACGACGCCACCACGCCGGGCCCAGCGTGGTCCACCGCGGCGACGCCCGTCAGCACGAAGATGCCGGTCCCGATGATCCCGCCGATGCCGAGCATCACGAGGTCGACCGGGCCGAGCGCGCGTTTGAGCGCGTGCGGTCCGGCGCGCCCTTCGGCCTCCGCGTAGAAGACATCGAGCGGCTTGCGCTGCAGCAACCGACTGGGCATCGGCTCTTCCCCCCTTCGATTCGGACCCGCCAGGCGGCGGGCGCCGGAACGGCTCGCGGGGGGGGGACGCGCGAGATAGCGGACGGTAGCAGCCCGCGGGCCGCTGCGCGGGTCGCGAGGCGTCCGGGCCGCCAACGCCTAGAATCCCGCGACCCCGGGCAGGAGCGCCCGGCGGACCGGTGCCGGAGCCGACGCGGGTGATCCTCTCGCCGCAGATCCTGTTTACCCTGGTCGCCGGCGCACTGCTGGTCGCCGGGCTGGCTTTCGCCTCGCTCCGCCCCGGGGCCGTGGTGGGCCACCCTCGGCGGGTGCTCTCGCTGGTCGCGCTGGTGAGCGCCGCCGCGCTGCTCGCGCTGGTCCGTCTGGATCCGCCCGGACTGCGCCTCGTGATCGACCCCTCGACCGAGCCGATGCTGCCCGCCAGCGATCCCGCAAAGGAGGACTATCGAGCGGCGGTCCGCGACTTCGGCGACGACGAGGTCTTCGTGATCGCCATGGAAACCGCGGACGTCTTCACGGCCGAGAACCTCGGCGCCCTGCGCCGGCTGAGCGACCGGATCGCGAAGCTCCCCGAGGTGCGCGAGGTGAAGAGCCTCGTGCGCGTGACGTCCTTCCGCTGGGTGCCGGCCGACGAGTGGATCGAGATCCGCCCGCTGGTCGAGGAGATCCCCTCCGACCCCGCCGCCCTCGCCGCCCTGCGCGCCCGCGCCCTCGGCGATCCCCTCTTCCGGCGCACGCTGGTCTCCGACGACGGCCGCACGGCCGCGCTCAACGTCTCGTTCCGCAAGATGACCGACCGCGAATTCATCACGGCCGATCTCGACGGGCGCATCCAGCGCCTCGTCGCGGAGGAGAGGCAGCCGGGACGGCGCTTCCACGTGGCCGGGCGCCCGCACGTGAAATCGCAGGTCTATCACCTGATGATGCGCGACCTCGCCCTGCTGATGCCCCTCGCGGTGGCCGGGATCGCCGCGGTCCTGACCTTCTGCCTCGGCTCCTGGCGCGGCGTGGTGCTGCCCATGGCCTCGGTCCTGATCGCGACGCTGTGGACCTTCGGCGCGATCGCGCTGCTCGGGCGGCCGCTCACGATCTTGACCGTGATCCTCGCGCCCAACCTGATTGCGATCGGCAGCGTCTACGGCGTGCACGTGATCACGCGCTACGAGGAGGAGGGGCTCTCCGTCGCGGACTCCCCCGCCGCAGCGCTGCGCTGCCTCGAGCACATCACCACGCCCGTGCTGATCTCCGGGCTCACCACCGCGATCGGCTTCGGCGCGCTGCTGGTGACCGACGTGCCCGCGGTCTACGAGCTGGGAGCCTTCTCCGTGCTGGGCGTCGCCTCCGTCACGCTGCTCTCGATCAGCGCGGTTCCGGCGGCGCTCGCCCTGCTGCCGTTGCCGGCGCGGGCCGCCCGGCCGGGGTTCGTGCGGCGCGCGAGCGCGCGGATCCAGGCCGGCTTCGGAGCCGTGCTGCGCGTCTTCAACCACTCCTCTGCGCGCTACAGCCGCAGCGTGATCGCGGTCTGGGCCCTGCTCTCCCTGCTCGCGGCGTGTCTGGTGCCGCGGATGCGCGTGGACACGGATTACCTGTCGTTCTTCGACGAGCGCTCGCAGGTGCGGCGCGATTTCGAGGCCGTGAACCGGCTGCTGTCCGGTGCGGTGCCGATCTACGTGGTGATCGGGGGCGACGGCTCGGGAGCCATGCGCGAGCCGGAGGCGCTGCGCGCGGTGGAGCGCCTCGAGCGCGAGGTCGAGAAGCTCCCCGGCGTGACGCACGCGACCTCGATCGTGGAGGTCGTGCGCGCGCTCAACCGCGCCGTCGAGGCCGGCGACCCCGCGCAGGAGCGCATCCCCGAGACACGCGCCGGCGTCGCCGAGCTGCTCCAGCTGGTGCCCAAGGGCGATGCGCAGCGCCTCCTCACCACCGACCACGCGCGCGCGAACCTGATCGTGCGCACGGGAACCGTGGGCTCCGAGGCGGTGCGCGCGCTGGCCGCGTCGCTCGAGCGCAGCGCCGCCGCCGCCCAGCTGCCCGCTCCGCTCACCAGCATCGTCACGGGCAACGCCATCCTGCTTTCGCGCAGCGCCGACGGCATCGCGAGCGGGCAGATGCAGGCCGTCTGCCTGGCGGCCGGCTCGATCTTCCTGCTGATCCTCGCGGGCCTGCGCTCGCTGCCGCTGGCCGTGATCGCCATGATCCCGAACGTGGTGCCGGTGCTGCTCTTCTTCGGTCTGCTGGGGGCCGGAATCGCGCCGCTCTCGCTGCCCACCAGCCTGATCGGCAGCGTGGCCCTCGGCATCGCGATCGACGACACCGTGCACTACATCGTGCGCTACCGGGCGGAGCGGATGGCGGGGCGCGACCCCGACCAGGCCTCGCGGCAAGCCAGCCAGAGCGTGGGAACCGCGATCGTCACCACCTGCGCCATGCTGGTCGCCGGCTACTCGATCATCGCGCTCTCGGGCTTCGCCACCCTGCGCGAATTCGGGCTGCTCTCCGCCGGGACCATGCTGCTCTGTCTGGTCACCGATCTGATCCTCCTGCCCGCGCTGCTGATGCGCTGGAGGGTGTGATTCGCTTCCGATTCGACGCCTGGAAGATCACGGCGCTGGTCGCTGGGCTCGCCGCCTTCGCGCTGCTGCTCGGCGTCGAGGGTCCCCTGCACCAGCTGCCCGGCCGCGGCTCGCGGCCCGCGCTGGCGGCCGCCGTGACGGCGCTGATGGCGGTCTGGTGGCTGTGCGAGGCCGTCCCGATCCATTGGACCGCCTGCGTGCCGCTCGTCGTGTATCCCTTCAGCGACGTCTTCTCGGCCAGCCCGCTCGAGAATCTCCAGCGCGTGGTGCTTCCCTACTTCGACGCCTACATCTTCCTGTTCCTGGGCGGCATGTGCATCGCCGCCGCCATGCAGCAGTGGAACCTGCACCGGCGCATCGCGCTCGCGATCATGCGCGCGATCGGGACCGATCCGCGCCGGCTGCTCTTCGGCGTGCTCGCCGCCACCGCCTTCATCTCGCTCTGGATCTCGAACACGGCGACCGCGACCATGATGCTGCCGATCGCCCTCTCGGTGATCTTCCAGCTCGAGACGCACGCCGGCGGCCGCCGCCTCGAGCACTACGGCGCGGCGCTGATGCTGGCGGTTGCCTACGCCGCGAACGTGGGCGGTATCGGGACCAAGATCGGCACCGCGCCCAACGCGCAGTTCGCCAGCTTCATGGCGCTGCGCGGCGTCGAGATCTCCTTCCTCGAGTACATGGCGATCGGGCTTCCCTTCGTCCTGCTCTTCCTGCCGGTCGTCTGGCTGGCCCTCTGGCGGATCGGGCGGCGGGACGCCCCGGATGCGGCGGCGGGGCGCGACGTGCTGAGCGCGGAAATCGCGGCGCTGGGCCGCATGCAGCGCGCGGAGTGGGTGGTGCTGGGGGTCTTCGCGTGCGCCGCGACGCTCTGGATCGCCGGCCGCCCGCTCACCGCCTGGCTCACGCCGCGCATCACCTGGATTGCCGTCAGCAGCGCGCGGTTCGAGGCGGGCGTGGCGATGACGGCGGCCGTGCTGCTGCTGCTGCTGCGGGTCCAGGGCCGGAGGGTGCTCGAGCTGCGCTGGCTCCGGCGGCTCCCTTTCGAGACGCTGGTCCTGCTGGGCGGAAGCCTCGCGATGGCGGCGGCGATCGAGGCGAGCGGCCTCTCGGGCTGGCTGGCCGGCCAGCTCGCCGGCTTGCGCGAGGCCCCCGCCTGGGCGCAGCTGCTGCTCGCGAGCCTCGCCACCGTGGCGCTCTCGGCGGTGGCCTCGAACGTCGCGACCATCGCCGTGATGCTCTCGGTGCTCGAGAGCAGCGTGGCGCCCGCCCTCGTGACCACCGCGCTCTTCACGGCGACGGTGGCCGCCAGCTGCGACTTCGCGCTGCCGGCCGGGACCCCGCCCAACGCGATCGTGTTCGGCAGCGGCTACGTCTCGGTGCCGCGGATGGCCAAGACCGGCGCGCTGCTCGACCTCGCCGCGGCGCTGCTCGCCGCCGGGCTGTGCGCGCTGCTGGTGCCGCGGGTGCTCTAGACCGGGCGCAGCGCCACGATCCCCGCGACCAGCAGCGCGAGCCCGACCAGCTTGCGCGCGGTCACCGCTTCCTGGAAGAAGTAGATCGCGCCGAGCGTGGTGACGATCAGCATCGCGGTGTCGACGATCGGGATCGAGATCGAGGCGTCGAGCCGGCTGTTGGCGAGCCGGTTGAAGGCGAGCAGCCCGCACCCCATCAGGACGCCGGCGACGGCGAGCTTGGCGAGCGCGGCGGGCGACGGCCGCGCCACACCTCCCTGCCAGAGCACCGCCAGCGCGATCGGCAGCAGCCCCGCGAGCGAGAGGACGAGCGTTCCGAGCGGCCCCCCGTAGCCCGACCAGCGCGCCACCAACGGATAGCCGCCCCAGCAGGCCGCGACGATCGCGATGCAGACGATCTCGAGGGTCACGGTCCTTCCTCCAATACGCGAATCTCGCCCAGGCCGAGCGCGCGGATCCCAGGCTCGATCACGGCGCGGTCGCCCACCACCAGCCAGACGAGCCGCCGCGGCGCGACCAGCGCCTTGCCGGCCGACGAGACCTGCGCGAGGTCGAGGGCGCGCACGCGGCCCGCGTAGCGGTCCCAGTGGTCGCCCGGCAGGCCGAAGCGGACCTGCTCGGCGATGTCGCGCGCCACCGCGCTCGACGTCTCCCAACGCCCGGGCAGCGTGAGGGTGGCCTGGTCCTTGGCGCTCGCGAGCTCCTCCGCCCGCGGCGGCCGGCGCCCCACCGCCGCCTCGAGCTCGCCGCGGATCTCGGCCATCGCCTGCGTCGTGCGATCGGTCTGCACCGGGGCATACACCAGGAACGGTCGCTCGCCGCGGGTGTCGAAGATCAGGCTGTAGGCGCCATAGGACCAGTGCTTGTCCTCGCGCAGGTTCATGTTGATGCGCCCGGAGAAGCTCCCGCCCAGCAGCTCGTTGAAGGCCTCGAAGGCGACCTCGCGCGGATCGCTCTTGGGCGGCGCCAGCTGTCCGGCGATGATCAGCGACTGCTGCGCGCCCGGGCGATCCACGAGATGGACCGCGGGGGGCGCCGTGGGCGCACTCGCCTCGACCGCCTTGCGCGGCGCCTCGCCGGGCTGCCAGGCCTCGAAGAGCGACTCGAGCTTCGGCGCGATCTCCGCGAGCGAGACGTCGCCGACGATCACCAGCGTCGCATGGTCGGGCCGGAACCAGGTGCGGTGGAAGCCCTCGAGGTCCGCGCGGGAGATGCTGGCCACGCTCTGCGACGTTCCGGAGCCCGTGAGGGAACGCCCGTAGGGATGACCCTCGCCGTAGAGGAGCCGCGGGAACAGGCGCAGCGCCAGCTGAAGCGGGGTCTGCTGCTCCTGCTCGATGGCGGCCAGCTGGAGCTTGCGAAGCCGCTCGACGTCTGCGGGCGCGAAGGCCGGGTGCTGGATCACGTCGGCAAACAGCCCGAGCGAGGCGTCCAGGTTCTCGCGCAGCGCGGAGAGCTCGATCACCGAGAGGTCGAGGTTCGAGCGGGTCTCGAGCTCGGCGCCCAGCAGCGCCAGGCGCTCCGCGATCTCGATTCCGCTCTGCGACTGCGTGCCCTCGGGAAGCAGCGCGAGCGCGAGCTTGGCGAGGCCGGCGGTCTCGTCGCGGTCCGACGCGAAGCCGGCGTCCACCAGCAGCTCGAAGTGCACCAGCGGAACCGCGCGTCGCTCGGCGACGATCAGCTCGAGCCCGCCCCGCAGGCGCGCGCGCGCCAGCGCGGGAAAGCGCGCTTCGGGCGCCGCGCCCGGCTCCGGCAGCCGGCTGCGATCCACGCCCGGCGCGCCGGCGCGGAGCTCCGCAAGCGGCCGCACCTCGATCACGGTGGTGCCCGCGCCGAGCCAGCGCCGCGCGGCGTCCCGCACCTCGCCCGCGCTCGCCGCCTGACGCCGCTCGAGCCAGCCGTGGTAGGCGTCGGGGCTCCCGCCCAGGACCTCGCTCTCGGCGAGCAGGTCGGACTTCCCGCCCAGGCCGCCAATCTTTTCGGTGCCGCGCAGATGGCTGGCGCGATCCTCCGCCTTCACCCGCGCCAGCTCCTCGCGCGAGGGCCCGTCCTCGAGCAGCCGCGCGATCTCCTGGTCGAGCGCGCGCTCGAGCGCGGCGAGATCCTGGCCCGGCTGCGCGGTCACCTCGACCACGAAGAGCCCGCCGATCTCGCGCAGCCAGGCGAAGGCCTCCACCTCCGTCGCGATCTCCTCCTCCCGCACCAGCCGGCGATACAGGCGCGAGGTCTTGCCGGCGCCGAGCACCGCCGCCGCGAGCGCGAGCCGATCGCCGTCGGCCGAGCCGATCGGCGGCACATTCCAGGCCTTGACGAGGCGCGCCTGCGGCACGCGATCCTCGAGCAGCACGCGCTGCGAGGAGGTCCGCTTCGCGACCCAGGGGCCGGGGCGCACGAGCGGAGGTCCGGGCGGGATGTCGCCAAAATTTGCTGTGACCCTGCGCAGCACGTCCTTCGCATCCACGTCGCCCGCGACCACGATCACCGCGTTCGCCGCGCCGTACCAGGTGTGGAACCACTCGCGCACGTCTTCGAGGCTGGCGGCGTCGAGGTCCTGCAGCGACCCGATCGGGTCCCACGAGTAGGGATGCCCCGCCGGATAGGCGCTCTCCACCAGCACCCGGTAGAGCTTGCCGTAGGGCTGGTCCTCGCCCTGGCGCTTCTCGTTCTTGACGACGCCGCGCTGCTCGTCGAGGCGCGCCTGATCGATCACGCCGAGCAGGTGGCCCATGCGATCGGATTCCATCCAGAGCGCCACGTCGAGGGCGGAGCTCGGGACGTTCTGGAAGTAGTTGGTGCGGTCGGAGTCGGTCGTCCCGTTGATCTCGGTGGCGCCCACCCGGTCGAAGACCTTGAAATACTCGTCGTTCGCGTGCTCGCTGCCCTGGAACATCAGGTGCTCGAAGAGATGCGCGAAGCCGGTCTTCCCGGGGCGCTCGTTCTTCGACCCGACGTGGTACCAGACGTTCACGGCGACGATCGGCGCCTTGTGGTCCTCGTGCACGATCAGCGTCAGGCCGTTCTCGAGGACGAAGCGCTGGTAGGGAATCGGATCGGGTTCGCCCTGAGCCGGCCAGACCGGCGACGCGGCCACGGCGAACGCGGCGCAGGCGAGAAGCGCACGAGGCAGCCCGCAATTTCGCATCGGTCGCCAGGCTAGCCTAGCCAGCCCGACGTCCGAGGCGATCGATGCCGACTCCCACTCCGAGCCCGAGACCGATTCCAACCAAGAGCCCGAGCGTCCCGGCCGCGAAGTCGGCCAGGGCGGCGTTCGAGAACTGAAGGATCAAGACCGGCCACATCAGCAGGAAGAGCAGCGCCGCCGAGAGCCAGACGCTGCGCGGGGCCGTGCTGCGGAAGTTTGCGATCAAGGATGCGCCGAGCGCGATCGCGCCCGAAAGACAGAGGCCGAAGCAGAACGCCCCCCCGGTATCGCCGGCGTAACGCGCGGCGACGCTGCCTGCGTCGGTGGCGGCCCACCATTCGATGTAGTGCGGGTGAGGACACAGGACGCCGAGTGCGGCTGCCAACAGGAATCCGACCAACGCCAGCGTCGTCGCATGGCCCAACGAGAGGCGGCGCCCCTCGATTCGCAACAGCACCACGAGGAAGCACTCCACCAGGATCCCCGCCCAGGCCGCGGCACAGAAGGCCAGATGCCAGCCGTGGACGGAGGCGAGCGTCCCGCCGGAAAAGAGGACCACCGCCCCGATCGCGGTCGCGACGCCGAGCACGCCGGCGAGGGCGAGGCTCCGGGTCGTGGCACCGCTCGTCCGGTCGAGGTCCTCGCGCAGCGCGCCGAGGATCCCCTCGCGCACCCCTTCGCGCAGGTTGCCAGGCGTAGGCGATGCCTGGTTGCCGCCCGTTCCGTGCGGCGGAGGGTCGACCACGACGCTCACGGTCGCCGCCCGCGCGCGCTGGCGCAAGCTGAGCGATCAGCGTCCGGCGTCCAGCGCGCGGATTCGGCGTAGCGTCCGAGAAGCCGCCTGCTTGACAGCGGCGACCGTCTTGCCGAGCTCTTCCGCGATCTCCGCGTAATCGAACCCGCCGACTTTTGCTGCCACCAGGACGGCCTTCTGCTCGGACGACAGGCCGGCGAGGATTCGATGCGCCTCTGTGCGCGCGATCGCCTGCCGTTCGGCGTCGGCGTCCTGCCCTCGATTCGCGAGCCAGTCTCCGGCCAGCTCCTCGAACCCGCGGCTCCGGCGCAGGTGGTCGATGTAGACGTGTCTCGCGATCGTGAAGAACCAGGACTCGAACCGCTGGCTCGGATCGAACCGCGCGCGGAAGCGGTGAATGCGCAGGAAGAGATCCTGGTAGAGGTCGCGGGCGGCATCGGGCGAGCGTGTCCGGAGCAGGAAGTAGCCGTAGACACGGCCCTCGTATCTCCGGAACAGCTCATCGAACGCGCGTCGATCGCCGAGGGCATATCGCTCCATCAGCTGAGCGTCGGTCGCTGCGTGCATCGCCGCTCCCTCCTATTACGCGCTGAGTGGCACAGGCGTGACAGTCCCCGAAAGACCATGAGCAACTGTCGTGCCAACCCATGGAACCGTCGTAGCGCCCGAGTTCGCAGCGCCTTCGGGGAGAACCGACACGGCCCGCCGGCTTCATGAGGCGCATCGCCTCAATCACGCGCGCAGCCGC
>DATBRV010000065.1:0-60942 GCA_036560145.1 Myxococcota bacterium
GAAGCGGGCCGTCATGTTGAGGGTGCGGCTCACCAGGTTGCCGAGGTTGTTGGCGAGGTCGGCGTTGATGCGCGCGATCAGCGCTTCCTCGCTGAAGCTGGCGTCGAGCCCATACACCATCTCGCGCAGCAGGAAGTAGCGAAAGGCGTCGAAGCCGTAGCGATCGCGCATCGCCAGCGGCGAGACCATGTTGCCGAGACTTTTTGAGACCTTGCGCGCGTCGACGTTCCAGTAGCCGTGCACGTTCAGATGCCGGTAGGGCGGCAGGCCGAGCGCGCGCAGCATCGTCGGCCAGAAGATCGCGTGCGGCTTCAGGATGTCCTTGCCGACGAAGTGCTCCGCCCCCGCCCACAGCGACGCGAACTGCGGCCCGTCCGGATAGCCGATTCCGGTCAGGTAGTTGAGCAGCGCGTCGAACCACACGTAGCAGACGAAGCCGGGGTCGAAGGGCAGCTCGATGCCCCAGGTCAGGCGCGACTTCGGCCGCGAGATGCAGAGATCGCCGAGCCCGGCGGCGTCGCGCAGCATGCCGAGCGTCTCGTTCCGGTAGCGCTCGGGTCGGATGAAGTCCGGCTGCTTCTCGATCAGCTCGCTCAGCCAGCCGAAGTAGCGGCTCATCTGGAAGAAGTAGTTCGCCTCGCGGCGTTTCTCGGGCGCGCGCTCGTGGTCGCGGCAGCGCCCGTCGACCATGTCGCGCTCGGTGAGGAAGCGCTCGCAGCCGACGCAGTAGAGGCCCTCGTACTCGCGGAAGTCGATCTCGCCCTGGTCCCAGAGACGCTGTAGCACGGCTTGCACGTTGCGCGCGTGATCCGGGTCGGTGGTCCGGATGAAGCGGTCGAAGGAGAAGCCGAGCTCCTGCCAGGTGGCGTGGAAGGCGTTCGAGTACTGGTCGGCGACCTGCTGGGGGGTGCTGCCGCGCTGCTCGGCCACCTCGGCGATCTTCTCGCCGTGCTCGTCGGTGCCGGTCAGGAAGAAGGTCGGCTCGCCGCAGAGCCGGTGATAACGCGCGAGCGTGTCGACGGCCACGGTCGTGTAGGTGTGGCCGATGTGCGGGTCGGCGTTGACGTAGTAGATCGGCGTGGTGGCGAAGAAGGACCGGCTCATGCGCGGGCCGAGCTGCGCAGGGCGAGCAGGGCGCGCTCGACCACCATCTGGGGGTTGGCGTTGCGCTGCACCAGCGACTTGCGGCACGCCGTCAGCACGGAATGCGCCTGGAGCTCCGGCGCCGGGTCCGCGCCCGTCTCCCGCAGCTTGGCGGCGACCTGACGCCGCAGCCAGGCGGCGCTGGTCTCGAGCAGCCGCTCGACCGACTCCTGCACCTCGCCGCGGGCGCCGCGATACTCCTCGGCCCAGTCGAGCAGCGCCGGCAGGGAGGCGCCGCGAAGGCCCTCGAGCCGCGCCAGCAGCTCGCGCTGCTCCGGATCGTCCTCGGGCGCTTCCGGCGCCGGGCGGAAGACCACGCGCTGGCAGCGCGACCGCACGGTCGCCAGCAGCCCCGCGGAGCTGCGCGCGACCAGCACGATCAGCGTGCCCGGAGGCGGCTCCTCGAGCAACCGCAGCAGCGCGTTCTGCGCCTCCTGGTTCAGCCATTCGGCGTCCGCGATCACCGCGACGCGCCGCTCGCCCTCGGCCGCGCGCAGGCGCAGCGCGGACTGCAGGGCGCGGATCTGTCCGATACGCACGCGTGTGTCGTCCGCGCCGCGCTCGACCCAGAGCAGGTCCGGATGGTCGCCGACGTGGCGGAGCAGCGGCCCCTTCTTCCCGCTGCCGTCGAGCGCGAGGATCTCGCGCTGGCGCGAGCGCAGGCAGGCCGAACACGACTCGCAGGGCCTTGGCGCGGGCCCGCTGCAGACCACGCCGCGCGCGAAATCGAGCGCGGCCTCGCGCGGCGCGGGCGGCGGCCCGGAGAGCAGGTAGGCGGAGTGGAGCCTGCCGGACTCGACGCTGCGACGCAGCAACGCCTGCGGATCGCCGGGTGCAGCCGTCATGGGGCCCGGAGTCTAGCAAGGGCGAGGAGGGGACGTTGGTTCAGAAGTTCAGTTGACGGCGGTTTCGGGTGCCGGAAGGGCTGCTCCTGCGTCAACTGAACTTCTGAACCAACGTCCCCTTCTTCGGTCATACTCCCAGGCATGCTCCCGATGCGCGACGACGTGCCTGGCAGGGGCGCGCCCGTCGTCGTCAGCAGCCTGATGCTCGCCAACCTGCTGGTCTTCCTGCTCGAGCTCTCGCTGGTCGTGGCGGAGGGCGGCGGCGCGGGGGCGCTCGCTGAGTTCACGGACGCCTGGGGCCTGGTGCCGCGCGAGTTCCTGCGCGGCGCGTCGCGCGAGCACGCGACCGGACAGATCGTCTGGCTCACGCCGATCGCCGCCATGTTCATTCACGGCGGGCTCCTGCACCTGGCGGGGAACCTGCTCTATCTGTGGATCTTCGGCAGCCGGATCGAGGACCTGCTGGGCCACGGCCGCTTCTTCGTCTTCTATCTGGTGTGCGGGCTCGCCGCGGCCGCCGTGCAGGTCGCCAGCAACCCCGATTCCTACGCGCCGATCGTCGGCGCCAGCGGAGCCGTCTCGGGCCTGCTGGGAGGCTACGCCGTCTCCTACCCGACCGGGCGGCTGCGGCTGCTCTGGCCGCCGCTGCGCGTGCCGGCGGCGCTCTTCCTGCTGGCGTGGATCGTGATCCAGATCCTATCCGGCCTGGGAGCCGGGGCCGAAGCGTCGAGCGGCATCGCCTGGTGGGCGCACGTCGGCGGCTTCGTCACGGGGATGGCCCTGGTCCGCTCGATGAGGGTCCGCAGCCCCATTCGTTCACGCCTGCGCATCTGATCCCGCAAGGCCGCGCGAAGGGTCCTCAAGTCGCATGTGCTTCGCGCCGATGCCCTGCACGCGGGCCGAACGACGGCCCCTCACCCCGCGTGGATGGAGGGAATTCCCAGATGGCGCTCAAATCGTTCGGCCGTGGTGGCAGCGGAGACGACGATCTCGGAGGTCGACCGGCGGGGACGCCGGTGGCGGCCGGCGGGCTGACCGCGTTCATCGACCAGGGCTCCGAGTTCGAGGGCAAGCTCTCGTTTCGCGACACGGTCCGGATCGACGGGCGCTTCCGCGGCGAGATCGCCAGCGAGAACACCCTGATCGTCGGCGAGAGCGGCGAGATCGAAGCCACCATCCGCTCCAACACCGTCGCGATCAGCGGCTCGGTCGAGGGCGACGTGCACGCCGCGCGCAAGGTGGTGCTGCACAAGACGGCGCGCGTGACGGGAAACGTCAGCACGCCGTGCCTGGTCGTCGAAGAGGGCGCCGTGATCAACGGCACCTTCAAGATGGTGACTTCCGACGGCAAGCCGACCGGCTCGCTCAAGGCGATCGACGGTGGCGGAGCGCGGCCGGAGCCGCCGAAGCCGACGGGCCCGAAACCGATCTAGCAAGCGCGCGCAGCGAGCCGCAGGCGAGCGGAGTTCACTAAGGCCTGGTGACCTTCATCACCGCATCGTTGTCGCGGACCCGCTGCGAGACCTGAAGCCCGATCACCTGGCCCGCGCGGGCCGAGGCGACGGGCTTGTGGTCGACCTCCATGTGGTCGATGCGCTGGTAGAAGTCCGTGGTGTGGCCGCGGAAGTGGACCATGTCGCCCACCCGCAGCTCTCCCGTGCTGAGGGTGACGATCGCCGCATTCACGTGGCCGTAGTAGTGCGACACCCGGCCCACCTCGAGCGGAATCCCGGCCGCGATCCCCGCGGCGGCGGGTGCGGGCGGCGCGGCGGGCGCGCTGGCGGCGCGCGCAGCCGGGGCCGCCGCCGGCGGCCGGGCGACCGCCGCAGCCGGGCGGGCCGCGGGGGCGGAGGGCGGCTTGCCCGACGCCTTGCGCGTCGTCTGCTTCCGGGCGGCCGGCTTGCGGCGCGTGGCCTTGCGGGGCGCCGCCTGCTTGCGCGAAGGCTTCTTCTTCCGGGACGCCTTCTTCTTGCGAGCGACCTTTCGGCGTGTCGTCTTGCGCGAGCCGGACTTCTTCCTGGCCTTGCTTCGCTTGTGAGCCTTCGAGCGCTTGCGGGCCGCCATCTCGACCTCCCTGGTTCGGTGCTGCCAGGGCCATTCTAGGCACGACCCAAAACACCGGTCAACGCCGCGCGTTGAGATCGACGGGGCCTGCGAGTAGCCTCCCCTCGATGCTCGTGAACGTGAAGCTCTTCGGCGCGGTGCGGGAGGCGGTGGGCGAGAAGGAGCTCTCGGTGCAGCTCGCGGCCGGCGCTCGCGTGGCGGATCTGCGGCGGCTGCTCGCGCGGGATCACCCCGTCTTCGAACGCTTCGGATCCCGGCTGGCCGCGGCCCTGAACCAGCAGACCGCCGGCGAGGGCGCGGCCCTGCGCGACGGCGACGAGGTCGCGTTCCTGCCGCCCGTGGCCGGCGGGGCCGACGACTGCTGGCTCTCGGATCGGCCCCTCGACGTGGGCGCCGTGGTGGCGCGCGTGGCGGGCCCCGGGATCGGCGGGATCGTGACGTTCCTGGGCGCCGTGCGCGACCGCGCGCGCGGCCGCGAGATCGAGCACCTCGAATACGAAGCCTACGCCGGCATGGCCGAGCGGGAGATGGCGAAGATCGCCCTCGCCGCGGGGCAGCGCTGGCCCGGGGTCCGGCTGGCGATCGCGCACCGCTGCGGGCGGCTCGAGATCGGCGAGCTCGCCGTGGTGATCGCGGCGGGGGCGCCGCATCGCGCCGAGGCCTTCGAAGCCTGCCGCTTCGCGATCGACACGCTCAAGCAGACCGTCCCCATCTGGAAGAAGGAGTTCGCGACGGACGGCGAGTATTGGGTCGACGACCGGCCATGAGCGAGCCCAAGCCGTCCCACGCGGGCCACCATCACCGCCAGGCCGCCGTCGCCAGCGTCCCCACCGCGATCGTCAGCGTGAGCGACACGCGCACGCTGGAGACCGATGCCGGCGGCGCGCGCATCGCCGAGCTGCTGGCTGCGGCGGGGCATCCCGTGGTCTCGCGCGAGGTGGTGCGCGACGAGCCCGAGGGGATCCGGAACGCGCTCGGGCGCTGGCTGCGCGACGAGCGCGTCCGCGCCGTGATCCTCACGGGCGGGACCGGCGTGGCTCCCCGCGACGTGACGCCCGAGACGGTCGAGCCGCTGCTCGAGCGCGTGGTGCCGGGCTTCGGCGAGCTGTTCCGCATGCTCTCCTGGCAGGACGTGGGCTCGGCCGCGCTGCTCTCCCGCGCGCTGGCCGGCATCGCCGCCGGGCGCGTCGTGTTCGTGCTGCCCGGCTCCCGGGCCGCGGTGGAGCTCGCGCTGGAGAAGCTGATCCTGCCGGAGCTCGGCCACCTGGCCGCCGAGGCGGTCAAGACCCGCTGACCCGCTGGCCGATGAAGAGGGGCATGCGTCGCCTCCTGCTCTCGGCCCTGCTGCTCGCGTCGGCCGCGGCGGCCGAGCCGTGGGTCTGGGTCGACCCGCAGGGCGTCACCCACATCGCCGACGATCCGGCGGCCGTGCCCGAGGAGGTCCGGGAGCAGGGCGCGCAGGACCGCGACGCGCTGCGCGGCCTCTGGGACGACGTGCGCGGCCCTCTCGACGCGGAGGCGGCCGACGGCGCCGGGCGGGAGCAGGAGCGGACCCTGCGCCTGATCCGCGGCGCGGTCTCCGACCTCGAGCGGGGCGAGACCGCGCGCGCCCAGGTGGCGCTCGAGGGCGTGCTCCGCGACGAGCCGGGCCAGCCCGAGGCGCACTGGTATCTGGCGCTGCTCGAGCGGCAGCGCGGGCGCTACGACTCCGCGCAGGCGCACCTCGAGGCCTTCCTCGCCTCCGCGGGCGACTCCCTCGATCCCTGGCGCGCCTCGGCGCGGCGGCGGCTGGACGCGCTCGCGGACGAGCGGCGCCTGGCCGAGCCGCTGGCGGCGGCGGCCAGCACCGACTTCGTCGGTCTCTCGACGGACCATTTCAGTGTTCACTACGACGCGGCGCTCGGCCGCGCCTCGCGCGACTATGCGAAGACCGTGCTCAACTATCTGGAGGAGGCCCGCGAGGCGGCCTCCGAGCGGCTGGGCGCGGTGCCCCGCGAAGCCATGGGGGTCGTCTTCTACGGCAAGGCGGCCTATCTCCAGGCGCACCGCCACCGCTTCAGCTTCCAGACCGTGGGGTTCTTCGACGGGCGGATCCACGTGGTGTCGGCCGGCCATCCGGCGGGCGAGCTGCGGGCGCTCCTCTTCCACGAGTACACGCACGCGGTGTTTCGCGAGCGCACCGGCGGGGATCGGCCGTATTGGCTGAACGAGGGGCTGGCGGAGGTCGCCGAGCGGGCGTCGCACGCGAAATCCCGCCTCACGCGCAGCGAGCTGGTCTCGCTGCGCAGCCGCATCGACGAGAGCCGCTGGCTCCCGCTGCGGCGGCTGGCGCCGAGCTTCTCGGGCCTCGACGATGCCGACGCGCGCGCCGCCTATCTCGAGGCGATGGCCGCCGCCTACTGGATCGACGCGCGCACGACGGCCGCGCAGCGCGCGCGTCTGCTGGCGCGGCTCGGCGAGGGCGCGCGCGACGACGATGCGCTGCGCGAGGCAGTCGGCCTGGACACGGACGGGATCGACGCCGCGCTGCGCAAGCAGGTGCTGAGCGAGTTTCCGCAGCAAGCGGTTCGCTAACGAGCAGCCGCCTCGTCTTGCAGGCGCGAGGCTTCCAGCAGCAGCTCCGTCACCGAAGCCTGGATGGTGCGCTCCGGCGCGTCTCGCTGCGGCTCGAAGCTGAAGCGGCCGACGGCCATGTTGACCACGGTAACGGCCGCGTCGAAGCCCTTCTGCAGCTTGGTCTCGGCGTGGATCGGCGCGCCCGCGCACAGCCACAGCTTGCCGGGCCCCTGCTCGGATTCGATCAGCAGCAGTCCGGTCTTCTTGCCCATCTCGAGGATCTGGAGAACCGCGAAGGTGGGGATCTCGGCGAGGCTGCCCTGGAAGACCTGCCCGAGCGCGGGCCGCTCGACCAGGATCGTCTTGTCCTCGCCGATGGTCGGTGTCGCGCTCTCGATCGGCGCCTCCACCTGGCAGAACGTGATGGTGTCGCCGCCGATCTGGATGCGGTCGCCGGGCTTGAGCTGCCGCTCGTCGATCCGCTCTCCGTTCAGGAAGGTGCCGTTGGTGCTGCGCAGGTCGCGCAGCAGGAAGCCGCCCCGCGAGCCCACGATCTCCGCGTGCCGCCGCGAGGCGTCGGCGCTCGGCAGGCGCAGGTTGCAGCTGCGGCTGCGGCCGATCACCACGCTCGAGCTCGGGCGCAGCTGGACCGGCGGAAGGGGAGGGAAGAAGAGCATCGCGTTGCCGGAAGCCGCCATGCGCTTGAAGTCGGCACGCTGGGGCGGGCGCTTGATGCCTGGGATCAAGCGTGGTGAAAATGCCCCGTACCCGGGCCCGCCTCAGCCCCGGAGCTCGAAGCCCAGCAGCCCTTCGGGCGCCTCCTCGGTCGCCTCGATGCGCTCGACCCGCGCGAGGCGCGGGCCGGTCCGGCAGAACGCGATCAGCAGCTCGACCGCCTCGGGATCGCCCTCGAAGACCGCCTCGACGCTTCCGTCCGGGCGGTTGCGCACCCAGCCGCAGACGCCGCAGGCCTCGGCTTTCGAGCGGGTCGCGGCGCGGAACGCGACGCCCTGCACGCGCCCCGTCACCAGCACCCGCCGCCGGATCCGCCCGCCCGTCACTCCTTCGACGCCGCGTAGTACTCGAAATCGACCAGGTTCCGCTTCAGGTGCTCGCGGAGCTGCGAGACGATGCGCGCCTCCAGCTGGCGGATCCGCTCGCGCGAGACGCCGAACTCGGTGCCGAGCTCCTGGAGCGAGAGCGGCTCCTCGGCCAGGATGCGGGCGTCCACGATCCGGCGGTCGCGCGGCTCGAGCGTCTGCGCGAACTCGCGCACGCGCTCCATGAAGACGCGACGCAATTCCGCGTCGCCGACGCTCTGCTCGGCGCTCGCCCCGCCTCCCGGAAGCGTCTCGCCGACCTCGCGGCTGTCGTCGCCCGACCAGGCCGGCGCCTGAAGCGAGAGATCGTTGCGCGCGAGCCGCTGCTCCATGTCCGTGATGTCGGACTCGCTCACGTCGAGGCGCTCGGCGAGCAGCTTCGGCTCGGCCTCGAAGCCCAGCCGCTCGAGCTCGCGCTTCTCCTTGTTGAGGCGGAAGAAGAGCTTGCGCTCGGCGCGGGTCTTGCCGAGCCGCACCAGGCGGATGTTGTCGAGGATGTACTTGAGGATGTAGGCGCGGATCCAGTAGACGGCGTAGGAGGAGAGCTTCACGCCCTTGTAGGGGTCGAAGCGCTGCGTCGCCTGGAGCAGGCCGACGTTCCCCTCCTGGATCAGGTCGAGCACGTTGGTCCAGGCCCGCCGGTACTCCATCGCGATCTTCACGACCAGCCGGAGGTTCGCGAGCACCAGCCGGCGTGCCGCCTCGCGGTCCCCCGCCTCGACCCAGCGCACGGCGAGCTCGTGCTCCTCCTCGCGCGAGATCGGCGCGTAGTGGCGCAGCTGGGCCATGTACTGCGTGAGCGTGTCGCCCGTCTCGACCGCGGTGTCGCGGCGCGCGGGGGCGGGCAGACGGGTGGGCAGGGGCGCCGGCAGCGGCGCGGGCGCAGAGACCGGATCAGGCGGCTTCGGGACGGCAGGGTCGCGCGCAGTCACGGCGGCCTCGAGCTCGGAGCCGGCGACGGTAGCGCAGTCCGGCCGGATCCGAGGATCAGCGCGCCGCCCTGGCCTCGAGCAGCAGATCGAGCAGCAGCCGCACGCCGACGCCGGTGGCGCCGATCGACTGGTAGGGGCCCGCCTGGGTGGCCCAGGCGGTTCCCGCGATGTCGAGGTGAACCCACGGTGTGTCGCCGACGAAGGCCGCCAGGAAGGCCGCGGCGGTCGACGAGCCGGCGTCGCGGCCCCCCGTGTTCTTCACGGTCGCGATCTTGCTGCGGACGTGCTTCTTGTGTCCGTCCCAGAGCGGCAGCGGCCAGGCGCGCTCGCCGGTGGTCTCGCCGGAGCGCCGGACCCGCTCGATCAGCTTCTCGTCGTTACCGAACAGACCCGAAGCCCACTTCCCGAGCGCCACCACGCAGGCCCCGGTGAGGGTCGCCAGATCGATCATCGACGCCGGCTGGAACTGCGTGCGCGCGTAGTGGAGCGCGTCGGCGAGGACGACGCGGCCTTCGGCGTCGGTGTTCAGCACCTCGATGGTCTTGCCGGACATGGTGGTGACGATGTCGCCGGGGCGGTAGGCGGTCCCGCTCGGCATGTTCTCGGCCGCGCCGATCACCCCGACCACGTGCTGCGGGACACCGAGCAGCGCGCAGGCGCGCAGCGCGCCCACCACCGCGGCCGCCCCCGACATGTCGTGCTTCATCTCCTCCATGCCGGCGGAGGGCTTGATCGAGATGCCGCCGGAGTCGAAGGTGATGCCCTTGCCGACCAGGCAAACCGTGTCCCGCCGGCGGCCGCCGCGCGGCTTCCCGGGCGCGCGCCCGTGCTCGAGCACGATCAGGCGGGGCGGGTTCGCGCTGCCCCCGCCGACCGCCAGGATCCCGCCCATCTTGAGCCGCTTCATCTCGGCGACCTCGAGCACGCGAACGCGCAGGCCCGCCTCCTTGGCCACGCGCTGCGCCGCCTGCGCGAGCGCGGCGGGCGGCAGCGCGTTGGCGGGTTCGTTGGAGAGCTGGCGCGCCAGGTTCTGCGACTCCGCCAGGATCACGCCGGTGCGGGCGGCGGCGCGCGCGGCGCGCAGCTCCCCGCCGCGCTCCAGGCAGAGCGTGAAGGACGTCACCCGGCCGGGCGCGTCGCTGTCGTCGCGCAGGTAGGTGTCGAAGCGGTAGCCGGCCAGCACCGCGCCCTCGGCGAGCGCCTGCAGGGCGGCCGCCGGGCGCAGCTTGCGCAGCGCGGGCACCGCGAAGACGACGCGCGCGGCCTTGCGCGCGGCCGCGTGTCCGACCGCGCTGCCGGCCGCGGCGCGGAGCGCCTCGGCGTCGAGCTTGGCCTCCTCGCCGATTCCGAGCAGCAGCACGCGGCGCGTGCGGCGCGTGTCGCGCGGATAGACCACCTGCGCCTCGCCCGCCTTGCCCGTGAAGTCGCCGCTCGCGATCACCGCCGCGAGCGCCCCGCCGAGCCGGCGGTCCAGCGCGGCGGCGCGGTTGGGCAGGCGGGGTCGCGGCGTGGCGAGCTTCGCCAGGGGCACCACCAGCAGATCGGCGGCGGCCTCGGCCGGGTTCTGGGCGGTAGCGGTGACCTGCATCACTTCTCCTTCTCGCTCGGGAGCTTGGTTGAACTCGCCGAAGGTGTTTCCTAGACTCGTCCCGTTTTCAAAGGGCGAGAGAGGTATGAGCATCATCGTCGGGGCGGCCATGGGGGGACGCCTCGCGAGCATCGATGCACTCAGCCTGGTCTTCCAGGCTGGCTGGGTCGTTCAGCTCGTGCTCCTCGTCCTCCTGACACTCTCGGTCGTGTCGTGGACCATCATCGTCTACAAGTGGCGAGAGCTGCGGCGCGCGGGCCAGGATAGCGAGGCCTTCCTCGAGGTCTATCAGGAGGGCTCGCTGGATACGGCCTACAGCCGCGCGCGCGAGCTGAATCGAAGCCCGCTCGCCAGCATCTACGCCACCGCCTATGCCGAGCTCTCGCGGATGCTGCGATTCGCGGGCAAGGGCGCGCTCGAGGAGAAGCATCTGCAGGCGCTCGCGCGGCACATCGGCTGGGCCGGCTCGCGGGAAGGGCTGCGCCTCGAGCGCGGCCTCAACTTCCTCGCGACCACCGGCAGCGCGGCGCCCTTCATCGGGCTGTTCGGCACCGTGATCGGCATCATCAACGCCTTCCACAACATCGGGGAGTCGGGCAGCGCGAGCCTGGCGGTGGTGGCGCCCGGCATCGCGGAGGCGCTGATCGCGACCGCCGTCGGCCTGTTCGCCGCGATCCCCGCGACGGTCTTCTACAATTACTTCGTGGGCGAGCTGCGCGGCCTGACCGCGGCGATCGACCTGTTCATCGCCGACTGCGAGGGCGATCTCCGGCGCCACTCGGGCGCCAAGAGCGAAGCGGCCCACACGGCGAGGGGCTGAGCCGTGGGCGCGGTCCGTCGCAGCAGCGTCCATCACCCGCTCTCCGAGATCAACGTGACGCCCTTCGTCGACGTGATGCTCGTGCTGCTGATCATCTTCATGGTGACCGCGCCCATGATGCAGCAGGGGGTCGACGTCGACCTGCCCGAGACCACCACCCAGCCGATCCGCGTGCAGGACGAGCCGCTGATCCTGACCGTGCAGAAGGACGGCAAGGTCCACATCGGGCGTCACGAGATTGCGCCGGCGGATCTGCGCGAGAAGCTCGCGGCCATCTTCGAGGGCCGCGACAGCCGGGAGCTGTTCCTGCGCGCGGACAAGGAGGCTCCCTACGGCGTGGTCGTGAAGGCGCTCGCGGCGGCCCGCGAGGCGGGCGCGACCAAGCTCGGGATGGTGACCGAGCCCGAGAAGTGAGGCGCTGCGACGAACGTGGCACGAGGCGTCGCGATCCTTCCCGAACCGCTCGAGCGGCGCGAATTCCGCCGACTCCTGGTGGTGTCGGCGCTCGCGCATCTGGCGCTGGCGATCTTCCTCGGCTTCTCGCCGAGCGGCGAGGTGGTGATGCCGCTGGGGGTGATCGCGGTGGATCTGGTGGCGATGCCCGCGCCCGCCGCGCCGGCCCAGGCTGCGCCGGCGCCCCGGCCGCCCGCGCCGCCGCCGCCGCCCGAGCCGAAGCAGGTGGTGCTGCCCAAGGAGCCGGCGCCGCTCCCGCCCAAGCCGGCGGCCGAGGCGAAGCCGAAGCCCAAGCCCGAGCCGAAGCCCGCCGAGTCGGCGAAAGAGAAGGACTACGCCGACGTGCTCTCGGAACTGCGCGACGAGGTCGGCGACGTGGCCCCGGCGCCGGCCCCGGCGCCCGCGCAGACCGCGGCGATCGGATCGCCGACCGGGCAGCCGGTGCCGCCGGAGTTCCTCGCCTGGGAGCGCAGGGCCCGTATCCACATCCGCCAGAACTGGGTGGTGCCGCCCAGCTTTCGCAACCAGCCGCTCCGGACCAGCATCGTGGTCGAGCTGGATGCGGGGGGCGGCGTCGTGGGCGAGCCCCGCATCGTCAAGCGCTCCGGCAACCCCTGGTACGACGACGGCGTGGTGCGCTCGATCCAGAAGGCGAGCCCGCTCCCGGCTCCGCCGGAGGCCGGCGAGTGGAGTTTCGTGTTCGTCGCGGACGAGAGCTATTGATGCGCCTGGCGCCGCGGCTCGCGGGCCTCGCGCTGCTCCTGTTCGCGGGCGCCTCCGTCGCCCGCGCCCAGGACCGGCCGGCGGTGGTGATCGATCCCGGCCAGGCGCGCAGCTACGGAGCGGCCGTGCAGCGCTTCGCGGACGGATCGGCGTCCCCCAGCGCCGGGCGGGTGGGAGCCTTTCGCGAGCAGATCGCGCGCGGACTCGAGTTTTCGGGCGTGTTCCGGATCATCGACCCGAAGGCCTACCTGGGGCCCGAGACCACGGTCTCGCTCGACGGGGGCCCCTCGGTGGTCTGCACCGATTGGAGCGGGGTCGGCGGCGACGCACTGGTGGAGGGAACCCTCACGACCGACGCCAAGCAGCTCCAGGTCGAGTTCCGCGTCTGGGACACGACCCGTTGCACGCGGCTGCTGCGCAAGAGCTACCAGCAGCCGGCGACGGCCGACGTCGCGATGCTCGCGCACCGGATCGCCGACGACATCGTGGCGGCCTTCGTCGGCGTGCGCGGCGTCTCCGCGACCGAGATCGCCTTCGTGTCGAATCGGGGCGGGAGCTCCGAGATCTACGTGATGAACGCGGACGGCTCGAACGCGCGGGCCGCCACCGCGAACAAGTCGATCAACACCTTCCCGAGCTGGTCCGCGAGCGGCGAATCCATCCTGTACACCTCGTACCGCTATGCGAACCGCCCGCTGCTCTTCGTCTCGACGCGAGGCCGCGGCAAGCCGGGACGGGTGCTCTCGCGGCTCGGGGATCGCATGCAGCAGTACCGGGGGGTCTTCGCGCCGCTCGGCCCCAGGCTCGCCGTGGTGATGAGCGAAGGCGACGTCGCCGAGATCTACACGGTGAACAGCGACGGCCGCGACCTGCGGCGGCTCACGAACAACCGGGTGATCGACGTCTCTCCCAGCTGGTCTCCCGACGCCTCCCGGATCGCGTTCGTCTCCGACCGCTCGGGCTCCCCGCAGCTCTACCTGATGAACGCCGACGGCAGCGACCAGCGCCGCCTCACCTTCCAGGGCAGCTACAACACGAATCCCGCCTGGTCTCCCGACGGGCGCTGGATCGCCTACGAATCGCGCCTGGAGGGTCAGTTCGACATCTGGTTGATCGATCCGTCGGGCGGCGCCACGATTCCGTTGATCAGCCACCCGCGCAACGACGAAGGGCCGAGCTGGGCTCCGAACGGGCGCAAGCTCGCCTTCAGCTCGACGCGGCGCGGGCGGGCCGACATCTACGTGACCGATCTGACCGGCGACAACCTGATCCGGCTGACCGAGAACGCCGGAAACAACACCAATCCTTCGTGGGGACCGTTTCCGAAGTGATGGGGTCTCCGCGGAGCGAGGGGAGGGCGACATGAGAGCAACACGGATCGGCGACTGGCGCAGGGGGTTGATGATCGGCGTCGCGCTCGTGACGACATCCGCTTGTGTCACGCCGGCGGATTTCGAGAAGGTGCGCCGCGACGTGATGGACCTGAAGCGTGGCGGCGCCACCAACCCGGGAGGCGAGCGCGTCGCGGACCTGGGCGCGCGCCTGGAAGCGCTCGAGGCCCGGCTCGAGCAGCTCGAGGGCCGGCTCGAGGTGAGCGAGCACAAGAGCGAGGAGGCGCTCGTCGAGGCGCGCTCCGCGCGCGAGGCGGCCTCGACCACCGCGCCCGCTCCGCCCCCGGAGCCGGCCGCCCCCGTCGAGGGCGCCGCGCCGACCCCGGAGACGCCCGCGGTGGCCTCCTCGGGGAGCGCGTCGGGGGAGCTGCAGGCGTACCGCAACGCGTACGCCGCCTGGCGCGCCGGCAACGCTCCCGCCTGTATTGACCGCTTCCGGGAGTTCTTGCAGACTTACCCGGCTTCGGGCTACGCCGACGACGCCGCCTACTGGATGGCGGACTGTTACTTCAAACAAGGGGACTACAAGACCGCCGTCCTCCGCTTCGACGACGTCGTGACGAAGTATCCGAACGGCGAGAAGGCGGCGGATGCGCTCTACCGCCAGGGCGAGGCGCTGCTCAAGCTGGGGCCTGGCTATGGCAAGGCGGCGGGCAAGGCCTTCGAACGCGTGCTGAAGGAGTATCCGAACTCGGCTCGAGCTCCCGAAGCGAAGAAGCAACTGGATCTGCTGGAAACCGGCTGAGCCCGCAGGCGGCGGGTGCCCGGCCTCACGGTGTAGGGGAAGACGTTGACCAAGCGCGACCTCCAGAAGTTTCGAGCTCTTCTCGTGGCGCAGCGAGACGAGCTGGTCGGGAACGCGAAGCGGGCGCTCTCCGGGGACATCCACGTCGATCCGGACGATTTTCCGGACGAGATGGACACCGCCTCCTCCGAGGTGAATCTCCAGTTCACCGGACGGCTGCGCGAGCGAGAGCAGGGCCTGCTCTCGAAGATCGACGCCGCGCTCGAGAAGATCGACCGCGGCGAATACGGCAAGTGCATGAACTGCGGCGAGGACATCGGAATCGCGCGCCTGCGCGCGCGACCGGTGGCCGAGCTCTGCATCGAGTGCAAGGCCGAAGAAGAGAAGCTCGAGCGGCGCACCGGCTGACGGCAAGCGCGCGGAGCGCGCGCGCAGCGAGGCGCAGCCGAGCGGAGTTCACCCAGGCTGGGCGAGGGTCATGCAATCCGCCCGCCGTAGCTGCATGCCTGATCCGGGGACAGTGCTAGGCATCGAGAGCTCGTGCGACGAGATGGCGGCCGCCGTCGTCCGGGACGGCCGGGTGCTCTCGAGCGTCGTGCACGGGCAGGGCGAGGTCCACCAACCGTACGGCGGCGTGGTGCCCGAGCTCGCCTCGCGCGATCACGTGCGCAGCGTCTCCGCCGTCGTGGCCGCCGCGCTCGCGCAGGCGGGCGTCGCCGCGGAGGAGCTCTCCGGCATCGCGGTGACAGCCGGGCCGGGGCTGGTGGGCTCGCTGCTGGTCGGCGTCTCCTTCGCCAAGGCGCTCGCCTATCGCTTCGGAATTCCGCTGGTCGGCGTGCACCACCTGGCCGGACACCTCGCCTCCGCCGAGCTCGCCAGCCCCGGCCTGGCGCCGCCCTACCTGGGTCTGGTGGTCTCGGGCGGGCACACGGCGCTGTATCGGATCTCCGCGTCTGGCCGCGTCGCGGTGCTCGGGGAGACGCGCGACGACGCCGTGGGCGAGGCCTTCGACAAGGTCGCGAAGCTGTTGGGCCTCCCCTATCCCGGCGGGCCGGCGGTGGCCAGCGCCGCGGAGCGCGGCGACGCAGCGGCCTTCGACTTCCCGCGGCCGCTGGCCGCAAGCCCCGGGCTCGACTTCTCCTTCAGCGGGCTGAAGACCGCCGTCGCGCTCGAGGTCGACCGCCAGCGCGCGCGGGGTCCGCTCGGCGCGCGGGAGAAAGCCGATCTCGCGGCCTCCTTCGAGCAGGCGGCGGTCGACGTGCTGCTGGCGCGGGCGCAGCGTGCGCTCGCCGCCGAAGCGGGCGAGGCGAGGCGCATCGCGGTGGTGGGCGGAGTCGCCGCGAACCGGCGCCTGCGCGCCGCCTTCGAGGCCGCCGCGCGCGCAGGCGGCTTCCAGGCGATCTTTCCGCCGCCCGCGCTGTGCACCGACAACGCCGCCATGATCGCCGCCGCCGGCGCCCGCCTGCTCGCCGGCGGCGAGCGCCACGGCCTCTCCCTCGACTCCTTCTCGCGCATCCCGATGGGCGCGCCGCTCGGGTCGATGCCGGCTCCGGAGTGAATGCCGCCGCGGTCCGCGCCGTGCTGGCCAAGCATCGGCTGCTCGCGCGCCGCGATCTGGGCCAGAACTTCCTGGTCGACGACGCCATGGCGGCGCGCCTGGTCGGGCTCGCGGGGGTCGAGCCCGGCGACACGGTGATCGAGATCGGCGCGGGCCTGGGCACGCTCACCCAGGCGCTCGCCGCGCGCGCGGCGCGGGTGATCGCGATCGAGGTCGACGCGGGCCTGGTGCGGGCGCTGCGCGGCGAGCGCCTGCTCCCGGCCAACGTCGAGCTGCTGCACGCCGACGCGCTCGCCATCGACCTCGGCGCGCTCGCGAGCGGCCCCGCGCGGCTCGTCGCCAACCTGCCGTACTCGATCGCCTCGCCGCTGCTGCGCCGGCTGCTCGATCTGCGCGGCCAGCTGACGGACTGGTCGGTGATGCTCCAGCGCGAGGTCGCGGCGCGCGTGCTGGCCAAGGAGGGCAGCCGCGACTACGGCTCGCTCGCGGTGCTGCACGCCCTCACGGTGGAGGTCGTGAAGTGCGCGGAGCTCGCGCCGGGGCTCTTCCATCCGGCGCCGCGGGTCCGCTCGAGCTTCCTGCGCATCACGCCGCTGCGCGCGCCCGGGCTCGCGGCGGACGAGCTGGCGCCCGTCGAGCGGATCGTGCGCGCGGCCTTCTCGAAGCGGCGCAAGACGCTCGCCAACGCCCTGCGCGGCGCGGACCTCGCGCCGGAAGGGGGGCCGCGCGCGCTCGAGGAGCTCCTGCTACGTCTCGGGATCGACCCCCGCGCCCGCGCCGAGAGCCTGGCTCCCGAGCGGCTGCTGGCGCTCGCGCGCGCGCTCGCCGCGGGGCGCGGCGGCGGAGGCGCAGCGTGGAGCTGAGCGAGCTGCTGGAACGGCTCTCGGAGCTCGCGCGGGAAGCCGGCCTCGAGGTTCGCGAGCTGCGCGCGGGCACGGACGGCGACCCCTCGCCGGCCAGCGGCGTTTGCCGCGTACGCGGCGAGACCTGGGTGCTGCTGGCCGCCTCGGACGGCCTGGAACGGCGCGTCGAGGTGCTCGCCCAGGCGCTGAAAAGCCATGCCGGCCAGATGCTCGAGGGCCGCTACCTGCCGCCCGCCGTGCGGGAGCGGCTCTCGAAGGCGCCGGACCTGGGTTGACCCCGGCCCAGCCGGTCCGTATTCTCGAATGCGTCTCGAGGGGTCTCGCAAGTTGCGATCTCCATCGGGACCTGAACAGACCCGGACGCGCTGCGCGCCGGGAAGACAGAGACGACGCCTAGCACCGCCCAAGCAAGACGCTCGGATCCACAGCCGGGAATCGCAGGATCTCCTGGGGACGGACCGAGACGGGGGCGATTCAGGCGGCTCACGGCGCATAGCCGCGAGCGCCGCCGCGCCTCCGGAGCCTTCCGGTAGGCGCGTTTTTGTTTCGCCGCGCAGGTTCCGGCCGGGTCGGGGGAGAAACCCCGTGTCCACGGTCACCGCCGAGTCCACGCGCGAACACCGAGTCACCGTTCCCCTGCTGGGGGCGCGCAAGCGCCGCGGCGAGCGGATCAGCATGCTCACCGCCTACGACTTCGCCTTCGCGAGCCTGTTCGACCAGGCCGGGATCGACGTCCTGCTGGTCGGGGATTCGCTCGGCAACGTCGTGCAGGGTCAGCCGACCACGCTCCCGGTCACGCTCGACGAGACCATCTACCACACGCGCCTGGTCGCGCGCGCCGCGCGCCGGGCCCTGGTGGTCGCCGATCTCCCCTTCGGCTCCTATCAGATCACCTCGGAGGAGGCCCTGCGCAGCGCCGTTCGCTGCGTGAAGGAGGGCGGCGCGCAGGCGGTCAAGCTCGAGGGCGGCCGGACCGTCGCCGAGACGATCGCGCGGATCGCGGCGGCCGAGATCCCGGTGATGGGGCACGTGGGCCTCACGCCGCAGGCCATCCACCGGATGGGCGGCCACCGCGTGCAGGGCCGCGGCGAGAGCGGTCGTTCGCGCGTGCTCGAGGATGCGCGCGCGGTGGAGGCGGCGGGCGCCTTCGCGGTCGTGCTCGAGGGGATGCCCGCCGAGCTGGCCGGCGAGATCACGCGCGAGCTCTCGATTCCGACCATCGGGATCGGCGCCGGGGTCGACTGCGACGGGCAGGTGCTGGTGATGCACGACCTGCTCGGGCTCTCGGACGGCGTGCCGAGCTTCGTCAAGCAGTACGCGAACCTCGGGGCGCTCACCGTCCAAGCGGCGCGCCGCTTCGCCGACGAGGTGGCGCACGGAAAGTTCCCCGACCCGGAGCATTCCTACCGGTGAGGCGCGCATGCGGATCCTGACGACCGTCGCCGAGCTACAGGCACTGGCCGACGCGGAGCGCGCCGCGGGGCGGCGCGTGGCGCTGGTGCCCACGATGGGGGCGCTGCACGCGGGACATCTCTCGCTTGTCGCCGAGGGCCGGCGCCGCGCCGACCGCGTCTGGCTCTCGATCTTCGTGAACCCGACGCAGTTCGAGGACGCCCGCGATCTGGCGGCCTACCCGCGTACGCTCGACGCGGACCTCGCGCTGTGTCGCGACGCCGGGGTCGATCTCGTGTTCGCCCCCCCGGCTTCGGAGCTGGCGCCCGAGGGCGCGCAGACCTGGGTCGAGGTGACCGAGCTCGCCAAGCCGCTCTGCGGCCGCTCGCGCCCGGGGCATTTCCGCGGCGTCGCGACCGTGGTGACCAAGCTGCTGCTGGCCGCCAAGCCCCAGGTGGCCGTCTTCGGCGAGAAGGATTTCCAGCAGCTCGCCGTGATCCGTCGGCTGGTGAAGGACCTGCGCTTCGACGTCGAGATCGTGGGCGCGCCCACCCTGCGCGAGCCGGATGGCCTCGCGATGTCGAGCCGCAACGCGCGGCTCGACCCGGAGGCGCGCCGCCAGGCGTGCGTGCTCTGGCAGGCCCTGGGCGAAGCCGAGCGCGCGGTCGCATCCGGCGAGCGGAGCGCGGCGCGCGTGCTCGCACTGGTCGCCACCGCGATCGGAAAGGCCCCGCGCGCCGAGATCGATTACGCCGAGCTGCGCGATCCGGAGACGCTGGAGGCGTCCCCCGCCGTGCTCGCGGGACCCGCGCTGCTCGCCCTCGCGGTGCGCTTCGAGCCGATCCCGGGCCGCGAAGGCGCCGGCGTTCGTCTGATCGACAACCGGGTGCTGCGTCCGCAGCTTCCGCAGGAGGACCCCCCGTGCTCCGAACCATGCTGAAGTCGAAGATCCACCGCGCGACCGTGACCGAGGCCAACGTCGAGTACGAAGGCAGCGTCACGATCGACGCCGAGTTGATGCGCGCGGCAAACATCTTGCCGTACGAGCAGGTCCAGATCTACGACTGCACCAACGCCAGCCGGCTCACCACCTACGCGATCGAGGGAGAGCCGGGCTCCGGCGAGATCTGCGTGAACGGCGCCGCCGCCCACCTGATCAAGCCCCACGACCTCGTGATCATCTGCAGCTACGTGCAGGTGGAGGACGCGGAGGCGCGCGATTGGGAGGCGACCCGCGTCTTCGTGGACGCCCACAACCACCCGCGCGACTGAACACAAGGCGATATCCTCAGCGCCTCATGCCCGGGGCGGATTCCGATCGCAAGCTCGTGGCGACCAACCGCAAGGCGCGCTTCGAGTACGAGATCCTCGACACCTTCGAGGCGGGCATCGCATTGCTTGGCCCCGAGGTCAAGTCGCTGCGCGCCGGCAACGCGAACCTGACCGACGCCTACGCGATCGTGCGCCGCGGAGAGGTGTTCCTCGTGAACGCCCACATCGGCCCCTACGACCAGGCCGGGCGCGCGAACGCGGCTCCCCGCCGCGAGCGCAAGCTCCTGCTCCACCGCGCCGAGATCGGGCGGCTCACCGGGCGCGTTGCCGAGCGCGGCTTCACGCTGGTCCCGATCGAGCTCTACTTCAAGGACGGGCGCGCGAAGATCCAGCTCGCGCTCGCGCGCGGCAAGAAGACCCACGACAAGCGCGAGACGATCCGCGAACGCGAGAGCGAACGCGAGGTGCAGCGCGCGGTGCGCGGCCGCGGCCGGTCGCGGCCTTGACGCCCGCGCGGCGCAGGCTCGTGTCGCTGGCGACCGTGCTCTGCGCCTGCGCCGCCGGCAGCGAGCCCGCCTTCGAGGTGCCGTATCAGCCGGATCGCCGAGACGAAGCGGCCTTCCGCGAGGCGCATCCCGAGGTCGAGGAGCCGAACTACCTGGCCTTCATGGCGCACCGGACCGTCGGCAGCGACGGCCGGGGAGACGTCCTGTTTCTGTGTCGCTGGCCGGACGAGGCGATGCCGCTGACGGTCTGGGTCTCGCCGCCCGCGATCCCCGATTCGCTCCAGGACGAATTCGATCCCCAGGATCCGCAGGCCTTCGTCGACGCGGTCTTGCGCGCGCTCGCCACCTGGGAGCGGGAGCTCGAGGGCCTCGTGCGCTTCCGCCTGGTCGAGGCCCCGGGGGACGCGAGGCTCGAGCTGCGCCTGCTCGGCGAGGAGGCCCCGGCGCCGCATCCGGATCTGCTGGTGCTCGGCAAGACGCCGATTGCACGCGCGTGTCACGCGCGCGACGGCGACCCCGGCCGGGGCCGGCTCGACGTCGACTTCCAGGTGCCCCGGGTGGACCTCTACCTCGCGGACTACTTCGGCCTGCTGGCGCCGGATCAGGTCGAGTGGATCGCGCTGCACGAGATCGGGCACGCGCTCGGGATGCGCTCCCACAGCCCCATCCCGGCCGACGTGATGTACGAGGTGGTGCGCGACCGCGTCAGCGTGCGCGAGCTCTCGCTCGAGGACGTGAACTCCTTCGTCTCGCTCTACCGCCTGCCGAACGGAACGGTCTACACGCGGATTCCGCCGGAAGGGGCCGCGGCGCGGGCGCCGGCGGAGCTGCCGCAGGGCCCGCCCCAGCTCGCGATCGCGCCCTACGTCGACGCGCGCCTCGGCTTCGAGCTGCGCCCTCCCGCGGGCTGGATGCGGGTGCCGACGGCGCGGGGCGTGGTGCTGGTGGACGGCGTCACCTGGGACTACACCGCCTCGTTCCAGATCGTCGTGCACCGCTACCCGACGCTGGAGGCCTACATGCAGCGGTACGGCGCCCACTACCTGGCGCGGGGGCAGGTGCTGGAGCAGGGGTTCCTCACGCTGGGGGGGCGGCGCGCGTTCGAGATCCGGATCGGGGACCCGGAGGGCCGCTTCATCGAGCAGATGACCTTCATCGAGACCGGGGATGGGCGGGTCTTCGCGGTGATCGCGGACAGCCCCGTCGATCTCGCGGACGCCTACCGGCCCTGGTTCGCCGCCGCGCTCTCGGCGCTCGAGATCCGGCCCGAATGAACTTCGCTCGCCTGCGGCTCGCTGCACGCTTCGCTTGCCCGGGAGACGAGCCCAGCCAGAAGGAGATCGCAGCATGCTCGCGGCGGTGACGGGCGGTTCGGGTCGGCTCGGCAACGTGCTGGTGCGCGCGCTGCTCGAGCGAGGCGTTCGGGTGCGCGTGCTCGAGCCCGGGGCCGGGCGGCCGGCTTCGCTCGAGGGCCTCGATCTCGAGCTGGTGCATGGCTCGATCCTGGATCGCGACGCCATCGCGGCGCTCTGCCGGGGCGCGGAGCGCGTCTTCCACCTGGCGGCCAAGGTCGATCTCGATCGGGACGCGGACGGGAGCATCTTCGCCGTGAACGTGGAGGGCACGCGGAACGTCGTCGCCGCCTGTCTCGCCGGCCGGACGCGGCTCGTCCACTGCAGCTCGCACCACGCGCTGGTGCGGCATCCGCTCTCGGAGCCGCTCGACGAGGCGAGGCCCCTCGCGCTCGCGGAGCCTTGCGACTATCACCGCGCCAAGGCGGTCGCCGAGAAGCTCGTGCTCGACGGGGTCGCGGACGCCGGGCTCGACGCCGTGATCTGCAGCCCTGGAACGCTGCTGGGCCCGCACGACTACGAGCCCTCGATGATCGCCCGGGCGCTGGTCGACCTGTACCTGGGTAGGCTCCCGGTGCTGATGCAGGTCGTCAGCGACTTCGTGGACACGCGCGACGTGGCTGCGGGAATGATCGCGGCGGCGGAGCGCGGGCGCCGCGGCGAGCGCTATCTGCTCTCGGGCGACGTGCTCACGATGCAGGACGTGACGCGCGAGGTCGCATCGATCACCGGCCGGCGCATGCCGAAGGTCTTCCTCCCGATCTGGGTGGGCTGGGCGCTGCTGCCGTTCTCGATCGCGGCGGCGCGGCTGACGCGCAAGCAGCCGCTCTTCACCGCGGGCGTGCTCCGAGCCAGCGTGTCGAATCGCGTCGTGATCCACGAGAAGGCCGCGCGCGAGCTCGGCTTCTCGCCGCGGCCCGCGCGCGCCTCGCTGGAGGACTCCTTCGCCTGGTATCGCGCGCGGGGCTGGCTCGGCGGCGAGCTCACTCGGGCCTGACGTCCTCGCCACGCCTGGCCTGCTTTTCGAGGGCCTTCGCGAGCGCCTCCGCCGATCTGGCGTTGCCCGGCGCGAGCCGCAGCGCCGTCCGGTACTCGGCGATCGCGGCGGAGCGCCGTCCCGAGGCCTCGAGGGCCACGCCCAGCTGATGGTGCAGCACCGCCGATCCCGGTTGAGAGGCCACGGCGCGCGTGCACGGGGGGACGGCTTCGGGCGCGCGCGAGGCGAAGATCAGCAGGGCGCAGAGCTGGTCGTTGGCGGCCGGAAAGTCGGGGTCCTGCGCGAGCGCCGCGCGGAGCTGCGCCTCTCCCTCGCGCAGCTCGTGGCGCGCGAGCAGCACCCGGGCGAGGTCGGCGTGCTCGAGGGGCCAGTGCGAGGCGGGCATCGCGCCGACGGCGTGATTCGAAAGCAGCAGCAGCACGCCGAGCACCGCCGCCAGCCGCGCCGCCTCCGGGCGGCGGCGCTCGCGGATCAGATCCCGCAGCCCGAGCGCCGCGTGCGCCGCGTAGAGGGAGAGGAGCGGGAGCGAGGGCAGCCGATAGCGTGCGGTCACGAAGAAGGCCAGCACGAAGACGGCCTGCACCGCGAGACACGCGAGCGGCACGAAGTGCGCGCGCAGCGAGCGGCGCACCAGCCAGATTCCAGCCAGCCCGAAGGGGATGATCAGGCCGCTCGGGAAGGCGAGGCCGTGCTTCCAGAGCAGCGCCCGGAGAACGCGCGAGTACTCGCGATCCGGGTAGATGCTGGTATTGCGCGGGATCTCGGCGCCGTTCACCAGCTCCCGGGTCTTCTCGAGCATGATCCCGAGCCAGGCGGAGGGCTGCGCCGCGACTTCTTTGAGCGTCTCGCGAACGATGAAGCGGTTCGCCTCCTCGGTCGATCCGATCCCGCTCTTGTAAGGCTCGGCGATCAGGCGGTTCCAGACCGCGAAGTGATCCGGGTGGGTGACGTGGTTGAGCTCGCGCAGCACGGGGGCGTTGCCCAGGCGGAGGTTCACCGCCGACGACTCGGCGATCGCGACGAAGCGCCCCGTCGCGAGGCGGCGTGCGGTCTCGAGCGGCGCCGCCTTGCCTTCGAGCATGTAGTCGTAGGACGCGTTGCGCCACGCGACGGGCGCGATCACCAGCGCCGCCGGCAGCAGCAGCGCGAGGGCCGCCCGCGCGAAGCTCCGCCACCGACTGCGCCCGGTCGGCGCGATCGGGCTCACGGCGCCGCGCGCGGCCCAGCCCGGGAGCAACCGGATCCAGACCAGCAGCAACGGGAGCAGCAGCAGGGCCCCGCCGCGATGCAGCGCGCCGAGCCCCACCAGCAGGCCGGCGACGATCCAGGCGGAGAGCCGCTGCGTGCGGCCCGCCACCAGCAGCCGCCAGACCAGGGCGGTCTGGAGGAAGGCGTCGAGGCTGCCGGGCAGCAGCTGCGCGTCGAAGAAGATCGAGGTGCCGCAGACCGCCCAGATCGCGGCGCCGAGCAGCGGCGCCGCGGAGCCCGCGAAGACCTCGCGACCGATCGCCCAGACCAGCCCGCTGGTGGCCGCGCCGAGCGTCGCCTGCGCGATCTTCACCGCGATCGGATGGGGACCCGCCGCGGCGTAGACGAGGCCGACGAACCAGGTGTAAAGGGGAGGGCGGTAGAAGGTCTGCCGCGGCGGCCAGCTTCCCGCGAGCCACTCGTTCGCCCAGGCGTGATAGAGCCGCGCGTCGATCGGCAGGTAGCCCGGATCGCCGAAGGGGCCGCGCGAGGCCTCCCACAGGTACGCGAGCCGCAGGCAGAGCGCGAGCAGGAGGATGCCCGCGAGCGCCGCAAGCCTGCTTTTGCCGCCTTCCACGCCGTGCATGCCGGGCGCCGAGTCTAGTCCTGCGTCGCCTGCGCGGCAGCGCGCTTGCGGGGAAGCCCCTGCGGCCTACCTTTGTCCTGTTTGGGGGCGATCGGCTTCGACGGGTGGTCGAAGGCGAGCGCTGCGTGCCGACGTCGTCACATTCGTCGTTAAACAGGTGGCGCTGTTGGTAGTACAACTGCCGACGCGAACTACGCTCTCGCTGCCTAGCTGAAACTAGGCCAGCGACGCCCGTCCGTGACGTCTCCTAGCGGGGCACGGGCGTCATCAGGAGGCTGGTCCCCGAGCGCTGCTCGGCCGTATCCGGGGACGAGAAACACGTCGAGCTGGGTGTGGCTACTCCTGGCTTCATGACCTGCCACATCGAGAACGAGCGGAGCCTACGCACGTAGACGCGCTAGCTGGACGCCATGCGGACGCGGGTTCGATTCCCGCCGCCTCCACCATCGCAAAGAATTCGAACCGCCTTCCGGGCCGTCGTGGCCCGGAGGCGGCTCGAGTAGCGCCAGCGCATCGATCGAGGTTCGAGCGACGTAGTACGGCCGCCCGATCTCTCCGCACTCCACGGATCTCCGAGGGATCCTCCAGGTACCAGGCTAGAGAGCCGCGGCGCCGCGCGCCCACCGCGGCGACCGGCGCGCGAGCTCGACGCCGATCGCGACGAGCGTCACCGCCACGCTGGCGGCGAGCACGGCGTGTCGCGTCAGGTCGTGGGGGCTCGCGCGCAGGAGCTCGAGCGCGAACGTGCTCCACAGGTAGATCGCGAAGAAGAGCAGGAGCACCTCGCCGTGGAAGCGCTTGTGCCGCTCGTAGAGGGCGAGCCCCACGAAGAGGAGCAGGCCCGCTCCCGCGAAGTAGAGCTGGAGCGGGTGGACCAGCAGCGGCGCCGCGGTGGGGTCGATCCACCCGTTCGCGACCTGCCAGCCGGAGGCGGGGCTGCTCCTCGGGAAGTCGACCGCCCACGGGAGCGACGAGGGGGTTCCGAAGCAGCAGCCCTCGAGGAAGCAGCCGATCCGGATGCCGACCAGCAGGAGCCCGGCCGCCGGCACGCTCGCGTCGGCGAAGCGCAGGTAGGGAACGCCGATCGCGCGCGCGAGGAGCGGGCCGATCGCCAGCGCGAGCGCGAGGCCTCCGGGGATCCGCATCTTCGTCGACAGGACCGCCTGCCAGGGATCCACCGCGGGCGATGCCCAGTGTGGCCACGCCTCCACGAGGTACAGCGCCTTCGATCCGGTCACGAGCGCGACCGTGATCGCCACCAGCGAGACCGCGATCTGGCCCGCGCGCAGGCCCGCGCGGCGGAGCAGCCAGATCAGGCTGCCTCCGCCGAGGAGGCCCGCCAGCGCGTAGCCGACGAAGACCGCGGGAATTCCGGCGACGAGCGGGTGCACGGGATCAGCCGCAGCCCTCGGGCCCGTCGAGGCGGATCGTCGTGCCGAGCGAAGGCACCCCCTGGTCGTTCACCAGGAAGAACAGATATTCGCCCGGAGGCGCCACGTCCCGCGTGAGCGGCGTCCAGATCTTGAGCACGTTCCACTCGAGTTGTTCGAAGGCGATCGGCACGAGGCGTTGGTTTTCGTCGAAGCCGTGGGTCGTCGAGGCAGGCCGCATCAACACCACCGAGGCGATCGATGCGGCATCCTGCGTCTCCATGGTGAACCACACCTCGTAGAACCAATTCGGTGAAACGGAGGCGATCGTGGGCCGCGGTCCCTTGAACAGATAGGGCGGCGAGTAGATCTGGTACGACGGATACAGGTTGCCGCCCGCGGACATCACGCGGCCGTCCGGTAGCAGCGCCGCCGTCGAGTGATACATGCGCGGCTCGGCCATGCACGCCATCGTCGACCACGTCTCGGTCTCCGGGTCGAAGCGCTCGGCCGTGAGCTGCGACTGCAGGGGGATGTCGTTGTTGGTCCTGCCGCCCACCGCCAATGCGCTTCCATCCGGCAGCAGCACGAGGTTGTGCTTCTGGCGCGGGAACGCCATCGGCGCAACCGATCGCCACGCCGGCGTGGCTTCCGTCATGTCGATCACTTCGGCGTTGGCGACGGTGACCGTGTTCGCGACGTTCCTCCCGCCCGACCGCAGCACCTTACCCGGCACGTACATCGCAGCCGATCCATGGGTGGCCACGGTGTTCCCTACGGTCGCCCAGCTCTGCGCGGTGAGATCGAGCGTGCGCGTCGCGGCGCCACCGCCTTCCGCGCCCGCCTGGAAGAGCTTGCCGTTCGGGAGCAGGAACATGAACGGGTACAGCGGGAGCTGGAGGGCGGCGCCCGTGAGCGGCGTCCACGTGTTGGTGGCGACCGAGTAGATCTCCGGGATCGTGGCCTGCACGCCCCCCGCGATGTGCCCGGCGGTCGCGAGGATCCGCCCGTCGCGCAGCGTCGTCGCGGTCGGATACCAGCGCGCCTGCGCCATGTCGGCCACGCGGGTCGCGGTGCCGGCATACGGATCGTGGATGTAGGTATCCGGAATCCCGTCGAAGAGCCCGGTGTGCCCACCGATCGAGATCACGCGGCCATCGGCCAGCGTCGTGTGACCCGAGCAGAAGATGTCGTTCTGGGCGGCGCCGGCGGTCGTCGATGTCCCGGTCACGGGGTCGAGCACGTAGGTCGGCGCGGGCCATAGCTGGCCGAACCAGTAGAGCACCTTCTGGCTTCCCAGGACGGTGACGTGCGTGGGGACCGCAGGGGTCGAGCTCAGCTCCCCCCACTCGCCGATCTCGGCGGGTGTTCCCGGCACCGTACAGCTCGGCACTGCGGGCAGGTACACGTACGCGGCGCCCGCCATCGGACCGGACGTGCTGTCCTGCGGCGCACCCACGGCGATCGCGTTCCCGAGCCGGGTGACGGAGTAGCCGAACCAGTCCTGGGCGCCCGGCGTGGGGTTGGCGAAGGTGCCGAGGAAGTTTCCTCCGAATCCGGAGGCGTTGAAGAAATGGACGGCTCCGCTGTCGGTCGCGCCGGTGTCTTCTCTCGGAGCGCCGATGGCGATGGTCGGACCGATCCCGGTGATGGAGCGGCCGAACCAGTCGCCGGGACTCGTGGCGGGGCTCACGATGCTGCGCACGAAGCCGCCGCCCGCCGCGATGAACACGTCGACGCGGCCGGCCGCGGTGCCGCCGACGGCGGGAGCCCCGACCACGAGGAAGGGTCCGGCGAAGCCGGTCGCCGTCGCGATCGCGGCCCCGAAGTTGGCATTCGCCGCGGGGCTCGGGTTCAGCTTCGGGGAGTAGAGGAGGGGCTGTCCGTAGTTGGGGCTGAAGCCGGTGGTGTCGAAGACGAAGACGGCGCCGGCCGCTGCGTGGCCGCCGACGGGGTGCAACGGATCTCCGACCGCCGTGTTCTGGTCGCCGACCCGACCGACCGACGAGCCGAACGCGCTGGTCCCGGTCGGAGCCGGCTTGAAGAGGGAAAGGGACAGCCCACCCTGCGGGTAGAAAAGATTCTGGTACTGGAACACGTACGCCGCGCCTTCGTTCGGACCCTGTGTGTCGTCGCCGGGCGCGCCGATCACCAGCTCGTCCCCGAGGAAGCCCACCCATTCGAGCGCCGTCCCGAAGCCATCACCCGGCTCGGGGGTCGGATTCAGGAAGGTCCTGAGCAGCGCGCCGGTGAAGGCCTCGAAGATGTAGACCGCGCCGGCATCGGTACCGGCGGTGTCATCACCGGGCGCGCCGACCACCACGCGCATCCCCGACGTCGCCACCGCGGCGCCGAACTGGCTTCCGGGCGACGGGTTGGGGCTGTGGAGCGTGCGCACGAGGTCGCCCGTCAGGCGGTCGTAGAGGTGCACCTCGGCCGCCGCCGGGAAGCCCGCCACCACGTAGGGCCCGCCGGTGGTGGCGATGGCGACGCCGAGTGGATTCGCGCTCGACGGAGTCGGGCTCGCGAAGTTCTGCGTGAGCACGAACTCATCCGGATCCGTGGGGACCTCGGGGGCCGCACTCCCGGACCCGTCGTGGGCGAGCGCCGGGGTCGCGAGACCCGCGCAGAGGGCGGTGCAGGCGAGCCAGGTCGAGGTGCGCGAGGCGATCCGTTGCATGGCGAGCTTCCTCCCGGGATCCGTGCAGCGCCGGAGATGTGTGGCTGCCTCATTTCGCGTGAGTGCCGTCGGGATGTCAATCGAAGCATCGCAGGAGATCTCGAGAATTTCGTAGCGCCAACACCCCGCTAACGGATTGCTTCGCTTCGACATGACAGTCAACGCGTGATTCCGGTCGGGCATAGGAGAGAAAAGCTGCGTCTCCAGCTGACCGATAAGGAAGCGTTCTGTCAAACAGGAACGGAGTGAGGGGGGCAGGCCCCACACTGTGGCGATTTCAAAGGGTCCGTGCGCTCGCGTCGAGCAGCAGCTGGCATCTTGGCGTCGATGTGAGGGAGCGCTGCGGCCGCGGACCCAGCAGTGGCCCGAAGGACCGAGATCGGGGTTGATGCGACGCGGCCTGTCGGGGTTCCGGCGCGGGTCGGGGACTATTCGGTGCTGTCGACGTCGGGCGGCGTCTGATCGAACGCCCAGGAAGGGTCCTCGTCCCGGGACTCGCTCTCGTGCCAGGCCGACTCGTCCGGCGCGGGCCCGAGCGGCGGCGCTCGGGGTGGCAGATCGAGGCATTCGAGGATCTTGCGGGCCACCTCGGAGTCTTCGATGGCAGAGAGTAGGCGCATCTGCGCGCCACAGCGGGGGCAGCGAAGCGCATCTACCTCGAAGACACGCTGGAGGAGCCCTCTCGCTCCTGCCGAGAAGGCCACTGCACTCACCCCGCACTCACAGCGCTAAGCTGCTAACTGCCGGCGACTGCTCCGCTTTGCATCTCGAGCAGCGGGTTCGATTCCCGCCGCCTCCACCATCTCAAAGCATTCGAACCGCCTTCCGGGCCGTCCTGGCCCGGGGGCGGCTCGAACAGCCGTGCGTGATCTCGGCAGCCGAAGAGGTCTGTCGCTTCGTGAAGGACTTCTCCCGGCCGGACGCCCCGCCTCTGCGCTGAGTTCGGTTCGCCCTCTCGATCACATCGTGCCGACCAGGTTCAGGAACAGGCCGTGGTGGTCGTAGCTCAGGTCGGTCAGGTCGTCCGAGAAGTCCGTGAAGTTGTAACCGACCCCGACCTTGAAGTGGTCGCCCAGGTATCGGTAGATCGTGAAGAGGGCGCCCGCGCGCCGTTCGTTCAGGTCCGGAAGCTCGAGCATCCTCCCTTCGAGCGATCCCTCCCAGTTCCTCGCGAAGCGCCAGTCGCCGCGCAGCAGCAGCAGGTGCGCGTTGTTGTCGAAGAAGCTCGGGTCCTCCCGGTCGAGACTCACCTGGCCCAGGCGGTAGGCGTACTTACCGCCGATCGAGAAGCTCTTGGTCAGGTCATAGGTGACGTCGAGGGACGCTACGTGGCTCTTCTGCGGGAACTGCATGGGGGTGTTGTCCTGGCCGAGACGATCGGCGGTCGGGAAGTCGTAGAGATAGGTGTACTTGAGCAGCGCGTTCAGCCGGTCGTGCTTCACCGGACGGTACGCGAGGCCAACCACAGCCTCGGTGTAGCCGCCGTCGTAGAACTGCCCGAGCGAGCTGTCGCTGAAGGAGTGGTTGAATTTCGCCACCAGCCGCGCATCCGGGTTCATCTGGAGCCGCATCGAGTTCCGGAACAGCCAAGTGGTCCGGTTCGCCCACGACTCGTCGAGCTGCTCCGTCTCGTCGAACCGGTACTCGACGCCGCTGACGAGCTGTAGCTGGTCGTAGGCGTAACCGATGCGACCGCCGCCGGCCTTGCGCCGGGTCAGGGCGTCGGTCAGCGCGTTGACCAGCTCGCCGTGCTCCCAGTTGGCCGAGAAGCTCCAGCGCTCCGAGGGCGCGAGGGTCATTCCCATGGCCCGGACCAGGCCGGTCGCCGCGCGACCGTGCTGGAAGCGGTCCTCCAGGAAGACGCTCGAGCTGTCGGACACGCGCGCCTTGATGCCGGAGATCAGCTTGCCGGTGCGCGCCTCCAGGCCGCTGTACTCGCGCTCGTTCTCGAACGCGTAGCTGAGGTAGCGACGGGTCTGTTGGGATTCCTGGAAGCTGGTTCCCAGCCGGATGGCCGGTCCGAGCTGGCCATGCGAGATCTCTCCGTCGAACATGAGCCGGTCATTGATCCGGTAGGCGCCGCCGATGCCGCCGCGCCCGTTGTCCTCCCGGTCTCCGGTCTTCGCGAGCGTCATCTGGCCGAAGCCGTAGCCGCGCCACTTGCCCTTCGAGTCGTAGCCGACCTGGACGCCCGCGTCGGTGCGCGAGCCTTCCTGCTGGGTGAGCGGAACGATCGGCGAGTCGTCTTCGCGGAGCTCGTTCCGGACGCCGGCTCCCACGCTCCACCGCTTGGTGAGCTGGTAGCCGAGGTCGACCTCCGCGGCCCGGGTCTCGACCCCCTGGTCCTGCACGCGCCAGTCCGCCTTGGTGGTCAGGTTCAGGCTCCGGGTCACGGGAACCTCGATCGCGCCGCCGACGTGGTCCGTGTCGGTGAGCGCGGTCGTGCCCGGCGCCGAGTAGCCGCCCTCCAGCCGCTGCGCGTAGACGTTCAGGCGCCCGCGCGCTCCCTTGATGAAGTCGGCGATGCCGACGCTGACGTCGGCGCGGTAGGCGTTGGCGTCCTTCTCCGTCTGGGGAAGCGGGCCAGTTCCGAGGAAGCTGAAGCCGCCGTCGTCGGAGAAGAACGGGGTGGACACGACCCCCTCGCTCCGGCCGTACTGCACCTTGAGCCAGGAATCCGTGCTGAGCCTCAGGGTCACATCCCCGGCGTAGAGCGTGCTGTCGTCGCCGTCCGCCTGGTCATGGCTCGCCATCAGGCCCACGCCGACGAACTCATTTAGCCAGTAGCGGCCCTGTCCTCCGGCGGCGACCGCGTCGATGTCGTCGAAGCCGGGCGTGTATTCGTACTGGACCACCAGCCAGGCCTCGTCGCCGCTCAGCCCCTGGTTGCGGATCAGCATGCCGTCGCCCACCACGGCCGGCAGCGGCTCGGTGAGCAGGACGCGTCCCTGGAGATAGTCGATGTCGTAATCGAGTGTCGGCCTCAGGTGCACCACGCCCTTCACCAGCCCGGAGTCCTTGTCCCGGATCTCGATCCTCACGCGCTCGGAGCCGGTCAGCAGGTCCTGTCGCCGCAGGTAGTAGAGCGATCCGCCGGTGCCGCGGAACTCCTCCCGGCTCGGCACCGTGCCGGGCTCCGCGGCGAAGCCGTCGAGCACCAGCTTCTTCTCGCCGAAGCGGGTGGTCGACAGGGACTGGTAGTGGAGGTTGCCGCCGTAGAGACCGCGGTCGACCTGAGCCAGCTCGTTGTCGAGGTAACCGACCTTGAAGTTGCCCCACATGGCATGGCTCTCCTCCTTGCTCAGCTTGGCGAAGAACTTGCCCTGGGTCGGCGCGGTCTCCTCGACCGTGCCGTCGTCGCCGAAGGTCGGATACGAGTAGTCGGGATCGATCCTCCTGAAGAGCGCCTCGGGCGTCTTGTCGAGGAAGTTGCTGAAGGCGTGCTTGACCGAACCCTCGCGCGTGTCGGCGCTCGCCGTCAGCTTCCAATCCTCGCCGAACTTGCCTGTGAGATAGAAGGCGAGCCGCCCGTCCAGCCACGAGTCGTTGCCGTAGGTCGCATCCTCGCCGATCAGGGCATCCGGGATGCCGCCGCCCAGGCTCGGCGCCATGGTCAGATCCGAGATGCCGACGAAGAACCAGTCCTTGCGCGGGAACTCGAGGTCGCGCAGGTACAGCTCGCCGTTGCCCGCCGGATCGAGCACAGCCACCTCGACCGTGTGGGCGCCCGAGGGCAGGATCACCTCGCCCACGAAGCTGCCGTGCTCGTCGAGCGGCACAGGGGTCCCGGCCAGCCAGACCGAGTGCTCGGGCGGGATGCCGCTGCCGTGAACCCGGACGGCTCCGACGCTGCCGAGCGGGATGTTCCGGGCCGACGGGGCATCCTCGCCGTAACCGGCCAGCAGGGCGTTCTTCTCCTCCTGCGCAGGTTTGCCGTACAGCAACCAGAGCGACTGCGGTGCGGTTTCGTCGAACCGCCCCTCGGCGTCGTAGCTGCGCAGCACGAACTTGAGGCTTCGCGCCGGTCCCTCGAACCATTCCGCCACGGGTTGCCACTGCGCGAGTCCGTCCACCCCGACCGGGACGACCGCGAGCGGCTCGGCCGTGAGCGGCTGCTCCTGCTGGAAGATCCGGATCTCCGATCGGTCGATGAAGTACGGGTAGTTCGTGTACATCCGGAAGCGCACCGGCGGCGCGGTGCCGCGGTCGGCCGCCACCGGCACCGCGATCGGCTGCGAGGCCACACTGAGCCGCGGGTCGGATTCGAGGTCGTCGAACCGGAACTGGATGTCGGCCTTCTCGAGCGCGACGTCCGTGCAGCGCTGGAGGTCGGCCAGGCTCCGGCCCGGGTCGTCGATCGGCTCGCCATCCACGGTGATGCGCATCAGGTTCAGCGCAAGCGGCTGCTTCGGGCTCAGCTCCCGGGTGATCGGCGTGGATTCGATGCCCTCGAGGTCGTCCCGGACCGCCAGCTCGTCGTAGACCACCTGGACGGCCACGTGGGAGGTCTCGCCCTCCAGGAAGCCCGCGTTCACCACGTCCTCGGAGTGCACGTAGCCGCGCCCCTCGTGCTCGGCCTGCGCCTCCGAGAGGCCCATCTCCGCTTTGATCTTCTCCAGGGTCCGGCGCGCACGCGCGACGGAAAGGCCGACGTCGTCTCCGTAGACGCGAGCCGTCCGGCGATCCAGGCGCTCGTTCTTCGTGTAGCCGACGAACCGCAGCCGCACGTGGTCCTTGTCCGCGACCTCGCTCATGGCGCGGCGCAGCGCCTCCGTGTAGCCCGGCGGAATCGAGGGCTCGCCGTCCACGATCTGGAGCGACGGGAGGGGTCCCGAGCGGGGCTCGTAGACCCGGGTCACCAGCTCGTCGCCGGCCTCGGGGCAGGGCTGCGGCTCGTCCGGCAGCTCCTGGAGCGGGTCGTCGTACCAGAACTCGACCTCGATGCGCCGGTTCAGGGCGCGGGCGCGCTCGGTCTGGTTGGAGGCGACCGGGCGCGTCGCGCCGAAGCCGTCGCTGGCAACCGCGGAGGTCGGCAGCTTGAGCGCGTCCTGGACTGCGAGCGCCACCCGGTGGGCGCGGGCCTTCGACAGCGCGAGCTGGGTGCCGTAGATGCGCTCGGTCCGTCCGCTCAGCGGGGTGTCGTCCGTGAACCCGATGAACTTGACCGTGACATTCTGCTTGTCCCCCAGGTGGCTGAGCGTCTGCTCCACCTGACGCACGAAGTCCTCCGGCACCTCGGCGGCCTCGTCGCCGTAGTGAAGCGGCGCGATCAGGTTCCTCACGCGCGCACGGCGCTCGTGCCCCTCGAGGTAGCGGAGCTTGCAGACCGTCTCGGTCCGGCAGATCTTGACCCGCTTGATCTCCTGGGGGACGACGACCTCCTCCATCCCGATCTTCTCCTCGAACTCGTCGTACCAGACCTCGACCTCGACCCGTCGGTTCTGCGCCCTTCCCTCGGGAGTCGCGTTCGAGGCGATCGGCTGCGCGTCGCCGGCCCACGCGAAGGAGATCGCCTCCGGCGGAAGCCCCAGCGCGGTCTTGAGGTATTCCGCGACCTCGCCGGCGCGCTCCGCGGAGAGACCCTCGTTGTCGCCGAAGATGCGCGAGAGGCCGGGCGAGAGAGGCTCGTTGTCGGCATGGCCGATCAGATGCAGCCGGACGTTCTCGAGGTGCTCCATCTCGTCGAGAGTCTGTCGCAGCTTCGCGATGTAGCCCGCCGGGATCTTCGCGACGCCGGATTCGAACCGGATCGGCGGAACCACGTTCCTCAGCTTGACGGTCTTCGGCTTCCGGCCGCGCACCTCGCGCCGCTCGAGCCGGTCGCCGGACTCGGTGTCGAGCTGCGCCGGATTCTGCAACCAGCGCATGAAGGGCTGGTCGGTCGACATCTGCTTCTCCGCGCCCGCCCCCGGCTTGGCCTCGAGGACCGGCGGGCCCGCGTCGACCGAGGGCAGCAGCGCCTCCCAGGAGCGGCCGCCCAGCAGCGGCGTCGCGGACCTGGCCGGCGGCGCGCCGCGGCGCCAGAACACCTCGGTCTCGATCGTGAGCTGGTAGCTGTCGCGCGCTCTCCAGGCCTCCGCGATCTGCTTCTTCACGGCGCGCACGCGGCGGTCGACCAGCGACTCGTCCTCCAGGTCGGCGATGTACGAGAGACGCAGGATGGCCGGCCCCTTGGCTAGCTCCTCGAGCAGCAGGTCGATTCTCGGCGTCCACTGCGGGCGCATCTCCGTGGTGTCGGGAGCGAAGACCGGATCCGCCAGATCGAGCCCCACCACGCGCTGGATCGATGCGCCGAAATGGAAGTTCAGCGCCTTGCCGAGGGTCGCCCGCTGGACCTGCAACGGCCGGGTGGTCATCCGGTAGCCGCTGGGCAGAGTCCGGTCGTCCAGCTTGAGCACGAAGTTGCTGCCCCGGTCCGGACGCGGCAGCACGGCGCAGGTGATGTGGAACCGGCCGTACTGATCCGTGGTCGCGACCAGCCCGCGCACGGTCGCCAGCCGGACCCCGGGCAGGCCGCGCTCGCCGCCGTCCTGGATGCCGTTGCGGTTGGCGTCGTCGAAAACCTTGCCCAGCACGTCGGTGCAGGAGAAGGTGGGATCGGCGACGACCCGCACCGTCGCGGTGGCCTCGCCGGAGAACGGCTCTCCGGTCAGGCTGCTGAACGCCTGTGCGCGGTTCACGAACTCGCCGTCGGTCACACCGGCGCCGACCGCGAGCAGCAGCACCAGCCGGCGGCGCTCGCTGGAGGTTCCCAGATCGGTCCAGCGCAGCTCGCCGCCGTCGATGGTCGGCTCCACCTTCACGCCGTCGATTTGAGCGGATCCCTTCACGTAGCTGAAGCCGGCCGGGAACCGGTCCACGATGCTGAGGTCCGGAATCACCACGCCCGGCTCGGTCGAGAAGAGGATCTCGTAGGGGACCAGCTGGCCGTGGCTGACGTAGAGCGACGGCGTGGTCTTGACCAGGCCGACGACGCCGTCGAGCACCGGATCGAGCGGGATGTGGTTGTCGAAGATCTGGCTCGACCCCGGTGACTGGCTGCCGTCGAACAGCAGGTGCAGGTGATAGATCGTGCCCGCGGTGCGGGGCGGCACCGCCGGCGACGGAGCGAATTCCGAGGGCTGCGCTTCACAGAACTGCGCGGTGCCCGGCACCGCATCGCTCGCCGTCCCCGGGCAGGTGGGAACCGAGAGCGGCGCCGTCCCGGCGTCGGAGGTCGGCGGGATGACCAGCGACACGCCCGGGGCGAAGCTGGTGCCAGGCGGCGTGACCGCGATCAGGTAGCTGCCGCCGCTGGGACAGGCAACCGGATCGGAGAAGTTGAGGTCAAATTTATAATAGCCGTCGCTGCGCGTGATCTGGCCCTGCTGGACCGGATCGTCGAAGCAGAGCGACGGCAGCGGCGCCCCGCCGGCGGAATTCAGCAGCGTCAGCCTCGCGCCGGGGACCGGAGTCCGCTGCAGCGAGTGATACACCACGCCGTTTGGGTCGATCGGCAGGTCCAGGCTCTGGAGATTGCTGCCCGGCGGCACCAGGATGCCGGTGATCACCTGAAGGCCGTTGGTGAAGGCGGAAGCGGCGCGGCCGAGCTTGGCGCTGCTCGCCCCCGCATCCGGCGCCCGGAAGCGCAGCTCGTAGAGGACGCCGCCCGCGTCGTTCGGCGCCACCCCGGCGATGGCCCAGTTTCCGCCGGAGTCCGTGGTCGCCGACTGCAGCAGCGCGCCGCTCTGGTAGAGCTCGACGATCCAGCCCGCGAGCGTCCGCTCGCCGGCGCTCAGCGCGTCGTCGAAGTTGGCGTCGTGCCAGACCGTGCCGTTCAGGACGCCGCTCCCCGGCGTCCCCCCGACGGCGATCGAGACGCTCGCGCTCGCGGTCTCCGCCGGCGTGTTCCAGGTGACGACGCCGGTGTTGGTGATGGTCGTGCCCGCGGCGAGGCCCGCTGCGATGTTGGCGCGGAAGCGCAGCACGATCGACTGCAACGGCGCAAGCGCGCCAAAGGCTCCGAAGTAGTCGGCCGTGATCAGCGAGCCCGCTACCGTGACGCCGGTCGAGGAGCCGTTCAGCGTCGCCGAGAGGTCGACGTACGCGAGCAGGCCCGGTGTCGGAATCCCCAGATCGTCCGTGATCACGACGCCGAGGGCCGGCACCAGCGCGACGTTCTGGACGGTGACGGTGTACTCGAGCGTGGCCCCGGGGAGCGCTGCCCCGCCGCCGACCACCGCGACCTGCTTGGTGATCATCAGCTGCTGGCCGGCGCCAACGATGACCACCGTCGGCTCCGGGCCGGTGGCGGGATTGCCATCGCCGTCGGTCAGCAGATTCGGAGATCCGGTGCTTCCCACCACGCCCTGGTTGCTGATGATGGTGCCGCCGGGCACGCCGTTGTTGACCCGCAGCTCGAACGTGATCACCGCGGTGCCCCCGGCGCTGATGGTGCCCGCTCCCGCTCCGGGCAGCGGCGGCGTGAGATCCGACGAGCTGATCGGCAGGCCCGCCGCCAGCGGGAAGCCGACGTCATCCGGCACGGCGATGCCGTTCAGCGTGGTCGAGTTCGCCTCGTAGCTGGTGTTGGCGGGAACGGTGTCGGTGAGCGTGACGCCCGTCGCCGGGACGCCGCCGCTGTTGTGGACGCTGATCGTGTAGCGAAGCACGTCGCCCGGATCGACCACGTTGGGCGTTCCCGCGTCGGTGAGGAGCGCCACGCTCTTCGACGCGAACAGCGAGGGGTTGTTGATCTGGCCGGTGACCGTGTGGGCGTCCTCGTGGTCGAGCACACCGGGCGTGCCGTTGGTGAGCGTCCGTGTGAACACGACGCGACTCGGATTGCTGCTGTCGTCGTCGAACCATTCGGTCGCCCCCGCGATGTTGGTCAGCGTGGCGCCGTTCTGGGTGTTGGCGTCGAGCTGGGTCCGGTAGCTCATGATCAGGTGATCGCCGGGCGCGATCGGTCCGGCTCCGTCGAGCAATCTCAACCCGAGCTCGCAGGTGGGCGGGCCCGCGTAGCTGAGCGTATAGTGGGTGCCCTGGACCAGCGGGCTCCCCGCGAGCGTGACGCCGAGGATCTGGGGCGTCAGGTCACACATGCCGCCCGTCGCGCCGTCCGGCAGCACGTCGCGGATGAGTGCGTCCCAGGCGTCGCCGGTTCCGGTGTTCAGGATGTCGAGGGCGAAATCGCCCGGCTGCCCGACGTCCATCGTCGCCGGGCCCGACTTCGTGAGCGTGAGCACCGGCGTGTTCGGCGGTACTGGTGCCACCGTGAATTGCCCAATCAGGCCCGCGGTGTTGATGGTGCCGCCTTCTCTCGTAATGAACTCGGACACCGGAACACCGTTGTCGAGAAAACTCATCGACAGCGTGTAATCCACTCCACCGACGTTGAACGTCGTGGGCTGGGGTGAGGAGACGAAGGTCACACGGTCCGTACACCCTTCGCCGGGCGGTGTCGGATAGGGACAGGTATCGGGAGGCGTCGGGTCGTTCGGAGTTTCGTCGTGGTTGAAAAGAAAGGTGAAGGTCAACGGACCGGTTGGGACGCCATCCACATCGAGCAGGAGGACGACGTCGAGCTGAACTGAGGTCAAGGAGGGATCGGAGACTTCGAAATTCCGATGCGTGAAGGTCCCAAGAGGAAAGAAGGGGGCGGGCCCGGGCAACGTCTGAGGGGGCGGGATCGTTGCGGTGAAGTCGTAGCCGCTCTGCGAATCGTTGGTTACGCCCCAACTGATGCTCGAGGTCGGTACGCCGTTCGTGATGACGGGCTCACCCGACTGACTTCCGGGGACATTGTCCGTCGGGTCATGCCAGTTTCCGCTGACGGACAGGTAGGTGATCTGAGCCTGCGCTGCCGCGCTCTTGGTCAGAATCGGAAGCAGCAGTGCGTAGACCAACGCGCACAGGATCAAGAGCGGGGTGCTGGCCATCCCGCTGCGTGCCGCTGCACTGTTTCGACCGGATCGGATCACCATCGCCCTCGTTCCACCGCCGGGTGCGATCGCATGGCCAGTGAACGGGGCGGGCCCGAGGTCGGGCAGCATCCGGATTCTGGCGGTCCCGCTGTCCGAGGCCCGAAGGCCGTGGACCGGTGACTTTGCGTCGCCACCTCTCGGTGGGTTTGCCCTTTTCTGAATCGCGTCGAGCTTTCGCTCGTATGTCGAACCGGGAATCTGGCTCGCTCATTCCTCCTGATTCAGAGACGCTTCATCCCGCTCAGGTCGCCGGCAGGAAGTCGATCGGATACAGGATCGTGATCGCCGGGACCGGCTTGGCGCCGAAGTCGAAGGTCTTGACGCGCTCGATCACCTGGGCGATCAGCTGACGCGCATTCATGTCGGTGCCCTGCAGCTCACAGAGCGTCACGCTGCCGTCGGGCTCGATCCGGATCCGCAAGACCACCTGGCCCTGGAGGGTCGGATCGCGCCGCAGCTCCCGGTTGTAGAGCCGATAGAGCGCCGACTTGTGCCGGTCGAACACGATCTGGATCTCCTCGTCGGTGCGCCCAATGGGAGGCCCGCCGCCCCCGACGGATGACGCCCCGCGGCCGCCTCCGCCGCCGATCGAGCTGGTCACGCGCGCGATCTGGACGCCCTCGATCTTTCGACCGCCGCCGGCTCCGCCTCCGACCACACCGCGGCTGAGGTCGGCCAGATTGATTCCGCCGCTCGAGCCCGCCGCCTGGGTCGTCAGCATCGAGCGTTCCACTACGGCGCTTGGTGTCTCGCCGGGACTGCTGATGCGCGCCTGCGAGCCGAGTCGGGCGATGGATTGGTTCTCCGCGAAGCCGGAGAGCTTCTCGCGGAAGGCGAGGATGCCCTTGCCGGGCCCCTGCCCCGGTCCGACGCCGGGGCCTTCCTTCGGCTTGCTCTCGGCGGGAGTCTCTGCGGCGAGCGCCTCCTTCGGCGGCTCGGGGATCACAGCCTCGGACGGCGGCGGCTGCTTGCGCTGCTCCATGATCAGCCGGGTCAGGCGGGGAACGTCGCGCGGGGCCTCGGCCGGCTCCGGCAGCGGCAGCTCGATCAGCGGCGCCCAGAGCGCGAACATCAGGCTCCACAGCAGCGTGACGACCGAGAGCTTCCGGAAGCGCTCGTCCTCCTCGCCGACCCGCATCCAGGGCATCACCAGCAGGCGAGCCGGGAGGTCGCTGATCTCGCGCTCGACGGTCCACTCCTGGTTGCGCTGCTCGGCCTCCTCCTGGGCCTCGAGGATCTCGTTCTCCAGGAACCAGGCGCCGTGCTGGTGCTGCTCGATCTCCTGGAGCACGGTCTCCTGCCGCTCCTCGATCTCGCCCAGGCGCTTCTGGAATGCGTCGACGCGGCCTCGCACCAGGCGCAGGTGGTGGCCGGCCTCCTCGCCGGAGGCGCACCCGGCCCAGAACAACTCGGCGCCGCCGAGCGTCCCGAGCTGCTCGAGCGCGCCGCACGCGTCGTCCAGCAGGCGATGTTGCTGCTTCTCGCCGGACAGTCCGTCGAGCTCGGCGTCGATGCCGCGCAGCTTCGACGCGAGGGCCTCCAGCCTCTCGCGGGAGACCGCGTGCTGTCTGCGGAGCGCTTGTTCGTCCAGGATGGCGATAGAACTCACGGGATCCCCTAGCCCTGGGTCGACTCTTTCTCGAGCACCGCCAGCGAGATGCGTCCGTATCCCTCGCGGGTGCAGGTGGTCATCACCCGCTTCACCACCTCATACGGCAGCGATTTGTCGGCGATCACGGTGATCTCGCGCGACGCCAGTCCCTCCGTGACGGCCACGCCTTCCAGCATGGGCCGCGCCAGCACGGCGCTCAGCGCATCGACTTGCGGCGTCCGCGCCGCGCGGATCTCCGCGATGCTGGCGACCAGCTCGCCCTGAACGAACAGCTGATCCTTGGTGATCATCACCACCACCGACTGCTTGGGCTTCTCCTCCGCGATCGACTGCGGAATCTGCACACCCTTGCTGTTCTGGATGACTTCCACGTCCGCGGAGTACACGAGCAGGAACGCCACCATCACCGACATGATGTCGATCAGCGGGATCAGGTTGAGCTCGACGTCCCGGCTGCGGCGCAGCTGGTGCAGCTCCATCCGTCGGGCGCGCTTGGGCATGCTCATGAGCGGTCCTCCTCGCAGGTCACGGGGCGTCTCCCACGGCGATGTTTGTGAACAGCGCGATCCGCGGCGGCCGGGCGGCGGCCAGCTTCGCGACCTCGATCGGCGCGGGAGGCGGCGCCGGAGCGCCCGCCTTCGCAGACTCCGTCGCGGGCGCCTCCGCTGCCGACGGCTCCGCTGCGGGCGGCTCCGCGGTCCGGATCGCGTCCATCACCCGGATCAGGTTGTCGTACTCGATCTCGGGCTCGAGCAGGACCGAGGCGGCGCTCGCGTCCGGATTGTCCCGCTTCAAGGACAGCGCCAGGGTGGACAGCGACTTCAGATCGTACTCGCCGTTCAGGTTCGGGATCCGCGCGATCAGCGCGCTTCCGTTGGTGAGCTCGAGCCCCTGCTTGCGCACGATCACCTCGAGCCGGAAAACCGGCTTCGAGACCTCCTTGCTCGCCGCGCTGGGCAGGTCGAGCTCGAGGATCGTGATCCGCGAGAACACGGCGGTCATCAGCAAGAACGTCACCAGCACCGTGAAGATGTCGATCAACGGCACCAGCAGGAGCTCGACGGGTTTGCGCGGGCGTCGCCTGTGTTTCCTGCGCATGGAAGGTTCTCACGCCTCCGAAGTCTGCGCGAAGGCGCGGCGGCTCTGGATCGCCTGACGCTCGGTGAGGACGTTCAGGAACTTGACGAACGCCATCTCGAGGCTCGCGATCAGCTCGCTGGTCTTCGTCTGGAGGAAGGCGTGGGCGAACACGATCGGCACCGCGGTCATCAGGCCGAAGGCGGTGCAGTTCATCGCCTCCGAGATGCTGGCCGAGAGCAGGCTCGCCTTGTCCGCCGGGTTCACGGTCGCCACCGCGGCAAAGGCGTGGATGAGGCCGCTGACGGTGCCGAGCAGGCCGAGCAGCGTCGCGAGGTTCGCGAAGGTCGCCAGATAGTGCGTGCGCTTCTCGAGCTGAGGGGTCAGCTCGATCATACTCTCGTCCATCGCGATCTCGATGTCCTCGCGACGCCGGACGGCACCCTGCCGCGCCAGACCCACGGTCAGCAGCTGGGAGATGGCCGAGTCGTCCTTGCTGGTCATCTCGCGCGCCTTGTCGAAGTCGCCTTCGGCCAGCAGCGGCTGGACCTGGCTCCAGACGTTCTGGTTCCTGGCCTTGACCAGCGTCAGCGTCACGTAACGCTCGATGGTGATGGCGGCGGCGAAGGCGGCGACCAGCAGGATCGGGAACATGAACCAGCCGCCCGCGGCGAAGAATCCAAAGATCGTGTAGATGAAATCCATGGCAAATCCTCCTGACAACCTGTTGTCTCGCGTCTATCGCGATCCGGAGCTCCCCGTCGCCGGTGAGGCTGCGCGGATCGCGTAGTAGTCGAGCTCTCGTTTGAAGACGTCCCGGTCGACGGGCTGGCGCCCGTCGTCGAGACCTTGGGAAACGTCGAGCGTGGCGCCGAGTTCGGAGCTCTTCCAGGGAACGATCACCAGCGCCTTCGGCGCGTCGTCGTTGCCGACGACCGACATGCCGGCCATCTGCTTGTCGCCGCTCTTGGCGGGCTCCTTGGCCTGGACGGCCGGGCTCGAGAGGAGCAGGGCACCGAAGAGGAACAGGATTCGACGCATGGCTCACTCCTTTCCGTTGGACTGCGCGCGCAGATCGTTGATCCAGATGGCAGCTTCCGCGTCGTCAGTCACCGCCTGGAGGTACACGGCGTAGTTCTCGATCGCGCAGCCGGCGTCCCCGAGGTACAGATCGCAGAGGATCGCGAGATTCCTCCGCGCGAAGTGGAAATCCGGGTAGAGCTCGAGCGCCTTCTGGTAGCTGCGGCGCGCGTCCTCGAACCGCCCCATCCGGCGGTACAGGATTCCCAGCTCGTTGTGGATGACGGGGTGGCCGGGGCTCAGCTCGCGCGCCCTCTCGAGGCTCGCCGCGGCGCGCCCCAGATCGCCGGCCCGGGCGCGGGCGATGCCGAGGTCGAGATGGGCCGCGGTGAAGTTGGGCGCGGCCTCGGTCACGCGGGCGAGCAGGGCGATTCCCTCCTCGGCCTGCGACTGCTGGAGCATCTGCACGGCGCGTTCGAAGTCGGCGCGCGCATCGCCGCTGGCGCGCACCTTCTCGGTGATGGTGAAGCCGCCCGGCTCGCGGACCGAGGTCTGCGTGGGCAACCCCGCCGTGCTGCAGGCGAGAGCCAGTGCCGCCGCGACCAGCATCGGGAAATGCATCTCAGCGAGCCGCATCGCTTGCCTCCTCCGCAGGAGCGGCAGGCGGAGGCGGCGCGGCCTCCCCGATGTCGGTTTCCTGAACGATCCCGGGTTCGACCGCGGCCGCGGCAGCGGCCGGCTCGCCCGGCGCCGTCTCGGCGGCCGGTGCCGGCGCGGGGACGGCGGGGATCGGCGCCCGGTACGCGTAGCGGTCGATCGAGGTGACCAGACCGGTGCTCGCCTCGAACTTCGCATAGCGGCCCGGCATTAGCTGGGCGAGGCGCGCGAGGCTCTTCTCGATCCAGGGGTTGTAGATCCCGGAAGCGAGCAGCTCGAGATTCTTCCGGTGGATCTCGATGGCCTTCTCCTCGAAGGGGAAGGCCTCCTCCTCGAGCGCCGTCTCGTATTCCTGTCGCTCGGAAGCAGCGAGATTCGAGGGGCGCTCGGACTCGTTCAGCGCACGGCTGAAATCGGAGTAGATCTCCGCCATGTAGAAGGTGGCGCCCGCGGTCACCTCTCCCACCTCGTAGTCCACCAGCCGGCCGTAGCCGTCGAGCGCGGCGTCCATCCGGCGCTTCTTCTCCTTCAAGCTCCGCTCGAAGGGCTGCACGAGCTTGACCGCGTCGAAGGCGTGGTAGAGGTCTTCCGTGAGTACCAGCGCAGAGCGCGCCGCGAGATAGCGGACCCGCGGGCTGCGCGGATCTCCAGCCCGGGCGTCGATCTCCACGATCTTGCGCAGCTGATCGCGGTATCCCGCCTTGTCTTGTTTGCCCTGACACAGCTCGGCGACCTTGAAGCGCGTCTCGACGGCGGTCTCGACCGGTTCGGGGAAGCGGCCCACGTATTCGAGATAGACGGCCAGCGCGCGGTCGGTGGCCTTCGCGCTCTCATAGAGCTCGCCGGCCTGGAGCAGCGCCTCGCGGCGCAACGCGGGGTCGTCGGCCTCCGCCGCGACCCGCTGGTACTCGCCGGCGGCGGCCGCCGCGTTCCCCTCCTCCCGGTAGACGAGGGCCAGCTGCTTGGTGGCCTCGCGGTTCAGCTCGTGGTCCGGATGTGCCTGACGGAAGGAGTCCAGCACCGCGGTGGCGCCCGCCCAGTCCTTCAGCTGGATCAGCTCCGCGCCGGCGTCGTACTCGGCGAGCGGACTGATCTTCGAGCTGGGCGCCGCCTGCTTGATCCGCAGGAAGTGGTCGGCGGCCGCGCGATGGTCCTGGGCGAGCTTCGCCTGCTCGCCCTGCTTGTAGATCGCCGCCGCCAGGTTGTCGACCACGGACTGGCGGGTGTCGTCGCCCTCGGGAGTCATCTCGAGCACGCGCGCGTAGGCGAGCTCGGCCTTCGGGTAGTCGCCGGTCTCGATCGACGAGTGGGCGACCACCGCCCAGGCGTCGCGCCGAATGGACGACTCCGCCTGCGGATAGCCGTCGATCAGACGCTGGGCCGCGCCGATCGCCGGCGCGAATTCCTTCATCTCGTAGAGGTCGTCGGCCGCCGCGCCGAGCACCTGCGCGGCCTGCTCGTGCTGCGGGAATCGGTCGACGAAGCGGAGCGTGCTGGCCACGGCCGCGCGCCTGGCCGCCGTCTGCTCGTCGCCAGTCGCGTGCTTCTGCTGCTGCCGGAGCGCGTAGATGGCGGCGTAGCCCGCCGCGGCGGCCCGCTCGTGCTCGGGATACTCGTAGGCCACGCGTTCGTACTCGCTGGCCGCCTCGCCGAAGTCCTCGTGTTCGAGCAGCAGATCCGCCAGGCGATGATGGATGGCGGGCGTCTCGGGGTCCTGCGGGAACGAGGTGAGGTAGCCGCGGTACCAGCGCGCAGCTTCCTGGAAGCTCTCGGGCTTCTGGTCCTCGAGATCCGGGTTCTGGTAGAGCCCGTGGTAGTAGCTCGCCAGATCCTTGAGGTTGGTCTTGAGATAGCCGACGACGTTGGGCGAATCCGCGATGGCGAAGTGGCGCCAGTACTCGGACTGGAGCCCATAGGTGGCCGCGAACTCCTTCTTCGCTTCCAGCACCAGCTTCGGGAAGTCGCCCTTCTCGTAGATCTCGACCACCCGCATGCTGAAGTGGGGCGAGGCCTTGTGCAGCGGATAGAGCGCGACGAAGGCCTGATAGGCCTTGGCGGCGTCGGCGTAGCGGAGCTTCTCGAGATAGAACTCGCCCAGGTTGCTGTAGATGCGGTCCTCGTAGCTGCGGTGCCCGGTGTTCTCGAAGTAGTCCGCCAGCACCTCCTGGCCGCCGAGGTTCGAGAAGCTGAGGCTGATCACGCGGAAGGTGTCCGCGATCCGCCGCTCGGAGTCTTCATCCTGCGACTGGTCGAAGTCGTAGCCGATGGAGACCTTGTGATCGAGCAGCGCCATGTACGCGTCGAGCGCTTCTTCGTGGAGCTCCTGCTTGTAGAAGGTCCAGCCGAGCTTGTACATCGCGAGCTCGTAGTACTCGGAGGCGGCGCCCATCCGGGTGATGGCGGAGTAGGCGTCCTCGGCCTCGAGGTACTTCCTGCGGGTGAAGAAGTATTCCCCCCGACGGAACTGCACCTCGTCGATGTGCTTCGAACCCGGATACTCCGCGATCAGGCGCTCCATCACGGCGATGGCTTCGTCGTTGCGTCCCAGCTCGTCGAGCGCGCGTGATTTCTGGTAGAGGACCTGATCGTTGTTGGGATGGTTCGGATAGGTCTTCAGGATCCGGTCGTAGAGCGCGATCGCCTCCAGCGGACCGGCCGGCCCTTTGCGCGGGCCCGGAAGCGGGGGCTGCGGGCCCTTCGCCGACGGCAGGGTGCCGGCCGCGCCGGCGGCGCGCCGCTCGAAGTCCTTCTCGGACTCCGAGTGGTCGGCGATGCCGGAAGCCCCCGGTCGCGGCGCCTTCTCTCCGGCGTCGTCGGCGGTGGTCTCCGGGGCCGGGAGCTCGACGATCGGTGTGTCGCCCAGGATCCCGTACTCCTTCTCCAGCTTCAGGTCGGCGAGGCGGCGCATCGCTTCCGGCGTGAGCGACGACTCCGGCGCTTCCTCCAGGTATTTCCGGTAACCGACCATGGCCTGGTCGAGGCCGTGCTCCACTCGCACCTCGGTCATGTCGGGGTCCTTGCCGCGCAGCTCGGCGAGCGTGTGCCGGTCGGGATTGCCCGCGCAGGCTGCCAGGAGGACAGCGAAGACCGGAGCGGTACGCGCGCCGTGCATCGCAGCCACCTCAATGGGCCTGCGCCTTGACGGCGCGGTCGTAGCTGTCCGCGAACGCAAACCGGGCTTGATCCTGGTAGGCCACCAGGCGTTCCCGACGGATCCTCAGCTCCCGGGCGGCCACCAGCTCGAGCACGTGGCCTTGAGCGGGCATCAGGACATCGAGGCGCTTCTGCGCTTTGTGCACGCGCGCGCGCAGGCCCCGTATCGCGCTCGCCTGGTGGGCGTAGCCGTGGTTCGCCTGCTGCCGCGTCCGAACGAATGCGTCGTACTGCGTCTTCAGCGCCGCGACTTCAGGCTCGAGCTCGCGCAGGTGGACGTACGCTTCGGTCAGGCGCTGGTGGTACTGCATCTCGATCCCCCAGCGCAGCACGCCCTTCAGGCGATCGATCCTGAGCCGCAGAGCCTCCGCTTGGGGACCGCTCGCGCCGCCCAGTCGGGCCTCGAGCTGCTCGAGTTGCGCCTTCGCACCCTGCTCGTCAGCGGTCGCGAGGTATTCGGGCCGGGGTGCGACCAGCATCTCCTGGAGACGTCGATCGACCTGCTCGCGCTGCTCGAGCCGCAGCCGCATCTGGGCGTCGAGCCTCCGGAAGCTGCGATCCATCTCCGGAAGCAGCGGCTCGTAGTACTTCCGCCGCACGCGGATCAGGTCATCGAACGCGTCGAGGCTCGTCTGCCAGGACACCAGCTTCTTGCGGAGATCCTCGAGGTCGAGATAGTTCTGCAGCGCGGTCTGGAAATCGTGCGAGGCCATCAGCGACGTGAGGTAGAAGGTCTCCGGCGCCTCGGGCAGGCTGCGCAGGCGGATCACCCAATCTTTGTCCTGTCGAATTTCCTCTCGGACGAGCGCCTTGAGGAACTCGCCGGCGGTGACGCTCTCGAGCGAGGAATCGAGCTTGGCGAGCTCCCCGCCGAACACCTGCGCGGCTCGCTCGTACAGCAGCGCCGCGCGGCCGTACACGCTCAGCTGGCTGTACGAGTAGGGCAGGGCCAGCAGGGCTTCCTGCACGGCGGCGTCGGTGGGCTCTCGCTCGGCCAGGATCGCCCACGGGACCACCGCCCGTTCGAAGTTCTGCGCGGATGCGTCGGCCCACCCGGCGCGGAGCAGCGCCTGGTTGGAGAAGGGACCGTCGAGGCGAACCCGATCCAGGGTGCCTTGCGCCTCTCCGAACTCCGAGGCTTCGAAGAGCAACGAGCCGAGCACCAGGTTCGACTTGTCGCGGATTGCGAGCGTGGAGCCGTCGCCGCCGTCGACGCGTCCGGCCCGGTCGAGCTGCTCGAAGGCCTCGCGCTGGCGGCCGTCCTGGAGCAGGGCGATTCCGAGGTTGTACGCTGCGAATCCCGTCAGCTCCTGCGAATCCCGGATCCCGCGCAGCGCCTCGACCGCCTCCGACGGCCGGCCCAGCGCCATCAGGACGTTCGCGCGCAGGAACTCGATGTCGTCGCGGATGCCGACGGGGATCTCGCCGTGGATCCGCTCCAGCGCCTGCAGCGCATCCTCGGGCCTTCCCTTCTGGAAATGGATCCGCGCCAGCCGGAAGGCGCCCTCGTTGCGCACCGGCTCCGCCACATCGCCCTCGAGCACGAGCCGGATCGCGCGCCCCGCGCGGTGGTCCATCCGGTAGGAGAGCTCGAAGTCTCCCACGCAGAACCGCGCGTATCCGAACTGGCGGTAGAGCGAGTCGAGCTGGGGCTCGTCCACGCGCTGGTGCTGGGCGATCTCGGCGTCCAGACGCTCCAGCGCTTCGAAGTACAGCTCCTGATGCGCGTAGTAGAGTGCCTCGCCGAAGTGGAGGTCCTTCGGATCCAGGGCTGCGGCCGATCCCGAAGCCAGCAGAGTCGCCACTGTGCAGGCGATGGAGCTGAACCGTGACGTGGGCATCGGCTACCAACGACCGATCTCGATGCCGGCGTCGCCGGAGGGCCGCTCGGCGAGCGTGATCCCGACGATGGCCGGGGGAGCATCCTTGCGGAACCCGAAGCGCTGCTTCCCTCCGAAATCCCCTCCGCGGGGCAGTTTCCCGGCGACCGAGACCTCGAGCTGGTGTTCGCCGGTGGCGACGTTGCCGGTGTAGATCCGCTGCACGCCCCCGTTTTGAAGGGCCTCCAGCTCCTTGAAGCTGTAGATGTGGTGGGCCACCGGCTGGCCGTCAATTTGTATTTGCACCGAGTCGAGCCGGAAGGTCTGGCCTTCCGCCAGCGAGAGGAAGACGGCGACCTGCGTGCCGGACGGGTAGAGCAGCTTCTCCTCGAGTTGGTCCAGCTCGGCCCCGATGCCGAGCACGTCCGACTTGATCACCTGGACTTGTTCGTCGAGGCTCTGCATCTGCTGCTTGGAGACCTCTTCCGCGAGGCCCGGAGGAGCGGCGAGCGTACCCAGCAGCGCGAGCAGCGCGGTCCAAAGGCGGATCTCCACGAGCCCGTCTCTCATGGGCCCCTCCCAAACGCTTCTCGGATGCATTCGGCCTGCCGCTTCTCCGCACACGTGACACGGCGCACGAGAAACCCTGTGACGCCGTGCACGGAAGAGCGCCGGTAGATGGCGAGCGTCTTCCGTCGCAAGGACGCTGTGTCTAGTTGGTTTGGAGGGGTGAGCCGAGTTGCCGGTCAGCCGCTCTCCAGGATCCTGCGGCAGAGCATCTTCGAGACGTTGAGAAGAAGATGGGCGGCCACGTCGGGGTCGCTCTCGATCAGCTTGCGGACGGTTCCCTCCGAGAGGCTCAGGACCCGCGCGTCGGTGGCGGCGAAGACGTCGGCGGAGCGCGGCTGCTCGAGCAGGAAGGCGATCTCGCCGAGCACGTCTCCCGGCGAGAGCACGCGCAGCAGGGTGTCGCCGTCGCGGACTTCGAGTGTCCCGTCGAGCACCACGAACATGTTGCGCGCCACGTTGCCCTTCTTGAGCACGCGGTCGCCGGCGGCGCAGTCGATGATGTTGCTCTTGCCGAGGCAGCGCTGCACCTGCTCCTCGCTCAGGTCGTCGAAGGCAGCGGCGCGCGAATCTCCGAGCTGCTCGAGCGCGCCGTGGATCTCCCCCCAGTAGGCGCCCGACGCCGTCAGGCGCTGGCTGATCACGTTGCCGCCGTTGGTGATCAGGCGATCCACGCAGCCCGGAATCCGCGCCTGGTCTCCCCAGTCCTTCGTGGTCGCGGCGCTGGGAGATCCGATCCGCCGCAGGTAGGCGACGTCCTCCACCACCGTGACGATCGGGATCACGAAGCCCACCTCGGGGCTGTTGATGTTCTGCTTCGAGAAGGTCCGCGCGCCCTGCCCGACGTAGAGGGTCAGCAGATGCGGCTCGCAGGCGCCGAAGATCAGCTCGATGCGCTTCTCGCTGACGAAGCGCCGAGAGAAGAGGCCGAGCTCGCGATAGATCGGGCTGCCGCGCAGGCGCGGGGTCACCATGCCCCGCTCCCCGATCGCGATCCGCTCAGGCCCCATCTCCGCGAGGAAGGGCGCCAGCTGGTATTGCTCGATCAGCCGCTCGCTGAAGGGCGCGTCGCCGCCCCAGCTCAGCCGCAGAGTCGCGACCACGGTGCCGTCCTCCTCGGCGCCGTAGAAGATCCGCGCGGTGGCGTCCTCGGGCTCGACCAGGCGCCGGCCCGCATGGTCTGCCAGGCTGCGGAAGCGCCCCATCTCCTCGACGTAGATGTCGTAGCGAAGGCGGTAGACCGCCTCCTTCTCGGCGTCGCTCTCGGCCAGGTGGATGCCGGGGCGGACCATGCGGGCCAGAGCATATCGGGCCGCGCGCGCTCGACTCCTGCCGCTCCTGCCGAGGAGGCCACTGCACTCACCCCGCACTCACAGTGCTCAGTTGCCAACTGCCGGCGACTGCTCGACTTTGAAGCGGGAACGGCGGGTTCGATTCCGGCCGCCTCCACCATCTTCAGATCGCGAGGAATCGGCCGATTCGAGGCCGCGTTCGGCCTCAATGGCGCATCCACGTAGTCGCGATGATGCGCCCGACCCGAGACCCTGGCGAGACCCTTGCCGATCTCAGGCGGGCAGGTGGCGTGGCTCCCGCCGCTACAGGCGGATGCCACGCCGAGGCTCTGGCGTCAGCTCGGCGATACCGCGCAAGTCCACTGCGGCCAGTCGTCGCCCTTGTGGTGGTTGTTCTTCCAGTGGAGCGGCTGCAAGTTGCTGAGCTCGTCACCGCCGCCGTGAGCGACGGGCCGGATGTGATCGATCTCCCATCCGTTCAGGGTCTGCTGCCCGTACTCGTCCCACCGGATCCAGACGCCGCACTTGTCGCGACGGACCACCGCCGGGTTCTGGCCCGGCGCGATCTGGCCCTTCTGCCAGACGGCCGCCTTCTGTGCCTGCGATCAGTTGCCGCCGCTCGCCACATGGCCCGCGGTTGCCCGCGAGGCCGGTTGGACGGCGCTTCGTCCCGGAGGTGTGGAGGTGCTCCCGGTTCCTGTGGCAGGCTCCGGGCTGGTAGGGCTACTCCTCCTTCAGGGACTGGAGAGGCTCTCGAAGGGGGATCGCGCTGATACGCGGTCCCCCTTCTGCGCCTTCTCATGGAGCTCCGATGAACGCACGCCAGTTGTGCCGAGCTACTGGAATGAATCGAGAGAACCTGACCAGGCTCTGCCGCGCTGGGCTCATTCCGGCCCTGGGACGGCCGTGGGGCGGCTGGCAGACCTTCGCCAGGGGCGCCTCGCTCGAGGACCCATCAGACCTCTTCAACGTCAGCCTCGAAGGCAACACCAGGCGTGCCATCGATTTCCATGAGGGCGACGAGATCGACGGAAAGGCGTTGAAGGCGCTGATTCGCGCCGCCGTGGCGCTGAACAGGTCGGGGCGAGCTACCGCTCGCCCCGTCCGCTCGCAGAAGAGACCACGCTTTGGCTGCGTTTCCGTTTGAAGCACCGCCGAGGCGTCAGCCGGCGCGCGTGCCCCGGAACACGATGCGGTCGCGCGATGGGCGTTCGCTGGTCATGTGGAGCGGCGTCTCGAACAGGCGGGAGCCGAAGAACCCGATCAAGCCCTGCGCGATGTAGCGCGCGTGCTCGTGGTAGTCGGCGGCTTCACTCACCTCCACGCAGAATTCGTCGGCGCTCACGCCGACGTACTTCCAGCGCGTGAAGTTGAGCATCAGCTGGGCGAGCTTCATCAGCAGCGGACCGCCGCTCTCGTGACTGCCGCGGCGCGCGGTCGCGTCGAAGATCCCCGAGAACGCAGAGGCCCCGAGCAGGCTCTCCGCGGCGCTTCTGCCGAAGTCGATCAACCCCTCGAAACGCCGGCCCTCCACCTGGTAGATCAGGTCGAGCAGCCGCTCGAAGAGCGTGGCCGGATACCAGAGCCCGTTCACGACCAGATCCTTCTCGAACAGCGCGAGATCCTCTGGCTCGAGCCGCAGCTCGAGCTGCTCGCGCGCTAGCCGGCCCGAGGTCAGGTAGGACTGGACGCGCTCCAGCGCACTGCGCACCAGCACACCCTTCACGGAAGGCACGTCCATGGATCCTCCGCCCGCGGCGGGACGGATCGGCCGGCCCTGCGCAGGCCTTGAGTCGCGCGCGGACCTGGGCCGTCCTCGCCTTGCTCGAGACGCTACGCCGCGCCTAGCCTGAGGGCGCCATGCAGAAGCGGCCCATCCGCGCCTTCTCCGTCGCCGCAGTCGGCCAGGGCACCTGGCAGATGGAGCGCGACTCCCGCGCGCAGGCGATCGCCGCGCTGCGGCGCGGCCTGGATGCCGGCGCCACCCATGTAGACACCGCCGAGATGTATGGCGACGGACGCGTCGAAGAACTGGTCGCCGAGGCGATCGCCGGACGCCGCGACGAGGTCTTCCTGGTCAGCAAGGTGCTGCCCGCGAACGCCTCGCGGCGCGGGACGCTGCGCGCCTGCGAGGCAAGTCTGCGGCGTCTGGGCACGGACCGCCTCGATGCCTATCTCCTGCACTGGCCAGGCTCGCACCCGCTCGCCGAGACGATCGAGGCCTTCGAGGAGCTGGCCCGCGCGGGGAAGATCCGCGCCTGGGGTCTCAGCAACTTCGACGAAGACGAACTCGCCGAGGCGCTCGCCCTGGCCGGAGCGGGCCGCATCGCCTGCAACCAGGTGCTCTACCACCTCGGCGAGCGCGCGGTCGAGCACGCCGTGTTGCCCTTCTGCGCGCGCCACGGCATCGCGCTCGTCGCCTACAGCCCCTTCGGGTCGGGCCGTTTTCCAGGGCCGCGCAGCCGCGGCGGGCGCGTGCTCGCCGAATTGGCGGCGGCGCGCGGGGTGACGCCGCGCCAGCTGGCGCTCGCCTTCTTGCTTCGCGCGCCAGAGGTGCTGGTCATCCCGAAAGCCGCGAGCGCCGAGCACGCCGCCGAAAACGCAGCCGCAGCCGACCTCGAACTCGGCCCGGACGAGGTGGCCCGCCTCGAGCGCGCCTTTCCGCTCGGCCCGCGCCGCCGCGGCGTCCCGGTGCTCTGAGGCCGCTTCGGCCCGTGTGAGCGCGCCGAGGCGACCGCCGCCGCGCGATCGCGGCCGGACGCCCCCTCATGGTTTTCCAGCTCCACGCTTCCTGCGCCGCATCACGCGCACGGATCGAGTCGCAGGGTGACCGATTCGGGGGCGGCTCCGTCGCCGAACATTCCCAACAGACCGCCGAGCCGCTGAATGGCGTACTTCTCCTCACGCAGTTCGAAGGTCCGCCGATTCGCGGCGGGATCCTCCACGATCCGGGGGATCACGCAGCGCTTCGTCCCCGCGCGCAAGAGCTCGAGCTTCCCCCCGTCTAGGGCGTTCTGATCCGCCTTGGAGCGCGGCATCGAAACCCACGGGACTCCCTCGTGATCGACGACCCACAGGCGCAGCTCTGCGCGCGGGCTGTAGACGACGACGACCTCTTCCAGCTCCGCCAGGGCTCCGTAGAGCGCGAGGAACAGGAAGTACGGCGACGCGACCAGCGCGATGCCGCGCACCCACCTCGGCGTTCCCGGTGCGAGCAGCAGAGCGGAGATCACGATGCACAGGAGCCCGCCCACCAGGCCGCGTCCAGGAATTCCGTAGGGACCCGCGTGCTGGAGGGGGACGAGGAAGGCGGCCAGCCCGGCGCACAGGCTCAGCGCCACCACGATCGACACTTGGGTCAGAACCGCCACCACGGACGCGCGGGCGGCGGCGCCGCCAGGCAGGTGGGATGCAGCAGTCGGGGAGCCCACTCCCCGAATCGCTGCCGCGCACGCGCACATCCATCCGGATCCAGCGGACAGGTGTAATCCGCGTTGGCAGCCGCGGAGAGCTCGGCGATTCGCGCGCGCACCAGCGCCTCGATCTGTTGGTTCCGGTAGCCGCAGCAGTTCACCGCCTCGTCCCAGACTGGTGTCACGTAGTCGGCCAGATCGAGCTTTCGAGACACGCGCCAGCGCCGCTCTCCAGCCAACCAGAACCGGCGCCGGCAGGTCACGTAGGGCCGCCTGGAGCGCCAGCCCGTGTCCAGCGGGTCGTCCGCCCGTCCGAGGACGTGCTGCCAGAATCGCATTCCCTCGAAGTTCGCGGCCAGGTCTGCGTAGGAATGCACGCCCGTCGTGTAGAGCCCGAAGTACGTTCTCTCGCTGCGCTCGCCCCAATCCATCGCGGCCGCCACACCCTCCCCATCGAGGTGGGCGATCTCGAAGTATCTCCACCCCTCCACGAAGAAGTGTCCGAGCTTGTCGACGCCGATCAGCACGTCGCCCACGCGGACCACGGCGCTCAGGTCCTTCCAGTGGACGCTCACGTTGTCGAGGAGGTCGAGATCGCGGTAGATCGAGTCCAGCCTCCGGACGCGGCGGCGATCCAGCGTCTCGTCCTGGTTGAGCGATTCGGCGATCACGTGCCCGATGAAGGGGGTGGCGAGCGCGCGACGCAGCTCGCGGTACAGCGCGCCTTCGTCGCAGCCCGCCGACGCCTGGTTCGCAGCCAGAACGCCCGCCTCGAGGGCTTCGTCGAAACGGCGCTCGAGCGCGTCCGACGAGTCGGCAAGGATGGCCGCACGGTCCGTCAGGCTATCGATTTCCGCACTTCGAGTCGGGCTGGCGATCGCTACCAGCAAGACGATCGTGAGGGTGCCGGGGAGCCGCCAGAGCATCCGCGTGACTCCCCGCTCGTCGACATCCCCGCCGCCCGGTGCGCGCCGCCGTCCCTAGTCTAGGTCAGTGGGCGCCGCCATTCCCCCACATCTCCCCCATTCCTGAGCGGCGCGTCTCCAGCGCCGCTGCCAGGGGCGTGACCGGTGTCACGTGGAGCCGGCGCGACTCACCGACAAGGACCTCGAGGGTGCGTGCCGCGGGGGGTGCGCGACCCGATCTCACGGGGCCAGTCAGCGAGAAGGAGGGTTCGGCGATGGCGCTCAAGGATTTCATGGCGAGGGGGGAGCGAGGGGTCGAGGCCGTGGAGGGGATGCCGAGGGCGGTGCTGGGGTCGGTGCAGGGGGGACCGCGTACGGTGTCGCCTTCGACGAGTGTGGATGCCTCGTCGGAGCTCGAGGGCAAGCTGCGCTGCAAGCAGACGCTGCGGATCGACGGGTACGTCAAGGGCGAGGTGGAGTGCGAGCGGAGCGTTCTGGTCGGCGAGGGTGCGCGGGTCTTCGCGAGCATCGCAGCCGACGAGGTGCAGATCGCGGGCGTAGTCGAGGGCGACATCACCGCCCGCCGCAAGATCACGCTGGAGCGGACGGCGATCGTGAAGGGCGATCTCACGACGCCGGGGATCGTGATCGAGGAAGGGGCGAAGGTGAGCGGCCGAATCGTGATCGGCTCGGAAGTGGAAGCTGCGATGGATGCCAAGGCGGTGCAGCCGCTCAAGAAGGCGGTCGCAGCGAAGCCGAGCGAAGCTTCGCCGCCCCAGCCGCTCGCGGCTACCGCGTAGGCGGCCGCAGCGGCGGTGCTCGACGGCGCGCACCGACAACGGGAGCGGGGTCTGTCGCCCACGGCGCGGGCGTCATCTGCTGGAGATGGTCGAGTAATGCCTTCACCTTCGGCGACAGATGGCGACCGCTTGGATAGACGGCATCACTCCCACTTACGTCGCACTCTACGGAGAAGATACGGAGATCGAGGGTGAGGTCACGGATGCGATCTTCACCGCCGGAGACGATGGCGAGGGCTCGCACGACGGCTTCATCCTCGGAAACGCCGGACACACGGCCGGCGAGTCGACGCAGTCCTCGCTGTCGGGCAGTGATGCGATCCAAGTAGGGGACATCTATTTCGGATATCGAAGGCTGGTGGGGATCGTCTCGATCGACACGTCGTCGCTGCCCAATGACGCCGAGATCGTGAACGCGACGCTGACGCTGCCCCGCGGCGCCAGCTACGGCGCACCGTTCACGGATCTCACGAATTCGAGCGACGACGTGATTCGCCTGGACATCAAGACGGGGCTCACGCAGTTCCGTCTATTTTTCACAGATCCCAAGATCGGAAACACGACTCCTGATCGATTGGGCTTCTACTCCGCCGAAGCGAGCAACTCCGCAAATCGGCCGAAGCTGACCGTGTACTACCAGGTTCCGAACTAGCCCGAAGTTCCCGGATGGGCGCGCGCTCGAGAAGGCTCGGCCGACGCCTGCGCGGGCTCCTATGCGTGAGCGTAGGCGTTGCTCCCCCTTCGTCGCAGCCACTGCGCGACGAGTACGGCGGACGCTGCGAGTCCCAGGACGAGCGGCACCGGCTGGTGCAGCCACTCGTAGGGGTAGCGCAGGTACTCGAGCGGGAACTTGATGAGCCCGTGGACGGCCAGGAAGATGAGCACCACCTGCCCGTCGTAGGACTTCCGGCGCAGGAACCAGAGCGTGAAGGCGACCAGAGCGAGCTCGATGAGCATGAAGTAGACCGGCAGCGGATGCACCGGCAGGCTGACCAGCGCATCCGGAGGGATCAAGCGGCCGTCCATGTGCAGGTACCAGGCCAACGAGGGCTTCGAGAACTGCATGGCCCAAGGCAGGCTCGAGACCGAGCCGAAGCAGCAGCCGGTGAAGACGCAGGCGAGCCTTCCGATGGCGATCTCCAGCGCGAAGGCGGGGGTGAACAGGTCGCCCCAGCGAGCGACGCTCAGCCCCGTCGGCAGCAGCCGGCGCAATGCCACCGCTCCGAGCAGGAGGCCGAGGAGCGCTCCCGGGTAGCGAAGTCCCCCGAGAAGCTCCACCCGCAGCGGCTGGACGCGACCGATCATCAGCATGCTGTAGAGCTTCGCGCCAATCAGGGCGCAGGGAAGCAGGGCCATCACGAACAGGAACACGCGCATCACCGGAAGGCGCTCCCGGCGCAGGAGGAACGCGTGCAGCGCGAGCCCGGCCAGGATCGCCACCAGCAGCGTGGGTCGATAGAGCGTGATTCCGAAGAGTCTCGGGAGCATGGGATATTCCTCGGAACCCTCGGAGATCCTCTCCCCGCCTCGGGCGAGGAGAGGATTCCGTGGTTCTACTGCCCGGCTACGCCGACCGCGCCCGGGAGCGGTTTCGGCGCCCTACCAGCTTCCCACCACGGGCGAGTCCGTAGCCGCGTCGCCGAAGGCTACGAGCTCTTCGGCCTGGCCGTTGCGGTCGTGGTCGAGCTTCCACTGCGTGGGTCCGGTCGCGCTCCCGAACGCCCCGATGTCGTCGTCACCGCTGCCGTCCCAGTCACCGACCACCGGTACGTCGGCCGAGAGGCCGAAGTTCACGGTCTCGTCCACCACGCCGTCGCGGTTGTTGTCCAGCTTCCATTGGTGGAGGAAGATCCCGCAGCCGGCGTCCACCGGGCCGACCGCGCCGATTCCAGTTTGGCCGTCTCCGTTCCAGTCGCCGGCCACGGGAATATCGGTTCCGGCTCCGAAGTTGACGTTCTGATCCACTGTGCCGTCGCGGTTGAAGTCGAGCGACCACGCCCCGACGCCTGCGTTGTCCCGGAAGAGCGCGATGTCGTCGTCTCCGTCGTCGTCCCAGTCGCCGACCACCGGTGTGTCGGTCGAGAGGCCGTAGATCACGGTCTCGTCCACTGCGCCGTCGCGGGTGTCGTCGAGCCTCCACTCGTGGACGAAGATCCCGCATCCGCCGTTGATCGGCGCGAGGGCCCCGATGCCATCCTCTGCGCTTCCCGACCACCTGCCGGCGACCGGTGTGTCGCTCGAGGCGCCGAAGTTGAGCTGGTCGTCCTGCGTCCCGTCACGGTCGCCGTCGAACAGCCACGAGAGATTCGCCCCGGAAACGCGCACCACGCCGAGGCCATCGGGGCCCCGGAGCTGGAGGGGGGACACGTACGCGAGCATGTTTCCCGACCGGTTGTCCGACCAGACCGGATACACCTCGCGGTCCTGGACGTCGATTCCGATGTAGTCGCCGGCGTAGTTTCCACCGAATCCGACGATGCCGTCGGCGGGCCAGGCGGCATCGCTGACCCGGAAATCCTGCCAGGTCGTACCGCCATTCCGCGACACGGCGACGAACGTCTCTGCCATGTTGTTCGCAGCGAAGTTTCGCGAGTCGTAGAACGCACACAGGAGATCGCCCGTCTCGGGATCGGCGGCGATCCACGGGAACCACTGGTCGCGGCCGTTGCCGATTGCATCCTGGTTCACGCGAATCGGAGCGCTCCAGCTCACGCCCGCATTGGTGGACCGGATCATGTAGATCTCGGCATCGCCGGTATTGACCCCCGGAACCCCGTAGTTCGCCCACACCACGTAGATGACGCCCTGCGGATCAACGGTCATGCTCGGAAAGCTGGCCGTCCGCATCGTCTTGCTTCCGCCGAGTCCCCCGCCCGGGGCCTGGCTCCGGATACCCCGGATGTTCGTGATGATTCGCTGCGCGGGCTGCCAGTTGGCTCCGCCATCCAGGGAGCGCGCGAAACCCAGCGCGACTTCCGGCGCCGGGAACGCGTCGTACACGGCCCAGACCGCATAGACGTTGCCGTTCGGCGCCGTCTGCAGGTTGACGCCCTGATCGTGGCTCCCAGACGCCACTGCTGCACTGATGTTCACGCGGGGTGACCACGTGAGCCCGTTGTTCGTCGAGCGCGAGACCACGATCCGGTTGTTGTTCACGCCACCGAAGTCAGTCCAAGCGTCGTAGAGATTGAATTCGAACGGGCTCGCGGCGCTGTTGTCGACCCAGAGGTGGTTCTTGTCGGCGAGCTGGCCCGGATTCGGGGCGACCTGCACTGTCGTGTAGCTCGCTCCATCATTGTCCGAATAGGCGATCGCCTGCCCGCTGTTCGCGGCGATGAATCCGACAATCAGGCGCCCGTTCCAGTTGATCGCCGTCGCGGGATCGCCGCGGTTCGTTCCTCCGGTGCCCTGAACGCTGCCCTGCCACGTCTGTCCGCGAGTGAACGACTCGAAGTGACTCGCCCCAAAGATCTGCGAGACGGGCCAATCGGAAGAGTTGTTGGAGTTCAGCAGCATGTTGGAGTTCATCGGGTGAATGAAGATCGAGTTCTCCGACTGGGTGGTGTTGCCCGCCGTCGTGATGGGGACATCGGGCGAGTCGAAGGGAATCGCGAGCTCCGGTCCCATGAAGATTGGAGCGGGATCGGGAGCTGCGGTGTTGAAGGGCACGAGCCCGAGCTGAGCCATCTCCTGCCAATAGGAATGGCTCCAGATTCTCGGGTTCGGGTCCTCCTGTGCTCGACTGCTTTGTGCCGGCAGGAACGCGAGAATTCCGATCATGCTGGTCGAAGCGACGATGGAACGAGTCGTGTTGTTCATGGCGTCCTTCCCTCGGCTTCTTTCACCGAAGCCGTCTTGGCGCGCGGCGATGATCGACGTCGCCGGCTGCATTGTGTCGCCGAGACTGCGTGCGCCCACGAGGGCGCCGACCCTGTGTGGTCAGGAGGAGCGCTGGAGGAGGGAGCAACTCGATCGGGGGCGGGCCGACGCCGATTGGTGGGTACGCACGAATGCATCATGCCACGACATGTTTGGCTTGGAAAGAGCGGAGTGCACGTCTTGGCGGAAATGCCGTCGGCAGCCCGCCCGCAAGGCCCCTTGCGGGATCACCGGAGCGTGTCGTCGACAGCGATGGAATCGGAATCGAGTACAGAGGTCACCGAAATGTTTCGGACGAGAATCCTACTCGCGTCCCATAGTCGATGCGCCATCTCCGCATGCTTCGTCGCGCCGGGAATCTCGTCGGCCCGACCGCTCCGGAAACATCGCCCGGAAATGCCCTTCACGTCGTCGGAAAGCGCGAGACGGACGATCGGCTGTGCGGCTCGATCGGCGCTCCTTCCGAATGGCTTGAGCAACCGCCAGGCGAGTCGTTGCATTCCCGCGACCGACTTCTCGCCGATTCGCGTCCGGACGAGTCCCGGGTCGACACAGTTCGCGGATACCCCGGTTCCCCGGAGCCGCCGAGACAGCTCGAACGTGAAGAGGGTCAGCGCCCGTTTCGACTGGGCGTACGCGCGTGGGGCGTAATACCAACGGCGCTCGAAGCCCAGATCGTCGAGGCGGATCCTGCCGAACGCGTAAAGCGCCGAGGTCACGTTGAGGATGCGACCGTCGTCGGAGCTCTCGAGGGCGTCCCGCAACAGGTTGGAGAGGAGGAACGGCGCCAGGTAGTTGGTGGCGAAGTGCATCTCGATCCCGTCTCTGGAAAGGCGTCGGACCGAGTAGATCGCGCCCGCGTTGTTCACCAGGACGTCGATCCTCGGATAGCGGCGCCGCAAGCGCTGGGCGAGCTCGTGCACGGATCGTTGGAAAGAGAGATCCGCGATCCAGAGGTCGACGAACGGGTTTCCGGACGCGTCGATCACGTCGCCGCGAACCCGCTCCCCGAGCGGCCCATCCCGACACACCATGGCGACCCGCGTTCCCCGACGGGCAAGCGCGTGCGAGAGGGCGAGCCCGATGCCCGAACTCGCCCCGGTCACTACGCAAGTGCGCTCCGCGATCTCTGTCATCGCTAGCCCACGGCCAGACCGTGGGCTTCCAGGTACCACGCGAAGCGGGCCGCCTCACGCTTGGCGTCGATGCCGAAGCGAAGCGGGTCCTCCCCTCGGGGTTTGCGCATTCCGCCCCCGCGCTCCTCGAGGAAGCGGCGCATGCGGTGTTCCGCCTCGGATGGGAGGGTCCATCCGAGGCGCTCGTAGAGTCGGTGCAGCGAGCCGATCAGATCGCCGGAAATCTCGGCGAAGCCCAGGTCGACGAACCGATCGGCAAGCTCCGGATGGCTCGTCCTGAACTCGTGGGCACGGGCGAGCGCCTGATACCAGAAGTCGGACACCTGTGGACCCACGCGCGCCGGATCGACGTGTTCGCTGGAGAGCGCTCGCAGGATCGTCGTGAGGCTGGCGAGCGAGGGAAGCACCTCGACGGGATTCCGATGCGTCTGGATCACGCGCGCGTCGGGATAGCTGGCGAACAGCGCGTCGAGGGCAAGCAGGTGACCGGGCGATTTCAGGACCCAGCGGGGCTCGGGGACCCGCCATTGGAGCTGCTGAAGGAAGCGGCGGTGGAGTCGATAGGCCGCCTCCGGGTCGCTTCGGAGGAGCCACGCGTCGTAACTGGGTACGTCATACGTGATCGAATAGAGAACGCTCGAGAACTCGTGCGCGGTCACGACCGCGCATTCGTTCGGAAGCGTGGCCGCGACGGTATAGACCGGACGGAGCTCCGGCAGGAGTCCGTAGAGCAGGGCCGCACGCTGCCGCGTTCGTCGCACGCGGGCGTCGCGAGGCCGCGGGTTCGCCTCAGGGGGCGGCGAGGGGAAGTCGAGCTTCCATTGCGAGAGCGTGAGATTGGCTGGGTCCTGAGCCAGCGTGTGGAACAGGATGGTGGTGCCGCTGCGGGGAGGGCCGATGATGAAGACAGGTCGAGCGATCTCCTCCCCGCCGATCTCCGGGTGAGCGAGTCGATCCGACTGCACTCGGAGGCGGTTCTCCAGCGCCTCCGCGATGCGAGAGCGAATGATGTGGCGGCCGATCGGGCTCAGGCGGGCCTCCTTCTCGAGAGCCTCGACGAGGTGGCGAAGAGGCTCCCGGAATTCCGCGCCGCCGAAGTCTTCGAGACCGACGCGCTCGACGACCTCCCGAATGAGCTCTTCCGGGACGAGCGCCCGCCTCGCCAGGACACGACCTCCGACGGCGTTGAGGAGGCGCAGGCGTTTCGCGACGAAGTTGGGCATCGACCCTCGGGATGCGGATCCCGGTGACGCTACCAGGGCCGTTTCGCAGCGATCCGGTTCAGCGACGAGCTGACGAGCCGTCCGAGCAGGGGAATCGTCAGGACTCGGACGAACACGCGGTTGCGCAGACCTGGGATCACGATGATCCGTCCCCTCTCCAGCGCCCGCAGCGATTCCTCGACGACCTGCTCCGGCGACATGAAGAATCGATCCGGAATCCGCTGAAACGGATTGAACTC
>DATBRV010000066.1:0-7872 GCA_036560145.1 Myxococcota bacterium
GCGCAGGTCCAATGGGGGGCCTCGTGGCGGCGGCGAAGGCGGGATCGTGGCGCTCCTTGCGCCCCGCTTCAACTGCCGACGTAGCGCGCGTAGTCGTCGAGCAGCGGCATCACCACGTCGCGCGGCGCGGAGGGCAGGCGCAGCACCGCTTCCGTCACCCCGAGCTTCTGGTAGAACTCGAGCTTGGCGCGGTCCGGGAGCACGCCCATCGGCACCACCTGGAGCTGGCTCGGATCGCGGCCGCGGGCTTCGAAGGCGCGGCGCAGCTCCGGCAGCATGCGCTGCAGCCCGGCGCCGCCGATCGGGATCCAGCCGTCCGCGTACTCGGCGATCTGCGCGAACAGGATCGGCCCGGCGGCGCCGCCCACAAGGATTGGCGGGCGCGGCTTTTGCACCGGCTTCGGCCACTGCCAGCTCGGCGCGAAGCGCACGAACTCGCCGTCGAACTCCGCGACCTCCTTGCTCCAGAGCGCCTGCATCGCAAGCATTTTTTCGCGCACGATGGCGCGCCGGCGGCGTGGATCGACGCCGTGGCTCTCCATCTCGTCCTCGTTCCAGCCGTACCCGATGCCGAGCACCAGCCGCCCCGCCGAGAGGTGGTCGAGGGTGGCGAGCGCCTTGGCGAGCACGATCGGATCGTGCTGGGCGACCAGCGCGATGCCGGTGCCGAGGCGCAGCGTGCGGGTCACGGAGGCGGCGGCCGCCAGCGAGACGTAGGGGTCGAGCGTGCGCAGGTACTCCTCGGCCAGCACCACGTCGCCGGTGGGCGGCGGCGTGCGGCGGCTGACCGGGATGTGGGTGTGCTCGGGCACGAAGAGGCTGTGGAAGCCGCGCGCCTCGGCCTCCCGCGCCACCTCGACCGGGCTCATCGAGCGATCGGTGGCGAAGATCGTGACGCCGAGCTGCATGCCTCAAATCCTCCGCTGGGAGCGACGCGTCGGGGGGCCCGACTGGAACACGTTATAATTTTTGTCCTTCGCCTCCCATGCCCGGGGGCGGGGCGAGGAGACGCGTGGCGGCAGCGGCCCCGTTCGACGCAGAATACCGGCTCGAGCACCGCTACGCGCGGGAGCGCGGGCGCGTCTACCTGACGGGCGTTCAGGCGTTGGTGCGCCTCCCGCTGATGCAGCGCCGCCGCGATCTGGCGGCCGGCCTCTCGACGGCGGGCTTCATCTCCGGCTATCGCGGCTCGCCCCTCGGCACCTACGACCTGGCGCTCTGGCAGGCCAAGCAGGAGCTCGAGTCCCACCACGTCCGGTTCTCTCCGGGCGTGAACGAGGACCTGGCGGCCACGGCGGTCTGGGGATCCCAGCAGGCGGGCCTGTTCGAGGGGCCGCGCTACGACGGCGTCTTCGCGATCTGGTACGGGAAGGGCCCCGGGGTCGATCGCTCCTGCGACGCGCTCAAGCACGGCAACTACGCCGGGGCCTCCGCCAAGGGCGGCGTGCTGGTGCTCGCCGGCGACGATCCGGGCGCGAAGTCTTCTTCGATCGCGCACCAGAGCGAGCCCGCGCTGATCCACTGCGGGATTCCGGTCCTGAATCCCTCCGACGTGCAGGAGTACCTCGATTTCGGGCTCCAGGGCTTCGCGCTCTCGCGCTACTCGGGGAGCTGGATCGCGATGAAGTGTCTGACCGACACGGTCGACAGCGCCCGCTCGGTCGCGATCGATCCGGAGCGCGTTCGGATCGCGCTGCCGGACGACTTCGAGCGGCCCGAGGGCCTCCACATCGGCTGGCAGAACTTCCCGCTCGCGGTGGAGAAGCGCCTCTACCAGCAGCGGCTGCCGGCGGTGCAGGCCTTCGTGCGCGCCAACAGACTTGACCGGCTGGTCTTCCCCAGCTCCCGGCGCCGGCTCGGGATCGTCACCACCGGCAAGGCCCACCTCGATCTGCTCCAGGCGCTCGCGGAGCTCGGGATCGACGAGGAGCGGGCCAACGAAATCGGGCTCTCGATCTACAAGGTCGCCATGAGCTGGCCGCTCGAGCCGGTGGGCATGCGCCACTTCGCGGAAGGGCTCGAGGACGTGCTGGTCGTCGAGGAGAAGCGGCCGCTGATCGAGGAGCAGCTGGCGCGGCTGCTCTACAACTCGCCTTCCCGGCCGCGGCTCTCCGGGAAGACCGACGAGCGGGGCGCTGCGCTGGTGCCCTCCGAGGGGGAGCTCAACCCGCAGGCCGTCGAGCTGGCGCTGCGCAGCTGGCTCGAGCGCCGGGTTCCCGAGCTGGCGACGGCGCTGGCCGGGCGCAGCTACGCCTTCGCGGCGCCGCCGGCCGCGGGCGCGCTCGCGAGGCTGCCGAGCTTCTGCTCCGGCTGCCCCCACAACACCTCGACGGTGGTTCCCGAGGACAGCCTCGCGCTCGGCGGGATCGGCTGTCACGGCATGGCGGTCTGGCTCCCCGAGCGCCGCACGCTCGCCGTCACGCAGATGGGAGGCGAGGGCGCCAACTGGATCGGGGCGGCGCCCTTCACCGAGACCGCGCACGTTTTCCAGAACATCGGCGACGGCACCTACTTCCACTCGGGCCTGCTCGCGATCCGCGCCGCGGTCGCCGCCGGGGTCCCCATCACCTACAAGCTGCTGGTCAACGGCGCGGTCGCCATGACGGGAGGCCAGCCGATCGAGGGCGAGCCGCTCCAGGGCGAGATCACGGTGCCCGAGATCGCTCGCCAGCTGGACGCGGAAGGCGTGCGCCGGATCGCCGTGGTGAGCGAGGACCCGAAGAAGTACCCGAGCGACGCGCGCTTCCCGCCCGGCGTCAGCTTCCATCACCGCGACGATCTCGACCGCGTCCAGCGCGAGCTGCGCGAATGGAAGGGCGTCTCGGCGCTGGTCTACGACCAGACCTGCGCGGCCGAGGCGCGCCGCCTGCGCAAGCGGGGCAGCTTCCCGGACCCCGACCGGCGCGTGGTGATCAACGAGCTGGTTTGCGAGGGCTGCGGCGATTGCGGCGTGCAGTCGAATTGTATTTCGATCGAGCCCGTCGAGTCCGAGCTCGGCCGCAAGCGGCGCATCAACCAATCCTCCTGCAACAAGGACTTCTCCTGCCTCAAGGGCTACTGCCCGAGCTTCGTCACGCTGCGCGGCGCACGCCTGCGCAAGGCGGGTCTGACACCGGGCGCCGGTGATGCGGACGCGCTGCTGGCTTCGCTGCCGGCGCCGCTTGCGGCGGATGCCTCGCGGCCGGTGAACGTGCTGGTGGTGGGGATCGGTGGTTCCGGGGTGGTGACGTTGGGGGCGCTGCTGGGCATGGCCGCGCACCTGGAAGGGAAGGGCTGCTCGGTGCTCGACGTCACCGGCCTCGCCCAGAAGAACGGTCCGGTCACCAGCCACGTGCGGATCGCGAACGATCCCGGGGCGCTCTTCGCGACCCGGATCGGCGCCGGCGCCGCCGACCTGGTGCTGGGCTGCGACATCGTCGTCACCGCCGGGGCCGAGGTGCTCTCGAAGCTCGCCAAGGGGCGCAGTCTCGCGATCGTGAACGACCACGTCGCGCCCACCGCAGAGTTTGCCTCGCATCCCGACCTCGACCTCTCGGCCGGCGCCATGGAGGACGTGATCCGCCGCAGCGCCGGCGAGGACGGCTGCCGGATGCTGCCGGCGACCGAGCTCGCGACCGCCCTGTTCGGCGACGCGATCGCTGCGAACCTCTTCCTGCTCGGCTACGCGCTCCAGCTCGGACGCCTGCCGGTGGGCCTCGGCGCGCTACAGCGGGCGATCGAGCTGAACGGACGCGCCGCCGAGACCAACCTGCGCGCGCTCGCCTGGGGAAGGCTCGCCGCCCACGATTTCGCCGCCGCCCGCCGCGCCGCGCTCCCCGCGCTGCGCCCGGCCGAGGCGGCGCCCGCCAGCACGCTCGAGGCGATCGTGGCCCGGCGCGTGGAGTTCCTGACCGACTACCAGAACGCGGCCTACGCGCGGCGCTACGCCGGGCTGGCCCTGCGGGCGGCGGCCTGCGAGCGCGAGCGCGCGCCCGGGCGCGCCGGCCTGGCCGAAGCGGTCGCGCGGTACTACTTCAAGCTGCTCGCCTACAAGGACGAGTACGAGGTCGCGCGGCTCTGGACCGACGGCTCGTTCCGCCGCCAGCTGGAGCGGGAGTTCGAGAGCTGGGACCGCGTCGAGCTGCACCTCGCGCCCCAGATCGCGAACCCGCGCGACCCGGATACCGGGCGCGCCCGCAAATGGACGCTGGGGCCTTGGGTGTTCCGGGGGCTCGGCCTGCTCGCGAAGCTGAAATTCCTGCGCGGGACGCCGCTCGATCCCTTCGGCTGGACCGCGCACCGGCGCCGCGAGCGCGAGCTGATCCGCGAGTACGAGCGCACGCTCGGGGAGCTCTGCGCGGGGCTCTCGCCGGAGACGCACGAGCTCGCCGTCGCGATCGCGAGCATCCCCGAGCAGATCCGCGGCTTCGACCTGGTGAAGGACGAGCACCTGGCGGATGCGAAGCAGAAGGAGGCGGAGCTGCTGGCCGCCTTCCGACAACGAGCAAAGGGCTAGCTCGTCTTCCGCTTCGGGGATTTGCGCTGGGCCTCGCGGCGCTTCGCGAAGACCCGCTTGTCGTGGACGCGGCGGAGTTGGCCCTCGACCTTCACGAGCAGCTTCTCGGCCGCCGGCAGCATCTGATTCGCCGTGGCGTGCGTCGCCACGTCGATGTGCTTGCCCGTCACGTGGCCGTGCGCGGTGAAGCCCGCGCCGTCAGCCGCGAGGGTGACTTCGATCCGGACGATCTCGTCGAACTCGGTGGCCAGGTGGCGGCAACGCTTCTCGATCGCCTCGCGCACCGCTTCATCCTTCGAGAGTTCCTTGAAGTGCGTGAGTAGAATCAGCCGCTGCGTCACGTTTTCGCCTCCTGGCTCGATCTGCGTTCCTTGCCCCGCTGGCGGAAGCGGACGGGAATCGAACCCGCCAGGAGCGTGTCGCCACGCCCCTCACCGGATTTGAAGTCCGAGGCCCGCACCAGCGAGGCAGACGCTTCCGGCTTCGAGTCTACGCCAGCGGTTTGCAGGCTGCATTCCCGCGGCGTGGCGACCCTCGCGCGAAAAATCCGGGCGCGCGCGGCCCGGCGAGGTAAGCTGGCCTCCGGTGAGCGCATTCACGCTGCCCGAGGTGGCTCGCATCTGCCGCGTATCGCCGGCGCGGCTGCGCTATTGGAAGCGCACCCAGCTGCTCGAGCCCGCGCGCGGCGCGCGCGACTTCGGCTTCCGGGATCTGGTCTCCATACGCACCGTTGTGGAGCTGATCGACCGCGGGGTGCCGCTGCGCCGGATCCGCCACAGCATGCAAGCGGTAAGCAGCCGGATCCCCGAGCTCGAGCTGCCGCTCTCCGCGCTGCGCCACTGGCCGCACGCCGCGGCGAAGGTGGCGGTGCACCATCAAGGTGTATGGGTCGAGCCGGACGGGCAGACCCTTCTCGATTTCCCGCCGCCTTCGATCGCGCCGCAGGCGGTCAGCGCGCCGATCGCACCCGCCTGGCGCGATTTCGCGCGCCGGCTGGCGGCCGAGTGGTTCGAGCGGGGCTGCCAGCTCGATTCGGAGCGCTCCACCTACGCCGCCGCGATCGCCGCCTACGAGCGCGCGCTCGTGCTGGATCCGGCCTGCGCCGACACCCACTGCAACCTCGGCTCGGTCTACTTCAACCAGAACCGACGCTCGCTCGCGCGCGCCAGCTACGAGCGCGCGCTCGCGCTCGTGCCCGGCCATCTCGAGGCGCACCTGAACCTGGCGACGCTGCTCGAGGAGGAAGGCCAGGACGCGGCGGCCCTGCGCCACTACCGCCGCGCGCTGGCGCTGGCACCCATGCTCCCGGACACGCACGTCTCGCTGGCGCTGCTCTACGAGCGGCTGGGCCTGCCGCGCAAGGCGCTCGGATGCTGGCGCCGCTACCTCCAGCTGGCGCCGAGCGGCGCCTGGGCGGAGATCGCGCGCGGGCGGCTGCCGGCCTGAGTGAACTTCGCTCGCCTTTCGGCTCACTGCGCGCGCGCTTCGCGCGCTTGCTAGCGCACCTCGAAGCGCTGGCTGGCGATCACGTCCTCGTCGATGCGCGCTTCGACCGTCCAGGTGCCGGCGGGGCCCGCGCCCGGGGCGTCGAACTCGAGTAGCGAGGCTACGTAGGGCCGGCGAGGACGCTCGGCCTTCTCGTCCTGCACCACGCGCCCGTCCGGCGCGAGCCAGCGCACGCGGATCTGGTCGCCGATGGGAACGAAGCGGGTGCCGAGCCGCGCCCACCAGCCGATCTGCGGCGCGCCGGCGGCGATCGTCACCTCCGGCTGCGGCACCGGCCGAGCGTCCGAGGCCAGCGCGTCGCCCGCCGAGACGCCCGACTCCGGGATGATGGTGAAGGTCAGCTTCTCGACCTCCCAATCCGCGCGGCGCTGTAGCACGTTGCCGTCCCCAGCGCGCAGGCTGGCCTGCTCGAAGGCATAGACCGCGCGGTGTCGCTCGCCGATCTCGCGATAGGCGAGGCCCAGTCGGAAGAACACCAGCGCGCGCGTCGGGTCGAGGCGGACCGTGCGGCGATAGGCTTCGATCGCGTCGGCATGGCGTCCCTGCGCGGCGAGCAGCTCGCCCACGCGGAAGGGCACGCGGGGATCGTCGGGCTGTTCGGCCTCGGCGCGCGCCAGCTGGAGCAGCGCGGCGTCCGGCTGACCGGCGGCGGCGAGGCGTTCGGCCTCGGCGAGCAGAGCATCGCTCAGGCCCGGATCGGGCGACGGCGGGCCGGGGAGGCTGGAACGCCGGGCGGCGACCAGCAGCCCGAGACGCGCCTGGGCCTCGTGCAGCGCCGCATCATCGCTGGGCGCGTGCTCGGCGCTGGCAGGGTGCAGCTTCTCGGCCTGCGCGCTGACCGCGGCGATCCGGGCTTCCACCTCCGGATGCGTGAACAGGTAGGGGGGGATGCGGTCGGGCGTGCTGCGCTGCTCCGCGAGGATCCGCTCGAAGAAGCGCGTGATCGCGCCGGGCTCGTATCCCGAGCGCGTCATGAAGATGGTGCCCAGCTCGTCCGCCTCGCTCTCGTACTCGCGGCTGAAGTGGAGCTTCATGGCGACGTTGGCGGCCTGGGTCGCCACCAGGATGCCCGGCTCGCGCGTCGCCACCGCGGCCGCCATGCCCGCGATCCCGGCCAGGATGTCCGGCAGCTGCGAGGCCTTCTGCATGCGGGCGTAGTGGCGGGCCTTCACGTGCGCGATCTCGTGGCCCATCACCCCGGCGAGCTCGTCCTCGCTGCCCGCCGCGAGCAGGGCGCCGCTGTGGAAGTAGATGTAGCCGCCGGGCACCGCGAAGGCGTTGAGCGAGGGGTCGTCGATCACGCGGAAGCGGTAGATGAAGGGCTGCGGCTCGATGGTGGCCACGATCTTCTGGCCCAGATCGTTGAGGTAGCCGGCCACCACCGGGTCGTAGATCACGCGCACGTGCTTCTGGAGCTCGCGATCGAAGTCCATGCCGAGCTGCCGCTCGTCGTCATCGCTGATCTCGGTCAGATCGCGGATCGGGTTGAAGCGGCGGCCGTCGTCCTGGACGCAGCCCGCCAGCACGATCAGGCAGGCCAGCAGCCGGGCGGCTAGCTGGCGGCGTCCGCTTGCCATCGGAGCACGGGCTGGCGGGCGGCTCGCGTCTCGTCGAGGCGGGAGCGGCGCGTGTGGTGCGGAGCCGTGCGCACGAGCTCGGGGTCCTCGCGCGCCTCTTCGGCGATCGCGAGCAGCGCGTCGACGAAGCGGTCGAGTCCTTCCAGGCTCTCGCTCTCGGTGGGCTCGATCATCAGGGCGCCGTGGACGATCAACGGGAAGTAGACCGTGGGAGGGTGGTAGCCGTAGTCGATCAGCCGCTTGGCGACGTCGAGGGTGGTGATGCCGGTGGCCTCGAGGTGGCGGTCCGAGAGC
>DATBRV010000067.1:0-34467 GCA_036560145.1 Myxococcota bacterium
TTCGCCGGCTGGTCGGGAAGCGGTAGTTTGACGAGGCCGCGGTGCTGGAGCTGGAACAGGTATTCGACCGCCAGCTCGAGTGGCGCGATGCGCAGCCAATACGTGAGCACCGTGCCGCGCGCTTCCGGCAGCATGAAGATATGGGACAGGTAGACGAGGCAGAGGTTGGCATCGTGGGCCGGGTTCACCAGCACGCGGCCGTCGCGCACGCCTCGGATGGCGCCCGTCTCACGGTCACGGGCGACGAGCAGGAAGTAGCGGGCGTAAGTCCCGGAGGAGAGTGGCACGGTCGGGTCGGCAAGCAGCATGTTCCGGATGACCGTCTCCGACTCCATCTCCCCGGCGGCCCCGAAGCCGCGCCAGAGGACGTCGAAAGCGGCCTTGAAGTCGGGGTGGGCAGGATGCTCGATCGCCTCGACCTCGTACTTCCGGGTCTCGCGCTCGATCATCTCGACCACGTCCTGGCCGTAGAGGTCCTTGAGGCAGAGTCGGACGCGGACACCGAGGCTCATGCGAATTCCCCGCAGGGATCGAAGGGCGGAGTCGTTTCCCAGGGTAGGCGCTCGGAGGGGTAGGTGACCAGAGGAGTCGACGAGAACCGGTCGGTCTGGGTCGCGGAGAGCGAAGCGCCCCGTCCCGCGCCGCCGCTCGGGCGCACGATCGTCGCCGAGGTCGCCATCGTGGGCGGCGGCCTCACGGGCGTCTCGACGGCGTGGCACCTGCGCCGGCGCTCGCCGGATCTCGGCATCGTGCTGCTCGAGGCCCGCCAGCTCGGCCATGGCGCCAGCGGGCGCAACGGCGGGCAGGTGCTCAACTGGATCAACGGGGTCACGCCGGAGACGCCCGAGGCGGCGCTTCGGATCCACGCCGCGACCCGCGCCGGGATCGACCTCGCCGAGGAGCTGGCGACGCGCTACGCGCCGCCCGGGACCTTCCGCCGGCAGGGATCCCTCGAGATCTACACCCACGAGAGTCGGGCCGAGGCGGCGCAGCGGCGCGCCGAAGCGCTGCGCGCGGCCGGAATTCCCGCGGAGTTCCTCCCCGCGCGAGCGCTCGGCGTGCAGGGCGCGCATGGCGCGATCCTGGATCCGCTGGCGGGGCGGCTGAACGGCTTCGCGCTGCTCCAGGCGCTGCGCCCGGCGCTGATCGGGAGCGGCGTCGTGGTCCACGAGCACACGCCCGTGCGGCGGATCCGCACGGGGGCCGAGATCGTGCTCGAGACGCCGGAGGGCGAGGTTCGCGCGCGCTCCCTGGTGCTCGCCACCAACGCCTGGACGCCCGCGCTCGGCTTCTTCCGGCGCGGGATCCTGCCGCTGCACTCGCACGTGCTCGCGACCGCGCCGCTTCCCGAGACGGACTGGGCCCGGATCGGTTGGGGCGACTGGGACGGATTCACCGACGACCTCGACCGGATCGCCTACGCCTGCCGCACGCCGGGGAGCCGGCTCCTGTTCGGCGGCGGGGGAAATCCGGCCTACGAGTACCGATTCGGCGGTGCGCCGGTCGCCGACGCGCGGGAAGGCGACCGCGCGGAACGCTTCCTGCGGGCCGCCCTCTCGCGCTACTTCCCGGCGCTCGCCGAGACCCCCGTCGCGCACCGCTGGGCGGGGACGCTCGCCATCACACTCGACCGTGTCTGCTCGATGGGCGTCTCCGGCGCCAGCCGCAACGTCTACCACGCCCTCGGCTACAGCGGGCACGGCGTGGCGCTGGCGCTGCTCGCGGGGCGCGTCCTCTCGGACCTCCACGAGGGAAACCACGAGGCCTGGCGCGACCTGCCCTTCTACCAGAAGCGGCTGCTCCCGCTGCCGCCCGAGCCGCTGCGCTGGCTCGGCTATCAGGCCTACACGCGCCTCACGGGGCGCTCGCCGAGAAAGAGGAGGTGATCGGACCGAGCGCGTACGGGGAGACCCGCAAGCGCGCGCTCAGGCGTCTTCGGGAGATCCCTGGGCGACCCAGTCGACCAGCAGCGTGTACGTCACCGCCAGCATCACCGGCCCGATGAAGAGCCCGATCACGCCGAAGGCGATCAGCCCGCCGATCACCCCCGCGAAGATCAGCAGCAGCGGCAGGTCGGCGCCCTGCTTGATCAGCATCGGGCGCAGGAAATTGTCGAAGGTGCTGCAGACGATCGCCCAGACGAGGAAGCCGGCACCCCACACGGCGCCCTGCGTCGAGAAGACCCAGATCGCGGTGGGGAGCAGCACGAGCCCGGGCCCGATCTGCGCGATGCAGAGCACGAAGATCAGCGCGGTCAGGATCGACGCGAACGGCACGCCCGCCACCAGCAGCCCGATGCCGGAAGCCGTCGACTGGGCGATGGCGGTGACGACGACGCCGAGCGCGACGCCGCGAATCGCCTGTCCGGCGAGATGCACCGCGTTCACGCCCTGCGGCCCCGCGAGGCGCCGGGCGAAGAGGTCCGCGCCGCGGGCGGCGGCCTCGCCGTTCGCGTAGAGGATCGCGGTGATCGCCACGGTGAGCAGGAACTGCAAGAGCAGCAGCCCGATGCCGCCCACCTGGCCCACGAACCAGACGGCGAGCGCGCGCGCATAGGGCGCGAACCGCGCGAACAGCTGCTCCGGATCGGCGGCCGCGGTCTCGCGCCAGAAGCCCGCCAGCCTGGCGCCGACCAGCGGCAGCGCGTCGACCCAGGCCGGCGGCTGCGGGATGCTGAGCGTCGCGACCGATTTCGACCAGTTCGCGATCCGGTTGGCGTTCTCCACGATGGTCTCGATGCCGAGGTAGAGCGGCACCACCAGGATCAGCAGCAACGCGACGGTCATCAACGCGACGGCGAACGAGCGCTTGCCTCCCAGCCTCGCCTGGGCCATCCGCAGCAGCGGCCAGGTGGCGACGGCGATCATGCCGGCCCAGGTGAGCGCCACCAGGAAGGGCCGCACGATCCAGAAGCTGCTCGCGATCAGCACGCCGAGGGCGAGGATCTGGAGCGTGGTGCGGGCGACCTCAGGGGACCGGTTGGCTTGCATTCGCGATCAGCCGCGCGCCTGGAGCCGGTCGAGCGCGCGCGTGAGCGCGGCGAACATGCGGTCGAGCTCGTCGTGGGTCACCACCAGCGGCGGGGACATCGCGACCAGATCGCGGATCCCGCGCACGATCACGCCCTCCTCGCGGGCCAGGTTGTGGGCCGCGAGCCCGAGCGCGTTCGGGGCGGCCTCGGCGAACGGGCCGCGCGGCGGACGCTTCAGCTCGAGGGCGCCGATCAGCCCGAAGCCCCGCGCCTCGGCCACCGCCGGGTGGCCGGCGAGCTTGCGCAGCGCAGCCTGGAAGCGCGGGCCGACGTCGCCCTGCACCCGCTCGAGCAGGCGGTCGCGCTCGATGATGTCGAGGTTGGCGAGCGCGGCCGCGCAGGCCGTAGGGTGGCCGGTGTAAGTGAAGCCGTGCGCCAGATAGCCGCCCGCCAGGGTCGCCTCGGCGATCTCGTCGCTCACCAGGGTGGCGCCGAGCGGCAGGTAGCCGCTGGTGATGCCCTTGGCCATCGTCATCAGATCCGGGTCGAGATTCCAGAGCCCCGAGGCGAACCAGGCCCCGAGCCTCCCGAAGCCGGTGATCACCTCGTCGGCGACGAACAGGATCTCGTGGCGGCGGCAGAGCTCGCGCAGCTCCCGCAGATGGCCGTCGGGCGGCACGATCACGCCGCCGGCCCCCTGCACGGGCTCCGCGAAGAACGCCGCGATCGTCCCCGCGCCCTCGCGGGCGATCGCGCGCTCCGTCTCCTCGAGACACCAGTGTGCGTAGTCCGCGAGGCTCTTTCCGCTGCCGTAGGCGTTGGGGCCCGGCACCTGGACGAATCCGGGCAGCGGCAGATCGAAGGGATCCGTGCAGCTCGGCAGGCCCGTCAGGCTGGTGGTCGCGAGCGTGACGCCGTGGTAGGCGAAGCTGCGCGAGAGGATCTTGGTCTTCTCGCGCCGCCCGCGCAGCTTCCAGAAGCCGCGGATCACCTTGAGCGCCGTCTCGTTGGCCTCCGAGCCCGAGTTGCTGAAGAGAGCGTGATTCAGCCGCGCCGGCGCGAGGCCGGCGACGCGGGCGGCAAGCCGGATCGTCGCCTCGGTGGTGGTGTTGAAGAAGGAGGGATAGAAGGCGACCCTCCGCATCTGCTCGGCCACCGCCTCGGCGATCTCCTCCCTTCCGTAGCCGACGTTCACGCACCAGAGGCCGGCGAGCCCGTCGAGCACCTCGCGGCCGTCCTCGAAGGTCAGCGTGCAGCCCTTGGCCGAGCGCACGATGTGCGTGCCCTCGCGGTGCATCGCGCGGTGGTCCGTGAAGGGATGCAGGTGATGGGCCTGATCGAGACGCCGCAAGGAGGGCAGATCGAACGTGGGGGCCATCCCATCCACTCAAGCACGGCCGCCCGCCCGGCGCCACACGGGGCTTGCGCGGCCTCGTGCGCGGAGGTAGCACGCCCGGGTGGAGGTGCCGCTTCGCTCCGACGACCTCGCCCCCGGCGACCGCGCCGCGGACGCAGCCGACCTGCGCGTGCACCGCATCCGGGACAGCGCCGACCCGGATTTCGAAGCGGCCTACCAGCGCCTCTTCGCCGAGTTCGGCCCGCGCGGCGAGATGGAGACGCGCGCGGTGATCGAGGCTCGTCTCACCTGGGATCCCGCGCGGCCGATCGGGCGCGCAGCGCTCGCCTACGAGCTGCTCGTGCTGCGGCGCGGCGGCGCGATCGCGGCGCTGCGCGACCACACCGCCGTGGTGCGCCTGGACGCGCGCGGCCGGCCCGAGGCCGGCCCGCTGGTCGTGCACCTCTCGCACGCCTTCGTCGTGCCCGCGCACCGCGGCCACGGCCTCGCCGCCTGGCTCCGCGCGCTGCCGCTCCAGACCGCGCGACGCTGCGCCGCCGCCGCCGGGCGTGCGCCGGACGCGGCCGTCGTGCTGGTCGCCGAGATGGAGGCGCCGGATCCCGCCGAGCCCGAGCGGATGCCGCGCCTGCGGTCGTACGAGCGAGCCGGCTTCCGGAAGGTGGATCCCGCCGCCGCTCCCTACGCGCAGCCGGACTTCCGCAGCAGCGAGGCGCTGGCCGGCGCCACGCCGCGCCCGGTCCCGCTCGGGCTGGTGCTCCGCCGTGTCGGGCGCGAGTCCGAGAGCGCGATGCCCGCGGCCGAGCTGGCGGCCGTCGTCGAGGCGATCTACGCGGTCTACGCCGTGCACGTTCCGGCCGCCTCCCTGGATCCCCTGCGGGCCGCCGCAAAAGACTGGACGGCTCGCCATGCGACCTTTCGCTTGCTACCACCGACCGCGTGATCGCGGCCTTCCATCACCCGGGCTTCGCGGCGCCGATCGGCAACCACGTGATGCCGATGCGGAAGTTCCAGATGGTGGCGGACGGGCTCGCGGGCCGGGCCGGCTTCCGGGTGGAAGCGCCCGCCCCCGTGTCGGCCGCGGATCTCGCCCTCGTCCACACCCCCGCCTACATCGACGCCGTGCGCACCGGCGAGCCGCGCGCGCTCGCGGAGTCGCAGAAGTTCCCGTGGTCGCCGGTGCTCTGGCCGTCGGTGCTGCTGACCAACGGCGGAGCGCTCGCGGCGGCCGGCCGCGCGCTCGACGACGGCGTCGCCGCCGCGATCGCGAGCGGCTTTCATCATTCGCACGCGGACCACGGCGAGGGCTTCTGCACCTTCAACGGTCTGGTCGTCGCGGGCGAAGCCCTGCGCCAGACCGGACGGCTCGAGAGGGTGGCCGTGCTGGATCTGGATCTGCACTACGGCAACGGCACGGCTTCGCTGTGCGGATCCCGGCCCTGGCTCTTCAACTGCTCGATCTACGGCAACGACTACGGGCAGAACACGGCCTATCGGGACGTCGAGACGGTGCGACACCGCGACGGCCGGAACCACGTCTCGATCGCGCTGGCCAATGGCAGCGGCCGCCGGACGCTGCTGGAAGCGCTCGAGCGCGGCATGTCGGAAATCCTTGCTTATGGACGCCCGGATCTGCTCCTCTATCAGGCGGGCGCCGACCCCTTTCGCGAGGACCCCTATTCCCCGCTCGATCTCGACCACGCCGATCTGCGCGAGCGGGACCGCGTGGTCTTCGCGTGGGCGAAGCGAGAGGGCCTGCCGATCGCCTGGGTGCTCGCGGGCGGCTACACGCCGGAGCTCTCGAAGGTCGTGGAGGTGCACCTTGGCACGTTCGACGCCGCGGCCGCGATCTACGGCTAGCCGGGTTCGGCGGTGAAGGCCGTCGGCCGCCTGCTCGCGGCCTGGACGGGCTTCGTCTTCCTGTTCTTCTATCTGCCGATCGCGATCATGATCCTGTTCTCGTTCAACCAGTCGAAGCTGAACATCGTCTGGACCGGGTTCACGTTCGATTGGTACGCGGCGCTCTGGCGGGACGCGGTGCTCGTGCGCACGCTCCAGAACAGCCTGATCGTCGCCTCCGTGACGACCGTTCTCTCGGTGGTGCTCGGCACCGTCGGCGGCTGGCTGCTCTACCGCTACCGCTACCGGGCGAGCGGCCTGCTGGAGACCTTCGTCTTCCTGCCGATGATCGTGCCCGAAGTCATCCTCGGCGTGAGCCTGCTGATCCTCTTCGTCACCATCGGCCTCCAGCTCGGCTACACCACGATCATCATCTCCCACGTCACCTTCTGCTTTCCGTTCGTGATGGCTTCCGTGCAGGCGCGGCTCGCCGGTCTCGATCCCGCGCTGGAAGAGGCGGCGCTCGATCTGGGCGCGACCCCCGCGCAGGCCTTTACCAAGGTGCTCGTCCCCTATCTGATGCCCGCGATCGTCTCGGGCGCCTTGATGTCGTTCACGCTCTCGCTCGACGAGCTGATCGTCACCTACTTCACGGCCAGCGCCAGCACGCGGACGCTGCCGCTCGAGATCTTCGGGCGCGTGAAGAAGGGCCTCGACCCGTCGCTGAACGCGATCTCGACGGTCTTCATCCTGGTCACCGTGTTCGCGGTGTTCGTCACCGAGGCGCTCCGGCGCCGGAATCCCTGAAACCCCCGAACGGAGAAGGAGAGCCCATGTCCCGTCTGGCCACCCACTCGCTCGGCGCGCTCGGCGCAGCGCTGGCACTGCTCGCGTGCTCGGATTCGTCGGCGCCGCCGCCGGCCCCCCCCGCCGAGACCCCGGAGCCGGCCGCCGCCGAGGCGCCGGCTCCGGAGCTCACGACCGGCGAGCTCAACCTCTTCGCGTGGTCGGAGTACGTGCCGCAATCGGTGCTGGAGGGCTTCAGCAAGGAGACCGGCATCCAGGTCAACTACGAGACCTACGGCTCGAACGAGGAGATGCTCGCCAAGCTGATGTCGGGCGCCTCCAGCTACGACCTGATCCAGCCCTCCGAGTACGTGGTCGAGGCGCTGGTGAAGGAGAACCTGCTGCTGCCCCTCGACAAGTCGAAGATCCCCAACCTGAAGAACATCGGGCCCGAGTACTGGAAGCAGCCCCACGATCCGGATCTCACCTACAGCGTGCCCTACATGCAGGGCACCGTCGGGATCATCGTCAACACCGAGAAGGTCAAGGAGCCCGTCACCGGCTACGCCGACGTCTTCCAGGACAAGTACAAGGGCCGGATCGTGATCCTCGACGACGCGCTCGAGATCGTGACCTGGGGCCTCGCGACGCTGGGCATCGGTCCGGATGGCGTCACCAAGGAGAACCTCGAGAAGGTGCGGCCGGTGCTGGCGAAGTGGCTGCCGCTGGTCAAGGTCTACGATTCGGACAGCCCCAAGACCGCGCTGCTCAACGGCGACGTCGATCTCGGCATCGCGTGGTCGGGCGAGGCGGCGATCCTGATCAAGGAGCAGCCCGGGAAGTTCGCCTACGCGCTCCCGAAGGAAGGCGCGCACATGTTCATCGACAACCTCGTGATCCCGAAGGGGGCCGAGCACGTCGACGCGGCGCTCGCCTTCATCGACTACATCCTCCGGCCCGACGTCAGCAGGGTGATCTCCGAGGAGTTCCCGTACACGAATCCGAACCTCGAGGCGCGCAAGCTGCTCAGCAAGGCGGAGCAGGAGAACCCCGCGAGCTATCCGCCGGGCAATCCCAAGCTCGCGACCTTCCGGGACATCGGACCGCTGGCGGCCGACGTCGACAAGCTGTTCACGGACCTGAAGGCGAAGAGCGGCTCCTGAGCCGGGGGAAGCATGCGGCAGGAAGCGACAGGCTTCAGCGCGGCGGTCACCGAGCGGCAGCGCCAGCCCGGCAGGGCCGGCTGGCTGCTGCTGTCTCCGGTGATCCTGTGGGCCGTCGCGTTCGTGATCGCGCCGGCGATCATCATGCTCGTCTACAGCTTCGCGCACCGCGGCACGCTCGGGGGCGTGATCCTCGGCTTCACGCTCGAGAATTACGCCTCCGTGCTCGATCCCGTCTATCTCCAGATCGTGATCCGCTCGATCCTCTACGCTGGGATCACCACCATTCTGTGTCTAGCCGCGGGATATCCGGTGGCCTACCTGATCGGCCGCGCCGACCCGCGCTGGCGCAACCTGCTGCTGATGGCCGTGATGGTGCCCTTCTGGACCAGCTTCCTGATTCGCACCTACGCCTGGGTGACGATCCTCAAGAGCGAGGGCCTGCTCAACTCGCTGTTGATCCAGCTCCAGCTGATCGCCGAACCGCTCGAGATGCTCTACACGCCCGGCGCGGTGGTGCTGGGGCTCGTCTACACCTTCCTGCCGTTCATGATCCTGCCGATCTACTCGAGCGTCGAGAAGCTCGACGGCGCACTGATCGAGGCGGCGCTCGATCTCGGCGCGGGCCCGATGCGGGCGTTCTCGCGCGTGATCGTGCCGCTCACGACGCCCGGGATCGCGGCAGGCGTGCTGCTCGTCTTCGTGCCGTCGCTCGGCATCTACGCCGTGAACGACATCCTGGGCGGCGGCCGCGTCGACATGATCGGCAACATCATCGAGAACCAGTTCAAGGGCAACGCCCGCAACTGGCCCTTCGGCGCCGCGCTCGGCACCACGCTGCTGATCAGCTTCGCGCTCGTCTACTGGTTCGTGAACCAGCGCCAGCGCGCGGCGGAGGGGCGCTAGCGAATCCGACATCCGGGGCGTGAGCGGTCGGGAGGCACGGATGGACAAGCCTCGCATCTTCCTGGGCTCGTCGGGAAGACAGGAAAAGCTGATCGAGGAATTGACGCGCGGCCTCGACGACGTCGCGCGCGTGGAGCCCTGGACGACGTCCTTCCATCCGGGAACCACCACGCTGAGCCGCCTGCTCGAGCTCACGCAGGAAGTCGACTTCGCCGCGTTTGCGTTCGCTCGGGACGACTGGACGAGCGCCAGCCCGCCCGCATCGCCTTCGACGGAATCCGGACAGGCTTCTCCGAGAGACAACGTCGTCTTCGAAGCCGGTCTCTTCGGTGGAGTCCTCGGGATGCGCCGAACCTTCATCCTGCATGCGAGCGGCACGAAACTTCCGAGCGACCTTCTCGGCCTCACCTGCGTACGCTACGGCGAAGCGACTCCCGCCGAGATGGAAGTCATCTGCCAGAAGCTTCGGAAGGCGATCGAGAACGAGGGAAACCTCGCGCGCATCGAGGGCCTGTGGTGGCAGTTCTCCCTGACGGAGCGCAGCGCGCGGGAGCCTTCCGCCGTGAGCCTCCTGCGGATCTCGCGAAACCGCGACGGCGCGCTGGAGGTGGCCGGCCGCTCGTGGCAAGAGGATGGCAGCCTGTCGGCGAGATACTGGAGCGAAGCGGCGAAGGAAAAGAGAGAGCCCGCGGGCGTCTTCTACTATTGGAAGGGAGAACGGCCCCGGGATCCGAACGCGCCGCAGCTCGAAGGGACGGGGGAGATCCGGCTCGAGTCCGTCGATCGCGCAGCCGGGTACTTCACGACCCGTGCGGATACGCGCACGAGAGTGAACGCACGGACAGCCGGTGTCTACTGGCGCGCCGATCCGGAGGACATGAGCATCATGGACGGACGCGACGATCGGCAACGATCGGAGTTGATCGCAGAGCGGCTCAGGCAGTGGAAGTCGATCACGAACGCCTGAGATCGCTGCCCGGATGGAGCTAGATCGAGTCGGCTTCGGGGGGCCAGCTCACCTGGTAGCGGCAGGCCGCGCCGCCCGCGCGGCAACACGCACGCTTCACGATGCGGACTTTCTTCACACCGGCGGCGAAGAACAGCTCTTCGAGATAGGGCTGGATCATCTCGCACATCTCGGCGCTGGGATGGCCGTAGCCGGAGATCTCGACCTCGGCTTCGCCATCGCCGACGACCATGTGGAGATCGCCGGTGTCGTGCATCGCCTTCCAGAGCGAGCGCGCGCGCAGCGGGAGCCGCGGGACGTCGGCGTCGGCGAAGAGATGCGCATAGGCGCCGGAGACGTGATGGCGCGCGTTCAGGCGTCCGATCAGGCGCAGCGCGGGCTCCGAAGTGGCGGGCATGAGCTGCACGAGCACCCGCACGAGCCCGATCATGTCCTCCTCGGGATACCACAGGGCGATGTTGATCTTCTCGTCGAGATAGCGGCGAAGTCTCTCGGGCAGCAGCGCAATCGCCTCCTCACGCCGCGAGCGGAGGTACTTCACCATGTCGACGAGACTGATGCCCTTCGCGTTGGCCACGAGCAGCCCTCCCGAAACAGCCTGCCATCGGAGAACTGCCGGGATGGCTTGAGTCGGGATCGTGGGGTTTCGTGAATGGGCTCGGCGAAGGGCTCGCTTCAGAGCACGGATTCCACGTCGACCAGCGGCAGCCCCATCGCCTCGGCGACACCGGGGTACACCACCTTGCCGCCGACCACGTTCAAGCCGAGGCGCAGCGCGCGGTCGGCCCGGCAGGCCGCCTTCCAGCCCTGGCGAGCCAGCTTGATGCCGTAGGGCAGCGTGGCGTTGGTGAGCGCGAGCGTACTCGTACGTGGCACGGCGCCCGGCATGTTGGCGACTCCATAATGCAGGATGCCGTCCACCACGTAGGTCGGATTCTCGTGCGTGGTCGGCTTGATCGTCTCCACGCAGCCGCCCTGATCGACAGCCACGTCGACGATCACCGAGCCCGGCTTCATGCGCGCGAGGTCGATCCGCCGCACCAGGTGGGGGGCCTTGGCGCCCGGCACCAGCACCGCGCCGATCACGAGATCCGCGCGGCTGATGCAATCCAGCAGGTTGTGCCGGTTGGAGAAGGCGGTGTCGACGTTGGCGGGCAGCACGTCGGCCAGGTAGCGCAATCGGTCGAGCGATACGTCGAGGATCACGACGTGCGCGCCGAGCCCCGCGGCGATCTTGGCGGCGTTGATCCCGACCACGCCGCCCCCGATGATCACCACTTCGCCCGGCGCCACGCCCGGCACGCCGCCGAGCAGGATCCCGCTGCCGCCAAAGACTTTTTCGAGGTACTTGGCGCCCTCCTGCACCGCCATCCGCCCGGCCACCTCGGACATCGGCGTGAGCAGCGGCAGCTCGCCGCCCGGCAGCTGGACCGTCTCGTAGGCGACCGCGACCACGCCCGAGGCGAGCACCGCGCGCGTCAGCTCCGGATCCGCGGCGAAGTGGAAGTAGGTGTAGATCAGCTGGTCCTTGCGCATCAGCGGCCACTCGGGCGCGATCGGCTCCTTGACCTTCATGATCATCTCGGCCGCCTTCCAGACCTCGCTGGCGGCGGGCACCAGCTCGCCGCCGACCGCGGCGTAGGCGTCGTCGGGAAAGCCGCTGCCCAGCCCGGCGCCCTTCTCGACCAGCACGCGGTGGCCCGCGCCGACGAACGCCTCGCAGCCCGCCGGCACCAGCGCCACCCGGTTCTCGTTGGTCTTGGTCTCTCGCGGCACGCCGATGATCATGGGAATCCCCGTTGGAATGGGAGGAGTGTACGCCGCTCGTCCCGTCCTCCCTCATGGGGTTCGCTGCGGGGGAGCCCCCACGGCGTATCTGCATTCCAATATATTCTTGCACTCGACTGTAATCTCCTGGTAGGCTGCCCGCATGCGAAGGGCCGAGTCTTCCCTGCCCGGGATCCGCGAGCCCGAAGCACCCACCCGGCGCGAGCGGCGCAAGCTGGAGGTGCGCGCGCGGCTGCTCTCGGCGGCCGAGGCGCTCTTCGATCAGCACGGGATCGCGGCCACCAAGGTCTCGGAGATCTGCGAGCGCGCCGACGTCGCGCAGAAGACCTTCTTCAACCACTTCGCGACCAAGCAGGATCTGCTGCGCGCGCTGGCCGGGAGCTTCCTCGAGGAGCTGCTGGTCGACGTCGAAGAAGCCCGCAAGCGGCCGGGCGGGACGCCCGAGCGGCTCGCGGCCTTCTTCGCCTGCATCGCCGAGAGCGCGCTCGAGGCCGGGCCCATGCGCCGCGAGCTGCTCACCGAGATCATCCACGTGAGCCAGACGCAGCGCAGCGGCTCGGCCAACGCGCGCGCGCTGCGCGACGCCTTCGGCGCGCTGGTCGCGGACGGGATCGCGGCGGGCGACGTCACGCGCGCCCATTCCCGGGAGACGCTCACCGACATGATCCTGGGCGCCTTCTACGTGCTGATGTTCAACTGGGCCCACCTGGAGGGCTACGCGCTCCGGCGTCAGGCGCTCGCGGCGGCGCGATTCCTGGGCGACGCGATGGCGGCGCCCTCCGTGCGGAGGCGACGATGAGCACGCGGGAAAGGCACCACACCGAGCTTCCGATCCCGAACGGCTGGTTCGCGGTGGCCTTCAGCCGCGATCTGGTGGCGGGAGAGGTGAAGCGGATCCGCTACTTCGACGAAGACCTGGTGCTCTTCCGCACGCGCTCGGGCGAAGCGAAGGTGCTGGGCGCCTACTGCGCGCACCTCGGCGCCCATCTCGGGGAAGGCGGCCGCGTGGTGGGCGAGAACCTCGCCTGCCCGTTCCACGCCTGGCAGTACGACGGGACCGGCCGCTGCGTCGAGATCCCGTACTGCAAGAAGATCCCGGCGCTCGCGCGGGTGCGGGGCTGGGAGGTGGCCGAGCGCAACCAGCTCGTCTTCGTCTGGCACCACGCCGAGGGCAAGCCGCCGGACTGGCAGGTGAATGCGATCCCCGAGCTCGCTCACCCTGACTGGACCGAGCCGCGCAGCCTGCTGCTCGAGGTGCCCGTGCACATGCAGGACATGCACGAGAACAACAACGACCCGGTGCACTTCCGCTACGTGCACGGGAACCTCCAGGTTCCCCCCGCCGAGATCCGCTTCGGCGAGGGCGGCCGCAGCATGCACATGGTGAGCTACAGCCAGAGCGAAACGCCGGTCGGCGTCTTCGACACCACCCTCGAGACGGATTCCTGGGGCCTCGGTCTCACGGCGGTGCGCATCTGCGGAATCCCGGGCGCGGGTCTCTTGATGTACTCGTCCACCTCGCCGGTGGATCGCTGCCATACTCATTCGCGCTGGCTGTTCACGGTGACGAAGAACCTCGCCGACGTCGCGGGCGAGCAGTTCATCGTCGACCTCGGCGAGGGCGTGAAGCAGGACCTGCGCATCTGGCAGAACAAGGTGCACCGCGCGAACCCCGTGCTCTGCGAGGCGGATTCGGGGCTCGCGGATTTCCGCAAGTGGGCCCGCCAGTTCTATTCGGATCCCAGCTGAAGGAGCCTGCGATGGATCGCTACCTCGTGATCTCTTCGGATTGCCACGCCGGGCTCCCGCCCGAGCGCTACCGCGACTACCTCGACCCGAAGTACCGCGAGACCTTCGACGTCGCGCTCCCGATCCAGATCGAGGAGACGCGCAAGGCGGCGGCAAAGTTCCTGGTCGCCGACATCAACGAGGAGTGGCGCAAGGGACGCGATCGCGCGCTCTCGGGCGCCTGGGATCACGACGAGCGCGTGCGCGTGATGGACGAGGACGGCATCGCGGCCGAGGTGATCTTCCCCGACGGCATCACCGAGATGAACATGCCGCCCTTCGGCGCCGGCATCTCGCTGCCGACCGATCCGCCGGTGGTGGCGGAGCTGCAGTGGGCCGGCGCGCGCGCCCACAACCGCTGGCTGGCGGAGTTCTGCCAGATGGCGCCGGAACGCCGCGCGGGCGTCGCGATCGCGCCGATCTGCTGGGACGTCGAAGAAGCGCTGAAGGAGATCCGCTGGGCCAAACGCAACGGCCTGCGGGGCATCCTGATCCCCTCGCGCTGGGGCAAGCTCGACGCCTATCACCATCCCAAGTACGAGCCGATCTGGGCGGCCTGCGAGGAGCTCGAGCTGGTCGTGCACCTGCACTCGGGCGCGGCGCCGATGGAGGACTACGCCGACCACCTCGGCATGATGGGCATCTACATCACCGAGGTCGTCTGGTGGTCCGTGCGCCCGATCTGGTTCCTGATCTGGGGCGGCGTCTTCGAGCGGCATCCGCGGCTCAAGCTCGCGATCACGGAATCCACCACGGTCTGGGCGCCCGAGGCGATGGCGCTGATGGACCAGCGCTACTCCGAGACGCACTTCAGCGCCAAGCTCGGCGACTACCGCAGCCACCTCTCGATGCAGCCGAGCGATTACTTCCGCCGGAACATCTTCCTGGGCGCCTCCTGCATGCCGCGGCGCGAGGTGGAGATGCGGCATGCCATCGGGCTCGGAAACATCATGTGGGGCTCGGATTACCCGCATCCCGAGGGCACCTGGCCGGAGACGCGGCCGCAGATGCTGGCCAACTTTCGAGGCGTTCCGGAACCGGAGCTCGCCGCAATGCTGGGCGGCAACGCCGCGCGCGTCTACGGCTTCGACGAGGGCAAGCTCGCGCCGCTGGTGGCCCGCATCGGCCCCGAGAAGTCTGCGTTCCGAGCCTAGATCGAACCGGAGGAAGCATGGCCCGTCTTCGCTGGGTGAAATCGCTCGAGCAGGTGAAAAGAGACGCCGAGCGCAATCCCGAGTTCCTCTCGAGCACGGTGCGCTCGCTGCGCGTGGTCTACGAGACCAGCCCGGCGCTGGCCGCCGCGGTGATTCCGAAGCCACTCGCCCCCGCGGCGCGGCCGGAGGTCTGCGCGACCTTCTCGCACGTCGCGATGCACATCACGCCGGAGTACACGCTCGAGATCGGCTCCGCCGTGTTCGGCGTTCGGGCGGTCTACGACGGCATCCCGGGCATCTGGCTGCTGACGATGCCGATGACCAGCGAGCAGGCCGTGATCGGCGGCCGCGAGACCTACGGCGAGCCGAAGAAGATCGCGCAGATCGCGTTCCAGCGGGACGCCCGGCAGGTGTCCGCGGCGGTGACACGGATGGGGATCGCCTATCTCGAGGGCCGCGGCACGCTGCACGAGGCGCTGGGTCCGCGCGAGCTGGTGGAGCACGCCTACTGCGTGAAGGCGCTGCCGGCCTGCGAGAAGAGCAAGGGCCTCGACGGCGAGCCGCTGCTGGTGCGCCTCGAGTGGCAGCACCGTCATTCACAGGTGCACCGCGTCGAGGGCGAGCTGCTGCTGCGCGAGTCGCCCTTCGACCCGGTCGCCGATCTCCCCGTGCGCCGGATCGTTCGCATGGAGTACGAGGAAGGCACCACCCAGAGCAACGGAACGGTGCTGCGCGGGGTCCCCGCCGAATGGCTGCTGCCCTTCCTGCACCAACGTTACGACGATCCGCAGAACCAGGGGATCGAGATCGCGGGAGCCTGAGGCGGGGCTCGTCAGCCGCCGGCGGGGATCAGCCCTTCCTGGTTGATGCTGGCGACCTGCACACCCTTCTGCGTGTAGACCTCGCGGCGCGTGAGCGCGCGGCCGGAGCTGGCGATCTCGCTGCGGGCCGTGATCAGCAGCCAATCGTCCCAGCGCGCCGGCTGGTGCAGCCAGACGGCGTGGTCGAGGCTCGCGAAGCCTTCGAACGTGAAGCCGCCCAGGAAGCGGCGCTGGACGGCGCCCTGCGAGGCCCAGTCGCTGAGGTACGCGAGCGCTGCCGCGTGCAGCCTCGCATCGTCCGGCAGCGGCACGCGCGGCCGGGCCCAGCCGCGGCAGATCGGCGCTTCGCCGGGCGCCAGCGGGCGCTCCGGGTATTCGATCCAGCGCCATTCGACCGGCGGCGGGTCGCCTTCCCAGCCAAGTAATTTTGCCAGCTCGACGTCGGGCATCAGCGCGTCGGGCGGCGGCACGCCGGGATCCAGCGACACAGCCTGATAGCTGGGGCCCGCCTGCGCGCGGGCAAAGCTCGCCGACACCTCGCACAGCACGCGCCCGTCGTGGCGCACCTGCACGCGCCGATGCGCGAAGCGCCGGCCCTCGGAGAGCTTCTCGACGTGGAACTCGACCGGCACCTCGGGCGGTACGCGCCGCAGGAAGTAGGCGTGTAGGGAGGTGAGCGCCCTGTCCTCGCACCCTTGCGCCGCCGCCAGCGTCGCGCAGCCGAGTGTGGCGCCGCCGAAGGAGCGTCCCTCCCAGCCGCCGAGCTGGGCCCGGAACACGCCCTCGCGAACCGGCTCGATCGCGAGCTCGAGCGCGAGCGATCGGTCCACGCGCGGCTAGCCTCCCGAGAGAGCCTGGAAGATGTGGACCTCGTCGCCCGCGCCCAGCACCACGTCGAGCCGCCGCACGTCGGCGCGGTTCACGAAGAGCCGCATGTGCGGGCGCAGGCCGTCCTGCTCGTCGATCACGCGGAAGCGGATCCCCGGGAAGCGCCGGTCGAGGTCGACCAGCAGCTCGGCGAGCGTCGCGCCCTCCGCCTCGACCTGCTTGCGCTGATCGGTGTAGGATAGCAGCGGCGTCGGGATCCAGACCTTCACGATCCCAGCTCCGCGGCCTCGACGGCGTGGATCAGCGGCAGGTGCCGAGCGAGCTCGCTCCACTGCGCGCCCTCGTCCGTGCTCCCCCAGACGTCTCCGTTGGTGGTCCCGAAGTAGACGCCGACGGGATCGTGCGCGTCCGTGGTCATCGCCTGACGCCGCACCGACAGCCAGGCCTGGCTGGCCGGCAGCCCGCGGTCCTGGCGCTGCCAGCTCTGGCCGGCGTCGCGCGACACGTAGACCGCCGGCTTCCCGTCCGGGCTGGTGCGCGGCCACACGTCGGTCCCGTCCATCGGAAACACCCACAGCGTGCGCGGATCGCGCGGGTGCAGGACGACCGCGAAGCCGATGTCGCCCACTTCCTTGGGCATGTTCTCGCCGATCCGCTCCCAGCGCGAAGCCGGGCGCTGGATGCGGTAGATCCCGCAGTGGCTCTGCTGGTACACGACGTCCGGCGCCAGCGGGTGCAGGCGCAGGCAGTGGGGATCCTGCCCCCACTCGGGGTACGGCTCCGGGAGCGCGGGTGCCATCGTCCCGGCGTTGAACGCCTTCCAGCTGCGGCCCTTGTCCTGCGTCTCGAAGACGCCGCCCTCGTTGCCGGAGATCCCGATGTAGAGGTGACGCGGGTCGCGCGGGTCGATCGAGATCGAGTGCAGGATGGTCCCGTCCGGCGTCGATTGCTTCGGATCCACGATCGACCAATCGAAGCCGAGCGGGTGCTTCTCGAAGCCCGGAACTACTTCCCAGCTCTGGCCGCCGTCCTCGGAGCGGAACAGGCCCTCGGGCGAGGTGCCCGCGTACCAGACGTCCGGCTCGCTCGCGTGGCCCGGCTCGAGCCAGAAGACGTGATCGACCACGCGGCCGGCGCCCTCGGTCGCCTTGGGGAAGGCGGGCGGCCGGGCTGCTTCCTTCCAGCTCGCGCCCGCATCCGTCGAGCGGAACACCGTCGGCCCGAGGTGCCCCGTGCGCGCCGCCATCAGCAGCGTCCGCCGATCGCGCGGGTCCTGCACCATGTGGTGCACGATGTGCCCCAGGAAGATCGGCCCCGTCAGCGCCCAGCGCCGCCGCGCGCCGTCCGCCTTCAGGATCCACGCGCCCTTGCGCGTCGCAACCAGCAGCCCGATCGACATGACTTCCCCGGCCTCCCGTACGGATCGACCCTATGACTTCGGAGTAGCCGGCACGAGCCGCACCGGGATCTTCTTCGCGCGCGGGAAGAAGAAGCTGATGTAGCTGTCGGCCCAGCCGTACTTCGCTTGCATCAGATCGTTGATGGTGTCGCGCGCTTCGGGCGTCGGCACCGCCTGGAAGGCGAGCGTCTCGCTCCCGCGCACCAGCAGGACGCCGGGGTCCGCCGAGAGGCGCGGGAACCAGCCGCCGCTGGGATTGCCGGCGCGCAGCCACGCCGAGCCGTCGTGGTCGACTACCCAGAGCCGCGTCTCGTGAAACGCGCCCGCCGCGTCGCGGGTGCGCAGGACCACGACTTCGCCGCTTTCGGAGGCGACGTACTGGGTGGCCACGATCACGAGCGCCAGCCCGAGGATGCCGGCCAGGACGGCGAGCGTCTTGCGAAGCATGCGGGACACAGATTACCACTCGCGGCCGCAGGTTCAGTAGCCTCCATCCCCGTGCAGCAGGTCTTCCCGACGCTCCGGATCACCGATTACGCGCGCAGCCGGCGCTTCTACGTCGAGGGCCTGGGCTTCCGGATCGACTGGGAGAACCGCTTCGACGCCCGGGATCCCGTGTTCATGCAGGTGACGCGAGACGGCCTGTCCTTGTATCTGTCCGAGCACGCCGCGGACGGCGGGGTCGGCGGGCTCGTCCACCTCTACGTCCCGGACGTCGACGCCTGGCACCGGGAGCTCGCGGGCCGCGGCGTCGAAATCGCGCTGCCGCCGCGCGATCAGGCCTGGGGCAACCGCGACATGCGGATCCTCGACCCCGACGGCAATCAGCTCTGCGTCTGCACCCCGATCCGGAGGCGGGCATGAACTCACTCGACGATCCGAGGCTCCAGGCAGTGCTGGACCGCCTGCACAAGGCGGCGCGCGGGGACGTGAAGTTCTTCCTCCGGAACATCCCGATGATGACCCGCATGCTGCTCGGGCGCGAGGCGCCGCCGCCGGCCGAGCAGTCGCGCATCTTCAAGGACGTCTACATCCCGATCTCCCGCCTCCAGGGCCGCTTCCTGTATCTGGTGGCGCGCAGCCTGGGCGCGCAGCGGATCGTCGAGTTCGGCACCTCCTTCGGGATCTCCACGCTCTACGCCGCGGCGGCGGCGCGCGACGAGAGCGGCCAGGTGATCGGCTCGGAGCTGGAGCCTACCAAGCAGCGGGCCGCCACCGCGCACCTCGCCGAGGCCGGGCTCGCAAACTTCGCCGAAATCAGGCTTGGCGACGCGCGCGAGACGCTGCGCGACGTGGCAGGGCCGATCGACCTGCTGCTCCTCGACGGTTGGAAGGAGATGTACCTGCCGATGCTCCAGATGCTCGCCCCCAAGCTGCGCCCCGGCGCGGTGGTGCTGGCCGACAACATCAAGACCTTCCGCCGCGCGCTCGCCCCCTACGTCGAGCACGTGCAGAACGGACGCAACGGCTTCGCATCCGTGACGCTTCCGCTCGCGGACGGGTTCGAGTATTCCGTGCGGCTCGGCTGAGCCGGCTCAACTCCGCCCCGCGTCCCTCCGATCCGACCGGTTGCGCCCGTCTTCGGGCGGCGGAGGGGCTGGTTGCCGCGTTCGATCCTCGCGCTCGTCACGCTGCTTCTCTGCCTGGGCGGAGCCGTGCGCGCCGAGCCGCGGCCCGCGCCGGCGGCGCTCGACACGCTGATCCAGCGCTCCGGGCTGGACGACCAGCTCGCCCAGTTCGAAGGCGCCATGCAGCGCGGCATCACCCAGGTCCACGAGCGCGAGCCGAGCCTGCGGGAGGGCGACCTCGCCCGCATGCGCAAGGCCGTCGCCGACGCCTATGCGCCGAGCCGTTTGCGGCCGGCGCTGCGCGCGGAGCTGGCGAAATCGATCTCTCGCGCCGAGATCGCCGCGGCGCTCGCCTGGGTCGACTCGCCGGCCGGGCGCCGGCTCGAGGCGCTCGAGAAGAAGGCGTCGACGCCCGAGGGCCTGAGCCGGCTCGAAGCGGCGGCCAGGCGCGGAGCCCCGCCCCTCGCCGCCGCGCGGGCCCAGACGCTCCACGCCCTGGTCAAGGCCACGCGGGCCGACGAGGTGGCCGCCACCATCCTGATCGAGACGGCGGTGGGGATCCAAGAAGGTTTTGCCAGCAACGGGCCCGACACTTCGCAGGCGACGGTCGCGCAGATGCGCAAGGGGCTCGAGTCCGAGCGCGAGAAGCTGTCCGCGTCGCTGCACGAGCAGAGCTTCATCGCCTTCGCCCTGGTCTACCAGGGCGCCTCCGACGCGGATCTCGCGGCGCTGCTCGGCTTCGCCCGCTCGCCCGCCGGCGTGCGCTACTACGCCGTCACCTCGCGGGCCTTCGCGACCACGCTCGGGCAGGCGGCCAAACGGGCCGGCAGCGCGCTGGTGGTTCCGGCGGCCCCCGCGGACATCTAGTGCCATACTGAGGCGCAGCCGCCATGCTGCGCTTCTCGGCCATCACGATCGCGGTCCTGCTTTCGCTCACAGTCGGATACTTCGTCCTCGCCTGCGCCATGCAGCGCTCCGTGCTCTTCCCCGCGCCGCCCGTCCTGCCCGGCAGCGCGCTCGAGCGGATCCCCGGCGCCGAGCGGATCTGGCTCGACACGGACGGGGCGCGCGCCGAGGCATGGCTGCTGCCCCCGCTGCTCGCGGCGCCGGGCCCCGCGCCGCTGATCGTGTTTGCCCACGGCAACGGCGAGCTGATCGACGACTGGGCGGAGGCCTTCGAGCCGCCGCGCCGCTGGGGCGCCGCCGTCCTGCTGGTCGAGTACCCGGGCTACGGCCGCTCGACGGGCTCGCCCTCCCAGAACTCGATCGCCGCGACCATGGCGAGCGCCTTCGACCGGATGGCAGGGCGCACCGAGATCGACTCCGAGCGGATCGTCGCCTACGGCCGCTCGCTCGGAGGCGGCGCCGCCTGCGCGCTGGCGCGCGAGCGCAAGCTGGCGGCGCTGGTGCTCGAGTCGACCTTCACCAGCGTGCGCCAGCTCGCGCGCGGCTTCGGGCTGCCGGGGTTTTTGGTGCGCGATCCGTTCGACAATCTCGACGCGCTGCGCGGCTATCCGGGGCCCGTGCTGATCGTGCACGGCGAGCGCGACGAGATCATCCCCGCGCAGCACGCCGCCGCGCTGCACGCCGCCGCTCCCCGTTCCCGCCTCGCGCTCGAGCCCTGCGGCCACAACGATTGCCAGCGCCCCTGGCTGCTGGTGCGGGAATTCCTGCTCGAGAACGGGCTGATCGGACGCGGCGATGGGTGACCTCGGCGCGGATACCCGGCTGGAGGGCGGCGAGGGGCGCTACACCGCGAAGCTGTCGTCCGACTGGAAGATCTGGGGCCCGAACGGCGGCTACATCGCCGCCATCGCCCTGCGCGCGGCCGGGCTCGAGAGCCGCCTCGCGCGCCCCGCGAGCTTCAGCTGCCAGTTCCTGGAAGCGGGCGCCTTCGAGCCGGCGGACGTGCGCGTCGAGGCGCTGCGGCGCGGGCGCGCCGCCGAGGCGCTCAGCGTCTCGATCGAGCAAGCCGGGAAGCGCCTGCTCACCGCGAACGTCTGGACGGTGGGGAAGCTCGACGGCCTCGCGCACGACACGTCCAGCGCGCCGCCGGTTCCCTCGCCGGGTGAGCTGCCTCCGATCGAGTCGCTGCTCGAACCCAGCGCGCAGCCGCCACACGCTTTCTGGGGGAACCTCGAGCGCCGCCCGATCGACTGGGTGCCGCCGGAGAGCCGCGTTCCCACCGATCCGATCGTGCGCTGCTGGTACCGCTTCCGGCCGGAGGCGCGCTTCCAGGATCCGTTTCTCGATGCCGCCCGCTCGCTGATCCTGCTCGACACCATGTCCTGGCCCGCAGTCCGGTCTGCCTATGTCGAGCAACCCGCCTTCATCGCCCCGAGCCTCGACGTCGCGGCCCAGTTCCACGCCCTCGCGCCGGAATCGGACTGGCTGCTCTGCGAGACGACCGCGGAGATCGCGCGCGACGGGCTGATCGGCTTCCGCTCGCGGGTCTGGTCGGAGCAGCGACAGCTGCTGGCGTCGGGCGCGGGGCAGCTGCTCTGCCGGCCGGCGCCGGCGGGGATCCTGCGGTAGCGCTCGCGCATCATTCCGTTTCGTCGTCCGTATGGTGGTCGTGCACGACCAGGGAAGCGAAGAAGTGGCTCACCACCGCGCGCGCCTGCGGGTCGAGACGCTCGGCAATCTCGACGTGCAGCTCCGCGAGGGCAGTAGCGCCGTCGCGGGCGGCCGCGGCCCAGAGGTTGCGGTCGCCGAGCTTGTCGGCGGATTGCATGCGCTCCATCGCCTCCCTGCCGCGCCGCTGGGCGCGCCGGAGCACGCGGCGCGCGCCCCAGGTGTCGAAGCGGCCGAGGTCCGCGACCCGGAAGGCGGCCTCGTAGCGCCGGCCGACGTCGCCCTGGGCGAGCTGCAAGGTGTAGAGCGCGGCGCGGCCGGAGGGCGCGTCGAGCTGTTCGCGGGTCGGCACGCGCAGGCCCGCCCGCAGGAACGGGATCGCGCGATTCTCGTGGGCGAAGGGGCCGTCGGGCTGCGCGATCCAGTTCCAGGTGTGCAGCATCGCCACCTCGCGGCGCTCGGGCTCCGCCCACCAGCTCTCGCAGACGTCCTCCCAGGTCTCGTCGTTCAGGGGATTCGGGAGCGCCGCGGCGTAGAAGCTCGCGTCGCTGAAGACGCCGCTGCGGAAGCGGCACAGCTGCGGCCCGTGGCGATGCCAGACCGCCTCCGGACCGAACCAATCTGGGGGCGGCTTGCTGCCGTCGCACACGTAGCCGGCGCCGATCAGGGTGCGCCGGCCTTCGATCACCAGGTATTGCAGGAACGCCGGCCGCTCGGGATCGCAGACCGGGCCGCGCAGCAGCTCGGAGTTGAACCAGTGCTCGCCCATCATGAAGCCGTCGTTGCGCCAGGGCTTCCGGTAGCCCTCGCTCTCGGCCACCTCGACGGACTGGAAGCGGTCGAGCGATTCCGTCGCCCGCTGGAGCGCATCCGGAGCGTCGGGATCCTGTGCGCCGGCAGCGGGCGCGAGCGCGAGCGCGGCGAGCAGCGGCCAAAAAACGCGGCTGGTTCCCGTCACGTCGCGCGCGCGTAGAGGATCATCTGCGTGCAGCGGAAGAGCGCCAGCTTCCTTCCCGTGCTCGCGTGGGTGACGACGGCGTCCCAGACCTGTGTGGTGCGCCCCCCGTGCTGGAGCCTGGCCTCGGAGAGCACTTCACCCTCGAGGGCGGTGCCGAGCAGGTTGATCTTGAGCTCGATGGTGGTGAAGTTCGCGCCTTCGGGAATCGTCGCGAAGCTTCCGCTCGCGCAGCTGATGTCGGCGAGCGCAACCACCACCGACGCCTGTAGGTAGCCGTTCGGCGCCAGATGTTCAGGACGGATCTGCATGCTGGAGCGGTAGACGCCGTCCGCACCGCCCAGATCGTGCCAGCCGATGTAGTCCGCCAGGCTCGTGGGCCACCCCGGGCGCGCCGTCTCGGATTCCGACATGTGAGTCCCTCGAACCACCGCACGCGGCCCGCTCGCCCCCGGGCGGAAGGCCATGACAGGCTAGCGCGGCGGGGCGCTACGCTCTGTCCCGCCTGGTCGTGCGGCTCGCTCCGTTTGCCGAGTGACGCCGGAGGCCGGATGACGCCGGAGGGTCGGGGACGGCAACATGCAGAGCGCGGCGACCGCGAGCCACCGCTGGGATCCGGCGCAGTACGAACGCTTCCGCGGCGAGCGCGCGCGCCCGTTCTTCGATCTGCTCAGCCGGGTTCCCGACGGCCCCGTGCGCAGCGCGGCGGATCTCGGCTGCGGCACCGGCGAGCTCACGCGCAGCCTGCTCGAGCGCTGGCCGCAGGCCACCGTCTGGGGAGTCGATCACTCCGAGGAGATGCTCGCGCGCGCCGCCGAGGGCCCCGCGCAGCCGCGGCTTCGCTTCGTGCGCGCGGATCTCGCGCGCTGGGAGCCCGAGGCGCCGGTCGATCGGATCGTCTCGAACGCGGCGCTCCAGTGGCTGCCGGAGCATGGCGAGCTGCTGGAGAGGCTCACCCGCTTCCTCGCGCCCGAGGGCGCGCTCGCGGTGCAGGTGCCGCACAACCGCGGCGAAGGCGCTTTCCGCGTGCTCGACGAGCTGGTGCTGGAGGCGCCCTGGCGCGAGCGGCTGCGCGCCGCCGGGCGCCGTCCCTCGATCGAGACGCCCCATTTCTATGCGCAGCGCCTGCTCGGCCTCGGGCTCGAGATCGAGCTGTGGGAGACCACCTATCACCACCGGATGGCGGGCGCCCCGGAAATCGTGGAATGGATGAAGGGCACGGCCCTGCGCCCGCTGCTCGCGGCGCTCGCGCCGGCCGAGCAGCAGGAGTTGCTGGACGCGCTGGTCGCGCGCATCACGCCGCTGCATCCGCGCGGACCGCACGGCATCTTCTTCCCGTTCCGACGGCTCTTCTTCGTCGCGCGAAAGACCTGAGCTGCGCCTGGAGATCTGGAACCCATGAGCATCCGAAGCACCCTCTTCGCCCTCTGCGCCGCTGCCGCGCTCGCGTGCGCCGCCAGCCAGGACGGATTCCCGCGCGAGAAGGCGGCCGCCTGGGACACCGCCTTCCAGAAGGGCAGCGCCGCGCACGCCGCGGGCCAGTACGAGGAGGCCGAGCGACAGCTGCGCCAGGCGCTCGAGATCGCGCAGGCGGAGCAGCCGCCGGGCCTGCGCACGGGGCTCGCCCTCAACGGGCTCGCGGCGATCTCGATCGACCGCGGGCGTTTCGCGGAAGCGGATCCGACGCTGCGCCGGGCGATCGCGCTGCTGGAAGCCGGAAACGCCACGCAATCGCTCCATTACGCCGCCGCCCTCGCCAACGCGGGCGAGCTGGCGCTGCGCCAGGACCAGCCGGCCGAGGCCGAGCCCCGCTTTGCGCGGGCCGTGCTGATCGCCGAGGCGCAGCCGGCGCAGCCGGCCGCGACCCCGATCCTCCAGCGCAGCCTCGCCGGCCTCGCCGAGTCGATGCGCGACCAGGGCCGCGGAGACGAGGCGGACGCCCTCGCGCCGCGCATCGAAACCCTCTGCAAGAAGAATCCGAGCCCCGTCTGCGCATCGATTTCCCGCTGACGAACGCCGCGATGGCGCGCCCGATTCGCAGCCGCAGCGCGCTCGGCCTGCTCGCCGCGCTGCTGTTGCTGGCCTCGCCCGCGCATGCGCAGGATCTCCTGATCCGGAATGCGCGCCTGCTCGACGCGACCGGCGCGCCGCCCCACGAGCAGGTCTCGATCCTGATCCGAGACGGGCGGATCGCGGCCATCGGAAAGGTGGCGGACGAGCCGAATCTGCTGACGCTCGACGTCGCCGGCGCCAGCGTGCTCCCGGGGCTGATCGATTCGCACGTACACCTCTCCGTGGTGCCGGGCTCGGCGATCCGGGAGGATGCGCCCGCGGCGCTCCGCGAGCAGCGCCTCGAGCAGCTCCGTTCCTATCTCGCCTGCGGCATCACCACCGTGCTCGACGCCGGCATCGAGCCCGAGATCGCGCGCGAGCTGAAGGCGGCGCTCGCGGGGGACGCCTCCGGGCCCACCGTGCTGTTCCTCGGATCCCCCCTCTGGGCGCCCGAGGGCTACGGCGGGTACGGCCCGGCCGTCGCGACGCCCGAGCAGGTGCGCGCACGCTTCGACGCCCTGCAATCGCTCGGCGCCGTCGGCGTCAAGGTGATGCTCGAGAGCGGCTGGTCGCCCTTCGGGAGCCTCAGCATGCACAGCCCGGAGATCCGGCGCTTGATCATCCAGGAGGCCAAGCTCCGTAAGCTCCCGATCTACGTCCACGCCTCCTCCGAGCCCGATTACGAAGCGGCGCTCGATCTCGGCGCGCACGCACTCATGCACGGGCTGCTCTACCGCGACGTCAAGCTCTCGCGCAAGTTCATCGACCGGATGAAGCTGAGCGGCGCATTCCAGGTCTCGACCCTCTCCGTGATGGATGCGCTGCGGATCGAGTTCGAGCAGGAACGCCTCCAGGACCCGATCACGAGGATCGCCGTACCTGCGCGACAGCTCGCGACCGCCCGCGACCCGCGCTCGGGCCGCATCCACGCCGAGAGCCGGGTCGCCACGGCGGCCGGCTGGCTCCCGCCCGCGGCGCGCCGCGCCGCCGCCGCCTACAACTTCAGCAACAAGGCAATCGCGGAAGCCGTCGCCAGCGCGCGCCGTGCGCTCGCCGCCGAGAGCCGCGCCGGCGTTCCGATCGTGGTCGGCAGCGACTCCGGCAACGGCGCGATCGTCCCCTACCTGTTCCACGGCGTCACGACGTTGCGCGAGATCGAGCTGCTCGGCGGCGCGGGCCTCTCGCCCGCCCAGGCGCTCGACGCCGCCACCCGCACGCCCGCGCGCATGCTCGGCCTCTCGGCCGAGATCGGAACCGTCGAGCCCGGCAAGCGCGCCGACCTCGTGATCGTGCGCGGCGATCCCCTGAAGGACCTGCGCGCCCTGCGCAACGTGGTCTGGACCGTGAAGAACGGCGTCGCGCACACGCCGGCGGAGTGGATGGCGCGCTAGCGCGGAGCTCGAGATCGGCGTTCGGACGCCGTTCGAGCGGAAGTGAAGAGGGTTTTGAGGGAAGGGTTGGACCCGGGCTCGGGAGCCAGGGCGGATCGCATCTTCACTCTTCGCGGGCGTGCAGCGCAGGCGAGGGGGGCGGCTAGGACGATTCGATTCCGCCCCCTTCGAGTGCGCGTCTCTCATGCTTCCGGTCTTCCCCGTTACATATCTTCCCGGTCTCTACCCACCCGAATCAAGAACATCGCGAAATTCAAGATCGATCACACGATCCCACGTGACCGTATCTGACACATTCAAGTGCGAGCTTCGCGGAAATGGCATTGCGATCTCGACAGCTCCAGCTCGATCTCGAGTCGCCGTCGCGGTGGGGCGGCGCGCGGGCCGGAGCGGGGCGAAAGCCTGGAGCGACGCGACGCGATCCGCATCGGCGTAGGGCGCCGCGCGAGGTTCGGAACGCGATCGCCTACGTGCTGCTCAACGCGCGCCGCCACCTGGCCAAGCGAGGCTACCGTCCCGCCGCGGCTACCCGGATCGACCCCGCGTCGTCGGGGCGGTGGTTCTCGGGTTGGCGAAGGCGAACGTCTCCGTTTCACGATCCGCCGGCAGTCGCAGCACCGCGGTCGTGGCTACTCAGCGTCGGCTGGCGCCGACGGGGACTCATCAACAACGCGGAGATTCCGGGATAGGCAAGACCAGGAGGCCAAGCTTCCCCGCTAGCGCCCGCGCACCTCGGCCCAGGCCCAGTCGAGCCAGGGGAGCAGCGCTTCGACGTCTTCGCGCTCGACGGTGGCGCCGCCCCAGATGCGCAGGCCGGGGGGCGCGTCGCGGTAGCTGGCGACGTCGAGCGCGACGCCTTCCTTCTCGAGCAGCGCGACCAGGCTCTTGATGGTCTTGCCGCGCGCGGCGTCGTCCTGGGCGCGGAACCAGGGGTCGGCGATCTGGAGGCAGATCGAGGTGCAGGAGCGGGTGCGCGGATCGCGCGCCAGGAAGTCGACCCAGGGCGTGCGCTCGACCCAGGCCGCGATCGCAGCGAGGTTCGCTTCCGAGCGCCGGATCAGGGCCGGAACGCCGCCCTCGCGCTCGGCCCAGGCGAGTCCGTCGAGGGCGTCCTCGACGCACAACATGCTCGGCGTGTTGATCGTCGAGCCCTCGAACAGATCCGCCAGCAGCTTGCCGTTCTCCTTCATCCGGAAGATCTTCGGCATCGGCCACAGCGGCGTGTGGCTCTCGAGGCGCGCGAGCGCGCGCGGCGAGAGCGCGAGCATCCCGTGCGCGGCTTCGCCGCCGAGCACCTTCTGCCAAGACCAGGTGACGACGTCGAGCTTCTCCCAGGGAAGCGCCATCGCGAAGACCGCCGAGGTGGCGTCGCAGAGCGTGAGTCCCGCGCGATCCCGAGGGATCCAGTCGCCGTTCGGGACCCGCACCCCCGAGGTGGTGCCGTTCCAGGTGAAGACGACGTCGCGGTCCCACTCGACCGTCGCGAGATCCGGCAGCTCTCCGTAGTTCGCGGCGAGCACGCGCGCGTTCAGGCCGAGCTGCTCCGTCACGTCGGTGACCCAGCCCTGCCCGAAGCTCTCCCAGGCGAGCACGTCGACCGCGCGCGGGCCGAGCAGCGACCACATCGCCATCTCGATCGCGCCGGTGTCGGAGGCGGGGACGATCCCGAGCTTGAAGTCCGCGGGCAGGCCCAGCAGCGCGCGGCTGCGGTCGATCACCGCCTTCAGACGGTCCTTGCCGACCTTCGCGCGGTGCGAGCGCCCGAGCGCGGCGTCCTTGAGCGCCTCAAGGCTCCAACCCGGCCGCTTGGCGCAGGGTCCGGAGGAGAACTCGGGGCGGCTGGGTCGGCGCGTGGGCTTCATGCGCGGTCTCTCGGGAGAGGGGGGCGCAGTGTATCGACGCTGCGCCGCGCGAGCCAGCCCTCGATGCGGCGGTAGACGAAGAGCAGCGCGAAGAAGACCAGGATGAGCTGGAGCCCGCGCAGCGCCGCCAGGTTCACCAGCTCGCGCGAGCTCTGCTCGACGCGGTCGATGCGCGCCGACACCTGGGCGAACGGAGCGCTGGCGGAGTCCGACTCCGCGAACGTCTGGAGCGATTCGAGCATCGCGCGCAGCTCGGTCGCCGCCGAGGTCACCTGCGCGGCGGTCTGCTGCCACTCGCGGATGTCGAAGGGTCGCGAGGGCACGCTCGGATCCGCCGGCGGCTTGTCGAGCTGCTGGACGAGCCCGGCCCAGGCGGTGCCGGCCGCCGCCACCGCGGTGGCCGTGCGCTCGAGCGATTGCGAGAGAGGGCCGAGGCTCTGGCCCGTGCGCTCCGCCTCGTCGAGCAGCTCGCGCAGGCTCTCGGGGAGCGACTGCGCCGTCTGCGAGAGCAGCTCGGCGCTGCTCGCGAGCGATCGGAAGCTCTCGAGGGACGCTTCGATGTCGCCCTGCTGGCTGATGTCGAGCGTGAGCAGTTCGAGGTTCCAGCGGATCAGGCGCGGCATCGCCGCCACGATCCGGGTCATCTCCATGGCGGTGTCGTTGAACTCGCGAATCGCCTGCGCGCCCTGATCGACGCCTTGCAGCGCGCGGAAGGGCGAGAGCGGAATCGCCGTCACCCAATCGAAGATGGGGCTCGACTCGCTGGCGGTCACCAGGCTCTGGACCTTCTCGGCGACGAACTCGCCGCGCATCGGCTGCGCGCGCACCAGCGCCTCGACTTCCTGGGTGACCCGGGCCAGCTCCTTCTTGGTGAGGAAGCGGTCCCCGAGCTCGACGGCGGCCGCCAGCAGCTCTGCGCTCGCGTCGACCGCCAGCTTCTGCTGGTCGCCGAAGGCGTCGGCGCCGGTTCCGGCGGTCAGGAACTCGTGCATCGAGGTCGCCACGGTGAGCATGGCCACGTAGGCCGACTCGGGCTCGCTCATGAAGGCGGCCTGGTTCACGACGGGCGTCACGCCGAGCTTCCAGCGCAGCGTGCGGCGCTGGATCACCGGGTCCTTGGTGCCCGCGGAGATGGTGTCGGCCGTGGCGATGATGGTCGCCTCGAAGCGGCTCGCGTACTGGAGCAGCGCCTCGCGCAGCTCCTGCTGCGTGATGCGGCCCGATCCGGCCCCCGCGCCCGTCACCAGGCCGGAGACGTAGCGGCCTCCGGGAAGCGACGCGCACCCGCTCGCAAGCAGGAGCAGGAGGGGCACGATCGCGGGCCGGATCGCGCGCATCTCTCAGGTCCGCATGATTCCGCGCCGCGGCGTGGCGGTTCCGTAGGTCTCCGCGAGCAGCGGAGCCCCCAGGCCGGCCAACACTTCGCGCTGCTGCGGGATCGGCGTGCGGATCATGCTGTCCTCGAACTTCTTGAGACGTTCGAAGCAGGCAAGCCGCAGGGTCCGGTCCACGAAGCCGGCCGTCCGCGGCCAGCGCGTCCGATCCACCGTGTACCGCGCGAAGGCGGCGTTGCGGAAGAAGCAGGCGATCGAGATGTCCGCGATCGAGACCTCGCCGAACAGGAACCCCTCGGCGGGAAGCTCCCCCTCGAGATGGTCGAGCACGTTCGGGACGTCGTGATCGAGGGTCTGCTTCAAGACCGCCTCGTCCGTCGGGATTCCCCACACGCGCGGGTTGATCGCCACCTGGTTGAAGAGCCCCCAGATGAAGACGTCCCCCATCCGGGTGTCGGCGTACTCCTCGAGCCAGCGCGCGCGGGCGCGCAGCGCGATGTCGCGCGGATAGAGGGCGGGCTGCGGGTGGCGATCCTCCAGGTACTGACAGATCACGGAGGAGTCCGCGAGCGTGACGCGATCGTCGACGAAGACCGGGATCCGCCGCAGGGGGCTGAGCTGCGTGAAGCGATCGTCGCCCATGAACGGGATGATCGGATCGATCTCGTAAGCGAGGTTCTTGAGGTGCAGGCAGGCCAGCACCTTGCGCACGTAGGGCGAGATGTAGCTGCCGATGATCTTGACCGGAGCCGTCATGCGCCTTCCCAGACCGCCAACGCTAGCATGGGGGCCGCAGGGGAGAGAGAGAAGCTTGCTGAAGTTCCTGGCGCGGTGGTTCCTCCGGCTCTCGGGCTGGGAGGCGGAGGGCGTGAAGCCGGCGGCGAGCCGGTTCGTGCTGATCGCGGCGCCCCACACCTCGAACTGGGATCTCGCCTTCCTGCTCGCCCTCGCCGCCGGCTTCGACCTGCGCATCTCGTGGATGGGCAAGGACGTGCTCTTCAAGCCTCCCTTCGGCTGGCTGATGCGCCTGTCCGGAGGCATCCCGATCGTGCGCCACCAGCGGGGCGACATGGTCGCGCAGGCGGCGCGCACGTTCGCGAATTCCGAGAAGCTCGTGCTGGTCGTTCCCGCCGAGGGGACACGCGGACATGTCAGCCACTGGAAGTCCGGCTTCTACCACATCGCCCGCACCGCGAACGTCCCGATCGTACTCGGCTACCTCGACTACCCCCGCCGCCGCGGCGGCTTCGGCCCCTCGATCGAGGCCACCGGCGACGTCTCCGCCGACATGGACAAGATCCGGGCCTTCTACGCGGACAAGGTCGGGCGATTCCCGGAACAGTTCGGCGAGGTGAGGCTCAAGGAGGAGGGACGGGCTTGAGGGGGCTCTTCCGTGCGCTGCTGGCGATCGCGATCCTCGGCCTCTCCGCGTGGGCGGCGCTCGCGCTCTACTTCGGGCCGCTCTCCGCGACGGCGGGGGCGGCGGTGGTGGCTGCGGCCGGCCTGCTCGCCACGTTCTCGGCGGCGCGCCGGCGCGGGAGCTGGTGGCCGATCGCCCTCTTCGGCGTCGTCTTCGCCGGCTTCCTCTGGGTCTGGAGCGGCGTCGAGCCCTCCAACCAGCGCAACTGGCAACCGGACGTGGCGGAGCTGCCCTACGCGATATTCAATGGCGACCTCGTCACGATCCACAACATCCGCGACTTCGACTACCGGACCGAGACCGACTACACGCCGCATTACTACGACAAGACCTTCGACCTGCGCGAGCTCGACGAGGTCGACCTGATCAGCGTCTACTGGATGGGCGACGCGATCGCGCACATCATGCTGAGCTTCGGGTTCGCGGGCCGTGATTACGTCACGGTCTCGATCGAGACGCGCAAGGAGGTGGGCGAGAGCTACGACACGATCCGCGGCTTCTTCCGCCAGTACGAGCTGATCTACATCGTCGGCGACGAGCGCGACCTGATCCGCCTGCGCACCAACTACCGCGAGAATCCCCCCGAAGACGCCTATCTGTACCGCGCCACGGGGCCGAGCGTGAATGCGCGGCGGCTCTTCCTCGACTACTTCCGCGAGATCAACGAGCTGCGCGACCACCCGGCCTGGTACAACTCGCTCACCACCAACTGCACCACCAACGTGCTCCGTCACACCAAGGTGAACCCCGGCGACCACTCCTACTCGTGGAAGATCCTGCTGAGCGGCTACGCGCCGCAATACGCCTACGAGCACGGCAGGCTCGACACCAGCCTGCCCTTCGACGAGCTGAAGCGCCGCTCCTACATCAATGGCCCCGCGCAGGCCGCCGATCAGGCCGCCGACTTCTCGCAGCGGATCCGCGCCGACCTTCCCAAGCCGCCCGTCAGCCCTGCCGGCGCACCTTGACCAGATAGGCGCCGCCGCCGGATTCGACCGCGTAGTCCTCGACCACCGGTGCGAGGCGGCCGGCGAGCAGCTCGCGCACGCGGGGCTTGAGGACCGGGCCGTCCTGGGAGCGATTGCCCTTGCCGGTGATCACCCGCAGCACGGCGCCCGGGCGGCGGCGGCTCCAGCCCACCAGGAACGATTCGAGCTGCACCGCCGCCTCCGCCGCCGTGAGCTGATGGAGATCCTTCTCGTCGTCGACGACCGCGGCATGCAGCGAGCTGCTCGGGCCCGAGGGCACGGGGCTGCGCGGACGTCGCCTACCCATCGGGCGCCCAGTCCTTCGCCCAGGCGTAGAGGGGCGCGAGCGCCGCGAGCAGCCCGGCGCCCTGGCGCGTGAGCCGGTAGCCGTCGCCCTCGCGCTGCGCGAGCACCCCGGCCTCGCGCAGCTCGGCGAGGCGCGTGTTCAGGACCGTCGGCGAGACGCCGTCGCAGCGCTGCTGGAGCGCGCGGAAGGAGAGGCCTCCCTCGCGCAGCTCCCAGATCACCCGCAGCGACCAGCGCCGCCCGAGCAGGTCGAGCAGGGCCATGATCGGCCGCCCGCTCCGGGAGCCGCGCACCGGGCGGCCGGGGCGTGGGCTGCGCTTGCGGACGGGCATGCGGCTCCCCCTGGCGCTACTGAAAACGTAGCGATACGCTACGGAAACAGTAGCAAAGCCAGGAGACCCCATGCCGATCTCCCGCCTCGCCCCCCTCGCCCCGCCCTACCCGCCCGCGCTGGCCGCGGCGCTGGAAGCCATGATGCCGCCCGGCGTCCCGCCTCTGCTGCTCTTCCGCACGCTCGCCCACAACACCCGCATCCTCGAGAAGATCCGCGCCTCGAACCTGCTGGACCGCGGATCGATCCCGCGGCGCGAGCGGGAGATCGTGATCCTGCGCGCGACGGCGCGCGCCGGCGGCGAGTACGAATGGGGCGTGCACGTGGCGTTCTTCGCGGCCAAGGTCGGCCTCGCGCAAGCCCAGATCGACGCCAGCGTGCACGGCAGCCCGGAGGATCCCGCCTGGAGCCCGCGCGAGCGCCTGCTCGTGCGCCTGGTCGATCAGCTCCACGAGACCGCCCGGCTCGACGACGCGCTCTGGGGCGAGCTCGCCGCCTGCTTCGAGCCGGCGCAGCTGATCGAGCTGGTGGTGCTCGCGGGCTTCTACCGAACGATCTCCTGCCTGGTGAACGGGTTCGCGATCGCGCTCGAGGAGGGAGCGCCGCGCTTTCCCGCGCGCTAGCCCCAATCCGATACTCGAGCAGCGAGCGGAGGGAGGCGGCGGGGGGTGGGCTACGGCGAATGGCTCGCCGTTCCTCTCTTCGCGATCACGTGCCAGTCGTCGTCCTGTGGCGTCGAGAAGCGCTGCGTCCTGCGGGCCGGCTCCGCTTTATTTCGCCTCCGCCACCCTCCGCCGCCGCCCTCCGACGGTTTGCAATATCGGATCAGGGCTAGCGGGACTCCGGCTCGACCCGCAGCAACAGACCCTCGACCTTCGTGACGCGCACGGTGGCGCCGGCGGGCACCGGAGCGTGTTCGCGGGAGATGCGTGCGCGCCAGCGCTCCGCGCCGATCCGGACCCAGCCCTCGGGATCCAGGTCGGCGCTGACGAGCGCGAGGGCTCCGATCAGGTTCTCCGGGCCGCCCGAGCCGCCGGCGGGCTCGTAGGCGATGCGCAGGATCGGGAAGAGCACGAGATCCTTGACCACCCAGAGGGCGAGCACGAGGGCCGCGATCGAGAACGAGAGGTCCCACACGCGCACCAGCACCGCGAGCACCGCGCCGAGCAGCACCCAGCTGGGCGCCTCGAAGGCGAGATAGCGGGCGAAGACGCGCCGGGTGCTCGCGCGCTGCGGGGCCATGCGGGCGCTCAGCCTCCCAGGAACGCATCCATGCGCGCGCGCGCCGCCCGCGCGAGCGGGGTGGGGAAGGCGTCGAAGCCGTGGATGCCGCCGGGCCAGACCGCGAGCTCGGCGGGGCTGCCGGCCGCGATCCAGCGCGCGTGCAGGAAGAGCGAGTCGTCGAGCAGCGGGTCGAGCGTGCCGACCGTGATCAGGGCGGGTGGCAGCCCGGCGAGATCGGCGTAGAGAGGCGAGACGTCGGGGTCGCGGCGGCGCGCGCGATCCGGCACGAAGAAATCGGCGAACCAGTGGATGATCGGGGTCGAGAGCACCAGGTTGCGATCGCCCCAGCGTCGCTGGCTGGGGGTCATCGAGAGGTCGTAGCAGCCATACACCAGGTTCGCGCCGGCGAAGGGTTTCAGCCCATGGCGGTCGCGCAGGCGCAGCAGCGTCAGCAACGCGAGGTGCGCGCCGGCGGATTCACCTCCGATCCACAGGCGTGTCGTCCCGAATTCGGCCTGGGCGCCGCGAACCAGCCAGAGCGCCGCGGCCTCGCAGTCGTCGGGGCCGGCGGGATGGGGATGCTCGGGCGCGAGCCGGTAGTCGACGCTCACCACCGCGAGACCGCAGTGGCGCGCGACCGCCCAGTTGCGCAGGTCCGATTGCTTGGCGGCGCCGAGTGTCCAGCCGCCGCCGTGCAGATGCAGATACGCACCGCGCA
>DATBRV010000068.1:0-50481 GCA_036560145.1 Myxococcota bacterium
CGACAGGGCATCCAGTCGATGCTGAAGCTCCAGTCGTATTTCGACGAGCAGATGGCGGAGCGCCGCCGCCAGCCAAAGGACGACATGATGACGATCCTGGTCGAGGCCGAGGTCGACGGCGAGAAGCTCGACGCGAACGAGATCCGCGGCTTCTGCAACCTGCTCGCGACGGCGGGCAACGAGACCGTGACCAAGCTGCTGGCGAGCGCCTTCTACTGGCTGAACGAATTCCCCGATCAGCGCCGGATCCTCGCGCAGGAGCCCGAGGTGATCCCGAACGCGGTCGAGGAATTCCTGCGCTTCGATCCGCCCTCGCAATACCAGGGCCGCACGCTCACGCGCGACGTCGATCTCCACGGCACCACGCTTCCCAAGGGCGCCAAGCTGGCGCTCGTGAACGGCGCCAGCGGCCGCGACGAGCGGCGCTTCCCGGATCCGGACCGCCTCGACGTGAAGCGCACAATCGAATTTCACCTGGGCTTCGGCTACGGCCGGCACGTGTGTCTGGGCGCCTTCCTGGCGCGCATGGAATCGCGGGTGGCGCTCGAGGAGTTCTTCCGCCGTTGGCGCGAGTACGGCGTTCCCGAGGACGGCATCCAGCGCATGCACTCCAGCAACGTGCGCGGTTTCTCGGGGCTGGTCCTCGAGACGCGGTGACTCCGGCGGGCCTGTTCTCGGCTCGTTCCGAGATTCGAGTGGCTCGCGGAGGGAGGCGGCGGGGGGTGGGCTACGGCGAATGGCTCGCCCTTCTCGTCTCGTGAGCGCGCGCCGGAAGTCACTCGTGTGGTGTCCAGAGAGCGGGCCCGGACCGGTGCGGCTCCGCTTTATTTCGCCTCCGCCCACCCCCCGCCGTCTCCCTCCGAGCGTCCGAGCGCTACTCGAATGTCGGGTCGTGGCTAAGCTGACGGCATGACGCTGCCCGTCCTCCGCCGCCCGGCTCCGCGCGTCGGCGCGTTCTTCGACATGGACAAGACGCTGATCGCCGAGAACTCCGGCAGCCTCTACATGCGCTACCGCTACCAGCGCGGCGAGATCAGCGGGCTCGAGCTGCTGAAGGGCGCCGGCGCCTACCTCCAGTACAAGCTCGGCATCCTCGACATCCGCAACTGGACCAAGACCATGATGGTGCAGTTCCGCGGGCAGAGCGAAGCCGAGCTGGAGGCCGAGGCGAAGAGCTGGTTCGAAGAGCTGGTGGCGCAGACGATCTATCCCGAGGCCGAGGAGCTGGTGCGCAAGCACGAGGCGGACGGCCACGTGGTCGCGATCGTCTCGGGGGCCACCAAGTTCGTGGTGCGGCCGCTCGCGCAGCGGCTCGGGATCGAGCACCTGCTCTACACACGGCTCGAAGTGGAGGATGGCCGCTTCACGGGGCGCGTGATCGAGCCGATCTGCTTCGAGGAGGGAAAGATCTACTGGCTCCAGCAGTTCATCGAGGAGCACGGGATCGATCTGGCCAAGAGCTGGTTCTACACCGACTCGATCACCGACCTGCCGCTGATGGACCTGGTCGGTCACCCGGTCGCGACCAACCCCGACCCGCTGCTCTACCGCGCGGCGGTCCGCCGCCGCTGGCCGGTGCGCTTCTTCGAGCCGCCGGCCTAGCTACGGCTGGATCAGCTTCTTGACCATCGCCTCGAAGTCGGCCTTCGGGCGGGCGCCCTGCAGCTGCTGGACGACCTTGCCGTTCTGGAAGGCGAGGATGGTCGGGATCGCGCGCACGCCGTACTTGCCGGGCGTGTTCTGGTTCCCGTCGATGTCCATCTTCACGATCTTGACCTGCTCGCCCCAGGTTGCCGCCAGATCCTTGATGATCGGCGCGATCTGCCGGCAGGGCGCGCACCACTCGGCCCAGAAGTCGATGATCACGGGCTTGCTCGACTTCAACACCTCGGCCTCGAAGCTCGCATCCGTCACATCCAGCACGGCGGCCATGGGATCTCCTCTCCGACCTTGGATGCCGAACCGTAGCGGAGGCAACGAGCAGACCGCAGCGGCCCGCGCCGTTGAAGCGGCGCATCCCCGCGGGTATGATGCACTGCTGTCCGAATCCCGCCCCACGCGAGCGTGAGCATGGGCGATGCCCGTCCCGACATCTCCCCCGATCTGCTCGCGCGCGTGCGTTCGAGCTTCGCGGAGCATGCGCGCGTGAGCGCGGCGACGCTGGACGCCGCCGCGGAGCCGATCGTCGCGGCCGCAGGGCTGATGATCGCGGCCCTGCACGGCGGCTCGAAAATACTCGCCTTCGGCAATGGGGGTTCGGCTGCCGACGCGCAGCACCTGGCCGCCGAGCTGGCCGGGCGCTACGACCGCGAGCGCCCGGCGCTCCCGGCGCTCGCCCTCACGGCGAACTCCTCCGACCTGACGGCGATCGGCAACGACTACGGCTTCGCGCAGGTCTTCGCGCGCCTGGTGGAGGCCCACGGAAGCCCGGGCGACGTCGCGATCGCGATCTCCACCTCCGGCAACTCCGAGAACGTGCTGCGCGGCGTGGACGCCGCGCGCGCCCGCGGCCTGCGCTGCATCGGGCTCACCGGAAAGGGCGGGGGCAAGCTGGCGGGGCGGGTCGACGTCGCGGTGGTGGTGCCGTCGGACGTCACCGCGCGCGTCCAGGAGGCGCACGGGACGATCCTGCACGTGCTCTGCGAGCTGGTCGAGCTGGCGCTCTTCCCGGGGCCGTCCGCCCGGTGAAGCGGCCGACTCTCGATCGAACCAAGCTGCGGCGCACCAGCGCGCGGCGCCGTCCGAGCAAGCTGCGGATCGCGGACGAGGCGCGTCCGCACCGCCGCGGCGCCCGCTTCTCCGCCTTCCTCGCGAGCCTTCCCTCGACGCTCGGCGCGGCGGATCTGATCGCCGCGATCGATGCGACCGCGAAGGCCCATGCCCGCGGCCGCACCCTGCTCTGGGGCTTCGGCGCGCACGTCGTGAAGGTGGGGCTCGCGCCGCTGGTGGTGGATCTGCTGGAGCGCGGGCTCGCCTCGGGCCTGCTGGTGAACGGCGCCGTCTGCGTCCACGATCTCGAGCTCGCCATGATGGGGCGCACCAGCGAGGAGGTGGCCGGCGCTCTCGACGACGGCTCCTTCGGAATGGCCCGCGAGACGGCGCAGGCGCTGAACGGCGCGATCCGGCGCGGCGCCGAGCAGGGCCTCGGGATGGGGGAGGCGATCGGGCGCGAGATCCTGCGCGGCCGCTATCCGCATCGCAGCCGCTCGATCCTGGCCGCGGCCGCCCGGCTCGGGATCCCGGTCACGGTGCACGTCGCGATCGGCGCCGACATCCACCACATGCACCCCGAAGCGGACGGCGCGGCGCTGGGGGCCACCAGCTATCGGGACTTCGAGACGCTCGCGGCCCTGGTCGCCCGGCTCGAAGGGGGCGTGCTCTTCAACGTCGGGTCGGCCGTGATCCTGCCCGAGGTCTTCCTCAAGGCTCTCTCGGTCGCGCGCAACCTGGGCCACCGCGTGCGCCGGTTCACGACGGTCGACATGGATTTCATCCGCCACTACCGCCCGATGGTCAACGTGGTCGAGCGGCCCACGCGGCTCGGCGGGCGCGGGCTCTCGCTGGTCGGACAGCACGAGGTCCTGCTCCCGCTCCTGCTGGCCGGCGTGATCGAGCGCACGCAGGGCCGGCGCCGATGAGCCGAGGCGTCGTGCTGGTGGAGGGGGACATCACGGCGCAGGAGGTGGATGCGATCGTGAACGCGGCCAACACGCGGCTCCTGCTGGGGACCGGCGTCGCGGGCGCGATCCGCGAGCGGGGCGGCCCCGCGATCCAGGCCGAGTGCGACGCGATCGGGGGCGTCGCGCTCGGCGGCGCCGCCGTTACCGGAGCGGGTCGGCTGCGCGCGCGCTGGGTGATCCACGCGGCCGGCATGGAGCCGGGGGGAGCGGCCGACGAGGCGAGCGTGCGCGCCGCGGCGCGGCGCAGCTTCCAGCTCGCGGACGAGCTCGGCTGCCGCACGTTGGCGGTGCCCGCGATCGGCGCCGGGATCGGCGGGCTGCCGATGCAGCGCTGCGCCGAGCTGCTGCTGGCCGAGGCGCGGGCCCACCTGCGCGGGACGACCTCGCTCGAGGAGATCCGCTTCGTGCTGTTCGGCGAGCCGAGCTTCCGGGTCTTCGAGATGGTGCAGGACGCCGCGAAGGTGACGGAGCAGATGGAGCGTCTTCGCGCGCGCTAGTGTTAGCAAGCAGCGTGCGCCGCAAGCGGAGCGCGCAGCGAGCCGCAGGCGAGCGAAGGCGGAGGCGCCGGCTACGCCGGCGCCGTACCCGCAAAGGAGGACGGGTGGCCGTCGCGTTGCTTCAGTGGGCGGCTGCGATCTACCTGATCGCGTGTCTGGTGGCGGCCAGCGGCCTGGTCCTGCGCTCGCGGCGGCTCGGGCGGGGGGCGGTCTGGCTGCTGGCGGCCGGCGCCCTGCTGCACGGCTTCTCCTTCCCGCTGCTGCACGCGCAGGGGGAGGCGCCCCCGCTCACCTCGCTGGCCGCCGCGAGCTCGTTCATGGCCTGGGTCGGGACGCTCTGCTTCCTCGCGCTGCTGCTTCGGGTCCGGGTCGCGGGTCTCGTCGTGCTGGTCGCGCCGGCCGCCTTCCTCGGCGTCTTCCTGGCCGCCTTGCGGCTGCCCACGGTGGGGCCCGCCACCTTTGCGGGCAGCGGCTCCTGGCCGCATGCGCACGTGCTGCTCGCCAGCGCCGGGCTGGCGCTGCTCGGGCTCTCGGGCCTCGCGAGCCTCGTCTACCTGATCGAGCACGCTCGGCTCAAGGCGAAATCGAAGGCGGGGCGGCCGTTCGCGCTGCCCTCGCTCGAGGCGCTCGACCGCGTGAACGCGACCGCGCTGGCGGCGGGCTTCGCGCTGCTCACGCTGGGCGTGGTCACGGGCATGTTCTGGGTGCAGGCCGCCAGCGGACGCCTCTTCGTGGGAAGCCCCCACGAGACCTGGTCGCTGGTGGCCTGGGCGGTCTACGCCGTGCTCACCGCGGTCCGCTTCGGCGGGCGTCAGGGAGCGCGCCAGGCCGCGACCGGGGCGCTGATCGCCTTCGGCTTCCTCTTCTTCGCGGTGATCGGCGTGGAACTGCTCACGTGAAGATCCTGTTGCTCGGCATGAATCACCGCACGGCTCCGCTCGCGCTGCGCGAGCGGCTGGCCGTCGAGGATCCGGCGCCGGTGCTGCGCAAGCTGATCGGGAGCGAGGAGATCGACGAGGCGGTGCTGCTCTCCACCTGCAACCGGATCGAGCTGGTCGTGCTCACGCGCAATCCCGACGCCGCCCGGCTGCGCCTGCGCTCCTGCTTCCGGTTCGATCTGGCCGGCGACGATGGCTTCCCCGCCGCCGCGGATCTCGAGTCGCACCTCTACGAGCACGCCGGCCCGGACGCCTGGCGACACGTGCTGCGCGTGGCCTCGTCCCTGGATTCGATGGTGGTGGGCGAGCCGCAGATCCTCGGCCAGACCAAGGATGCCTATCGCGCGGCCGTCGAGTGCGGCGCCTGCGGTCCGATCCTCGGCCGGCTCTTCCAGCTGGCGTTCGCGACCGCGAAGCGCGTGCGCAGCGAGACCCAGGTGGCGGCCCGGCCGGTCTCGGTGGCGCGCGTGGCGGTCGACCTCGCCGAGCAGATCTTCGAGGACCTGGCCGGGAAGAAGGCGCTGCTGGTCGGCGCGGGGGAGATGACGGAGGCGGCGCTCGCCGCCCTGCGCGAGCGCGGGCTCTCGTCGGTCGCGATCACGAACCGCACGCCCGAGCGCGCCGCGCCGCTGGCGGTGCGCTTCGGCGCGACGGCGCACGGCCTCGCCGAGCTGCCGCGGCTGCTCGCCGACGCCGACGTGGTGCTCACTTCGATCGCGGGGGACGTGCCCCTGCTCACGCCTGGGCTGGTCTCGGCGGCGCTGTCCGGCCGCAAGAGCCGGCCGCTGTTCGTGATCGACATCGGCGTGCCTCGCAACGCGGACCCCGCGCTCGACCAGCTCGACGACGTCTATCTCTACGATCTCGACGACCTCGCGGCGATCGCCGACCGCAACGCGGCCCAGCGCAGCCGCGACGTGGCCAAGGCCGAGGCGATCATCGAGGAGCAGCAACAGAGGTTTGACGGCTGGTTCGTGGCGCTCCGGGCGGTGCCGACCATCCGCCACCTGCGCGAGCGCATCGAGAGCCTGCGAGCCGACGAGGTCGAGCGCGCGCTGGGCAAGCTTCCGCTCTCGGAGGATCAGCGCGCCGCGGTCGAGGCGCTCACGCGCTCGCTCGTCAACAAGATCCTGCACGCGCCGGTCTCGCGGCTGCGCCGGGAGGCCGAGCGCGAGGAAGGCATCGTCTACCTCGAGACGGCGCGGGTGCTCTTCGACCTGGACGAGCCCGCCGCCGCGGACCCCGACGGCGCGGACCCGACGGACGAGTCATGATTGCGCTGCGCGTCGCCACGCGCGCCAGCGAGCTCGCGCTCGCCCAGGCGCGCCAGGTGGCCGATCTGCTGGCGCGCGCGCTGGGCCGCCCGGCCGAGCTGGTGCCGATCAAGACCGAGGGAGACCGACTCGCCTCGGTGTCGCTCGCCAAACTTGGCGGCAAGGGGCTCTTCGTCAAGGAGATCCAGGACGCGCTGCTGGACGGGCGGGCCGATTTCGCCGTGCACAGCGCGAAGGACCTGCCCGCCGTGCTCCCCGCGGAGCTGGCGCTGGTGGCGTTCCCCGAGCGGGCGGATCCGCGCGACGCTCTGATCGCGCGCGAACGCGGCGTGACGCTCGCGACGCTGCCGGCCGGCGCCCGGGTGGGCACCGGGAGCCTGCGCCGGGCCGCCCAGCTGCGGGCCCGCCGGCCGGATCTCGAGATCGCGCCGCTGCGCGGCAACGTCCCCACCCGCCTTCGAAAGCTGGAGAGCGAGGGGCTGGACGCCGTGGTGCTCGCCTGCGCGGGCCTCGAGCGGCTCGGCCTCGCCGAGCGGATCGACGAGCGCCTCGCGCCGGAGATCCTGCTCCCGGCGGTGGGGCAGGGCGTGCTCGCGGTCGAGGCGCGTGCGGGCAGCGAGCTGGCGCGGGAGGCCGGCGTCATCACGCACCGTGCCACCGCGGAGTGTTGGGCGGCGGAGCGCGCCGTGCTGGTGGGGCTGGCCGCCGACTGCAACGTGCCGCTGGCGGCCTACGCCGAGTTCACGGCGCGCGGCGCGCTGCGGCTGCGGGCGCTGCTCGCCGCGACGGGCGGCGCGCGCGTGCTGCGCGCCGAGCTGGAGGGCCCGCCCGCGGACGCCGCCCTGCTGGGCGCGCGCGCGGCCGAGGCGATCCTGCGCGAGGGCGGCGCGGCCCTGCTCGCGCAGCTGCGCGCCGAGGCCCTCGCGTGAGCGCGGGCCCGTCGGGCCGCGTCTCGCTGGTCGGCGCCGGGCCGGGGGATCCCGACCTGATCACGCTGCGCGGGGCGCAGCTGCTGCGCGAGGCCGACGCGATCGTCTACGACGCGCTGGCGTCCCTCGAGCTGCTCGGGCTGGCTCCTCCCGAGGCGCTGCGGATCGACGTGGGCAAGCGCGGCCACACGGAGCCGCCGCGCAGCCAGGAGGAGGTGACGGCAATCCTCTTGGAGCTGGCGCGCGCGGGGCGGAGGGTGGTCCGTCTGAAGGGCGGCGATCCGTTCGTTTTTGGCCGCGGCGGGGAGGAGGCGAGCGCCTGCGCTGCGGCGGGCATCCCGTTCGAGGTGGTGCCGGGGGTCAGCTCCGCGATCGGAGCGCTCGCCTACGCCGGGATTCCCGTCACCGACCGGCGTCACTCGGCCTCGTTCGCGGTGGTGACGGGGCACAAGGATCCCGGCGAGGTCGCCGCCGAGACGCGCTGGGAGGCGCTCGCGTACGCCGCCGACACGCTGGTGATCCTGATGGGCATGCGCAATCTCGAGGCGCTGCTGGCGCGCCTGCTCGCCGCCGGCCGCTCGCCGGCGACGCCGGCCGCCGCCGTGATGGACGGAAGCCTGGCCACGCAGCGGGTGGTGGTGGCACCGCTGGCCGAGCTGGCGGCGCGGGTGCGCGCCGCCGGGCTGGGCGCGCCGGCGGTGGTGGTGGTCGGGGAGGTGGTGCGGCTGCGCGAGTCGCTGGCCTGGTTCGAGAAGCGCCCGCTCTTCGGCCGCCGGGTGCTGGTCACCCGCAGCCGGGAGCAGGCGCCGGAGCTGGCGGCCGAGCTGCGGCGCGCCGGCGCCGACCCCGTGGTGGTGCCGCTGCTCCAGCAGGTTCCCCCGGACGACTGGCGCGAGGTGGACGCAGCCCTCGCGCGTCCGGGCGGCTACGACGCGCTGCTCTTCACCTCCGCGAACGCCGTGCGGGCCCTGGCGGCGCGGGCGGCCGAGCGCGGCGCCAACCTCGCCGCGCTCGCGGGGCGGGTCTTCTGCGTGGGGCCGGGCACCGCGGAGGCCGCGCGCGGCGCGGGGCTCGCGGTGCATGGCGTGCCCGCGCAGCGCCAGGACGGCGAGGGGCTGCTGGCGCTGGTCGTGCGGGAGCTGCCGCCGCGCGGCCGCCGCTTCCTGCTGCCGCGCGCGCAGGAGGCCCGCGAGGCCCTGCCCGAGGGGCTGCGCGCCGCGGGAGCGCAGGTCGACGCCGTGACCGTGTATCGCTCGTTGGCGGCGCCGGTGGACGCAGGGGCCCTGCGCGAGCGTCTGCTGCGCGGGGAGCTCGACGCCCTCACGTTCGCGAGCCCCTCGGCCGCAAAGCGCTTCGTGGAGCTGCTGGACGAGCCGGCGCGGGCCGCGGCCGGACGCTGCGTGGTGGCGGCGATTGGCCCCGTGACGGCCGAGGCGCTAACGAATCTCGGCCTGGCGCCGGATTGCGTCGCCGAGCGGGCCGGCGGAGCTTCGCTGGCCCTCGCGCTAGCCTCGTGCCTGTCCGCGCGGCGCGCCGGAGGAACCGCATGACGTTTCCCAAGACGCGGCTGCGGCGTCTGCGCCGCAGCGCCACGCTGCGGCGGATGGTGCGCGAGACACGGCTCTCGCGGGACGATCTCGTGCTCCCGCTCTTCGTGGTGGAGGGGCGCGGCGTGCGCGAGCCGGTCGCCTCGATGCCCGGCGTCCTGCGCTTCTCGGTGGATGCCGTGGTGACCGAAGCCAAGCAGGTGCGGGACGCAGGCATCCCGGCCGTGCTGCTGTTCGGGATCCCCGACCAGAAGGACGCGCGCGGCTCGGGAGCGGACGCCGCGAACGGCGTGGTGCAGCGGGCCGTCGACGCGATCAAGTCGGCGGAGCCCGATCTCTGCGTGATCACCGACGTGTGTCTGTGCGAGTACACGGACCACGGCCATTGCGGGATCGTCGAGAACGGCGACGTCGCCAACGACCCCACGCTGGAAAGACTCGCCGCGGCGGCGCTCTCGCACGCCCGCGCGGGCGCCGACGTGGTGGCGCCCTCCGACATGATGGACGGGCGGGTGGCCGCGATCCGCGCCGCGCTCGACGCGCACGGCTTCGATTCGGTCGCGATCCTCGCCTACGCCGCCAAGTTCGCGAGCGCCTACTACGGACCCTTCCGGGAAGCGGCCGAGAGCACGCCCCGCTTCGGCGACCGGCGCAGCTACCAGATGGACCCGGGGAACCGCCGGGAGGCGCTGCGCGAGATGCGCGCCGACCTGGAGGAAGGCGCCGACCTGCTGATGGTGAAGCCCGCGCTTCCCTATCTCGACGTGCTGGCCGAGGCGCGCCGCGAGTTCGACGTCCCGCTCGCCGCGTACCACGTCTCGGGCGAGTACGCGATGATCCAAGCCGCCGCGCAGCGCGGCTGGCTGGACGGAGAGCGCGCCATGGACGAAGCGCTGGTCGCGATCAAGCGCGCCGGCGCGGATCTCGTCATCAGCTACGCGGCGATGCAGGTCGCCGCGCGCCTCGGCGCCTGAGCCGGCCGCCGTGGCGCACCGCTACAAGGTCGTCGAGACCAGCTCGGTGAGCGACGAGGAGCTGGAGACGATCCTCAACGAGTGGACCGCCAAAGGCTGGACGCTCGACTCGATCCAGTTCGCGATGCGCGAATCCTCGAAGCGCCCGAGCATGGCCTTCGTGCTCTTCTCGCGCGACGACGGCGGAGAAGGCTGAGCCCGGACTCGGAGGTTTCTGATGGCGGCCCGCGTCTTCCTGGCTTTTTCGGTGCTGCTCTGGCTTCCCTACGGAATCTACTGCTTCTTCGATCCAGGCTTCCTGGCCGGAGCGGCGGGCGTCGCGTCGCAATCGCCGACCGGAAGCACGGAGCTGCGCGCGATGTACGGCGGGCTCCAGACCGCGATCGGCGCGCTCGCGCTGGCGGGCGTCTTCCAGCCGGCGCTCCAGCGTCCGGCCCTGGTGGCGCTCGGGTTCCTCGCCTCGGGCCTCGCGCTCGCGCGCCTCGGCGGGGTGGCGCTCGACGGGTCTGCCTCGAGCTACACGATCGTGGGACTCTGCTTCGAGATCTCGACCGCAGCCCTCTCCGCGTTCCTCCTCTCCCGAACGCCATCCCCCGGCGAGCGGCCCGCGTGAGCGCGTGAGCAAGGCAGCCGGCGCCGACGCCGGGGCGCCCGTGATCGACATGTGGGCGCCGATCGTTCCCTCGCGGGAGATCGCGGCGCACGTCGCGGAGCACTATCCGCCCGTCATGCACGGGTACTTGCGGGTGTTCTTCGGCCGCGAAGCGAACGCCGAGAGCTTCAAGAAGATGGCGCGCACGCTGGCGCGCGACGACGAGGCGATCCTCGCCAGCTTCGACGCCGCGGGCATCCGCCAGACGCTGATCACGGGCTTCGACGAGGCCCTGACGGCCGAATCGACCTTCGTCAGCAACGAATCGGTGGCGGCGATCGCGGGCCGCCATCCGGATCGCTTCATCCCCTTCGCCGGGATCGACATCCTGCGCGGCGCGGAGGGGGTGCGCGAGCTGGAGCGCTGGATTCGCGAGCGCGGCTTCCGCGGGCTCAGCCTGCGGCCGTTCATGATCGGCCTGCCCGCCGCCGACCGCCGCTACTACCCGTTCTACGAGAAGTGCGTCGAGCTCGGCGTGCCCGTCAGCATGCACGCCTCCGCGAACTGGACCACCGGCCGGCCCAGCGATCTCGGCCACCCCCGCCACTTCGACGCGGTCGCCTGCGATTTCCCGGAGCTGCGGCTGATCCTGAGCCACGGCGGTTATCCGTGGGTGCTGGAGGCCTGCTTGCTCGCCTGGAAACACCAGAATCTGTTCATCGAGCTGGCGGCGCACCGGCCGCGCTACTTCGCCTCGGCGGACTGGGAGCCGCTGCTGCGCCTCGGCCAGACCAAGATCCAGGACAAGGTGCTGTACGGAACCGGCGCCTTCCTGCTGGGCCGCGCGCCCGCCGATCTGGTGGCCGAGTTCCGTGCGCTTCCGGTCGGCGCCGAGGTGATGGAGAAGTGGCTGTGGCGCAACGCGGCGCAGCTGATGGGGCTCGGCCCGCTGGCGTGACGGTGCCCGGCTACTCGCCCCGGGCGGCGGGTCGCCGCGGCGCGCCCATCACGTAGGGCAGGATCGTCGCCATCAGGTCGATGCGCGACTCCAGCGTGCGGTTGACGCCCGAGAGCAGCCCCAGCACGCGCCCGACCAGTACGAGGTGGCTCGGCATGCGCACGATCGGGTTGGCGCGCACCTGCTCCGAGAGCTCGCGGCCGAGCTCGGCCGCGAAGTTCCGATCCAGGAAGCCGCGCTTGCGTAGCTGGATGGCGGCGTCGAGCATGAAGGCGGCGATCGCGTCCAGCGCCTCCGGCCCGCCGCGGCGCGTCTCGAAGCCCAGATCGACCAGCGCCTGCGCCATCTCGTTCGACCGGCCCTGGAGCAGCGCGGCCGCGAAGGCGACCACGCCTTCGCGGAAGCGCGGCGGCAGGTCCTTGGCGAGCCCGAAGTCGAGCAGCACGAGGCGCGGCTCGCCGTCCTCGCGGCGCTGCACCAGGATGTTGCCCGGGTGCGGATCGGCGTGGAAGAAGCCGTGGACGAGGATCTGCTCGCAGTAGGCCTCGGCGAGCCTCCGGGCCACCTGGTCGGTGTCGAGGCCGGCCGCGCGCAGGCCCGCCACATCCGTGATCTTGATGCCGTCGATGAACTCCATCACCAGCACGCGGCGCGTGGTCAGCTGCCAGTGGATGCGCGGCACCGCGACGTCGTCGCGGCCGGCGAACATGCGCGCGACGGTCTCGGCGTTGTGGCCCTCGTTCACGAAGTTGAGCTCGCGCGGCACGTAGCTGGCGAGCTCGTCGACCAGCGGCATCAGGTCGAAGTCGCGCTCCATGAAGTCGACCGTGCGGAAGAGCACGCGCAGGTTCGCGAGATCGCTGCGCACCAGCGCCTCGATCTCGGGGTACTGGACCTTCACCGCGACGCGCTCGCCGCTCGTGAGGATCGCCTCGTGCACCTGGGCCAGCGAGGCCGACGCCACCGGCTCGCGCTCGATCGACGCGAAGACGTCTGCGATCTCGCAGCCGAGCTCGCGCTCGATCGTCTTCTTCACCACGGAGAAGGGCTTGGGCGGGACCCGGTCCTGGAGCTTCGAGAGCACCTCGACGTATTCGCGCGGAAGCACGTCGGCGCGCGAGCCCAGGAACTGGCAACCCTTGAGGATCAGCCCGCGCAGCTCGACCGCCGCCTCGTAGATCGATTTCGCGCTGGCGGCGTTGAAGCGCGTCCAGCGCTCCGGCATGTCGCGCGGCCGCAGGCGCTCGGCGATGAAGCGGTTGGCGCGGATGCCGAGGTAGATGCGGCCGAAGGTCGTGCCGATCCGGCGCGCCCGGTAGAAGCGCTCCGAGGCCGAGACCTGCGCCGCGGGCATCGCCGTCACCAGAGCTCCGGCGGCTTCGACGGACAGGACCAGGCCTCGTCGAGGCCTTCGCCGCCGGGCTCGGTCTCGTCGTCGGGCTGCGCCTCGTCGTCGACGGTCGCGCCCACCTCGCCGTCCTCTTCGTCCGAGAAGGGGGGCGTGTAGGCGCACTCGACCCAGCGAGGGGCCGCGAACTCGAGGATGAAGCTGGTGCCAAAATTCTGGTAGCGGAACTTCGCGTCGTACAGGAAGCCGAAGCCGATCGAGGGCTCCTGGATCGAATCGACGTCCCCCGCCGTGACCAGCTCCTCGAGCGAGTCGGGATACACCGTCTTGCGCCCGAGGTAATCCTCCAGCGCGTCGATGATCCGGCGGGCGCGGACCTCGCGGGTCACGTAGTAGTCGTAGCGGGCCAGGGCTTCGGAGCCGACCAGCGGGATTCCGATCAGCGCCGCGCCCACCAGCGCGTGGCGCGCGCGCAACCGAAGTAGCTCGCCGCCGCCCCGCACCAGGGGCCCCGCCGCGATCGAGAGCGCCGTCACCAGGCTCGCGCCAAGATAGGTCTTGGCGCCGGCGCGAAACGGAAACAGCTCGAGCGCCGATCCGATCCAGAGCAGCAGCGCCGGAAGCGCGACCCCGAGCAGGAGACCGGCGACCAGCGGAGCCCAGGCGCGCCCGCCGTCGGGCTTCCGCGAGCGCGCGAGGGCGTGCAGACCGAGCCCCGTGCCGCCCAGCCAGGCCGCGATGAAGAGCGCCGCCACCTCGATCCCGAAGACGGGCACGGCCGGCCAGGGCGAGATCGCGAACTGGAGGCTCTCGTCGGTTCCGGTGGCGTTGCGCACGAAGGCGAAGACCGCGAACACGACCGGCAGGTAGACGAGCAGCCGCAGCGGCCAGGAAAGGCGCAGCCAGCTCTTCGCCAGCCAGGGCGCCGCCAGCGAGAAGCCCACGACCACGGCGGTGAGCGAGAGCACCGCCGAAGCCCGCCAGTGGAAGAAGTTCCAGACGAAGGGCGCTTGCACGCCGTAGAAGGTGAAGAGCAGCGCCGCGGCGACGCTCGCGAGGGCGAGCGCACGGCCGACCGCGGAGCGGCAGAGCGCGACTGCGACGGCCGCCAACGCCAGCGCCGGGATCGCCACGCCGACCAGCGCGCGGCCGAGCGATTCGAAGACCGGGTAGAGCAGCTCGATGTCGAGCAGGAAGGTGCGTGGCGTGTACCAGTGCCACGCCATCCCCTGGTTCGAGGGGCCCACGCCGTAGTGAACCAACACCGCGTAGCCCAGCGCCGCGGCGACGGCGGCCCAGCCGATCAGGGCCGCTGCGAGCGAGCGCGGCGCGCCCGCCCCCGGCTCCGTCACGCCGGCCCCTTCTTCCGGGTCGAGGCGGCCACGTGCAGGCGGGTGGCGGCGGATCCGGGGCCCCTCGGCGTGAGCCGGATCTCGGCGTTCACCTCCAGCGTGCGGCCCTCGAGCAGCTCGGTGAGCACGCGCGCGAGGTCGATGTTCTCCAGCGATTGTCCGATCTCGAAGCTGAGGCGCTCCAGGAACTCCTTGCGCGTACGGTCGCTCTGGGAGACGACGAAGTCGGTCCAGTCGCGGGGGACGGCGTCGCCCAGCGCCTTGCGGATCGCCTCTTCGGTCAGGAAGAAGCCCGAGAGGCCGATCGAGAGCACCCGGCGGACCAGCTCGGGAACGGCCGGTCGGCGCCCGCCGTCGGATCCGGGCTTTCCGCGCGCAGCGCGCCCGGCCGGCTCATCTCCCTGCTTCCTGCGCTCCGTCGTCATGGAGTAAACTCCGGGGATGCGCCGCAACCGGGTCCGTGACGTCATGCCCCACAAGATGGTCACGATCAGCGCAGGCGACACGCTTGCGACGGTCGAGGATATCATGACGCTCGGACGGGTGCGCCACATGCCGGTGGTGCATGCAGGCCGGTTGGTGGGCGTCGTCTCGGAGCGCGACCTGCTGCGCGCCTCCCTCTCCAACCTCTCGGACTTCGGCGCCGACGAGCGGCGCGCGTTCCTGCACGTGGTCGAGATCAACCGCGTGATGTCGTCCCCGCCGATCGTGATCGCCCCGGATGCAACGGTGGAAGAGGCCGCGCGGATGATGGCCGAGCGCAAGATCGGCTGTCTCCCGGTGGTGGATGGCGACGACCTGATCGGCCTGATCACGGAGACCGACGTGCTGCGCTACTTCGCCGGGATCCCGCCCGAGCTTCCCTGAATCTCCTGCCCGCGCAGCCGCCCGATCCAGGTGTTGCCGCCGGCGTAATACCACTCGAGCTCGGGGATGTCCGGCTTCCAGGCCTGCAGCAGGATCATGCGGTCTGGGGCCCGCATCCGCTTCACCCACGGCGCGTACGCCTCGGGCGCGTACCCGCTGCGCTGGATGTCGCGCAGGATCTGGCGGTCCTCGCGCGGCATGATGCCGACCTCGAAGCCGAGCAGGTAGCGCCAATCGGCCTGCGGGTTCCGGTAGAAGGTGCGAAAGAAGACGTCGAGGCTCGCGCTGTAGACGATGCCGCCCGGGGCGGGCATCCACTTCGCGATGCGGGGGAGCTTCGGGTCGCCCGGCGAGAGGAAGACGGCGTCGAGGTTCCGCGTCCAGCGCCCGCTGAGGTCGCGCGTGGCGCCGATGTAGACCCCCGCCGCCACGAACGCCGCGAGCAGCGCCGCGGAGACCTTCTCGCGCGAGAGCCTGGCTTCGAGAACCTGCTCCAGCTCCACCGCGAGCCAGAGGATGGCCGCCGGGTAGCCCCAATCGGACCAGAAGCGCGAGACCTGGAGGCCGAGCAGCCAGCCGAGCGCCGCCAGCGCGAAGACGGGGTTGAAGATCGCCTCGCGCTTCCACTCGCCACGCGCCACGCGCCACACGAGCGCGAGGCCGATGCCCGTTACGAAGGTCAATTCTCCGTAGTCGGCGCGGAGCTCGGTGACGAGCATGCGATCCAGCGTGTGGCTGCCGAAGACGTCGAAGAGGTGTGTGGTGGTCTGGCGCAGATAGTCGATGGGATGGCCGGTGAGCGCCGCGCCGAGCAGCGTTCCCGCGAGCCAGCAGGCGGCGAGCGAGCCTGTTTTACGCCATTCGCCGCAGAGCGCGAACGCGGCGACCACGATGCCGAACAGGTACCAGCTGCCGTGCACCCACACGGAGGCGCCGATCAGCGCGATGCTCGCGCCGATCTGCGCGAGCGAGCCCCGCTGGGGCCGCGCCCAGAGCTGGAGCACGGTCACGGTGACGATCAGGACGACCACGAACGGGCGGCCCAGCAGCAGGCGCATGAACGAGTCGGGCGCGGCGACACTCGCGAGGAGCAGCGCGGCCAGCAGCGCTTCGGGGCGCTTGCGCCACGCGAGCATCGCGAGCCAGTAGAGCGCGAACGGCACGGCGACGGAGAGCGCGACGAGCGCGTCGGCGTCCAGATCGAAAGCGCGATGGGCCGCGCCGAGCAGGGCGTGCCAGCCGGGGTGCTCGTCCCCGCCGTAGCCGTCCTGCACGACGAGGATCTCCGTCCAGGATCTTCCCGAGAGCGCCTTGCCGACGTGGCGGAGCGCATCGTCGCCGGGCCGATAGCCGAGCTGCAGGATCTGGAGCGGGATCAGCAGGCCGAGCAGCGCGCTGACGACCCAGACCGCGAGCGGCGCGAACCGGCGCCAGAGCGGGAGGTTCTCGAGGCTGCCGAACGGCGCGGAATTCATTCCGGCGGTTGGTAGGAGAACGCTCGGCGGGGCGCAAGCTGGCGGATGCCGCGAACCGCCTCGGCCCGCGCGCTACGCGATGCGCTGTCGCGGGCGCTCTGCCTCAGGCCGATGGCGCGCGACTCCGTGCCGTGCGCCGATGCAGCTCGAGCGCGACGGCGGCGCAGAGCAGCACGCCGAGCGCGGCGCGACCCGCCGCCGAGATCGCCGGAGCCGCCGCCGAAGGCGCCGGCAGCACCTGGATCCGATCCAGGCCGAAATCCGCGGCGATCGGATTCGGGTTCTGGACGAGCGGTGGCACGTCGTGCCGGAAGAGGATGCGGTTCGAGCTCGCCAGCGCGGACTGGAAGGTGCCCGTGCCGATGATCTGCACCCACTGGTTCTGATTGCCCAGATCGACCGCGAACTGCTGCCACGAACCCGTCGGCGGCATGAAGCCGCCGAAGCTCAGCCAGAAGTTCGAGAGCGTGCCGATCCCGACGTGGATCTCGAGAGCGTCGTCCGCGCCGGTGTCGCGCAGCCAGAACGTGTAGCCGGTGACGCCGTCCGCGGGGAGGTTTCCGACGAGATCGGCGCCCTGCGAGAAGGCGCCGAGGTTCCCCACCGCGGCGTTCGAGATCGTGAGGTACGGGTCGGCGGCCCCGCCGACTCCGCCCGAGCCCACCTGGGCGACCGCCGAGCCGCCGCCGAAGCCGCCGGTGCCCGCGCTGAAGTCCTCGACGAAGCCCGGGGTGGCGGCGCTGGCGGGCGCTGCGAGCAGGCAGAGAATCGCGACGAGGCCAGCTCTCGGGATCGGGACTCTCGGGATCGGGACTCTCGGCATCGGGAAACTCCCGTCTCGCCCCGGATCGGCGAGTCTGCCCCCCTCGGACATACAACCCTGGCCAGGGAGCGGGGTCAAGTGGCGGCTACACCCGGATCGCCTTCCAGCGGCCGGAGCGGAACCGCCACGAGAGCAGGACCGCCTTCACGGCGTAGTCCGCCAGCAGGCAGGACCAGACCGCGGCGACGGTTCCGAAGATCGGGCGGGCCAGGAACCAGGCGGCGCCGAGCCGGAACACCAGCAGCCCGGTCAGCAGCGCGAAGAGCGGGAAGCGGGTGTCGCCCGCGCCGCGCAGCGCGCCGCCGAGCGTGAACTCGATCGCCATCAGCGGCTGCGCGGCGCCGAGGATGTAGATGAAGATCACCGCGAGCCGAACCGTCTCCGCGCCGACCGCGCCGAAGGAGCCGGCGAGCGGATTCGCGAAGAGGATGATCGCGAGCCCGACACCGCTCATCACCAGCACGGCGCCGGCGGTGGCGCGCCAGCCGGACCGGGCCGCCTCCTCCGGCCGCCCGGCTCCCAGGTTCTGGCCGACCAGCGTGGCTGCCGCGTTCGCGAAGCCGAAGCCCGGCACGAAGCAGAAGGCGAGGACCCGCACGCCGATCAGGTAGGCCGAGATCGGCTCCGTCCCGAAATCGGCGACGATCCGCAGGAAGAGCAGCAGGCCGAGCTGGAAGGCGCCGCGCTCGAGCGCGGTCGGGATCCCCACGCGCAGCAGGCGCCGCGCCATTCCGGTCGCCGCGTGCTCGCGCCAGGGGATGGCCGGCAGCAGCAGGCTTCCGCGCCGCCAGAGCCAGAGCAGCAGCAGGGCGCCGGTCACGAAGGAGATCCCCGAGGCCCAGACGGAGCCCTCCGCGCCCAGCGCCGGCGCGCCCAGCCGCCCGAAGATCAGGGCCCAGCAGGCGACCACGTTGACCAGGTTGGTGACGACCCCGATCGCGAGCGGCGTGCGCACGTCCCCCGCGCCGCGCAGCCCCATCGCGAGCGTCGCGCCCACCGCGACCGGGATCCCGAAGGCGAGCAGGATGCGCAGGCAGCGGCCGCCCAGCGACACCACCTCGGGCGCGACGCCCATCCAGCGCACGCAGCTCTCGCTGGCGGGAATCGCGAGCATCAGCAGCGCGCCGAAGGCCGCCGCCAGCCAGAGGGCGGTGCGCATCACGCGCGCGGCTTCCAGCGTGCGTCCGCCGCCCATCTCGCGCGCGATCAGCGCGACCGTTCCGGTGGTGACGGCCTCCAGCAGACCGAAGGTCAGGAACTGCATCTGGACGGCGACGCCGACGCCCGCGATCGCCTCGGTCCCGAGCGACGCCACGAACATGAAGTCGACGACGCCGACCAGCGATTGCAGCGCGAACAGCGTCATCGAGGGCCAGGCGAGCGCCCACACCGAGAGCGGCGACCCGATCGCTCCCGGTCGCGGCGGCCCTTCCTCCGGCGGCGCCGTCACCCGGCGAGCTCGGATCCGCGCGCGATGATGTGGTGGGCGGTGCGATCGGCGAGCGCGGCCGTGGTGATCTGCGGCGGCGCGCCGAGCGAGGTCGGGAACACGCTCATGTCGGCGACGAAGACCCCGCGCACGCCGTGCAGCTCGCCGAAGGCGTTCACGACCGAGCGGGCGGGATCGCCGCCCATCCGGCAGGTGGATTGGGGGTGCGTGGAGGCGATCGGAATGGCTCCCTCGCGCACCTCGCGGCGCGCGATCCCGGAGAGATCCGCGCCGCGCGCGAGCGTGATCGGATCCTCCAGGAAGGGGACCACCACGCGCTCGGCGCCGGCGGCGAAGAGCACCTCGGCGCAGTGCCGCATGCCCTCGGCGAGCTGGGCCCTGTCCTCCGGATCCAGCGCGTAGCGGATCTCCGGCTTCCCGAGGGAGTCCCCGCTGCGCACGCTGCCCTGGCTGCGGTCGTGCAGCAGCACCAGCAGGCCGCCGAGCTTGCTGTAATCGCGCATCTGCTCGAAGTGCTCGCGGCCGAAGCCGGGCGTGTTCACGGCGGTGAGCACCGGAAACCCCGCGATCGGCATCAGCACGTAGCCCGCATGGGGGTCGCGCTCGAGGTCGATGAACTCGTCGATGTAGTAGCTCTGCGGAATGCCGCGGTAGGCGTGGATCGGCTCGGGCCAGTAGCCCGCCACCAGCACCGACGGGTGCAGGTGCAGGTGGCGCCCGACCTCGGGGCCGCCCAGGCCGCTGCGCAGCAGCAGGTCGGGCGAGGCCACCGCGCCCGCCGCCAGCACGACCACGCGCGCCTCCACGGAGATCGATCCTCGGGGCCGGCCGGCGTCGTCGACGACGTGGCCGAGCACGCGGCGCGGGCCCGAGGGCGGCGCCTCGATCCGTTCCGCCCGCGCGTTGGCGTAGACGCGCGCGCCGGCCTCGCTCGCGCGCGGGACGTAGGTGACGAGCATCGACTGCTTGGCGTCGTAGCTACAGCCGAGCAGGCAGTAGCCGGCGCGCACGCAGTTCTCGCGGTTGTGCTGGGTCACGAAGCCCGAGTAGCCGAGTTTCTCTGCGCCCGCGCGCAAGAGGCGATTGAGGGTGTTCACTTCGTCCTCGCGGATCGGCTTCACGCGCAGGTTCGCCTCGACCCGCGCGAAGCTCTCCGCGAGCGCCGCCTCCGTGAGCTCGGGAAGCGCGTGCTCCTCGCGCCACATGCGCAGGATCGCGGGGGGAGTGCGGAAGGCGTAGCAGAGGTTGTGGACGGTCGAGCCGCCCACGCAGCGCCCCTGCAGGATCGTGATCCCGCCGTCCACCGTCTGGCGCATGCCGGCTTCCTCGAAGAGGCGCGGCAGCATCTCGTCTTCGCGCTGGGTGAAGTCGCGGCTCGTCCAGTGCTCGCCCTGCTCGAGGACGACCACGTCACGCCCGGAGGCGGCGAGCTCGGCCGCCGCCACCGCCCCGCCGGCGCCCGAGCCGATCACGCACACGTCCGCGCGCGTGACGAGATCTCCGCCGCGTGCGAGCAGCGGCTCGATCATGCCGGCGCCCGGCCCGCGTCCGCGCGGCGCAGCAGGGGGCCCTGGTAGCCGATCAGGCTCCAGCTCTCGGGCTGGCTGTACCAGCCCAGGAAGCAGAGGTTGCGCAGGCCCAGGAACGCGCTGCGGCGAAACGCCAGCTTCGACGTCATCCACGAGCGGAGCGAGGCGTCCTGCTCGTCCGGCGGGAGCCTCGTGAAGCGCGCGAAGCGCAGATCGAAGCAGGGCGGGCCCCACTCGACCAGCCGCAGGGCCAGCGGAAGCAGGCCGGAGACGGCGGGATCGAGGCCGCGGCAGACCGAGTCGACGGTTGCGACCGCGCGCGTGTCGCGCACCCGCGGCGCGTCGGGGAGCCCGGTTTCTACGATGCGCTGCATCAGCTGCGTCAGGATCTCGGTCTCCGTGTCGTCGAAGAAGCGCCCGCCGGGAGGCGGCGTGGCGGAGCAGGCCGCCGCGGCGGGCAGCACGGGCAGCTGCGCGAGCGCGCTGAAGGCCGCCGTCGCGCCGGCCAGCCGGAGGAAGCCGCGGCGCGTGGACGCGGGGAGCCGCAGCGCGTGCCGGGAGGAGGGCGGGTTCGACATCGGAACCCCCTACGTACCACCGCAGCGCTCGGCGCTCAATCCACCGGCCTCTGCGCGAGGAAGCGGCGCAGCGAGCGGGGCACGGCGCGCGGATCCAGCGGCGCGGGCGCGCCCTTCTCCACGTCGACGGCGTTGAAGGTGTTCCAGAACAGGATCGGTCCCCTGGGGGCGGCGCGGCCCTTCGTTCGCTCGATCAGCGCCGCCAGACATTTTCCCGTGTAGGTCGTCTCGAGCTCGAGGCCGAGGCCGGCCGCGGCGGCGACCGCCTCGCGCGCCGCGGGCGTCACGGCGCCGTAGCCGGGGCCGAGCTGCGAGCGCACGAAGTCGAAGTCGCGCTCGGAGATGACGGGCTGCGGCAGGTTCGGCAGCCCGCGCCGCAGCCGCCGCAGCACGCTCCGCGCCATCCGCGCCAGCTTGCGCGGCGAGGGCGGCAGGATGTCGGTCACCAGCACGCCCACCACGCGCGTGCGCAGGCCCGCGAGCGCGAGGCCGGCCACCAGGCCCGCGTGCGTACCGCCGGTTCCCACCGCGACGTACAGCTCGGCGGGCTCGGGCAGCAGGCCCGCGCGCACCTGCTCGGCGAGCTCGAGGCCGGCCGAGACGAATCCGAGCTGGCCGCTCGCCGAGCTTCCTCCCGGCGGCACCAGCAGCGGCCGCTCGCCGCGCGCCGTCGCGACCGCGAGCGCGCGCAGCACCTGCGCCGCGGTGCCCGGCAGGTTGCGGCCCCAGAGCTGCCGCGCGCCCCAGGCGGCGTGGAGCAGGAGCGAGCGCTGCACCTCGGCCGTCACCGGCTGCATCAGCAGCACGAGCGTGGTGCGCAGGCCTGCCTCGCGCGCGAGGATGGTGGTGGCGAGGCCGTGATGCGTGCCCAGCCCGCCGGTCGTGACCAGATGGCGCGAGCCGCGCGCCAGCGCCGCGCCCAGGATCCATTCGAGCTTGCGCGGCTTGTTCCCTCCGTAGAGTGGCGAGCTGCGCTCGTCGCGCTTGACGAAGAGCACGCCGGCCGGGAGGCCGGCGAGGCGCAGCGTCCCCACCGGCGTCGGGCCCGGCAGGATCGGGTGGTGCGGGAAGCGGGAGCGCAGCTCCGGGTAGGCGCGAAAGAGAGCCGGGTCCTGGGCTTGCACGCCTCCTCATCGCACGGGGCGCCGCCCGGCGCAATCGGCGCGTAGAGATTGACTTTTCCCGCGGGGTCCTTGGGGCGAGGTCGAGGTGGCCGAGACATCGATCGGAGACTACCGCCGGCGCCGTGCGGGCGAGGCGCGTGTTGCGGCCGCCTGACCGAAGCGGCCGGCGCACCTTCAGCGCTCGGCACGGCTCGCCGATGACGAGCCCATCGGCACGTCGGCGGCGGCCGGGGGGGCCACGACCATGCGCACCGTCTGCGCCCTGCTTGGCGCGTGCGCGCTCGGTTGCACGCCGCTCGCGCCCGTGCTCGCTCCGCCGGCTGACTCGGCCTCGCTCAGCGGACAGGTCGTTGGAAAGACGCGGAGCCTCTCCGGGGCGGACCTCACCCGCGCCGTCGTGTACCTGGAGCCGATCGGCGCGCTCCCGCCCCACGCGCGGCGCTCCGACTTCCAGCTCCACCACAGCGCCGCGCGGCTCACCCCAGATCTCGTGGCCGTGGCGCCGGGCGACGAGGTCTGGTTCGTCAACGACGACCCGATCTTCCACGGCATCTTCTCCTACTCGCAGCCGAATGATTTCGACCTCGGCGTCTACGGGCCCGGCACGAGCCGCGCGATCCGCTTCGCGCATGCCGGGGCGGTGCGGCTCAACTGCCCGATCCACTCGGGCGAGGTCGGCGTCGTCTTCGTGGCGCCGACGCGCCTCGTGGTCCGGCCCTCGCCGGGCGGCGTCTATCAGATCGGAGGCGTTCCGGCCGGGCGCTACTGGCTCCGGGCCTGGGTCGACGGATTTCCCGAGGTCGCCTACGACGTGACGCTCCGCGCGGGCGAAGAGGCGGTTCGCGACCTCGTGCTCGCGCCGGCGCGACCGGCTAGCGCCGCGCGCCGCGCGCCCGCCGAGACAGGCGCGCCAGGGCCTTCTCCGGCGGGAGCGGCGCAGCCACGAGGAAACCCTGGATCTCGTCGCAGCCCCACCTCGCCAGCAGGGCGCGCTGCTTCGGGAGCTCCACACCCTCGGCGATCACGCGCAGCCCGAGCGCCTTGCCCATCGCGACGATGGAGCGCGTGAGCGCCGCGGCCTCCGCGTCTCGGTCGATCGAGCGAATGAACGAGCCGTCCATCTTCAGCGTGTCGACGGGCAGCCGGCGCAGGTACGAAAGCGACGAGTAGCCCGTACCGAAGTCGTCGAGCGCGATCGAGAGCCCGAGCTCGCGCAGCTCCTCGAGCGCCGCCACCACTGCCTGCTCGTCGCGCATGATTGCGCTCTCGGTGATCTCGAGCTGGAGCCGCTGCGGGTTCACGCCGTGCTGCTCGATCGTCGCGGCGATGTCGTGCGCAAAGCGGGGCCCGAACTCGCGCGCCGAGACGTTGAACGAGACGCGGGCCGCGGCTTGCGCCAGCTTCGCGTCCGACTGGCTCACGAGGCGGCAGACCTCCGCGAACACCCAGCGGCCGAGCGGAGAGATCAGCCCCGTCTGCTCGGCCACCGGCACGAAGTCGGCCGGAGACACCACGCCGAGCTCGCCGTCCTGCCAGCGAGCGAGCGCTTCGAAGCCGACGATCCGGCCGCTCGCGAGCTCGAGCTTCGGCTGTAGGTGGAGCGCGAGAGCGCCCTGCTCGAGGGCGTGGCGGAGGCGCACCTCCACGGCGAGCCGGCGGCCTGCAACCTCGTTCATCGAGGCGTCGTAGAACTGATAGGAGTTGTGGCCGGCCGCCTTCGCGTGGTACATGGCGGAATCCGCGCTGCTGAGCAGCGTTTCGACGCGTTCGCCGTCGGCAGGCCAGGTTGCGATGCCGATGCTGGCGTTGATCACGATCTCGTTCTGCTCGAGCCGATAGGGGCGGTGCAGCACGTGGAGCAGATGCTCGGCCACCAACGCGAGGTCGCCCACGTCCCGCAGGTCGGTGACCAGCACCGTGAACTCGTCCCCACCCAGTCGCGCGACCGCCGGCTCGAAACCCTGATCTAGCTCGCGGGATGCGATCTCGCGCGCGCCGCGCACGAGTCGATCCGCCACTTCTCGCAGCAGCTCATCGCCCACGCCGTGGCCGAGCGTGTCGTTGATGCGCTTGAAATCGTTGAGGTCGAGGAAGAGTACGCCGAGCTTCGTGCGGTTGCGCCGCGATTGCCGGATCGCGAGCTCCACGCGCTCGCTGAACATCAAGCGGTTGCCCAGGCCGGTCAAGCCGTCGTGATACGCGAGGTAGCGGATCTGTTGCTCGGTGCGGCGCCGCTCGGTGAGGTCCTGCACGGTGCCTTCGAGGCGCCGCGCCCTCCCGTCCGCGTGCCGGACGATGTGGAACTGGGTCTGGAAGAAGCGCTCGGTACCGTCGGGCAGCAGGATCCGGTGGTCGAGGTGCGCGCCCGCCCCGGTTTCGAGGCTGCCGCGCACCGCCTCGAGCACCGAGCGACGATCCTCGGGATGCAGCCGCTCGGCGAGCTCCGACGGAGGCTTTCCCCGGCCCGGGTGCTCGATCGAATAGAGCGCCCAGAACTCTGCGGACCCCATCAGCTCACCCGACTCTAGGTCGAGCTCGAAGCTACCGAGACGCGCGATCTGCTGAGCCTTGGCCAGGTGCGCCTGGCTCTGGTGCAGCTCGTCGTTCCGGGCCTCGAGCGCGCTGTGCGAGACGAGGAGCTGCTCCGCCATCTGGTCCACTCCCCGCGCCACCTCGCCGATCTCGTCGGTGCGGCGGCTGCCGAGTCGTGTGCCGAGCGCGCCGTTCCCGATCCCGGCGACAGCCTCCTGCACCTGCCGGATCGGCCGCACCAGACTTCGTGCCAGGAAAGAGCACGCGGCCAACGTGATGGCGAGCGCCGCGCTTCCCGCCAGTGCGAGCTTCGCTCGCGCGCTCGTCAGGGCGGCGCGTTCGGGTGCGAGGTCCGCGGTGACGAAGAGCTCCACGCCGTCCTGCGCGCGAATCGGCGCCGCGAGCAGCTCGTCGCCGCCAGCGCCGGGGGCGCCGATGCGCAGCGGCGCGCCGCAGAGCTCGGACCAGCGCCCGAGCAGAGCGTCGTCCACAGGCTCCGCGGCGAGCATCGCGTGGGTCTGGCTGCCGCCGAGCCTCACCGGCACGCGCACCGCCGCGTAGAGCCGGCCGCCGGCGGAGAGGAGGCCTGGCTGGTGCGCGCGGCGGACCGCGAGCGCGAGGGCACTGTCCCCGCTCCGCGCATGCAGCGCACCTCTCGAGTCCAGGAAGGCGATCAGCGCGGCGCGCTGCTCGCTCCGCAGCCGCTCGGCGTAGTGCGCCGAGGTGGGCGCATGCGCCAGCTCGAGCGTCGCTCGGACCTGCGGGGCGCCGGCGAGCGAGCGGTAGCGCATCTCGAGCTGCGCGAGGTGGTCGGTGATCAGCAGGTCGCCCGCCTGCGCTGCGCGGAGCAGGCGCCGCTGCGCGTTGCCGCGCAGGCCGCGCTCCAGCGCGCGATCGTGGACGAGGAAGGCGAGCGTGGTGGAGAGGAGTGCCGTGCCGACGAGGGTCGCGGTCAGCCGGCGCGCAAGCGTCCAATGCCGGCTCGGAGCGCGCACCATGCGACCTCAGACCTTGACCAGTGCTCTTCGGCTCGCCGCCGGCGGAGCTTGAGAGCGGGGCCCCCGACACCACCCCCCGTGGGGGCTTGCCGTGTGTGTGTCGCGCAGTGCTCGCTGCGTACGATTTCTTTGACGGTCTGTCGTTCACCAGCGATCTGACCGGGCAGGATCTGGGGGGACGCACGCTCACTCCCGGTGTCTATTTCTTCTCGTCGACGGCCCAGTTGACGGGAACACTGACTCTCGACGCCCAGAACGATCCGGATGCGCTCTTCGTGTTCCAGATCGGTAGCGAGCTCACGACCGCAACCAGCTCGGTGGTCAGCGTGCTCAATGGCGGTGGGAGTAATGGCGTGTTCCAACGATTGCAACGCATTCAATGGCGGCACCAGCAGCATCGACTACGGCAGCGCCGGCTTCAGCTCCCCCGGGGTCATCCCCGAGCCCTCGACCTTCCTTCTCCTTGGCTTCGGTCTCGCCGGGCTGGCGCGCGTTGGCCGGCGCCACCGCAAGCAGTCCCAACCCGGGCCGCTCTCGGCCTGGTAGAGAGTGACGTCGGCCGGCATGCCAAACGCCGCCGCCTCCACCGTTTCGACTGCGTCGAATCCAGTGGTCTCCGGTTGATTGGATGCCAGCGGGCCGCAAGGCGAATGCGCCAGCCGCAGGAGATCACGGCCTTCACCGATGCCCGGCTTGCCTACGCGGCGCTGCGTCGGCTCGGGTGCGATCCCCGCACTCGCCGAGGGGTCTCCGGGAATCTGAAGACCTGGCTCGGCGGGACCTTCCACGGCGTCGGGCCCGTCACGATCGGGTGGCGAGGGAGAAAGGGGCGCAGCTCGGGGTAGCTGCGGAGCAGAAGCTGGCTCCCGGGCTTGCACGCCTCCGCATCGCACGGGGCGCCGCCCGGCGCAATCGGTGCGTAGAGATTGACTTTTCCCGCGGGGGTCCCGTAGCATCGGGCGCCGCCCCCGACCATGGGGTGGCGCTCGCGAGGGGGAAGCATGGCGATCGTCGAGCAGATCGAGACCCAGGGAGGCGGGCGTCGCCGCCTCGGCCTCTCGAATCCTGCGACGCTCGAATCGGTCGGCGCGATCGACGTGCAGACGGCGGCCGACGTCGCTGGCGCGGTCGAGCGCGCGCGCAAGGCGCAGCCGGCCTGGGCCGAGCTCGGGATCCCCGCGCGCGCGCGCTATCTCGAGCGCGCGGTGCGCGTGCTGATGGCGCGCCAGGAAGACTTCGTCGACGTGATCTGCCGGGAGACCGGCAAGCCGCGCCTGGAGGCGCTGGCCACCGAGATCCTGACCGCGTGCGACGCACTTCAGTTCTACGCCAAGCGCGCGCGCCGCATCCTCGCCGATCGCACGGTGCCCGTGCACCTGCTCAAGACCAAGAAGCTCAAGCTCTGCTACCAGCCGCTAGGGGTGGTGGGGATCATCACGCCCTGGAACTTCCCGTTTATCTTGTCGCTGAATCCGACCGCGCAGGCGCTGGTCGCCGGCAACGCCGTCGTGCTCAAGCCTTCCGAGATCACGCCCTTCTCGGGGCGTCTGGTCGAGCAGCTCTTCCAGGAGGCGGGTCTGCCCGACGGCGTCTTCCAGCTGGTGCAGGGCGACGGCGAGACGGGCGCCGCGCTGGTCGAGGCGGAGATCGACAAGCTGAGCTTCACGGGCAGCGTTCGCACCGGGCGCCGGATCGCCGAGACCTGCGGGCGCCGCCTGATCCCGTGCACGCTCGAGCTCGGCGGCAAGGACCCGATGATCGTGTGCGCCGACGCCGATCTGGTGCGCGCGGCGCGCGGCGCCGTCTACGGCGCCTTCGCAAATTCGGGTCAGGTGTGCACCTCGACCGAGCGCGTCTACGTGGTGGCGGACGTGGCCGAGGAGTTCACGCGCCGGGTGCTGGAGGAGACCGCGGGTCTGCGCCAGGGCTCGAGCGGGGAGTTCGACGTCGGCTCGATCGCCTGCCCGCAGCAGCTCGAGATCATCGAGTCTCAGGTAGCCGACGCCGTCGCGCGCGGCGCGCGCGTGCTGGCGGGCGGCCGCCGCAACCCGGCCCACCGCGGCCTATTCTACGAGCCCACCGTGCTCGACGGCGTGACCCACCAGATGCGGATCATGCGCGAGGAGACCTTCGGCCCGGTGCTGCCGATCATGCGCGTCGCCGACGAGGCCGAGGCGCTGCGATTGGCCAATGACAGCGGCTACGGGCTCAACGCAAGTATTTTTACGCGCGACCGGCGCCACGGCGTCGAGCTGGCCAAGACGATCGAGTCGGGCTGCGTGGTGGTGAACGATTGCATGCTCACCTACGGCGTTCCGGAATCGCCGTTCGGGGGCATCAAGGAGAGCGGGATCGGCCGCGTCAACGGCGAGATGGGCCTGCGCAGCTACTGCAACGTGCAGTCCATCCTGATCGACCGCGTCGGCTCGCAGAACGAGCCGCTCTGGTATCCGTATTCGGCGCGCAAGCTCTCGGTCGTCCAGCGCGCCATGAAGCTGTTGTGGGGAACGCCGCTGGGTCGGCTCCTCTCCTGAGGCCGGGCGCCCGGCGAGGGCGCGTGCGGGGAACGCGATGATTTCGACCATCTTGTTGCCGACCGATGGCTCGCCGGCGGCGGGCGTCGCAGAGCGCTTCGGAGTGTCGCTCGCGGCGCACCTCAAGGCCCGCGTGCTCGGGCTGTCGGTGATCGAAGAGCGCTTCACGCGCGGGCTTCAGGAGGACGGTCTCGGGGTGCAGCCTCCCCAGCTCGATGCGCTGGCGGCCTACCTCAAGAACCGGGCCGACGCGGCCTGCCGCCGCCTGGCGGAGCGGGCGCGCGCGGAGGGCGTCGAGATCACGGGCGAGACGGCCTCGGGAATCGCAGACGACCTGATCGTCGATCGCGGGCAGCCCGCCGATCTGATCGTGCTCGGCCGCGACGGTCAGCACGCGGCCTTTCGCACCGGGCTGATCGGCTCCACCGTCAACGGCGTGATCCGGAAGACGGGCAAGCCGGCGCTGGTGGTGCCGGAGGGCGCGCAGATCGGCGGCCCGCTGGTGCTCGCCTTCGACGGCTCGCCTGGCTCCCGGCTGGCCGCCACGCTCGCCGTGCAGCTCGCCACCCGGCTGGGCGAGCCGATCCACGTCTTCGTCGATTCCAAGGACAAGGGGCGCGCGATCGCGCGCTTCGACGAGGTGCGCGGGCTGGTGGGCTCGCTGCCGGTGCCGGTGCGCGAGATCTCGTCGACGCTCGGCCGACCCGACGTCAAGATCGTCGATTCGGCCCGCGAGGTGCGCGCCGGGCTGATCGTGATGGGCGCGTTCGGCCGCAACCGGATCAGCGACTACTTCCTCGGCAGCAATTCGACGGCGGTGGTGCGGACCTCGCCGATCGCCGTCCTCGTCGCCCGCTGACGCCGTGACGTCGCCGGGGGTGCGGCTCGCCGACCTGGCGTCCGAGCTCGGCCGTGAGATCGAGGGCGATCCCGAGTTCCGCGTGGCGGGCGTCGCGGCGCTCGACCGCGCCGGCCCCGGAGACCTCGCCTACGTGCGCTCCGAGCGCTTCGCGCCCCAGCTCGCGGCGACCCGCGCGGGCGCCCTGATCCTGCCGCTCGGGCTCGACGCGGGCGGGCGTCCGGCGATCCGCTCGCCGCACCCCGGGCTCGATTTCGCGCGCGCCGTGAAGCGCCTGGTGGCCGGCGGCCGCCCCGCGCCGGGCGTTCACCCCTCGGCCCAGCTGGCGCCCCGCGCGAGCGTCGACGCCAGCGCCTCGGTCGGGCCGGGCTGCGCGCTGGGGGCCGATGCGAAGGTGGGTCCGCGCACCGTCCTGCACGCGAACGTGACGCTGTACGACGGCGTGGTGGTGGGAGCCGACTGCGTGATCCACGCCGGCTGCGTCCTGCGCGAGCGCACGCAGCTCGGCGATCGGGTCGTGCTCCAGCCCGGCGTGGTGCTCGGCGGCGACGGCTTCGGCTACGTGATCACCGAGGGGGGCGAGCTGGAGGCGATGCCGCAGCTGGGGCGCGTGCTGGTGGGCGACGACGTCGAGATCGGGGCCAACACGACGGTCGATCGCGGCACGCTCGGCGACACCCGCATCGAGCGGGGCGCCAAGCTCGACAACCTCGTCCAGGTGGGACACAACGTCGTGATCGGAGAATCCGCGGTCCTGGTGGCCCAAGCAGGACTTGCCGGCAGCAGCCGAATTGGCCGGGGCGCCGTGATCATGTCGCAAGCGGGGATTCCCGATCACGTGACGATCGGAGCGCGCGCCTACGTGGGGCCGAAGAGCGGCGTGCACGGCGACGTCGCCGACGGCGCGCGCGTGATGGGATATCCGCACCGGGACATGCGCGCCTTCCAGCGCATCTTCGCCGCGCTCGGGCTGCTGCCGGCGCTGATCGCCCGGGTTCGCGCGCTCGAGCGCGGCGCGGGCGGATCCCGCAAGCGTCCCCGCGCCAAGAAGCCGGGGCGGCCGGGCCGCCGGCGGTGACCGAGCTCGTCCGCCTGCCGCTCGCCGAGCTGCGGGCGCGTTGCTGCGCTGCGGAGTCCGCGGCGGAGCGGGAGCGGCTGCTGGACGCCTTGCGGCGCGACCCGCGGCGCGGCGCGCAGGCGTTGGCGGGTGCGCTCGCGCGGCGCGCGGACGCGGAGCTCGAAGAATCCCGCCGGCTCGGCGCCCTGTTCGCGCTGCGCGCGCGCCTGCTCGCCGCGGGCGCGCGCCGGGTGGCCGGCGTCGACGAGGTCGGGATGGGCCCGCTCGCGGGCCCGGTGGTGGCGGCGGCGGTGGTGCTGCCCGAGTGCGTGGATCTGCCCGGCCTCGACGATTCGAAGCGGCTCTCGGCGGCCGTGCGCGAGCGGCTCGCGGCGCGCATCCGGGAGCAGGCGCTCGGCGTCGGGCTCGGGATCGTCGAGCCGGCGGACGTCGACCGGATCAACGTCTACCGCGCCGGTCTCGAGGCCATGCGCCGCGCCGTGCTGGCGCTCGCGATCGCGCCGGACCACCTGCTGGTCGACGCGCGCACGATCCCGGGGCTCGCCTGCGCGCAGACGCCGATCGTGGGGGGAGACGCGCTCGACGGCTCGATCGCCGCGGCTTCGATCGTGGCCAAGGTGGCGCGTGACGCGATCATGCGTCGCCTGGACGAGCGGCATCCCGGCTGGGATCTGGCCCGGCACATGGGCTACCCCACGCCCCAGCATCTGGCCGCGCTGCGCCGGCTCGGGCCCTCGCCCGTCCACCGCCGCTCGTTCGCCCCGGTGGCCCGCCTCCTCGTCGGTCCGCGTTGATGGTTCGCCTGCGCAGCCAGCCCGAGGATTTCCGGGTCGACGAGATCCCGCTCTACGCGCCGAGCGGGGAGGGGGGGCACACCTTCCTGCTCGTCGAGAAGCGGCTGCGCACCACGGAAGAAGTCGCCAGCGAGCTCGCCCGAGCCGGTGGCATCCGCTCGGCCGAGATCGGCTATGCCGGCCGCAAGGACCGCGTGGCGGTGACCACGCAGTGGTTCTCGGTGCAGGGGCTTGCGCCCGAGGCTGCGCTCGCGATCCAGCTTCCCGGGGTGCGCGTGATCGAAGCGCGCCGGCATCCGCACAAGCTCCGCACCGGCCAGCTGCGCGGCAATCGCTTCGAGATCGTCGCGCGCGAGGTAGATCCGGAGACGCTGCGCGCCGTGCCGGCGCGGCTCGAGTGCCTGCGGAACGACGGGATGCCGAACCGCTTCGGCCCGCAGCGCTTCGGCTGGGACCGCGGAAACCTCGAGCAGGCGCGGCGCCTGCTGCGCGGCGAGAAGATCGGCGCCGATCGCCGACACGCGCGCTTCCTGCTCTCGGCGCTCCAGGCTGCCGCCTTCAACGCGGTGTTGTCGGAGCGGCCCCTGCCGCTCTCCGCCCTCGAGCTCGGCGACGTCGCGGTGGTGCACGCGTCGGGCGGCCTGTTCCGCGTCGAAGACCCCGTGCGCGAGGCCCCGCGCGCGGCGGCCTTCGAGATCAGCGCCACCGGGCCCGTCTTCGGCACCCGCGTGCTGTCGCCGTCGGGCGCCGCGGCCGAGCGCGAGCGCGCCGCGTTCGCGGCGGTCGGCGTCGACCCGGACAAGCTGCGCACGCCGGCCGGGATCCGGCTGCGGGGCGCCCGGCGGGCGCTGCGGGTGCGGATGGAGGCGGCGGACGCGGTCGCCGAGGGCGACACGCTGCGCCTGTGCTTCACGCTGCCGGCGGGCAGCTACGCCAGCGTCGCGCTCGAGGAGCTGCTCGGAGCGGAGTGCAAGTCGGATGACACCCGCCCCGGCCCCGCGTTATCCTGATCGGCCGCAGCGAGCGCCCCAGGCAGGAGGTCCAGCATGAAGATCGCAGCCAACATCACCGAGCTGATCGGCCGCACCCCGTTGGTGCGCCTGAATCGCGTCGCCGCCGGCGTGAAGCCGCAGATCGTCGCGAAGCTCGAGAGCCAGAACCCCGCCAACAGCGTGAAGGACCGCATCGGCCTGGCGATGATCGAGGCCGCCGAGCGAGCGGGCCGGATCGTCCCCGGCGAGACGGTGATCATCGAGCCCACCAGCGGCAACACCGGCATTGCGCTCGCCTTCGTGGCGGCCGTGAAGGGCTACGACTGCATCCTCACCATGCCGGAATCGATGAGCCCGGAGCGCCGCGTGGTGCTGCGCGCCTTCGGCGCCAAGCTCGTGCTCACCGATCCCGCGAAGGGCATGCCCGGCGCGATCGAGAAGGCGCGGCAGCTGTGCGGCGAGATCCCGAACAGCTACATGCCGCAGCAGTTCCAGAATCCGGCGAACCCCGAGGTCCACCGCAAGACCACCGCCGAGGAGATCTGGAACGACACCGACGGGCGCGTCGACGCGCTGGTCGCGGGGGTCGGCACCGGCGGCACGGTGACGGGCGTCGCGCAGGTGATCAAGCAGCGCAAGCCCTCCTTCAAGGCGGTGGCGGTCGAGCCCGCCGACAGCCCCGTGCTCTCGGGCGGCGCTCCCGGCAAGCACGTGATCCAGGGCATCGGCGCGGGCTTCGTTCCGGACGTTCTCGACAAGTCGCTGCTCGACGCGATCATCCAGGTGACCAACGACGAGGCGCTCGAGATGGCGCGGCGCCTGGCGCGGGAGGAGGGGATGCTGTGCGGCATCTCCTCGGGCGCCGCGGTCGCCGCGGCGCTGCGCTACGCGCAGGGCGACGGCAAGGGCCTCGGCCTGATCGTGGTGATCATCCCGAGCTTCGGCGAGCGCTACATCCAGACCAAGCTCTTCGAGCCCTACCGGTACGATGGGAGCGACGACGTCGGGTCGTGAGGTTCGCGCCCTGCGCGGGCCCGGCGCCGCCAATCCGGCCCGGGCCATCCTTCGCGCCTACGCGGGCGTGTGGCCGCGCATCCATCCCGACGCCTGGATCGCGCCCGGCGCCGTCGTGGTCGGCGACGTCGAGATCGGCGCGGATTCGAGCGTTTGGTACGCGTCGGTGCTGCGCGGCGACGTGCACGGCATCCGGGTGGGCTCCCGCAGCAACCTCCAGGACGGCTGCGTCCTGCACGTGACACGCGACCGCTTCGCCTGCGTGATCGGCGACGAGGTGACGGTGGGGCACCGCGCCGTGGTCCACGGCTGCCGGGTCGGAGACGGCGCCCTGATCGGGATCGGCGCGATCGTGCTCGACGGCGCCGAGGTCGGCGACGAGGCGCTGATCGGCGCGGGCTCCGTCGTCACGCCGGGAACCAGGATCCCGGAGCGCTGGCTCGCGGTCGGCACCCCCGCCCGGCCCGTGCGCGAGCTCGGCGCCGGCGAGATCCAGGAGCAGCGCGCGCGCACGCTCGCCTACGTCGACACCGCGCGCCGTCACCGCTCCGAGGACGCGCAGCCGTGAGCGCGCCGCGCGCGCGCGGCGCGCCCGCGCCCCCGCGGCGCGAGCAGAAGAAGGCGGAGTCGCGGCGGCGGATCCTGGAGGCGGCCCGCGCCGTGTTCTTCCGCGACGGCTTCATGTCGGCCAATCTCGATGAAGTGGCGGAGCTCGCGGAGGTCGCGAAGGGCACGCTCTACCGCTATTTCGACAGCAAGGCGGAGCTCTACGTCGCGGTGCTCGCGCACGACGGCGCGCTCTTCGAGCGCAAGCTGCGCGAGACGCTCGCGCCGCAGCTCTCGCCCGCCGATCAGATCCGGTGTACGGGGCGTTTCTATCTCGAGCACTGGATGCGCAACCGGGACTACTTCCGGATCTTCTGGGCGATCGAGAACCAGGAGGTGATCGGGGAGCTGCCGCCCGGGGTGATCGAGGAGATCACCAAGCTCTGGGGGCAATGCCTCCAGCTGCTCGCCGACATCGTGGCGCGCGGCGTGGGCGATGGCAGCTTCCGCGCCTGCGATCCCTGGCAGGTCGCGCACCTGTTGTGGACGCTCGCGAACGGATTGATCCAGACGGAGGCTTCCGCCGCGCGCCGCAAGCTGCGGCGCGGTCCGCTGCCGCGGGACTTCGAGGACGCGATCGAGATCGTCCTCGCCGGCCTGGCCGCCCCGCGGGCGCCTCGCGCTTGACGCGGGAAGCGGCTTGCGGAAACTTCCCGCGCACGGGGGAGGGTGCGAGAGATGTCTGAAGACCTCGGAACTCGGATTCGGACGATCGTGGTGGAGCAGCTGGGCGTCGAACCGTCCGAAGTGACGCCGAACGCCAGCATCCTCGACGATCTCGGCGCGGACTCGCTCGACGTGGTCGAGCTCGTGATGGCGCTCGAAGAAGAGTTCGACATCGAAGTGCCCGACGAGGCGGTCGAGAGCATCCGCACCATCGGCGACATGGAACGCTACGTCACCGAGCACGCCGCTTAGGGCGGCGGACGCAGTCCCGGTAGGACCCGCGCCCAGATCCCGAGAGCCAGCGTCGCCGCCGCCGCCAGCGCTGCCGCCCACAGCCGCCCGCGCAGGGCCTCGCGCATCGCCTCCGCCAGCAGCGCCTTCTGCTCGGGTCCGGCCTCCGGCGCGCTTCCGATCTCGAAGAACCGATGGACGACGGGCGCCGCCAGCGCGAAGCAGTAGACGAAGACGAGCCCCACGAAGTAGAGCAGCATCAACGTGAATCTCGGCTGGAAGCCGACCGGGGGCGGCCTGCGACGACGCTCGTTGGCCACCCGGCAACGTTACGCAGCAGCGGCTCGCCGGGCAATGCGGGCGATTGCAGAAGCAAGCGCGCGAAGCGCGCGCGCAGCGAGGCGGAGCCGAGCGGAGTGCACCAAGGCCGGCTAGCCTGCTCGACGTGAAGGAGAACCCGCGGGTCGTCATCGTCGACGGCACGAATTCCCTCTACCGCGCCTTCTTCGCGATCCCGAAGCTGCGAGCCGCCGACGGCACGCCCACCAACGCCGCGTACGGCTTCCTGACGATGCTCCAGAAGGTGATCCGCGAGGAGGCGCCCGACTACCTGCTGGTGGTCTTCGACGCGCGCGGGAAGAACTTCCGCCACCAGCTCTACCCGGAGTACAAGGCGACCCGCGACGCGCAGCCCGAGGACCTCTCGGCGCAGATTCCGATCGCGCGCGAGCTGGTCGAGGCCCTCCGGATCCCGATTCTCGAAGTCGCGGGCTGCGAGGCCGACGACGTGATCGCGACGCTGGTGCGGAGCGCGCCGCCGGACGCCCAGATCGCGATCGTGTCGACCGACAAGGACCTGATGCAGCTGGTGGGCGGGCGCGTGGTCCTGCTCGACGGCATGAAGGACCGCCGCTACGACGCCAAGGAAGTGGAGGAACGCTTCGGGGTCCCCCCCTCCCAGCTGCTCGACCTGCGCGCGCTGGCGGGCGATGCGTCGGACAACATCCCGGGCGTCGCGGGCATCGGCCCCAAGGGCGCGGCCGAGCTGATCCGGCGCTGGGGGGATCTCGAGAGCCTGCTCGCGCATGCGGCGGAGGTTCCCGCCAGGCGCGCGCGCGAAGCGCTCGTCCAGCAGGCGGATCAGGCCCGGCTCTCGAAGCGGCTCGCGACGCTGAAGAGCGACGTGTCGCTCCCGCAGGGTCTGGAGGCAGCGGAGCGCCGGGATCCGGACCTGCCGCGGCTGCGCACCTTGTTCGAGCGGCTCGGCTTCTCGCGGCTGCTCGAGGGCCTGGGCAACGAGACACCCGAAGACGGCCCGGCGGCGGGCGCGCCCGAGGTCCGCCGGATCGATTCGATCGGAGAGCTGGAGGCGCTGGTCGCCGAGCTGCGCAAGCAGTCCGCGCTGGCGCTCTCCGCCGTCTTCGGCGAAGAGCTGCCGATGGGCTCGGGCCCGGCGGGTCTCGCCTTCGCGCTCGAACCCTTGCGGGCGGCCTATCTACCGCTCGCGGGCCAGACGCTGCTCGCCATCGGGCTCGAGCCCGCGGAAGTGGTCGCGCGGCTGCGCGGGCTGTTCGAGGGCGCGCGCGCGCTGCCCTGGTCCGCCCGCGAGACCAAGCCGCTCCAGGTCTGGCTCTCGGAGCAGGGCCTCGATCTCCCCGCGCCCGCCTTCGACGCCGAGCTGGCCGTCCAGCTGCTCGATCCCAGCGGCTCGCGCAGCCTGGAGGCGCTCGCGTCGCAGCAGCTCGGGACCGCGCTGCGCAGCTGGGAAGAGCTCGCCGGCCGCGGCGCGAAGGCGCGCCCGGCGAGCGAGATCCCGGTCGAGCAGGTGGCGGCCTGGGCGGGAGCCGAGGCGTGCGCCGCGCAGCGCTTGCAGGAGCCCCTGGCCCGCGAGCTTGCGGAGACCGGTATGGACGATCTCTACCGCAGCGCGGAGCTTCCGCTCACGCGCGTGCTCGCGCGCATGGAGCGCGCGGGCGTGCGGATCGACGAGGCCGCGCTGGGCCGTCTCTCGCGGGATTTCAGCCTCCAGCTCGCGCAGCTCGAGGAGCGCATCTACGCGCTGGCGGGGGAGCGCTTCCTGATCTCCTCTCCCAAGCAGCTCCAGCAGCTCCTGTTCGAGAAGCTGAAGCTCCCCGCGGTCAAGAAGACCAAGACCGGCTACTCGACCGACGAGGACGTGCTCGAGCAGCTCGCGTCGCAGCACGATCTGCCCCTCCAGATCCTCGCGCATCGCCGGCTCAGCAAGCTCAAGAACACCTACGTGGATGCGCTGCCCCCTCTCGTGAACCCGCGCACGGGGCGCATCCATCCGACCTTTCATCAGCTCGGGGCGGCGACCGGGCGGCTCTCGGCGACCAACCCCAACGTCCAGAACATCCCGATCCGCAGCCCCGACGGCGTCCGCATCCGCGAGGCCTTCGTGCCGGCGGAGGGCTGCCGGCTGCTCTCGGCGGACTACTCGCAGGTGGAGCTGCGGATTCTCGCCCACTACTCGGGCGACGAGAGCCTGATCGAGTCCTTCCGCGCCGGCGAGGACGTGCATCGGCGCACGGCGGCCGAGGTGGCCGGGATCGCGCCCGAGGCGGTCACGGCCGAGCAGCGCGCGCGCGCCAAGGCGGTGAACTTCGGGATCATCTACGGCTCCTCGGCCTTCGGCCTCGCCAACCAGCTCGGGATCGCGAGCGCCGAGGCGCAGGCGACCATCGACGCCTACTTCGCGCGCTACCGGGGCGTGCGCCGCTTCCTCGACGAGACGATCGCGGAGGCGCGCCGGGAGGGCTTCGTGCGCACCCTGCTGGGCCGGCGCCGCTACCTGCCGGACCTGGCCTCGCGCAACCGGGCCCTCAAGAACGCCGCCGAGCGGATGGCGGTGAACAGCGTGATCCAGGGCACCGCGGCCGACCTGATCAAGAAGGCCATGGTCGAGGTGGATGCGGAGCTGGAGGCGGCGGGCCTGCGCAGCCGGATGATCCTCCAGGTCCACGACGAGCTGGTCTTCGAGGCCCCGGAGCGGGAGCTGGCGGAGCTCCGGCGCCGGATTCCCGAGCGGATGCAGGCGGTGTTGCCGCTTCGAGTACCCCTGGTGGTCGACGTCGGGGTCGGCGCCAACTGGCGGGAGGCCCATTGAAGGGCGGGATGGCGGCCCAGGGCGCCGGGCGAATAGGAACGGCCCGGACGGCGTCGAAGGACGGCGGAGACGCGGAGTCGCGCGGAGGAGTCGGGCCGATGGGGGCCGAGGTCCGAGAGACGGCGGCGCCATCTCCGTCGGATGCCGCCGTGATCGAGCGCGCCAAGCGCGGCGACCACGAGGCCTTCGGGGTGCTGGTCGAGCGGTACCAGGGCCGCGCCTACGGGCTGGCGTTGCGCGTGCTGCGCAACGAAGAACAGGCGCGGGACGCGGTCCAGGACGCTTTTCTCAAGGTGTACGGCTCGCTCAAGAAATTTGAGGGCCGCTCGGGCTTCTACACCTGGTTCTATCGGCTCGTCATGAACGTCTGCCTGGACATGAAGCGCCGCGATCGCTCGAGCCGCCACGTCGAGTGGGAGGAGGAGCGCGCGGTCGAGATCGCGCAGGGCGCCGAGTCGCTCGCGCCGGGCTCGGGCGATCCCAGCCGCGGCGGGCCGGCGGCCGCGCTCGAGCGTTCGGAACTGCGCGAGTTGATGGCCCGCGCCATCGAGGCGCTGCCGGACGCCGCCCGCCGCACGCTCGAGCTGCGCGAGATCGACGGCCTCAGCTACGCCGAGATCGCGGAGGCCCTGGGCGTCCCCAAGGGCACCGTGATGAGCCGGCTCTTTCATGCGCGGCGCCGGGTGCAGGCCGCGCTGATCGAGGCGGGCGTGGTGGACGCGACACCCGGCGGCGACGCCGCGGAGGAAGCAGGATGACGGACCGGGTTCGAGTGGCCGAGCGGCCGCAGCCGCTGGCGGAGAGGGACGAGCGGGCGCTGCACGCCTACCACGACGGCGAGCTGCGGGGCTTCGCGCGCTGGCGCTTCGAGCGCCGCCTGGCGCGCTCCCCGGCGCTCCAGCGGGAGCTGCGGGGGCTCTCCGAGCTCGGGCTGCTCCTGCGCGAGCGCGCGGCGGCTGCACCCGGGCCCGAGCTGTGGGATCGTATCGCCCAGCGCCTGCCGGCCGCGGATGCCCGCCGGCAGGCCGAGGCGGTGACGGGAGCGACGCCCTGGCGCCTGCGCTGGCTGCCTCCGCTGGGCGCGGTGGCGGCGGCGCTGGCGGTCGCGGCGGTGATGGCGCAGCAGTGGCTGACCGCGCCCGCCCTGGATCAGGCCGGGGTGGTGCGCTGGATGGACAGCCGGGGCCGCAGCGTGATGGTGCTCGAGGAAGACGAACAGAACGAGGTCACGATCATCTGGCTGCTCGACGGCGGACCCGGCGGCGCAGCGGTGGGAGGCGGCAGTGCGGCTTCGTAGCCTGATCGCCGGCGCGCTCGCGGCTGCCCTGCTGGTTGGAACCGGCGCGGCGGCCTGGGCCAAGCCGCCGCGCCGCATCGCGATCGACGTCACCGTCAGCCACGCGCTCGACGCGCAGGGCGCGATCGATCCGCGCGGGGTGCAGCTGGACGCCTACTTGAAGCCCCAGTTCCGGTATGGAGGGCTGAAGGTGCTCCAGGAGGAGCGCCTCGACCTGGCGCTCGACCAGGTCGGCACGCTCCAGCTTCCGAATGGCCGCAAGCTCCGCCTGCGCCCGCTCGACATCGGCTCGGAAGGACTCCTGCTCTCCGTCTCCGTCCAGGGAACGCTCTGGACCGACATGCGGATCCGCAACGGCCATCTGGTCGTGATCGGCGCCGAGCGCTACGAGGCCGGGAAGCTGGTAATCGGGCTCGAGCCGCATTTCTAAGGACTTCGCTCCGGTCCTATGAACTTCGCTCGCCTGCGGCTCGCTGCGCGCGGGCTGGCGCCCGCTTGCGGCGTCGCTGGGCCTCGGCCTCGCTGTGGCGGCGCCCTCCGAAAAAAATAGTTCGGTCGCCGTGACACCTTTGCCTGCGGACGGCCACTTCCCCTGTAGAAAACAAAATATCCCCTTCCCAGGGAGGCCCGAGGCGGCGCAAGCCGTCTCGGGCCACTCCCTTTCTGCGCGGCCCCGAATCACCTCTCGAGACATCGCTCGCGGTAGCGTGCGAAGTCGCGGCGCAGGCCGGGCTCGTCGAAGCCGAACTTCTCCAGCGTGTAGCGGTGGATCGGGCGCTTCTCGCGCGCGTTCTCGCTCGCCCACTGGCGCATGCGCGCTACCACGTCCTCGCCGAGCGGGAGCCCGGCGAAGGTGTAGATCCGGGCCGCCTGCGCCAGCGGATCCGCCACCAGATCCTCGTAGCGCAGGTCGAGGAAGCGGTCTTCGCAGGCCTCGCGCACGTCCATGCACCGGCCGATCGCGCGCCGGAACTTCTCGCTCCACTCGCGCCCCACGTCGACCGGGTCGACGTGATCGCTGGCGAGCACGCGCAGGCTGTGGATCAGGCTCGCGAGCGACGGAATGCACTGGGCCGGCTCGCGGTGCGGCCACACGATGCGGGCGTCCGGGAACGCGCGGAACAGGGCATCCATGTGGCCCAGGTGGAACGGGGTCTTGAGGATCCAGCGCTGCCCCGGCTCGCCGCGCCGGCGTTTCTGCCACTGTAGAAATCGGAGCAGGCGATCCAGGTAGGCGTAGCCCGGCGTCAGGTCCTGCGCCTCGCGCCAGGCCGCGAAGGACGGGATCCGGCAGAAGGCCTCCGGATTGGTCGAGAGGAAGGCGTGCTCGACGAGCATGATCTCCTCGTCGGGCGCATGCGCGTCCATCGGATGCGCGGCGATCAGCTCGGGCGAAGCGCCGAGCATGGCCTCGACCTCGCGCTCCGCGTCCGCGATGCGCGGATCGGGCGCGCCGGGGTTCGCATCGGGATGCGGCGCCGGCTGGCGCGATTCGTACCAGAGCAGCGCGTGCAGGCGGGGATCGCTCGCGAGCATGCGGTGGAGCATCGTCGTGCCGGTGCGCGCGAGCCCGACGATCACGATCGGGGCCGAGATCCGCTCCGCGAGGATCTCGGGATGCCGCTTCACGCTCTCCTCGGTCCGCAGCCGGTTCACGAGCAGACCGACGATCCGCTCGAGCTGGCCGATCCGGCCGGCGTCGTTCAGGTCGGCCTCGCGCTCGAGCGCGTGCAGCAGGCGCTGCATCGGCTCGCGGAAGGCCGGATCCCCGAAGTCGCCGGATCCCGCGCGGCGCTGGGCTTCCTCCTCCAGGGTCTTCGCGTCGAATCCGAGCTCGCTCGCCATCGGCCTCTCCTCAGCCCGGCATCGGGGTTGCGTGCACCGAGACGCGGACCGCGATCACGAGGGCACCCTCGGTCTCGAGCGCGCGCGCCCATTCCGCGAGCGCTCCGGCGCCGGCCGCCCCGATCTCGATCACGGCGTCGAAGCCGGAGCCCTGCGCGACGCCCGGCAGCGCCCATTTCGGCCGGCACCAGCGCGCGTCTTCGAGCGCGGCGCGCAGCGCTGGCAGGAACTTCTCCAGAAAACGCGCCCGAAAGCGGGCGGTGTCTTCGGTCGCGGGCTTCCGCACGCAAATCAGCAGCCGCGCGGGCTCCGCGCCGGCTGGTTCCACCTCCCAGCCCGGTCCCTCCTCCACCGCGAAGAACACGTTCGCCGGCTTGTCCATGAAGCTGAGCTCGTCGCGGCGGATCGCATCTCCCTGCGGGCCCTCGATGCGCGCGAAGGCGTCGCGCACGGCGGCGCCGTCCCGGTAGTCAAATCTCGTCATGCAGTCGAAGCCCGGCGCGCCGTGGATCTCCTCGCGGACGTGGTGGCGCACGTAGGCGGTGATCCCGCCCAGCGTCGGAAGCGCGGTCGGGACGTGGATCTCCTCGTAATGGGCGCGGAAGGCGTCGCGGGAGACGCCCGGCAGCCGCCGGATGAACGCGAGCACGCGGATCACGTAGGCCCTCCCGCGCGGGCCAGCCAGCGATCGGCCGCCGTGTAGGGATCGAGCGTGCGGCGCTCGACCTGCGCCAGCAGCGCGCGCGCCTCGGGGCCATTCGCGAGCTCCGCCTCGAGGCCGTCCGCGACCCGCTCCCGCACGCGCGCGAGGAACGGCCGCCGCGCGCGCCTGGCCTCGATGAGCGCCAGCTCGCCCGAGGCTTCCAGGTGCGCGCGGTGCGCCGCCAGCGCCTGCACCAGCGCCTCGGTCCCCTCCTCGCGCGCGGCGATCGTGCGCAGCAGGGGCCGCGGCCAGCCGGAAGCCGGGCCGTGCCGGAGCATCGCCTCGAGATGGCGCTGCGCCTGCTCGGCGCCCGGCAGGTCGGCCTTGTTCAGCACCAGCAGGTCGGCGATCTCGAGCAGTCCGGCCTTGATCGCCTGCACCTCGTCGCCCGCACCGGGCAGGCACACCACCACCGTCGTCTGCGCGAGCTCCAGGATGTCGATCTCTCCCTGTCCGACGCCCACCGTCTCCACCAGCAGCAGGTCGAAGCCCATCGCGTCCAGCACGACGCCGGCCTCCCAGGCGGCGCGCGCGAGCCCGCCCGGATGGCCGCGGCTCGCCATCGAGCGGATGAACACGCCGGCGTCCGTCGCGTGCTGCTGCATCCGCACGCGATCGCCGAGCAGCGCGCCCCCCGACAGCGGGCTGGAAGGATCCACGGCGATCACGCCGACTCTCTTCTGCGCCTTGCGCAACGCGGTGATCAGGGCCGAGACCAGCGTGGACTTCCCGGCGCCGGGCGGGCCGGTCACCCCCACCACGTGCGCGCGGCCGCTCTTCGGGTACAGCTCGTGCAGCGCGTCTCGCCCCTCCGGCCGCTCGTCTTCGAGCAGACGGATCAGGCGCGCGGCGCTCGCCACGTGCCCGGCGAGCACGCGGGCGGCTAGCGACTCGCCCACCACTCGCGCAGGTAGGCGACGATGTCGTCGGTGCGGGCGCCCATCGTGAAGATCCGGCTCACCCCCGCCTGCCGGAGCACGGCGGCGTCCTCGTCGGGGATCACGCCGCCGGCAAGCACCAGCTTGTCGCCGGCCCCCTGCTCGCGCAGCAGCTCGACCACGCGCGGGAAGTGCGTCATGTGCGCCGCCGAGAGGCTCGAGAGTCCGACCACGTCCACGTCTTCCTGGATGGCCGTCGCCACCACCATCTCCGGGGTCTGCTTGAGGCCGCTGTAGATCACCTCCATGCCGGCGTCGCGCAGGGCGCGCGCGATCACGGTGACGCCGATCGTGTGGCTGTCGAGCCCGAGCTTGGCGAGCAGCACCCGGATCCGGCGCTCGCCGCCCGCAGGCACTAGACGCCCGTGGTCAGCGAGTCCGGCGTATAGGTGCCGAACGCCTCGCGCAGCACGTCGCAGATCTCGCCCTGGGTCGCGTAGAGCTTGACGGCCTCGAGGATGGGGGGAACCAGGTTCTGGTCGCTCTCGGCGGCCTCGCGCACCTGGTCGAGCGCCGCCGCCACCTTGCCGGCGTCCCGGCGGGCCTTCACGCGCGCGAGCTGCTCGATCTGCCGCCGTTCGCTGTCCGAGTCGAGCCGGAAGATCTCGATCCCGCGCTTCTCGTCCTCGCGCGCGCCCAGGTTCACGCCCACCAGCTTGCGCTCGCCCTGCTCGATCGCGCGGTTGCGCTCGAACTGCTCGCGCGCCAGCTCGCGCTGGAAGTAGCCGGTCTTGATCGCGGCCAGCGCGCCGCCCATGGCGTCGATCTTCTCGATTTCCGCGAAGACGGCTGCCTCGATGCGCCGGGTCATCAGCTCCACCCGGTAGGACCCCGCCAGCGGATCGATGCTGTCCGCCGCGCCCGACTCGAAGGCGACGATCTGCTGGATCGCGGCGCCGACCGCGATCGCCTCCTCGCTCGGCAGCGCGTGCGCCTCGTCGTGCAGCGGGGTGGTCATCACCTGGCCGCCGCCGCCCAGCGCGCAGGCGAGCATCTGGATCGCGAGACGCGCGATGTTGTTGAGCGGCTGCTGGAGCGTGAGCGACATGGTGCCCGGCGAGGCCATCAGCTTGAGCTTGAGCGCCTCCGGGGTGGTGGCGCCGTAGCGCTCCTTCATCAGGCGGGCCCAGATCTTCCGGTAGGCGCGGAGCTTGCCCACCGCCTCGAAGAAATCCATGTCGACGCCGGTGATGAAGCTGAAGTACGGCGCGACCTCGTCGACCGTGAGCCCGCGCGCGAGCACGCTGTCGAGGTACTGCATCGCGATCGAGAACGAGAAGGCGAGCTCCTGAACCGGATTGGCCCGCGCGGCGTAGAGCTGCGCGCTGACCACCGAGATCGGCAGCCAGTTCGGGTGATGCCGGATCACGTATTCGATCACGTCCGTCGCGATCCGCAACCCGTGCTCGGGCGGGAAGATGTAGCGACCCACGCAGGTGTACTCGATCAGGATGGCGTTGGGCATCTGGAGCGTAAAGGACGCCGGATCGACGCCCTTCTTCTCGAGCGCCGCCAGGATCATGGCGAGGTTCACCGGCTGCGGTCCGTTGCAGACGGAAGTCAGGTGGCGGAGCCTTTCGAACGGGAAGTCGAGCGCGGCCTCCATGTCGGCGAGCGTGTCGATGGCGGTGCCGGCGCGGCCCACCTCTCCGGCCGCCAGCGGGTGATCCGAGTCGTAGCCGTTGGTGGTCGGCAGGTCGTACTCGATGATCAGGCCCGAGAGCCCCTGGTCGAGCATGAACTTCGCGCGCCGGGCCCATTCGCCGCCGGTGCCGAAGCCGGTCACCTGGGTCATGGTCCAGAGCCGGCTCCGGTAGCCGTTCGGCTCGGTGCCGCGCGTGTAGGGATACTCGCCGGGGAAGCCGACGTCGCGCAGGTAGTCGAAGCCGACGGCCTCGAGATCGGCGGGCGTGGCGAGCCGCTCGACCGGCCAATGCAGCGCCTGCGTCTCGAAGCGGGGCTGCCGCTCGCCCTCGCGCGCGAGCGCCGGAGCCAGCGTCTCGCGCTCCCAGGCCTCGCGCGCCGCGCGCAGCTCCGCAGCCCGATCCCTGGGTGCTTTCGGCTCGGCCATGCGGGTCACCTCGTCGAGGAACCACGAAGTATGCACGCTGGAGCGGGGAGCGGCCAGCAAGCGGGCGTCAGCCCGCGCGCAGCGAGCCGTAGGCGAGCGAAGTTCATCCGCTAGGAGCGCACATCACGAGGGCGAAGCGGCCCTGCGCGTCGAGCCAGTTCTCTTCGCAGCGCATCGACGCGGCCTTCAGAAGCTCGTCGATCTCGGCGGGCGAATACTTGAAGGAATCCTCCACGTGGATCGCCTCGTCCTTCTCGAAGGCGACCTCGAGGCCGAGGGCCGCGATCGCGACGCGCTGGCGCGCGCGGCTCACCAGGTGGATCTCGATCTTGCCCTCGTCCTCGAGCCAGCGCGCGCGATGGGCGAAGGCCGCCGCCCCGAAGCGCCCCCCCAGCTCGCGATCGATGCGCGCCAGCAGGTTGAGGGTGAATCGGGCGGTGACGCCGCACGCGTCGTCATAGGCCGCTTCCAGCACGCCCCGGGGCTTGCGCAGGTCCACCCCGAGCAGCAGGCGGTCCTCCTCCGCGAGCGCGAGCCGGACCCGGCGCAGGAAGCCCGCCGCCTCGGCGCGATCGAAGTTGCCGACGTTCGAGCCGAGCCAGGCGATCAGCTTGGGGCCCTCGCTCGCCGCGCGCAGCAGGCGCAGGCCCTCGTGGTACTCGCTCGCGATGGCGCAGACCTCGAGCCCCGGATAGCGCGCGAGCAGGCCGCGCGCGGAGTCTTCCAGCGCGCCGCGCGCGATGTCGACGGGCACGTAGCGAAGCTCCGCGTGGCGCGCGAGGAAGGCCTCGATCAGGAGCCGCGTCTTGCGGGCGCTCCCGCTGCCGAGCTCGGCGAGCGTGATCGGCTCGCCGAAGCGCGCGGCAATTTCGTTCGAGCGCGCCTCGAGGATCTCGTGCTCGGCCCGCGTCAGGTAGTACTCGGGGGTCTCGCAAATCGCGTCGAAGAGCGCGGAGCCGCGCGCATCGTAGAGGAAGCGGCAGGGGAGGGTCTTCGCTTCCTGCGTGAGCCCCGCCGCGACGGCGGCGGCGAAATCGTCGGCGTCCCGCTCGGCGGGGGTGTCGATCAGCGTGTAGCGCTGGCGGGGGGAGGACCGCAGCATCCTCAGACGCTACCGCGTCCGTGGCGCAGCAGCCGGCCGGGCAGGGCGCCATCCGGATCGAGCGCGTCCTTGCCGTCGCGCCGCACGTATTCCCCGGCGACGATCACCGCGTCGATCCCGAAGGCTTCCGAGACCAGGCGGTCGGCGCCGGCGGGCTGGTCGTGCACGCGGCGCAGCGGCCCCGCGCCGACCCTTTCCGCGTCGAACACGACGACGTCCGCCGGCCAGCCCAGCGCGAGGCGCCCGCGATCCGTGAGCCCGAACACCTCGGCGGGGCGCGCGGTCAGCATGTGAACGGCCTGCTCGAGCCCGAGGGTGCCCTTCTCGCGCACCCAATGGCCGAGCAGGTGCGTCGAGAAACAGGCGTCGCAGAGCTGGCTGGCGTGGGCGCCGGCATCCGAGAGCCCCAGCACGGTGTGCGGAGCCAGCAGCAGCTCCGCCACGTCGTCCTCGTCGACGTTCATGATCGCGACCCGGAAGCGCGCCTCGAGGCCGGACGCGATTCCGAGATCGAGCGCCAGATCCAGCGGATGCACGCCGCGTTCGCCGGCGACCTCGGCGAGCGGGCGCTCCGCGAGGCCCGGTTCGGTGGGCGCGCTCGCGATCCAGGTGCGCTGCCACCAGGCGGCCAGCGCGCGACCGAATCCGGTGTCGGTGCTCTCGCGGAACACGCGCCGGAACTCGGGGTCGCGGTAGACCCGCAGCTTGCCCTCCAGGTCGGCGCTCGAGATGGGGGCGAAGAGCTTCATGCTCTCGAACGGGAAGGGCTCCTTCCATTGGAACTCGAAGTTGAGCGGCCGGCAGGAGACCTGCGGGATGACCCGCTGGCCGTCCCGTTGTTGCTGCGCCGCGCGCTCGAGCGCGCCGCGGTGGGAGCCCGGCCCCATCGCGCCTGCGAGCAGCGCGGTCCACGAGACCGGGCGGCCCGTCTCGGCCGCGATCTGGCCCAGCTCGTCGAAGAAGAGGCCGCGTCCCAGGGTGGCCTGGAGGATCCCCGCGCCGGCGTCGCCGAGCGCGCCCACCAGCTCGCGCAGCTCGCCCAGCTCCGCGAGCCGGCTGGGAACCGGACGCCCGGCCCAGCCGACGTGGGTGGGGGATTTCGAGGTGGCAAGTCCGAGTGCGCCGGCGGCGAGCGCCTCGCTCACCAGCGCCCGCATGCGCTGGATCTCCTCGCTCGTGGCCGCGCGCTCGGTCGCCTCCTCGCCCATCACGTAGAGCCGGAGCGGCGTGTGGCCGAGCAGCACGCCCACGTTGATCGCCACGCCGCGACGCTCGATCGCGTCGAGATACTCGGGAAAGGATTCGAAGGGCCAGTCGCCGCCGAGGCCGGCCGTGAGCGCATCGAAGCTCATGCCCTCGACCTTCTCGAGCGTGCGCAGGATCAGCTCGCGGTGCTGCGGCCGGGTCGGCGCCACGCCGAAGCCGCAATTGCCGATCACGACGGTGGTGACGCCGTGCCAGGGCGAGATCGAGAGCATGCGGTCCCAGATCACCTGGGCGTCATAATGAGTGTGAATGTCGACGAAGCCCGGAGCGACGATCCTTCCCGTGGCGTCGAGCGTCTCGCGTGCGCGTCCGGGCGCCTCGCCGAGCGCGGCGATGCGCCCGTCGCGGATGCCGACGTCGCCGCGCCGCCGCGGCTGGCCGCTGCCGTCGATGATGGTTCCGCCGGCGATCTTGAGGTCGTAATCCATCGGCTCCCTCAGTCTTTTGGACTTCGCTCGCCCACGGCTCGCTGCGCGCTTCGCTTGCGGGTTTCGAGACCGTAGAGCTCGGCCACGTTGTCGTGCAGGATCCAGTCTCGTTCCTGGGCAGGGAGCCGCTGCGTCTGCTCGCGGATCACTTCCTGCGATCGCGGCCAGGTCGAGTCGCTGTGCGGGAAATCGCTGGCCCACATCAGCCGCCGCGGATTGCACAGGTGCGTGGTCTGGAAGGCCACCCAGTCATCTTGAAAGGTGACGTACACGTTCTCGGCGAAGTACTCGCTCGGGCGCTTCGAGAGCGTGCCGGCCGGCAGCCAGTAGCGGTGCCGGTCGTAGGCGTGGTCCATCCGGTACATGAAGTGCGGGACCCAGCCGGCGTCCGCCTCGACGCACACGATCCGGAGCGCCGGGAAGCGCTCGAAGACGCCGCTGAAGACGAAGAGCCCCATCAGGTCCTGGCAGCCGCGGATGATGGAGAGGAAGGAGTTGAGCCGCGGGCCGCGCGTCACGCCGGTCTCGCGGGTGGTGAGGATGTGGAAGGAGAGCGGCAGGCCGAGGTCGATCGCCGCCTGCCAGAGCGGGTCGTACATGGGATGGTCGTAGTCCTCGTGCTGCGGCTCGCCGGGCATCATCACGCCGCGCAGACCGAGCCCGCGGATGCGCTCGAGATCGGCGATCGCCTGGGGGACGCTGCCCACCGCCGTCTGCCCGATGCCGAAGAGCCGCTCGGGATGCCGGCTCGCGTACTCGGCGATCCACAGGTTGTAGGCGTCGAAGCACGCCTTCTTGTAGGCGAAGTCGCGGTGGTTGCAGAGCACCATGCCGACGGTCGGATAGAGGATCTCCCCCGCCACCCCGTCGCGGTCCTGATCGGCGAGCCGCGCGTCCGGGTCCCAGCCGCCGCGGTGCATCTCCTCGAACTTGACGCCGAAGACGGCGATCTCCTCGGCGGATTTCCCGGCGGCGGCGACCAGGCCCATCGGGACCGGCTTCTTCATGCCGTCAATTACAAAAATGTCGCCGAGCTTCTCATCGCGCACCAGCCTCGGGGCGCGCTCGCGGAAGGCGGGATCGATGCGGTCGAGGTAGGTGCCGGGCGGCTCGGTGATGTGGGAGTCCGCCGAAAGCAGGCCGGGCAAGCCCGGCGCGCAGCGAGCCGAAGGCGAGCGAAGTTCACCGGGGACCGGCATGGGGGGCCTCCGAGCCGGATCGTCACGCCTGCTGGTGGAAAAGGCAAACCCGATTCTACGCTTCCTGCGACGCCCGGCGTCTGCGAAGCTCCGGGGCCATGCCGACCGCGCCCCCGGCCGCTTCCTGGCGCGAGACCGCGCTGGTCGCCGCGCTCGCCGGCTTCGCGGCGCTGCGCGTCGCGTGCTTCGCGGCGGCCTTCCCGTTCTTCGCGAACGTCGACGAGCAGAAGCACGTCGACATGGTGCTGAAGTACGCGGACGGCTACCTGCCCCAGCCCGGGCGCGACGCCTACCAGCCCGAGATGGGCCAGCTGCTCGGCCTGTACGGCTCGCCCGAGTACCTGCTCGGGCCCGCCGAGCCCGCGCCGCCTCCCGCCTGGCGCCGCCCGCCGGAGCAGATGCTCGCCGTGATCGCCGCCAGCGAGCGCTTCCTCGCCGAGCGCGCGAACAAGGAGGCCGAGCAGCCGCCCGTCTACTACCTGGCCGCGGGCGGCTGGCTGCGGATCGGCCGCGCGCTCGGCCTCGAGGGGGCGCGGCTCCTCTACTTCGTGCGCGGGCTCGGGGCGCTGGTCGCCGCCACCCTCGTGCTCGTTGCGCACCGGCTCGTGCGCGACCTCTACCGCGACGAAGCGCTGGTGCGCTGGGGCGTGCCGCTGCTGGCCGCCGTCTTCCCGCAGGATACGCTCTTTTATGTCACGCCGGACGTGCTCTCGCCGCTGCTCGGCGGGATCTGCTTCGCGCTCTCGCTCGGGCTCGCGAGGCGCCCCGAGAGCGGCGCGCTCGTCTACGCCGCGGCCGGGCTCGCGCTCGCGGCCGCCCTGCTCACAAAGTGGACGAACCTGCCGCTCGGGGTGGTGGCGGCAGGCGCCAGCCTGCACGCGGTCGCGCACGCCCAGCCGCGCGTCGCCCTGCGCCGCTTCGGGGGGAGGCTCGCCCTGCAATGGACGCTGGCGCTCGCGCCGGTCGCCCTCTGGTGCGAGCGGAGCCTGCGCCTCTACGGCGATCCCACCGGCTCCGCCCTCAAGGTGGCGAGGCTCGGCTGGGGCCGGAAGCCCGTGGCCGAATGGCTCGACCACCCGATCTTCACGGCATCCGGCTGCTTCGATTTCGCGACGGGGCTGGTTCCCACCTTCTGGCGGGGCGAGCTGGCCTGGCACCGCACCGATCTGGCGCTGCCCGCGATGGACGCGCTCTACACCGCCTCGACGCTGCTGCTGCTCGCGCTCGCGCTGGCCGGGCTGCGCGGCCGCGAGCCGGCTCGGTTCCTGGCGGAGGGGCTGGCGACGGTCGCGGTCGCGGTGGCGACCGGCGTGCTGGTCCTGCTGTCGCTGATGTTCGTGTTCGACGCCACCACGAATCCGAGCGCGGCGCGGCCGTATTTCATCCAGGGGCGCCTGATCTCGGGCGTGCTCCTCCCGTTCCTGCTCGTCTACGTGCGCGGCCTCGAAGTCGCGACGGCGCGCCTCCCGGCGCGCGCCGCGCGCACCTTGGGATGGGCCGCCCTCGCGTCGCTCGCGCTCGCGGTGTCGCTCTCGGAGCTCGCGCTCGCCTGGCCCGTCTTCGCGAGCGAGTACAACGCCTTCCATCTGCCGTGAAGCGACCGCTCAATGCCGCGCCGGCAACGCCAGCTCCCTGCGCAGGCTGCGCGCGGAGAGGCCTCCGGCGCGCAGGCGCCGCTGGAGCGTACGGGGGCTCACGCCGAGGGCGGCCGCGGCGGCGGCGAGGCGCCCGCGGTGCTCGACCAGCACGCGCACGCTTTCGCAAGGGTCGGCCGCAGGCGGGGCGGCGGGAAGCGCGGCCACTCCCCACTCCTCCAGGTCGAAACTGTCGATCGCGCCGCCGCGCGCGCGCAGCAGCGTGCGCTCGACCACGCTGCGCAGCTCGCGCACGTTGCCGGGCCAGGCGTGCGCGAGCAGCCGGCCCATCGCCTCGGGAGCGACGGCCTCGGGCGGGCGTCTGGCGCGCTCGAGGAAGCGGTGCACGAGGCCCGGGATGTCGGCGCGCCGTTCGCGCAATGGTGGCAGCTCGATGCGGAGCACGGCCAGGCGGTAGTACAGGTCGAGGCGGAACTCGCCGCTCGCGCACAGCTGCGCGAGGTCGCGGTTGGTGGCGGCGAGCACGCGCACGTCGGCCTGCTTCTCGCGGATGGCGCCGAGCGGGCGGTAGCTCCCGGATTCGAGCACGCGGAGCAGCTTCGCCTGCGCGCTGCGCGGGAGCTCGCCGATCTCGTCGAGCAGCAGGCTTCCGCCGCGGGCCGCGTCGAAGA
>DATBRV010000069.1:0-14903 GCA_036560145.1 Myxococcota bacterium
CGACCGGGGCGAGCGCGAGCGCCAGCAGCGCCGCCGCGAAGATCGCGCCCGTCGCGCCGAGGATCGGACGGCGCAGAGCGGGCGCCGCGAGCGCGACCACCATCCCGGCCTTCAGCAGCGTGTTCGAGAGCGCCGCGATGATGATCGACGCGACGCCCGTCTGCGCGGCGCACTCGCCCTTGCCGACGCAGCTCGCCATCGAGAGCGTGATGGCATCGACGTCGCTGAGCCCCGCGAGCGCCGCCACCGCGTACAGCCCGCGCCCCGGCAGGTAGGTCTGCACCAACACGACGAGCAGCATCACGCTGGCGAAGACGAGCGCGAAGCGGATCGCGGCGGTCAGGCTAAATGGATTTTGCAGCGGAACCTCGCCTCCGGCGGGGCGCGCGGATCCCACGCTACCGCGCAGCAGCACGAGGGCGACGATCCCGGCGGCAGCGCCCATGCTCGCGACGGGAACCAGGAGCTCGCGCAGCAGCGCGCGGTTCACGACCGCGACCTCGACCGCGACGCGCCCGAACATCACCATCCACGCGAGCACGATGCCGCCGGCGAGCAGCGCGTTGCCGCGCCCACCCGGGTGCTCCCGGCTGCGGCGCGCGAACGACAAGGTCACGGCGGTCGACGAAACCAAGCCGCCGGCCACCGCGGTCACCGCCGTGCCGCGGCCTGGGCCGAGCCAACGCACTGCGATGTAGCCCGCGAGCGAGAGGCCCGAGATCAGGATCACCAGCAGCCACAAGGTGTACGGATTGAGCGCGTCCCATGGATCGATGGTCCGGTTCGGGAGCAGGGGAAGCGCGATGAAGGTTGCGAGCAGGAGCTTGAGCCCCGCGTAGAGATCGTCGGTCCCGATCTTCTCGACCAGGCCGTGGATCGGCTGCTTGAAGGCGAGCACCGAGGAGGTCGCGATCGCGAGGGCCACCGCCACCTCGGGGTAGCCGAACATGACGGCGCCGCCGAGCAGGCAGACGGCGATCGCCGCCGCCTCCGTCGTGAGGCCGAGCGAATCCGGATGCACGCGCGCGTGCGCGAGGTAGCCGGCGATCACCACGGCGGTGATCGCGAGCACGCCGACGGCGAAGATCCAGAGGCTCCCGGTCTGGACCGCGAGCCAGGCCGAGACGGCGCCGGCCTCGGCGAACAGGATGAAGGTCCGGATCCCGCCGATCGCGACGTGATCATCGGTGGCCTTGCGCTTCTCGCGGTCGATCCCGACCAGGGCGCCGATGAAGAGGGCGATCGCGAAGTTGCGAGCGACGAGGAGGTCCACGCGCTGCGACGCTACGGCAGCGGGACGTGCGCGCCAAATCCGCGGGCGGGGCGCTACGCCTCAGCGCGCGAGGGCGTGGCGCAGCCGGCCGAAGAGGCCGCGGCTGCGCGCGATCACGATCGCCTTGCGGTACTCGTCGACGAGCTGGCGGGTCTCCTGCTCCCAGGTACACCGCTCCGCGCTCCGCCTCGACTGCTCGGCGAGATCGAGGCGCTTGCCCGGATGCGAGAGCAGCTCGGCCACGGCCTTGGCCGCGGCCGCCGGCTCGGCCGGGTCGTACAGCAATCCGTTCTCGCCGTCCTGCACCAGGTCCGGGATGCCGCCCGCGCGCGCCGCGACGACGGGGAGGCCGGAGCTCATGGCCTCCAGCACCACGAAGCCGAGCGTCTCGGTGGTCGACGGCATCACGAAGAGGTCCGCGCTCGCGAAGGCCGTCGCCAGCTCTTCTCCGCGCAGGAAGCCCAGGAACTGGACGGGCCGGCCCGCGAAGCTGCGCCCGAGCTTGGCGCGCGCGGGCCCGTCGCCCACCAGCGCGAGCCGCAGGCCGGGCAGCGCGTCCGAGATCCCGCGCAGCACCTCGAGGTTCTTCTCGGGCGAGAGGCGCCCGACGTAGAGCGCCACCGGCCGATCGAGGCGTCCGCCCGTGAGGCGGAAGCGCATCTCGAGCGAGCGCTTCGCGGGATGAAACAAATAGGTGTCGACACCGCCGCGCCAGATCCCGACGTTCTGGATGCCGTGCGCGCGCAGCTCGCGCTGCGTATGGCTCGACGGACACAGGTTGGAGACGGCGGCGTTGTGCACGCGCCGCAGCAGGGGCCAGGCGGCGCGCTGCGCGAAGCCGAGCCCGTACTCGGGCAGGTAGGCCGGCAGATCCGTGTGGTAGGAGGCGACCACCGGGATCCGCAGCGCGCGCGCGGCCGCCATGCCGAAGACGCCCAGGCAGACGGGGCCCACCGCGTGCAGCACCTGCGGCCGGAAGCGCGCCAGCTCGAGCAGGATGCGCGGATCGGGCAGGCCCGCGCGCAGCCCCGGATAGGGCGGGAACGGGAGGGACGGGACGCCGACGACGCGCGCCCCCGCGTGCTCCTCGATCGTCGGCTCGGGGGCGAAGACGAGCACCTCGTGGCCGGCTCGCACGAGCTCCGCCGTCGTGTGCGCGAGACGGTTCGTGATGCCGTCGATCTTGGGCAGGAAGACTTCGCTGACGATCGCGATCCGCATGGCTCCCCCCGTTGGACGCCTGCGATGCCTGCGCTCCGAAAGCTAGACAGCACATCGTCAAACGGCGTTTCACACCCGGGAAGAAGCCGCGAAGCTGGGCCGACGCCCTCGGGACGTTTCCGTCACCAATCCGTGACAAAAGGGTGTCGGAGATGACGATTCGGTGAGGTCGGCCACGGCGTCGCGCTGTCCGCGCGGGGGCGGGTAAGATCCGGCGCGAAATGCTCCCCCCGAAGGAACTCACGGCGCTCGTTGCGGCAGACGGGCTGCGCTTCGCGCTCTTCGACGACGGCCAGGCGCGCGTCGCCTGGGGGGAGCCCGACTGGCTCGGGCCCATCGCACTCGCGCTCGAGAAGGGGGCGGCGCCGGCTCTACAGCGCTGGGAGCCCTTCGACGGCGAGGACGATCTCGGGCGCTTCCGGGGCCTCGAGCTGCGCTTCGCGCCACTTCCGTTTGCGGTCGCCACCAGCGTGCGGGCCTACACCGATCGGCCCGTGTTGGTTTTCCGCAGCCAGGCGCGAGAAGAGCTGGCCGGCCTCGCCACCGGGGAGCTGGCGCGGCCCGCGCTCGCCTGGCCCTGGCTCCAGCCGGGGCGGCGCGGGGCGGGGGGCGCTCCCGTGGGCGCGCGCGGCTTCGGCCACCAGTTCACGGAGTTCTCGTTCCCGACCCTGAGCGGCGACACGCTCGCGGACTTCTTCCTGTTTCCGAATCGCCCGGCAGTCGTCGCGCCGCTCTGGCTGATCGCTCCGGGCGGGCGCTGTCTGCTGCTCGCCCCGCAGGACGCCTTCCACGACCAGCTGATCGCGGTGCCGCGCGGGGCGGGCGAGGCCGCGCGCGGCGTGCGCTGCGGCTGGAACGGCGATCTCGACTTCGTACCGGCCGGTTTCGCGACGGAGCTCGCGCTGTGGGCCGGCCCCGGGCCGCGGCGCGCGCTCGAGGCCTGGGCCTCGTCGCTGCTCCGCCGGCACGCGACCCAGCGCCCGTCGCGCTACGCCGACGACACCGTCTCGCGTCTCTCCTACTGGACCGACAACGGCGGCGCCTACTGGTACCGCACGGAGCCCGGGATGGACGTGACGCAGACGCTGGCGGGCGTCGCCGCGTCGCTGCGCGGCTCGGCGGTGCCGGTGCGCGCCTTCGAGCTCGATTCCTGGTTCTATCCCCACGAGAAGACGCGCTCCGTGAATCCGCAGGGGCAGGAGCACGTCCCGCCCACCGGGCTGCTCCGCTGGGAGCCGCGCGCGGATCTGCTTCCCGACGGGATCGAGGGGCTGCGCAAGCGGCTCGGCGACCCGCCGCTGATCCTGCACGGCCGTCACCTGTCGAGCGCCTCGCCCTACCTCCAGGAATTCGAGGCCTGGGTCGACGGCGACCGCGCGCACCCGATCGGGCCGGAGCTCTTCGATCGCTTCCTCGCGCAGGCGGCGAGCTGGGGAGCCATCAGCTACGAGCAGGACTGGCTGGTCGAAATATGGCTTGGCGTGCGTGGGCTGCGCGAACGCCCCGGCCGTGTGCGCGCCTGGCAGGAGGAGCTCGACGCGTCGGCCGCCCGGCACGGACTCTCGCTGGTCTGGTGCATGGGGACCCCCGCCGACTTCTTCCAGACGCTGACCCTGAAACGCGTCGTCGCGATCCGCACCAGCGGCGATTACCGCTATCTCTCGGGCAACGCGGGCCATTGGGTTCGCTTCCTCTACACGAACGCGCTGGCGCGCGCGCTCGGCCTGCTTCCCTTCAAGGACGTGTTCATGACGGCGCGGGACGCCAATGGACTTGACGGCGATCCTCACGCCGAGGCCGAGGCGATGCTCTCGGCGCTCTCGGCGGGACCGGTCGGGATCGGCGACCGGATCGGGCGCACGGATCCGGCCCTCGTGCGGCGCACCTGCCGCGCCGACGGCCTGCTCGTGAAGCCGGATCTTCCGATCGCCGCGCTCGAGCGCTGCTTCCTGGCGGACGCCTGGTTCGAGCCGAGCCTTTTGGTGGGCGAGACGATCTCGCAGCACCCGGCCGGGCGCTTCGTCTACGTGGCCGCCATGAACGCCTGGCGCGGAGCCACCCCCCTCGCCGGCGAGGTGGCGTTCGCGGAGCTGGGCGATGTGCGCCCCACGGCGCCCTTCGTCGTCTACCACTGGCGCAGCCGGCGCTTCGAGCGCGGAGATCCCGATGGCGCTCTCCGCTTCGAGCTGGCGCCCTCGGGGTGGGACCTGCGCGTGCTCTGCCCCTGGCTCCCGGCCGGGATCGCCGTCTTCGGCGATACCAGCCTCTACGCCACCGCGGGAGACCGCCGCCTCCAGGGGCTGCGCGCGACCGATACGGGCCTTTCGCTCGACGTGCTCGGCGCGCGGGGCGAGCGGGTCTGCATCGAGGGCTGTTCGGAGCGGCCGCTCGCGCGCGTGAGCGCGTGGACGCCCGCCGATGGCGAGCGCGCGCTGCCGCCCGCGGACGAGGAAGCGGCGGCCGGCGGATTCTCGCGCGACACCGTGAGCGGTCGCTTCCAGATCCGCGTCGAGATCCCCGCTTGCGGCTGGCTGCGCCTCAGCGCGGAGATGCGCTGAGCTCTCCCCAACGGTTCTGCGCGCGCTCCAGATCGCGCAGCCAACGGGCAGGCTCGGAGAGGCGCCGCGAGACGCGGTAGCGCGCTTCGGCGCGCAGCGCGCGCGCGAGCAGCCGCAGACGCGGACGGGGCGCGCCGCTGCGGGTGAGCGCGCGCTCGCATCCCTGGCCGAACCAGATCCGCCGCAGATGGGGCTCGGCCAGGCGTTCGGCCGGGATCCAGTGGCGCACGCGCGCGGCGGGCACCCACCAGCCGCGCTCGCCGAGCGCGAGCAGCCGCCGCAGCACGGACGTCTCCTCGCCGCCCATCAGCTCGCCCCGGCGCCTTCCGAGCCGCGGATCGTAGGCGTGGCGCCGCTGGAGCGCGGTCCGGATCGCGAAGTTCGCGCCCACCGGGAGGCGCTTGCGATGGATCGGCGCCGGATCCGGGGGGAGCAGGCGGATCGCCCAGACGTCGGCGAGACGCTCCCAGCTCTCGGCGATCCAGGCGGGTGGCGGCTGCTCGAACCAGGGCAGGGTGGCGCCGCCGAAGAACGACGCTTCCGGGTGTCGAAGCGAAGCCTCGGCGTAGGCCGCCAGCCAGCCGGGCTCGACCTGCACGTCGTCGTCGATCCAGGCGATCAGCTCGCCGCGCGCCTCCGCGGCGGCGCGGTTGCGCGCGCGGGCGAGGCCGGGCTCGGGCTCCGCGAGCGCGCGCAGCGGGAGCGCGCTCGCGAGCTCGCGCAGCAGCGCCGGCGTCTCGTCGCTGCTGCCGTTGTCAACCACCAGGATCTCGAGCTCTACGCCCTCCGGGATCTCGAGCGCGCCCAGGCTCTCGAGCGCGCGCCGGAGCAGGGCCGCCCGGTTCCAGGTGCAGACGGCGACGCTCACCCGCACGGCGGTGTCAGGGGGTCGGCGCGGGCTGGTTCGGCTTGGCGCTCCGCCTCGCCCGGCCTTCGGCCGTCATCACCCAGGCGCGCCGCTCGAGACAGAGCATGGTCGCGCGTTCCTGGGCCGCCAGCCGCATGCGGGAGCGCACGCCGGCATTGCGCAGCCGGTCCAGCTCGGCGCGCCCGTCGGTGCGCATGCATTCCTCGTAGTCCGCGATCAGGGCCCGCTGGTCGCAGCTCCCGTCGCGGTGGCGCCACTTCTCGCAGATGTCCTGGGCCCACAGGGGGATGGGGGGCTCGGCGGGCGGCGCCGGGTCCTCTCCGCAGGCGAAAGCCCCGAAAGCGAGCCAGAGCAGGCACAGCCCGCGAAGCTTCCCTTGAGAAGGATGCCGCATCGGGATTACCCTAGGCGGTCGGGGGGCCGGGAGCCAGACCATGGTGGACGATCCGAACGACGACCTGGATCACGACGAGAGCTACTTCGATCCGCCGCCGCGCCACGCCCGCTTCGACGCGGCCCTGCTGCGCGAATCCCTGCGCGCGCTGCCGATCCGCCCCGCGCTGGTGCTGCGCGCGAGCGATTCGGTGACCGACGCGGTGCGCCTGATGCAGCGCGAACACCGCGGCTGCGTCGTCATCACCGAGGACGGCAGCGATGCGAGCCGCCTGATCGGGATCTTCACCGAGCGCGACGTGCTGCTGCGCATCGTCGACCGCGGCAAGAACCCGGCCACGCTCCCGCTCGACGCCGTGATGACGGCCGATCCGGAGGTGCTGGCGCTGAGCGGGACGATTGCCCACGCGCTCAACAAGATGTCGGTCGGCGGCTTCCGGCACGTGCCGGTGGTCGACGAGGATCATCACCCGGTCTTCGTGATCTCGGTGCGGGACATCGTCGAGTTCCTGGTCGAGGCCTTCCCCCGCGAGGTGCTGACGCTCTCGACCGACGCATCTCCGCAGGTGCCGCGCGGACGCTACGGAGCCTAGGCGCTCGCCTTGCGGATCAGCCACATCGGAATCTGCGTCTCCGATTGGAAGCGCTCGCTCCGTTTCTACCACGACGTGCTCGGCTTCCGCTACGTGCACGAGCTCGAAGTAAAAGGAGAGCCGAGCGACACGCTCCTGCGTCTCGAGGGCGTCGCGCTGCGCGCGATCTACCTGGAGCGCGAGGGCGTTCGCATCGAGCTGCTTCACTACGACTCGCCGCCCGCCACCGGAGACGGCGAGCCGCGTCCGATGAACCAGCTGGGCCTCACCCATCTCTCGCTGCGGGTCGACGATCTCGACGCGATGCTCGCGGAGATCGCGGGCGCGGGCGTTCGCGTGCTGCGCGAGACGCGCATCGAGATCCCGAGCGCGCGCACCAGGGCCGCCTTCATCACCGACCCGGACGGCACGCTGATCGAGCTCGTGCAGCAGCCGGGCGACTGAGCCGAGAGGGCCGCGCCCGCATGCGCCGCGCAGTCCGCGGCCTCGGACTCGCCGCGCTGGTCGCGCTCGCCGCGCTCGGCGTCTTCCTCGTCCCCACGCTCTGGGGCAAGCCCTGGAGGATCGAGCACTTCTACCTGCGCGTCTTCGCCGAGATCGCGCTGGAGCGGCCGCAGCTGCTCTCCCGGCTGCGGATCCTCGAGCCCTGGGGGCTCGACTGGTTCAGCGACGACCTCGACGACCAATCGGTCGCGTTCACGGACCACACCGCGCGCCTGGTGGAGAGCCAGCTGGCCAGGCTGCGCAGCTACGAGCGGGCGGCGCAGAGCGAGGCGCAGCTGCTCTCGACCGACGTCCTCGACGCCTTCCTCGCGTTCCAGGTCGAGGGCGCGCGCTTCCGCTTCCACGACTACCCCGTGAACCAGATGAACGGGATCCAGAACGAGCTCCCGGACTTCATGCTGAACGTCCACCAGATCACGTCGCAGCGCGACGCGGAGGCCTACCTCGCGCGCCTCTCGAAGTTCGGCGTGGCGTTCGATCAGGTGATCGCGGGCCTCGCGCATCGCGAATCGCTCGGCGTGCTGCCGCCGCGCTTCGTGCTCGAGCGCGTCCTGGATGGCGTGAAGGGCTTCCTCGCGCCGCCGCCCGCGGAGCACGTGCTGGCGACGGACTTCGCCGCCCGGCTCGAAAAGGTGGCCGGCCTGTCCGAGGCGGAGCGCGCGCAGCTGCGGGCGGGGGTGGAGGCCGAGATCGAGCGCACGGTCTACCCGGCCTACCGGCGGCTCGCGGTGCAGCTCGCGGGGATGCGCGAGCGCGCCCGCACGGACGACGGGGTCTGGCGCCTGCCCGACGGAGAGGCCTTCTATGACTGGGCCGTGCGTCTGCACACCACCACCGACCGCACGCCGGCGGAGATCCACGAGCGCGGGCTCGCCGAGGTGGCGCGGATCCAGGCCGAGATGCGCGAGATCCTGCGCGCCGAGGGGATCCCCGGCGCCGATCTCGCGAAGGCGATCCGCGGGCTCGGGCGCGACCCGCGCTTCCTCTTCCCCGACACCGACGAGGGTCGGGAGCAGGTGCTGGCCGGCTATCGGGCCATCATCGAGGACGCGAACACGCGGCTCCCGGCGCTCTTCGGCCGGCTTCCGCGGGCGCGCGTGGCGGTCGAGCGCGTGCCGCCCTTCAAGGAGGAGGGCGCCGCGCGGGCGTACTACGACCTGCCTCCCTTCGACGGCTCGAAGCCGGGCATCTTCTACGCAAACCTGCGGCACACCGCCGAGCACCCGAAGTTCGGGATGCGCACGCTCGCCTATCACGAGGCGATCCCCGGGCACCATCTCCAGATCGCGCTCGCCCAGGAGCTCGAGGGCGTTCCGTTCTTCCGCCGGGTGGTGCCCTTCACCGCCTTCATCGAGGGCTGGGCGCTCTACGCCGAGCGGCTGGCGGCCGAGCAGGGCTTCCATCCCACGGCGTTCGACCGGCTCGGCCAGCTGGTGGCGGAGGTCTTCCGCGCGGCGCGCCTGGTCGTCGACACCGGCATCCACGCCAAGCGCTGGACGCGGGAGCAGGCGATCGGGTACATGGCGGCGAACACGGGGATGGAGCCGACCGAGGTGGTGGCCGAGGTCGAGCGCTACATCGTGATGCCCGGGCAGGCGCTCGCCTACAAGACCGGCCAGCTCGAGATCCTCGACCTTCGCGAGCGCGCGCGCCGCGAGCTGGGAGATCGCTTCGATCTGCGCGAGTTCCACGACCTGGTGCTCGGGAGCGGCGCGCTCCCGCTCACGCTGCTCTCGCGCAACGTCGACGCCTGGATCGCGGCCCGGCGCGGCTCGTGAGCGGGCCTCCCGCCGGCTGGTCGCGCGGCGCGCTGCGCGACGCCGAACGCGAATCCGCCGTACAAGTGCTGGCCCGCGCTTTTCGCGACAACCCGCTCAACGTCGCGGTGATCGGCTCGGACGACGCGTCGCGGCGCCTGCGCGCCAATGCCCATGGGCTGCGCTCGCTGCTTCCGGTGGCGCAGGCTCACGGCCGCGTCCAGGCGCTGCGCGCGGACGGCGCGCTGGCGGCGGTGCTGATCGCGGCGCCTCCGGGCGCCCATCCGCTGCCGCCCGCCTCGCTCGCCGCGCGCCTGCGCTGTCTCTTCGGCCAGGGTCCGCGGGTGGCGCGGCGCTGGGCGGAGGTGTTCGAGGCGCTCGCCCCGCTCCACCCGCCCGAGCCCCACTGGTATCTGGGCACCCTCGGCGTCGAGCCCCGCCAGCAGGGGCGCGGGATCGGACTCAGCCTGCTCGCCGACTGGCTGGCGGAAGTGGACCGCGAGCCGAGCTCCGCCTACCTGGAGACCGACCGGCCCGAGAACGTCGCCTTCTACGAGCGCGCCGGCTTCACCCTCCTCGGCGAGACGCGGATCTTCTCGGTGCCGGTCTGGCGGATGCAGCGACGCGCATGAACTAAGCTCACGGGAGCCTTTCCAGGGGGGAGTGGATGTTCGGACGCCGTCCCGATGCAACGCAGGTGCGCGAGCTGTCGGCGATGCGCCGCTTCATGCCCTACGTCTCGCCGCGCCGCAACGATTCCGTCTTCCATCTCGCGCAGGACATGGACGTGGAGGCCGCGCTCGGGTTCCTGGAGAAGAAGAACCGCGAGCGGCCGCCGGACCGCCCGATCACGCTCTTCCATCTCTTCCTGCGTTCGGGCTCGCAGGCCCTCCATCTGCGCCCCGGCGTGAACCGCTTCGTGAAGGGCGGGAAGCTCTGGCAGCGCAAGGGGGAGTGGATCACGTTCAGCGCCAAGGTCCGGATCGAGGACGGCGCTCCGCTGGTGACCATCAAGCGCAAGTTCGAGCCGACTCGCGAATCCCTCGACGAGATGGTCGACGCCACCTACGGGCAGATCCGCCCGGCGCGCGCCGGAAAGAAGTCGACGAGCGACAAGGAAATGGGTCTGATGCTGCGCCTGCCGGGCTTCGTGATCCGCGCCGCGCTCCGTCTGCTCCGGTTCGCAGACCATTTCGGGGCGGTCCCGCGCGCCATGATCGACGCGGATCCCCTGTACACGTCCTGCTTCGTCGCCAACCTCGGCTCCGTCGGGCACGAGGCCGGCTTCCATCACCTGTGGGAGCACGGCACCTGCTCGCTCTTCGGGGTGATGGGCAAGATCAAGCGCGGCGAGGACGGCCGCCGCTTCATGACCGTCTGCTGGACCTACGACGAGCGGATCGAGGACGGGCTCTACTCCTACATCACGATCGCGGGGATCAAGGATCGCATCGAGCGTCCGGAGCTGCTGGAGCTCTCGGCGCTCGATCTGGAGCGCCGTTAGTGGCCGAGCCCGCCAAGAGGGATCTCTACCAGATTCTCGGCGTCGCGCGCGACGCGAACGAGGACGTGATTCGCAAGGCGTATCGCAAGCTCGCGCGGCGCCATCACCCGGACGTGAATCCGAACGACAAGACGGCCGAGGACAAGTTCAAGGAGATCTCCCACGCCTATTCGGTCTTGTCCGACACCGAGAAGCGTCGAACCTACGACGAGTTCGGCGACGTCTCGCTGGAGGGCGGCTTCGACCCCGAGGCCGCGCGGCGGGCCCGCGAGGCCTTCGGCGCCCGCTTCGGCGGCGGGGGGGCGCGCCCGGGCTTCGGAGATGCCGAGGGCTTCGCCTTCGAGGGCCTGGACGGCCTCTTCTCCGATCTCTTCTCGCGCCAGGGCCGCGGCCGCGGGCGGGGCGCGGACGTCGAGGCCGAGCTCGAGCTCGACTTCCTGGACGCCGCGCGCGGCGCCGAGCAGCGCCTGACCCTCGCGCGGCCGCAGCCGGACGGAAGCCTGCGCCAGGAGACCGTCACCGTGCGGATTCCGCCCGGCGTGGCCGACGGCGGCCGGCTCCGGATCCCGGGCAAGGGCGGGCCGGGGGCGGGCGGGGGCCCGCCGGGGGACCTCCACGCGCGGATCCGCGTGCGCCCGCACCGCTTCTTCCGGCGCGACGGCCGCGACCTGCTGCTGGACGTCGAGGTCTCGGTGCGCGAGGCGGCGCTCGGGGCCAAGGTCGAGGTGCCCACGCTCGAGGGCCGCGTCACGCTCTCGATCCCGCCCGGGACCGACGGCGGCACCAAGCTCCGGGTCCGCGGCAAGGGCATCCCGAGCCCCTCCGGCGGCGCTCCCGGCGATCTCTACGCGATCGTGCAGATCCGCGTGCCGCGCGATCTCGGGCCGCGCGAGCGCGAGCTGCTCGACGAGCTTGCCGCGCACGACCCGCCCGATCTGCGAAAGGAGCTGCTCTAGGTGCCGCCGCGGGCTCCCATCGACGAAGTGCTGCGCTTCCTGGGCATCGAGGACCGGGGCTTCCTGGAGGCGCTGCGCCGCGAGGGCCTCTTCGAGGAGGAGACGCTCGAGCCGGAGGCCGCCGAGGAGCTGCGGGTCGCCGCCTGCCTGGTGCGGGATCTCGGCGTGAATCCGGCGGGCGTCGAGGTGGTGCTCCAGCTGCGGCGGCGCCTGTTCGTGCTCGAAGCCCGCACCCGCGAAAGCCTGCGCAGCGTGCTCGGCGAGGACGACGCCGAGTAATCATTTCCCGCCTCGGGAAGAAGCTTTCCGCGTGCGCGGAAGGAGTTTTCCTTCCGGTCCCCCTCTTTGGTATTGAAACCCTTTAAAATCAAATGCTTATGAAGCCATTTCCGGTGGGCATGGATGTTGCGTAGGAAGACCCCGGTTCACGTCCGCGAGCGCGCGTCGGTCGCCGCGCCGCGTGGCGAAACGCCGGGCCCGCCTTGGGAAGGGGCTACAGGCGTCCGAAGGCCCGGGTGGCGCGCCGCGCTCCACCCGGGCCTTCGTGTTTCTGGATTCCGACGCGAGTGCGCGGGGCTGGCCGCGCCTCCCGCTGATATGCGATTCTGTTCGCCTAGATGCAGACCACGCCCCCGACTCCGCCCGCCGGCCCGAGCCGGCTGCGCGACGACGACGGGAGACTCCTGCGCGGACGGCGCAGCCGCGTCCGGATCCGCGCCGCCGCGCAGGCATTGTTTCGCGAGCGCGGCTTCGACGGCGCCACGCTGCGGGCGATCGCCGAGCGCGCCGGGATGGGCGCCAGCTCGATCTACCGCCATGTCCGCAGCAAGGAGGAGCTCCTGATCCAGGAGCTCGCCGATCTCCAGGAGGAGGCCTGGACGCGCTTCCGGCTGGCCGATTCCCGCCGCGACCCGACCCGCGAGCGCGTGCGCCGCTTCTTCGCCGCCCAGCACGAGCTGCTGGCCCAGGCGCCCGACCTCACGGTGATCGCCCTGCGCGCCACCAGCTATCCCGAGGCGCGCGTGGCGCGCCGGGTGCTGCTGCTCAACGACCGCACGATCGGCCTGCTGGCCGAGATCCTGCTCGCCGGACGCGCGCGCGGCGATCTCTCCCGCGAGGCGGACGTGCTGGCGTCGGCGCGGGCGCTCTTCCACACCGCCCTCGGCGCCCGCGTCTCCTGGGCGAACGGCCTGCTCGACGAGCCCGGCTGCCGCACCGCGATCGAGACCTCGATCGAGCTCCTGTTCCGCGGCATCGGCCGAGCCGCCGCGCCCGCCCCGGCTCCGGAGGACTGATGGCCCCCCTCGACGTGCTCGCGCAGCGCGCCCAGGACCACCCCGAGAAGCCGGCCCTGATCGACGACCGGCCGGGGCGGCCGGTGGCGCAGCTCAGCTTCCGGGAGCTGAACGCCCGGGTGAACCGGCTCGGCCACGCGCTCCGCGAGCGCGGCGTGAAGCCCGGCGACAAGGTGGTGTGGTGCGGGATGAACTCGATCGGCGTGGTCAGCCTGGCGCACGCGGCGCGCAAGATCGGCGCCACCGCGGTGCCGCTCAACTACCGGCTCACGCCCGAGGAGGCCGCCTACGTCGTCGATCATTGCGACGCCGGCACGCTCTGGATCGACGCCGAGTTCGCGCCGCTCGCCGAGAAGATCCGCGGGCAGACGCCCCAGCTGCGCGACGTGCTCGTGTTCGACGGCCCTCCCGGCGAGGGGATGCTGGATGGCGACCGGCTGCTCGCCGCGGCGGACGAATCCGAGCTGGAGAACGACGGCAAGGCCGCCGCGACCATGACCTACACCTCGGGCACCACCGGCAAGCCCAAGGGGGCGCTGCGCCAGGGCCTGGGCGATCCCGAGCAGGTGCGGCGCATGATCGCCCACATCGGCTACCGGCCGGACGACGTGTATCTGACCACCGGTCCGCTCTACCACTCGGGGCCGGGCGGCTTCATGCTGATCGCGCAGACCCTCGGCAACACCGTCGTGTTACAGCGCCGTTTCGAGCCCGAAGACTGGCTGCGGCTGGTCGCGAAGCACCGTGTCACCACCACCTTCTCGGCGCCGACGCCCATAAGAATGGTCTGCAACCTGCCTTCCGAGGTGAAGGCCCGCTACGACGCCAGCAGCCTGAAGCGCATGATCGCGAACGCGGCGCCCTGGTCCTTTGCGCTCAAGGAGGCCTACCTCGCCAGCTTTCCGGAGGATTCGCTCTGGGAGGTCTACGGCTCAACAGAACTTGGCGTGAACGCCATCCTCGAGCCCAGGGATCAGCGCCGCAAGCGGGGCTCCTGCGGCAAGCCCGCTCCGACCGTCGAGATCAAGCTGTTCGACGAGGACGGGAACGAGGTGACGCAGCCGGGCGTCCCCGGCGAGCTCTTCGTGCGCAGCAAGACCGTCTTCACCACCTACTACAAGGCGCACGACAAGTACGAGGACGACCGCCGCGGCAGCTTCCACACGGTCGGAGACATGGCCTACTTCGACGAAGAGGGCTTCTTCTACATCTGCGATCGCAAGAAGGACATGATCATCTCGGGCGGCATGAACATCTATCCGGCCGAGATCGAGGCGGCCCTCGAGCACCACCCGAAGATCGCCGACGTCGCGGTCTTCGGGATCCCCAGCGAGGAGTGGGGGGAATCGGTACACGCCGTAGTGGTGGTGCAGCCCGGGCAGCGGCTCGCGGAGGCCGAGGTGATCGACTTCGCGCGCGAGCACCTCGCCAGCTACAAGATCCCGCGCTCCGTCTCTTTTATCGACGAGATCCCGCGCACCGGCTCGGGCAAGATCCTGAAGCGCGTGCTGCGCGAGCCCTATTGGGCGGGTCGCACGACGCGCGTCTAGGAGGCGGAGTGCGCGCAAGCGAAGCGCGCAGCGAGCCGAAGGCGAGCGGAGTTCACTCGAGCCGGAGATCCTGATCGGCGTCGATCTCGGCCTGCTTGGCGCGGCGCCAGGCCTCGAACTCGGGGCCGTCCCAGGCGCGGTGCCGGCCCTCGCGGTAGAACTGCGCGTTGCGGTGGTAGAGCCATGCGTTCAGGCGGTTGGCCCGCGCGCTTTCGCGCACGGCGATCAGCTTGGCCGGCACCCCCGCGATCACCGAGCCTGGCTCGAAGCGGCGGCCCTCGGCCACCACGGCGCCGCCCGCCACGATCGAGCCCGCGCCGATCACGGCGCCGTCCATGATCACGGCGCCGATCCCGACCAGGCAGGCGTCGCCGAGCGTGCAGCCGTGCACGGTGGCGTGATGGGCGATCGAGCAGAAATCGCCGACCGTG
>DATBRV010000070.1:0-32267 GCA_036560145.1 Myxococcota bacterium
GATCCGCTCCAGTCGGTGGTGGGGATCTCGTCGCCCACGGGCAGCCCGACCCAGACGCTGCGCTACGGGCCCTTCGGGACCCTCCTCGCCAGCAGCGGGACCAGCTCGAGCACGCTGCGCTACACGGGGCGCGAGCACGACAGCCTCTCCGGCCTCTACTACTACCGGGCGCGGTACTACGACCCCGAGATCGGGAGGTTCCTGGGCGAGGACCCGGCGGGCTTCGGCGGCGGGGACGTCAATCTCTATGCGTACGTGGGGAACAACCCGATCAGCGCCAACGATCCGAGTGGGCTCGATACTCAGATTCAGATCGGCTTCACGCAGGTCACGCCAGGAGTGGGGCTGATCCCGCAAACGAATCACCAGTTCACGATTCTCACCGATACTGTGACTGGTCAGCAATTTGCCCTCCGCGGAGGTCCATCAGTACAGGGCTTTCTTGGGAGCGTCGGGAATAGTGGATTGTCGGCAAGTGGGGGCTCGCTTTCGGCCTCTTCCGGCAACGTAAGTTCTGGCGGCTTCGGATTCGGTCAGATCCAGGTTGAGACAGGAACCTTTAATGAAGATTTCCGCGACTTTGTGAAGGGGCAGCCGATTCAAAATGTTGGGATCATCTCTCGGGACTTTGCTGAATCCGTCGCCAATGCCAACGAGTTTAGGGATGTCACGAACCAAAACGGGATTCCCTACTTCCCGCTTGGTGTCAACAGCAACTCTGTCAACACAACCTTCGTCGAATCCCTGACCGGGACCCGACCGCAATCGGATATTTTGGCCCCCGGCAATGGGTTCGGAAGTCCATCGGCCAATCTATCGTACGAACCTTCCTCGATTGTGAACCATGCATACGGGAAGTAAGGCATTCTTGGCCGGCCGAGGTGCGGTTGCGGGATGGTGGTTGGTAGCGAGCCGAGCTGTTGCGGTGGTGTTCTCCTTTACCTTATGTGCTTTGGTGGCCTGTGATGGGGGCTGTGTGAGCGTCAAAGAAGTGGAGAAGAGAATTCATCGCGTTATCAGTATCGGGGACTCGCGCGAAGAGGTTGCAGCGGCGATGGCACGCGCGAAGGTGAAGGTCTCGTATGATCAGTATAATCATCGATTCCAAGGAGCACTTCACGAAGGCTGTAGTAGCGGCACGGCCGTGATCGTGTATCTGACCTTCGATGAGCTTGATAGTGGGCTGAGGAGAATTGAGGTCTCCAAGAGCTATACGTTTTGGTAGCGGGAAGGCGGCGAGATGCCTGGATGCGTGGAAAGCGTAGCCGTGATGCCTGTTTCGCCCACCCTGCTCCGAGATCCACGAGCCGAGGATCACACTGAGCATGCCTCGGAATGTGCGCTGATCTTCCTCGCCGAGGCTCCCAATCTTCCGCAACACCAGGTGTTCGAGGAACTCGCGGCGAAGAGTCGCGCAAGCATGGCAGGGTCACCCTGACCAGAAGACGCGTACGACGCGGTCGGCAACCTGAAGCAGGCCACCACGAACCAGCAGACCTCCCTCTACAGCTACGACGCCGTGCACCGCCTGCTCGCCGCCGACCTGCCCGGTAGCGCCGACGACGTCAGCTACAGCTACGACCCGGTCGGCAACCGCAAGACCGAGGTGACGGAGTCGGGCTCTCGGCACTACCTCTACGGCGACGGCAACCGCCTGCTCGAGATCCGCGAGGAGAGCGAGGCGGGTGTGACCCGGATGTGGGCTCGCCAAGCTTCCGCGGGCTATGCTGCCGCCCCACGGAAACGGAATGCCATGGAGGAGCCCCGCATGTTCCACAGCGCCCCCGAGTTCATCGAGATCACCCCCGAGATGCGGGAGCGGCTGGAGAAGTTCCGCACGCAGCACGCCGGGGACGAGATCGGCAAGGTCGCCAACCACGTCCTGTTCGAGGACGAGAACGTCCGGATCTGGGAGATGAAGCTCGAGCCGGGCGAGCATTCGGACCTGCACCACCACGCGCACGACTACTACCTGGTGATCGACTCCGGAGATCTGGTCGCGGGGGTTCCGCCCAAGGACAGCCCGATGGACTTCTTCATCGGCAAGGTTCCCGCGCGGGGAAACACGGTGCGCGTACCCAAGGGCGGCACCGAGTGGGCCCTCAACGTGGGCAAGCAGACCTACCACGAAATCCTGATCGAGCTGAAGAAGAGCTGAGGGCCGCCGTCAGCGGCAGTCCTCGCCGTGCTCCACGTAGGCGGCATACAAATACTGGAGCAGCATGCGCTGGGTGTTGAAGAACGAGGCGTTGAGCGCGATCGCGCCCCGCATCACCTCGAGGTAGCGCTCGCGCTGCGCATAGAAGGCCGGCAGCACCGCCTGGTCGAGCTTCTGGTAGAGATGCTCCGCGTCGCGCGCGTCGCGATCGTGGGCGGGCGCTTCTTCCACGCCGCCATCGTTCCCGATCGCCCAGCCGGTGATGCCCTCGACATGGCCCTCGAGCCACCAACCGTCGAGCACCGATAGGCTGGGCACGCCGTTCAGCGCCGCCTTCATGCCGCTGGTCCCCGAGGCTTCCAGGGGAGGCACCGGGTTGTTGAGCCAGAGATCGCAGCCCGAGACCAGGAAGCGCGCGGACTCCATGTCGTAATCGGGCAGATACGCCACCCGGATCGCGTCGCCGAGCTCCGCGCCCGCCGCGAAGATGCGGCGGATCAGCTGCTTGCCCTCGTCGTCGTGGGGGTGCGCCTTGCCGGCAAACACCAGTTGGATCGGGCCGTGCTTCCGGGCCAGCGCGCGCAGCCTGCCGAGATCGTGGAAGAGCAGCGTGGAGCGCTTGTAGGCGGTCGAGCGCCGGGCGAAGCCGATCGTGAAGGCGGGCTCGCGGAAGCCGGTCGCGCCCGCCTCCTCGAGGCGCGCGAGCAGCGCCCGCTTGGCGCGCGAGTGCGCCCACCAGATCTCGCCGAGGGGGATCTTCACCGCGTAGCGCAGGGACTGCGCGTCCCGGCGCCACTCGCGAAAGTGCAGGTCGAACAAGGCCCGGAAGGCGGGTGCGGCCCAGGTCGTCGGGTGGATGCCGTTGGTGATCGAGCGGATCGGATACTCCGGGAACATCCGGGTCGAGACCTCGCCATGCCGCATCGCGACGCCATTGACGAAGCGCACGCTGCGCAGCGCGAGGTCCGTGAGGTTCAGCTCTTCCGTCTGCCCGAGCGCCTCGAGCTGGCCCTGCGCAGCGTCGCCGAGCACGGAGGCGACCAGCTGGTTCGGGAAGCGGTCGTGGCCGGCCGGGACGGGCGTGTGGGTGGTGAAGACGCAGCGCTTGCGCACGTCCTCGTGCGCGAGGCCCTCGCCCAGCAGCGCGAGCACCGCGAGCGAGGCGTGGCCCTCGTTGAGGTGGAAGCGGTCAAGCTTTGAGTAGCCGAGCGCTCGCAGCATGCGCACGCCGCCGATCCCGAGCAGCGTCTCCTGGCAGAGCCGATAGCGCGAGTCGCCGCCGTACAGGCGATCGGTGAGCTCGCGGTCTCCCGCCGCGTTCTCGGGAAGATCGGCGTCGAGGAGGTAGACCGGGACCTCGTCGCCGCAGACGCCGCGCACGCGGTAGCGCCAGGCGCGCAGCGCCACGCTGCGCCCCTCGATCTCGACCGAGACGCGCGCGGCGAGCGGCTCGAGGTGATCCTCCGGCTTCCAGGAGGCGTCGAGTTCGGCCTGTCCGCCGCTGGCGTCGAGCTTCTGATGAAAGTAGCCGTGGCGGTGGACGAGGCTCACGGCGACCAGCGAGAGGCCCAGGTCGGCCGCCGACCGTATGGTGTCGCCGGCCAGCACGCCGAGGCCGCCGGCATAGGTGGGGATCCCCGCTTCGAGGGCGATCTCCATCGAAAAGTAGGCGACGGCCGGCGCTTGCAAGGACCCCCCGAGGCGCCGGAGTCTGCCCCGCCTGCGCCCGCAATTCAACGCGCGCGGCGGCGTCCCGAGCGGCCGGGCCGCAGCGCCGCGCAACAGGCCCGCCAGCCTGGGTGCGCCGGAAGCCGCTCCAGCGAGCCGGACATGCGCCGGGTCCAGCTCGGGTGGGCCTCCGGTCCTACACCGGGAAGGTTCACCGGGACCGATTCCCCCAGCGCGTCGTCGAGCGAGAGCGCGACCAGCGGGCAGGGGGTGCGCGCCAGGAAGGCCGAGACGGCCACGGCGAGCTCGGACGGGCTCGGCCTGCGGGCGCGCAGGAGGCGCTCGGCGATCAGGCGATCCTCCAGCGCCTGCGCGCTCGCGGCGCGCTCGGCGAGGGCGCTGCGCAGCGCGCGCTGGCTCGGGATCGCCCCCGCGCGGCGGCGCAGCGCGAGGTCGACCCCGGCGGCAAAGCCCGCGAGCGGCACCAGATCATGCGTGTTCGCCGTCGCGAGGGCGCGCTTCGACCAGGCGCGCGCCGGGCGGAAGCGGGAGCCCGCGCGCTCGAAGTAGAGGACGCGCGAGGAGAGGATCCCGTGGCGCGCGAGCCGCGCCTGGGTGCCCGCGGGCACGGTGCCGAGGTCCTCGCCGATCACCAACGCGCCCTGCCGCCGGCTTTCGTGGGCCAGGATCGCGAGCAGCTCGCGGGCGGGCTGGCGCACGTAGGCGCCTTCCGAGGCGGGCCGCCCTTTCGGGATCCAGAAGAGCCGGAAGAGGCCCAGCACGTGGTCGATGCGCAGGGCGCCCGCGTGCGCGAAGGACGCCCGCAGCAGCCGCCGGAAGAACGCGAACCCCTGCTCCTGCAAACGAAGCGGGTCGAGCGGGGGGATGGCCCAGTCCTGGCCCTCGGGGCTGAAGTCGTCGGGCGGAGCCCCGAGGCTTGCGCCTTCGGCGAAGAGATCCGGAAAGCTCCAGGTCTCCGCCCCGCCGCGCGCGCTTCCGAGCGCGAGATCGGGGTAGAGGCCGATCGCCATCCCCGCACGCCTGGCGGCCGCCGCGGCGGCGCCGAGCTGGCGGTCGAGCTCGAACTGGACGAAGCGGTGGAAGTCGACCTCGCGCGCGTGCTCGCGCCGGAAGCGCGCGACCGCGGGGGAACGCGGAGCCTGCAGCTCGCGCGGCCACCGGCGCCAGTCGAACGCGGCGCGGTGCTCGCCGAGCGCGAGGAAGGTCGCGAAGTCCTCCAGCGCCTCGCCCTCGCGCGCGAGGAAGGCGGCGTAGGAACGGGCGCGCGCCGCGGCGGGGCGCGCGAGGAAGCCGCCGTGCAGCGCCCGCAGGATCTCGCGCTTCGCGGCGGCGACCCGCTCGTATTCGACGCGCGGGGACTCCCGCAGCCGCTCGAGTTCGCGCCGGAAGCCGGGACGCGCGAGCCGCCGGCGCGCTTCGGGACAGCGCGCGAGCTCCGGCACGCGCAGCACGTCGAGATAGAGCTCGCTGCGGTAGAGCCGACTCACGGGCGCGTAGGGCGAGACGTCGGAGCCGCGGTTCCAGAGCGCGTGCAAGGGCGAGACTCCGACGAAATCCGCGCCCTCGCGCGCGGCGAGCTGCGCGAGGCGCGCGAGGGCGGAGAGATCGCCCGCGCCGAAGCCGCCCCGGCTGCGCAAGGCATACAGGTTGGTCCAGACCCCGAAGCCGCGGCGGCGCCCGAGCTTTTCGGGGACCGAGATGCAGCGAAGCTGCCTGCTCCCGAGCTCCGCGACGCGCGGTAGACGACGGAGTCTCTCCTCCAGCGCGCGCCGGGCGGCGGCCGCCGAGCGCTCGCTCGAGCCATCCAGCTTCATGGAGGCGAGCAGCGCCTCGCGGGTCGTGTCGCTGGTGTGTCGCTCCCGGCGATCGACGAGCGAGACGTAGCAGGGCGTGATTCCCGCGCGCAGGGCGAGCGCGCGCAGCTCCGGGCGAGCCGCCACTAGCGCTCGCGCTCGAGCACGAGGGCGGCGAGGGGAGGCAGCGCCAGCCGGATCGACTGCGCATAGCCATGGCAGGGCAAGGCTTCCACCGACGCGCGCTCGCTGGCGGCGAAGCCGCTCCCGCCGAATTCGGGTGAGTCGGTCGAAAGCGTCAGGCGCCAGACGCCCGCCGGCGGCGCGCCGATCCGGTAGTCCAGGCGCGGCGTGGGCGTGGCGTTCATCACCACCAGCAGGTCGTCCCCGCCGTCGCGCCTCCAATAGGACAGGACGGAGTGCTCCCGGTCGTGGCAGTCGATCCATGCGAAGCCCTCCGGATCCGGATCCACGCGCCACAGGCAGGGGTGTTCGCGGTAGAGGCGGCCGAGCGTCTCCAGCAGCCGCGCCAGGCCCGCGCGCGGCGGATCGTCCGCCAGGTGCCAGTCGAGGCTCCGCTGGAAATCCCATTCGCCGGGGGGCGCCAGCTCGCTGCCCATGAAGAGCAGCTTCTTGCCCGGCCGCGTCCACTGATAGGCGAGCAGCAGGCGCAGGTTCGCGAACTTCTGCCAGGCGTCCCCGGGCAGCTTCTCGAGCAGGGAACGCTTGCCGTGCACGACCTCGTCGTGGGAGAGCGGCATGATGAAGCGCTCGCTGTGCTCGTAGAGCTGCGCGAAGGTGATCTCGTCCTGGTGGAAGCGGCGGTGCACGGGCTCGCGGGAGAAGTAGCGGAGCGTGTCGTGCATCCAGCCCATGTTCCACTTGAAGGTGAAGCCGAGTCCGCCTTCGGCGACCGCGCGCGTGACGCCGTCCCAGGAGGTCGACTCCTCGGCGACGGTGAAGCAGCCGGGCTGGTCCTCGCGCACGGCTTCGTTCAGGCTCTTCACGAACTGGACGGCTTCCAGGTTCTCGCGGCCACCCCATTGGTTGGGAAGCCACTCGCCCGGCTTGCGGCTGTAGTCTCGGTAGAGCATGGAGGCGACGGCGTCGACGCGGAGGCCATCGACGTGGAACTCCGAGAGCCAGTAGAGCGCGTTCGCGATCAGGAAGTTCCGCACCTCGGGCCGCCCGAAGTCGAAGATCAGCGTGCCCCAATCCGGATGCTCCCCGAGGCGCGGATCCGCGTACTCGAACAAGGGCTGGCCGTCGAAGCGCGGCAGCCCCCAGCTGTCGCGCGGAAAGTGGGCGGGCACCCAGTCGAGGATCACGCCGATCCCCTCGGCATGGCAGGTGTCTACGAAGGCGCGGAAGTCGTCCGGGCTCCCGTAGCGCGCGGTGGGGGCGTAGTAGCCGCTCACCTGATAGCCCCAGGAAGGGTCGAAGGGATGCTCGGCGATCGGCATCAGCTCGAGGTGGGTGAATCCGAGCTTCCTGGCGTGGCGGGCGAGCCGCGGCGCGATCTCGCGGTAGCGCAGCACGCGGTTTCCCTCCTCGGGGACGCGCGCCCAGGAGCCCAGGTGCGCCTCGTAGATCGCGAGCGGCTCGCGACGCGGGTCGCGCTGCGCGCGCCGCGAGAGCCAGTCGGCGTCGCTCCACAAGAAGCTTGGCGTGAAGACGCGCGCCGCGGTTCCGGGCGACGCCTCCATCGCCGCGGCGAAGGGGTCCGTCTTGAGCAGGACCTGCCCGCCCGGCGCCAGGATCTCGAACTTGTAGTGAGCTCCCGGCGCGACGCCCGGGACGAAAAGCTCGAAGACCCCCGGCCCGCCGGCCCAGCGCATGGGCAGACGGCGCCCATCCCATTCGCAGAACTCGCCGACCACCGAGACGCGCTCCGCGCGCGGCGCCCAGACCGCGAAGTGGACCCCCGCGACGCCCTCCACCTCGCGCGCGTGCGCGCCCAGCATCTGCCAGAGACGCCGGTGGTTGCCTTCCGCGAAGAGGTGCAGGTCGAGCTCGCCCAGCGCCGGCGCGAAACGGTAGGGGTCCTCGCGCTCGAAGGAGTTTCCATCCGGGAATCGGAAGCGCAGACGGTAGGGCTGGGCGGTGTCCGGGACCGCGGCGGCGAACAGCCCGGGGTAGCCGGTGGGAGCCAGCGCCGTGGAGCCCTCGTCCGCGAGTAGCGCCTCCGCCGCGGTCGCATCCGGCTGGAACGCGCGCAGCACCCGGCGCGAGACGCCTCCCAGCACTGTTGAGTGTCGCCCCAGCACCCGCTGCGGATCGCGCAGCCGGCCCTCCACCAGGCGCGCGGCGGCGGCGGGATCGCCGGCCAGCTCGTGCGCGGACGCGACGCTGGCGCGTGTCGATTTCTTCAAGCGCCGCTCCGGTAGGCGAGCAGCGCGAGCGAGCGAGCGGGCACGAGAACGCTGCCCTCCGGGCGGAGCTCCGCGCCGGCGGTCGTGAGCAGCGGCTCGAATCGGCCCGGGATCGGCATCGCCGGGAGCCGAAAGTAGCAGTCCACGCCGGCGGCGTTGAACAGCAGCAGCAGGGATTCGCCCTCGACTGGGCGCCCGGTCTCGTCGCGCTCGTCGTGGGCCTCGCCCGAGATCAGCATGCCGAGCCGGCGGATCTCCGGGTCCTGCCAGTCCTCGGCGCCGAGCTCGGCGCCGTCGGGGCGCAGCCAGACCAGGTCCTTCGCGCGCCCCGTCTCGATCGGGCGGCCCGAGAAGAAGCTGCGCCGGCGGAGGACGGGATGCGCGCGCCGCAGCGCGAAGACGCGGCGTGCGAAGGCGAGCAGATCGCGCCGGGGCTGGTCGAGCTCCCAGTCCAGCCAGGTGAGGGGGCTGTCGTGGCAGTAGCCATTGTTGTTGCCGAGCTGGGTGCGGCCGATCTCGTCGCCGTGCGAGAGCATCGGGATTCCCTGCGAGAAGGCGAGCGTCGCCAGGAAGTTCCGCTGCATGCGCGCGCGCAGCGTCTGCACGTCGTCATCCTCGGTCTCGCCCTCCTCACCGCCGTTCCAGCTCCAGTTGGCATCGCTTCCGTCGCGGTTCTCCTCGCCATTGGCCTGGTTGTGCTTCTGCTCGTAGCTCACCAGATCGCGCAGCGTGAAGCCGTCGTGACAGGTGACGAAGTTCACGCTGGCGTGCGGGGTGCGCCGGCCATAGACGTCCTCGCTCCCGGACAAGCGCGACGCGATCTTTCCGGCGCGGCCCGAGTCTCCGCGCCAGAATCGGCGCACGGTGTCGCGGTACTTGCCGTTCCACTCGGCCCAGCCGGCCGGGAAGTGCCCGAGCCGATAGCCGTTCTCGCCCAGGTCCCAGGGCTCCGCGATCAGCTTGCTCCCGGCGAGCGTCGGATCCTGCTGGATCAACGCGAAGAAGCGCTCGAGCCGGTCCCCCTCCTCGAAGCCCCGCGCCAGCGCCGGAGCCAGATCGAACCGGAAGCCGTCGACGTGCATCTCCTCCGCCCAGTAGCGCAGGCTGTCCAGCACCAGCCGGAGCGTTCGCGGGTGCAGCAGATTGAGCGCGTTGCCGCAGCCCGAAAAGTCGAGGTACTCGCTCGGACGGGCGGGATCGAGCCGGTAGTAGGCGGCGTTGTCGATGCCGCGCCAGGAGAGCGTGGGCCCCGTGTGGTCGCCCTCGCAGGTGTGGTTGTAGACGACGTCGAGCAGGACCTCGATGCCGGCGCGGTGCAGCGCCTTCACCATCGTCTTGAACTCGCGCACCTGCTCGCCGCGGTCGCCGGTCGCAAAACGCGCGTCCGGGGCGAAGAAGCCGAGCGTGTTGTAGCCCCAGTAGTTGGTCAGCCCGAGCCGCGCCAGTCTTTCTTCCGTGACGCAGTGGTGCACCGGCAGCAGCTCCACCGCCGTGACGCCGAGCGCGAGCAGGTGCTCGATCACCGGCTCGGAGGCGAGTCCGAGGTAGCTTCCGCGCAGCGCCGGAGCCACGCCCGGATGGCGCGCCGTCATGCCCTTCACGGAGCACTCGTACACGACGGTGCGGCTCCAGGGCGTGTGCGGCCGGCGGTCGTCCTCCCAGTCGAAGGCGGGATCGACCACCAGGGCGCGGGGCGCCTGCGCGTCGCTCCATGAGAGGCGCCCCGCGATCGCTCGCGCGTAGGGGTCGACGAGCAGCTTGCTGGGATCGCAGCGCTCGCCGCGCTCGGGCGCGAAGGGGCCGTGGACCCGGTACGCGTAGATCTGCCCGGGGCGGACCTCCGGGAGCAGCGCGTGCCAGACCGAATCCGTGCGCTCGCGCAGCTCGACGCGCGCGCGGGGCTCCGCCGCGGTCGGGGCATCGAACAAGCACAGCTCGACCCTCGTCGCGACCTCCGAGAAGAGCGCGAACTGCGTTCCCTCGCCGGTCCAGGTGGCGCCGAGCGGATGGGGTCGGCCGTCCAGGATGCGCATGGCTCGCCCGCGGCTACGCGGCGCGCGCGCGGCGCGCGACGTCTTCCAGCAGCGCCTCCCAGCGCGCCGCCGGTCCGGCCCAGGAGACGTCGAGGCTCATCAGCGAGCGCCGCAGCGCGCGGGGCGTCCGCTCCGCCGCGAGCGCGGCCGCGCGGTCCACGGCGGCGACCAGGGCTCCCGCCGAGAGCGGCGCGAACAGGATGCCGCTCTCCCGATCCACGATGGTGTCGGAGAGGCCTCCCACGCGATGCGCCACGGGCAGCGCGCCATAGCGCTGCGCCACCAGCTGCACCAGGCCGCAGGGCTCGAACCGCGAAGGGATCAGCACGGCGTCGGCGCCGGCGTAGAGCCGGCGGGCGCGGGCCTCGTCCCAGCCGACGAACAGGCTGACCCGCCGCGGATGCCGCGCGCAGGCGGCGCGCAGACGCGAGGCCAGCGCGGGGTCGCCGTCGCCCTGCAGGGCGAGCGAGGCGCCGTGCGAGACCAGCTCGGGCAGCGACTCCTCCAAAACGTCCCAGCCTTTCTGGGCGTCGAGCCGGCCGATCACCGCGAGCAGGCGGCCGGGCGGCGGCGCCGAGAGGCCCAGCTCGCCGAGCAGGGCCGCCCGGCAGGCGACCTTTCCGTTCGAGTGCTCGGCGTCGTAAGCGGACGGCAGCGCGGGATCGGCGGCCGGGTCGTAGCGCTCCACGTCGATCCCGTTCGCGATTCCGGTGAGGTTCTCGGCGCGGCCGCGGTAGACGCCCTCCAGGCCCGCGCCGCAAGGCGGCTCCAGCAGCTCGCGCGCATAGGAGGGCGAGACGGCCACGATCCGGTCCGCGAACAGGAGCCCGGCCTTGAGCAGCGAGAGATCGCCGAAGAACTCGAGACCGCCTGGATGGAAATGCCCGGCGGGAAGGCCGGTGAGCGGGAAGGTCGAGGCCGCGAAGCGGCCCTGGTGCGCGTTGTTGTGGACCACCAGCACGCTGCCCGCGCCGCGCCATCGCTCCCCTTCGACCGTACGCATCAGGCAGGGCGTAAGGGCCGCGTGCCAGTCGTGCGCCACCAGCACGTCGGGACGCGGCGCGCCGGCGTCGCTCGCGGCGGCGCGCGCGAGCGCGATGAAGCGCAGGCCGTTGTCCCAATAGCTGGAGCCGGCATCGCCGTACAGCCCCGGACGCTCGTAGAGCTCGGGCAGATCGAGCAGGCGCAGGCGGATGCGCGGCGCCAGCGTCCCGGCGAGGAAGCGCCCGCGCAGCTCGCCATGCGGGAACGCGAGCGTGACGCGTCCGGATTCCGCGAGGGTCGGGCACTCCGGGTGCCCCAGCACGGCTCGATAGGCGGGCAGGGTGCAGCAGACGTCGTGCCCGCGCGCGGCGAGTGCGCGCGCGAGGCCGCTCACCGCCTCTCCGAGGCCCCCGCTCTGCGCCAGGGGGGAGAGCTCCGCGCTGACGAACCCGATGCGAAGCCCCATCTAGACGTCGAACTCGTCGCGCTGCCCGAAATCCGCGCGCGAGACGGCGACCACGCCTCCGGCGCTCACCGTGAAGCGCTCGCGGTCGCGCTCGGGATCCTCTCCGATCACCTCGCCGGGGGGGATGCGCACGCCCTTGTCGACGATGCACTGCGTGAGGCGCGCCTTGCGCCCGACGTCGACGCCCGGGAAGAGCACGCAGCGCGAGACGCGGCTGTAGCTGTTGACCCGAACGCCGCTGAAGCAGACGGTCTGCTCCATCTGGCCGCCCGAGATGATGGTGCCCGCGCCCACGATCGAATCGCGCGCCGTGCCCACCCGCCCCGATTTCTCGTCGGAGAAGACGAACTTGGCGGGTCCCGCCAGCGGGGAGATGCCGCGGATCGGCCAGCCGTCGTTGTAGAGGTTGAGGCGCGGCTCGACAGAGATCAGATCCATGCTGGCGTCGAAGTAGGCGTCCAGGGTTCCCACGTCGCGCCAGTAGCCGCGCGAGTTCTCGCTCTCCCCGGGACACAGCTGTGTGGCGAAGTCGTAGGCGGAGACGCGCATGCGCTCGTGCGCGGTGGAGAGGATGTCCTTGCCGAAGTCGTGCGTGGTGGTCTCGGCGGCGGCGTTGCGCCGCAGCTCTTCGAGCAGCGCCCCGGTGCGGAAGATGTAGTTGCCCATCGAGACCAGGCAGAAATCCGGCTGTCCCGGAATCGGCGGCGGATCGGCCGGCTTCTCGACGAAGTCCACCACCCAGCCGTCGGTGTCGACCGCGACGCAGCCGAACGCGCTGGCCTCGGCGCGCGGCATCCTCACGGTCGCCACCGTGAGGTCGCCCCCCTGGCTGCGGTGCTGCTCGAGCATCTGCTCGACGTTCATCTTGTAGACGTGGTCGGAGCCGAAGATGGCGACGTCGCGGGGCTTCTCGTCGCGCAGCAGGTCGATGTTCTGCCAGATCGCGTCGGCGGTGCCGCGAAACCAGCTGGGGCCGAGATTCATCGCCGCCGGCACCGGCTCGATGTATTGGTCGAGCAGCGCGGAGGCGACCGACCAGGAGCGCGTGATGTGCCGCACCAGCGAGGTGGCGCGATATTGTGTCAAGACCTTGATCTGCTGGAAGCGGCTGTTCACCAGGTTCGAGAGCACGAAGTCGATCAGCCGATAGCGGCCCCCAAAATAGACCGCCGGCTTGCTGCGCTCGCGGGTGAGCGGATGCAGCCGCCGCCCCTCGCCGCCGGCGAGCACCAGGGCCAGGGTATCGCGCAAGGCGGCCGTCCTCCCGGGGTGTGGGTAGCGATCCGCAGCGCGCCGATCAAGCGCGGACGGGCCATCCGCGGCACACTGTGCGGCCGGGCCGCTCCGCGAGTCCGCCACCGCGTCATGGAACACGAACTCTTCGCCGTCTGCGCGCCGGGCCTCGAGCCGTTCACCGCGGACGAGCTGCGCGCGCTCGTCGTGGGGGAGGTCCGGCCCGAGCCGGGAGGGGTGGCGTTTCGAGGCGGCCTCCAGGTCGTGGCTCGCGCCAACCTGATGCTGCGAACCGCCACGCGCGTGCTGCTGCGCCTGGGCGAGTTTCACGCGCGCGATTTCGAGCAGCTGCGCAAGCGGGCGAGCCGGCTGTCCTTCGAGGATTGCATCGCGCCCGGGCGCGCCGTCCGGATCTCGGTGACGTGCAGCCGCTCCCGGCTCCGGCACACCGGGGCGGTGGCGGAGCGCGTGCATCTCGCGATCGCCGATCGGCTGGGCGTGGAGGTTCCCGTCGCCGGGCCGGAGGATGCCGGTCACCAGCTCGTGCTCGTGCGGCTCGCGCACGACCGCTGCACGCTGAGCCTCGACTCCTCGGGTGCGCTCCTGCATCAGCGCGGCTGGCGAAAGGTCGCCGGCAAGGCGCCGCTGCGCGAGACGCTGGCCGCGGCCCTGCTGCTCGCGTCCGGCTGGGATGGGGCGTCCCCGCTCGCCGATCCCTTTTGCGGCTCGGGAACCATCCCGATCGAGGCGGCGCTGTTGGCGCGAAAGCTCGCCCCGGGCCGCGGCCGCCGCTTTGCGTTCATGGACTGGCCCGGCTACGACGCCGCGCGCGGCGCGCGGATCCTGGCCGAGGCGGAAGCCGGGGCGCTCGACACCGCCCCCCCCATCCAGGCCAGCGATCGCGACGCCGGAGCGATCGAGGTGGCGCGCGCGAACGCAGGCGCCGCAGGCGTCGCGATGGACATCGCGTTCGCGTGCCGCGCGATCTCGGATTTCGAGCCGCCGCCCGGCACGGGCTGGATCGTCTGCAATCCGCCTTATGGCGTGCGCCTGCGCGGCGGCGGCGACCTGCGCGATCTCTACGCCCGCTTCGGCGCGGTGCTGCGGCGGCGCTGTCCCGGCTGGCGCGTGGCGCTTCTCGGCGCGGACGCGCGACTGCTGCGCGCGAGCGAGCTCCCGCTCGAGCCGCGCGCGAGCTGGCGCAACGGCGGCCTCGCGGTGGAAGTCTTCACGGGCGTGGTGCCGGGCGCGGCGTGAAGCAGGCCCGGGCGTGAGCAAGCCGACCCGGACCTACCGCGTGCTCGGCCTCGAGCTCGGCCTCGAGGAGCCCGAGGCGGTGCTGCGCGAGCGAGCGCTCGCCGCGGCGGGCATCGGAGCGGAGCAGCTGCGTGGCTTCCGGATCGCGCGCAAGGCGCTCGACGCCCGGCGGCGCGGCGGCGCTCGAAAGCTGCGTTTCGTCGTGCACGCGGATCTCGTGCTGGACGCGGGCCCGCCGCCGGCGGCGCTCGAGCGCGCGCTGCGAGCGGGGCGGGCGGTGCCGGCGCCGCCGCGCGGCGCGATCGAGGTCGCCGCGGTGGATGCCAGCGCGCGCGGCGCGCATGTCGCCGTGGTGGGAGCCGGGCCGGCGGGCCTGTTCGCGGCGCTGGTGCTGGCCCGCAGCGGCGCGCGCGTCACGCTGATCGACCGGGGGCCCGGCCTGCGCGAGCGCGGGCGCGCGGTCGCGGCCTTCGGCAACCGGCGCACGCCCGATCCCGAGGCGAACCTGCTGTTCGGCGAGGGCGGCGCCGGGACCTATTCGGACGGCAAGCTCTACACGCGCGTCGAGCACCCGCTCGAGGTGCCGCTGCTCGAGGAGCTGGTCGCCTGCGGCGCGCCGCCCGAGGTGCTCTACGACGCGCGCGCGCACGTGGGCACCGACCGCCTGCACAGGATCCTGCCCCGGCTGCGCGAACGCATGCAGGCGAGCGGCGTGCGCTTCGCGTTCCAAACCAGACTCGAAGCCCTGATCGCCGACGCGGGCCCGCCGCGCCGGATCCGCGCGCTCGCGACCAGCGGCGGAGAGATCGGCTGCGACGCGGTGGTGCTCGCGCCGGGACACAGCGCGCGCGATACCTGGCGCGCGCTCGAGCAGGGCGGCGTCGCGCTCGAGGCAAAACCTTTTCAGCTCGGCGTGCGCATCGAGCACCCGCAGGAGCTGGTCGACGCGGGCCGTTATGGCCCGGAGTGGGCGAGCGGTCGCCTGCCTCCGGCCTACTACGCTCTCGCGTGTCGCGCGAGCGAAGGCGCCGCCGCGGCGCACAGCTTCTGCATGTGCCCGGGCGGCCAGATCGTCGCCAGCGTGAACCAGCCCGGGCTGCTGTGCACGAACGGCATGAGCAACTCGCGCCACTCCTCGGGCTGGGCCAACGCGGCGCTGGTGGTGACGCTCGGCCCGCGCGAGCTGGGCCCGGGGACCTGGGCCGGCGTCGCGTTCCAGGCGGCGCTGGAAGAGGCGGCCTTCGCGGCGGGCGGCGGCGACTACACCGCGCCCGCGCAGCGCGCGCCGGACTTTCTCGCGGGCCGCGAGACCCGCGCGCCCGGCGCCACCAGCTACCGCTTTGGCGTGCGCCCGGGCCGGATCGACGCGCTGCTCCCGGCGCCGGTCCGCGACGCCCTTCGCTTTGCCCTCGCGCGTTGGGGGCGCGAGATCCCCGGCTTCGCCTCGGAAGCGGGCCTGCTGGTCGGGGTCGAGACGCGCAGCTCCGGCCCGATCCGCCTGCCCCGCGACGAAGCGACCCGCCGCGCCCGCGGCTTCTCCAATCTGTATCCGGTCGGCGAAGGCTCGGGCCACGCCGGCGGGATCATGAGCGCCGCCATAGACGGCGCGCGCTCGGCGCAAGCGCTGCTGGAGCAGGGGCTCTCGGGCTAGACCCGGTGCGAAACGGACCCAAAGCACCGATGCCGCTCGGCCGCCGGCGCCACAATCGGATCGCTGGAGCCACTCATACGAAGGATCGTTCCGCAACGCGGTGCGAAGCCGCGTGGGGAGGCTCTTGCGGGTCGGCTGCCTCGTCGCGGGTCTGCTGGCGGCGCTGCTGCTTCCGCTTCCGGCGTCCCCCAGCACGATCATCATCATCATTCCGTATCCGCAGCCGCCTCCCGACCCGCCCGAGGACGGTGAGGACGTCGTCGTCACGGCTTCCGCCGCCGACCCGGAGAACCACGCGGAGGCGACGGGCGGTTGGGGCGGCTCGACCTACTACGACCTCCCGGCCGGAATCGGGGGCGACGCGACGGCGATCGCCCTCACCGAGGTCGGCGCATCCCCGGCTCTGGCCAGCGCCGTCGCCAGGGGCGGCACCGGGGGGGCCGGTGGCTACCTCGGGCGACCCGGCGGACAGGGAGGGGATGCGACGGCGACGGCGGTCGCGCGCAACCAGAGCGCGGATCCGGTCACGGTGATCGCGCGGGCGAGCGGGGGACGGGGCGGCGCCTGCTGCGAAAACTCGAACAACTCGGTGGCCGGCGACGGTGGTTCGGCGCAGCTCGGAGAGGTGTACGGCGCCTCGACGGGAGGCGGCGACGTCTCGGTCTTCGGCGAAGTCAGCGGGGGAGACGGCGGAAGCGGATGGGACAGCTTCCTACCCAACTACCAGGATGGTGCGGCGCGCTCGGCCTTCGTCGTCGACGCGGTGGACGGCTCGACCGCTGGGAACCTCCTCCTCCACCAGCGGGCCGTCGGTGGCGACAGCAGCATCAGCTACGAAGGGCTCTCCGGCGATGCGGAGAGCCGCTTGTCGCGCAGCCTGAGCGCTGCGTCCCTCGACCTGGTGTCGGAAGCGATCGCAGGCGACGAGCCCTGGGCGATGCCGGCGCCCGGCACGTTCTCCGACTACACGACGGGGTCGGGAGCGGCAGCGATCGCCGTCGGCGAGGCCGAGAACGCCTCCGGCCCCGTGATGGCGCGTGTGCTCGCGATCGGCGGAGACGGCGGCACGCATCAATCGCAGGTGGAGCGCCGGGACGGCGGGAGCGCCCACGCGCGCGCGCAGGCTATCTCGCGAGGCGACGGCAACGCCGTCGTGGTCGGCGGCGCCAACCAGATCGACTACCCGTCCCGATACTGGTACACCGGCGCGTGGGGAGGAGCCGGAGCGGAGTCGCCCGGGAGCTATGTGATCCCGGGGAGGTATGGCAACGGCGGCGACGCCAGCAGCGAGTCGGTTGGCATCGCGCTGGGCGACAGCAGCGTGCTCGTGAAGGATCTAGCGGTCGGCGGACCCGGGTCCTTCGTGCGCGTCACCCAGGGCTCTGGCGGCGGCTCGGCGAGCTCGCGCGCCGAGGGGTCGAACGCCGGCTCGTCGCCGGTGGAGGTGAGCGCGCTGGCCCTGGGAGGCGTCGGTGCGAATCGCGGCGGCGATGCGACGGCCTCCGCGAGCGCTTCCGGAGGGGGGACCGTCCGAGCCGCCGCCCAGGCGATCGGCGGCTTCGGCCCCGCGATCCATCCGATTCACCGGGACCGCTACGGAGTCGGGCCGAGCGCACACCACGCGACGGCGCGGGGATCCGGGCCGGCGGGCTCCGTGGAGGCGTACGTCGGCGATTTCGCCGGGGTGTACGTGCCGCTTCGAACCGCGGCCGTCGTGGACGCGCGCATCGACGACGGCGCGCGGCCGCGCGAAGCCATCGACGAGTCGGAATTCGACGGCTTCTCCCACACCACCTGGTCTCCTCTCGCGGGGGACCTGGCGAGCGCGCTGGCCGGCGACCCGATCGTTGCCGAAGCCCTCGTGACGAGCGAGATCGACAGCATCCTGCTCTTCAACCGCGTGGGAGCCACCAATCACCAGGCGCTCGCGGAGGGCGACGCGCTGACCTCGGTGATCCAGTTCCAGACGGTGCTTCCCTACGACGAAGAGATTCCCCTCGGAGGATCGGTGCTCGCCTTCTTCGCTCCCAGCATCGGTGAGGAAGGCTTCGGCAGCCTTCGCGTCCGGGTGGATCTCGGGGGTGCGATCTTCGACAACGACACCCATGTGCTGATCGACGAGACCTTCAACGACGCCGACGACGCCCGGAGCTACCTCGCCGGCCTCGTCCTCGATCCGCTCGGGCCCTGCGGAAGAGGCTGCGAGTCCGAGCTCAAGCTCGCCTTCGAGTTCACGTCGGAGGCCGAGGGCGCCCACTTCTCGGTGGGATGGCTGCTCGGCGTCCAGTCGATCCCCGAGCCTTCGACGGCGCTGCTGGTTGCGCTGGGCTTGTGTGTGCTTGTCGCGCGGCGGGCCAGGCTCGAGGCAGTCTGAGCCACCCAGATCGGGAGATCGCTACTTCTCGAGCTTGGGTCGTTTGGGCGTGCACGTCCGGGGAAACCCGCGCAGAACGCCGCGAGGGTCCTCGATGCCGATCTCCATGGTCACCTTGTCGGAGATCGAGGGGCCAACGACTTCCTTGCGGGCGCGAACCACCGATGCGTAGTCTTCGCCCGCGACCGCCGGCAGCACGATCCAGCAGTAGGTCCAGATGTCCCAATTCATGTTGGGCGCGGTCGTGTGGATCCGGAAGTGCACCAACACCTCGTGCGTCCCGGGCGCCAGGCTCCACACGCTGCCCCACGCGCTCACTCGATCGATCGCGACGATTCCGGCGTCGGGCGAATCGCGCAGGAGGGCCACTTCGGCTCTCGGCAGCGGAGGTCCGGGGTAGGTCTGGATGGCGGTCGCGGCGCAGGCCACGGCCATCGCAGCGGCTCCGAGAGCGCTCCGGGCACTCGGCATCCGCGCATCCTAAGGCCTGCGCGGGGCTAGCGGGAGAAAAGCGCGAGCGTCTCGAGGTGGCTCGTCTGCGGGAAGAGCTCGAAGGCGAGCAGCTCGCGCAGGCGCAGCGGGCTGCGCTGCTGGAGCGCGCGGGCCCGTGAGAGGAAGGAATCGGCGTCGCAGCTCGCATAGATCAGCCGCTCGGGCGGCTCGGCCGCCAGCGTCTCCAGCAGGCGCGGGTCGAGTCCCTGTCGGGGGGGATCCGCGATCACGACGTCGAACGCCGCGAGGGCGGAGGTCGCGGCGCCGGCCTCTCCCGGGAGCAGGCGCGCCCGGGCGCGTTCGGCTTCGGGGCGCGCGGCGAGGCCGAGGGCGAGGCCGGCGAGACCCGCCGGCGACACCTCGTTGAAGGCGACCTCGCGGCTTCGCGCGAGCAGGCCGAGGCCGATCGGTCCGCAGCCGGCGTAGAGCTCGAGCACGCGGCGGCCCTCCGGAACCCAGGCGTGCACCTGCTCGACCAGCCGATCCGCCAGCTCGAGGTGGTTCTGCCCGAAGGCGGCGGGCGGGAAGAAGACGTCGACGCCGGCGATCCGCTCGCAGACGGCCTCGGGCCCCGAGAGGCGCTGCCAATGCGGTCCGAGGATCACGTTGCTGCGCTCGGGATTTCCGTTCCACCACAGGCTGTGGAGGTCGCTCGCGAGGAGCGGCTCGAGCGCGCGGGCGAGGGGCTCGAGCGGCGCCGGGTCGCTGGCGTTTCCCACGAGCACGACCTGGGCGCGCTGGCTGGCGCGCTCGACCACGACCTGGAGGCTGCGCAGCGCACCCCGGTGGGGGCGCTCCGCATAGGGCGGCGTGGCGGTCTCCCGCACGGCGCGCCGCACGGCGGCCGCGACGCGATTGATGAGCGGGTGGTGCACCAGACACCGGGGAATGTCGACGATCCGGTGGCTGCCTGCCTGGAAGATGCCGAGCTTCGGCGAATTCGAGCGGCCGCGCACGGAGAGGCGCGCGCGGTGCCGGTGCCCGAGACGCGCGCCCGAGATCACGCGCGGCGGCGGGAGCCCGGCCTCGTGCGCGAGCTCGGCGAGCCGGCTCGCGACGCCGGGATCGATGCCCGGCTCCCCCCAGCGCGGACATCCCGGGCAGGGAGGGCGGTGCGGGCAGTCCGTCAGACGGCGGCCCGCAGGCGCGCAAGCACGGCGGGGCGCGCGCGCAGCCGCAGCCGGGTCCCGCGCTCGTCGTGGGCTTCCTCGAGCACCCGGCAGCTGGCGTGGATCTCCGCCACCAGACGCTGGCGCGCGTAGGGGACGGTGATCTCCTCCTCGACCATGTCCCGTTCGAAGTAGCCGCGGATCCGTTCGCGCAGGCGCGCCACGTCCTCCGGACGCTTGGCGGAGAGCAGCAGCGCGTCCGGGTGCTCGGCGCGCAGAGCCTCCGCGCGCGCGGCGTCCACGCGGTCGATCTTGTTGAGCAGCAGCAGGCGGGGGACGTCCTCCGCGCCGATGTCCGCCAGCACCGCGCGCGTCACCTCGATCTGCGCCGGGAAGGCGGGATCCGCGGCGTCGACCACGTGCAGCAGCAGCTCCGCGTCGCGAGCCTCGTCGAGCGTCGACCGGAAGCTGGCGACCAGCTCGTGGGGCAGCTTCTTGATGAAACCGACCGTGTCGGAGACCAGGATGCGCGGCGTGGTCTCTGGCTGGAGCGCGCGCACGGTGGTGTCGAGTGTCGCGAAGAGCCGATCCGCCACCATCACGCCGCTGCCGGTGAGCGCCCGCATCAGCGAGGACTTGCCCGCATTCGTGTAGCCGACCAGCGCGACCTTGTTCTGCTCCTCGCGGCGCTGGCGCCGCACGCCCGCCTCGCGCTCGATCGAGGCGATCTCGGCACGCAGCTCGGCGATCCGGTCGCGCAGCTTGCGCCGATCGAGCTCGAGCTGCGACTCGCCGGCCCCGCGCCCGCCGATCCCGCCGCCCTGACGGTCCTTGCCGCCGCCGCTCTCGCGCACCCGCGGCGCCCAGTAGCTGAGGCGGGCGATCTCGACCTGGAGCCGCGCCTCGCGGCTGCGCGCGTGGCGCTGGAAGATGGCGAGGATCACGGCCGAGCGGTCGAGCACCTCGGCCGAGGTGGCGCGCTCCAGATTACGCGCCTGGGAGGGAGAGAGATCGTGGTCGACCAGCACGACGCCGGCGCGCGCGGCGGCGGGCGTGGCGTCCTTCTCGGCTTCGGCCGGCGTCGCCGCCTCGGCCGACTCCTCCGGCTCCCCGTCCTCGGCCTTCGGCTTGCCCCGGCGCCGCGGCGGTCCCGTCGGCACCACGCCGCTCCCGCCGGTGAGCGCCGCCAGCTCGCGCAGCTTGCCCTCGCCGACGACGCTGCCGCCGTCGAGCTTGGCCCGCCGCTGGGTCACGCGCGCCACCACGTCGACGCCGAGCGTCTTGCCCAGGCGCGAGAGCTCCGCGAGCGAGGAGTCGTGCTCCTCGTCGGAGACGCCGGGGAGCTGCACGCCCAGCACGACGGCTCTGGGGCGGGTGGCGCTGGTTCGCTGGTTCTGGGACATGACCGTGCGCGCGAGGATACCCGCGCGCCGGCCCCGGCGTCACTCCGACCAGGCGTAGCGCACGCCTTCCGGCGTCTTCTCGGGGGCCAGCGCCCCGAGCGCGAGCACGCGCGACATCTCCTCGGTCGCCACGTCCGGCGCGACGCCGGTCGCCGCCGCGACAGCCTGCTCGAGCTCGCGCGGCGCATCGCCCCGGAAGGCCGGCAGCCCTTCGATGGTGTCGTTCAGCAGCAGCTGCCAGAGCAGCGACTGCCGGCGCCGGCGCAGATACATCTTGCGCTCGTAGCCCTCGAGCTTGCCCTGCGCGAAGAGGTAGTCCTGGTAGCGCATGTAGCGCTCCATGGTCTCGTCGTACTCGTCGGCCACGCTCTGGATCACGGCGGTGTCGGCGCCGGGGGTGCGCGTCACCACGTGATTGGCGTCGTACTGCGTCCAGTCGTCGGTGAGGATCTCGAGGCCGTAGTCCTTGGCCTTGTCGCGCACCTCGGTGCCGGGGAAGGGCGCCAGGATGTGGAAGCCGTACAGGGACCCGAACTCCTGGTGCAGCTCGTTGGCGAACTCGACGGTCTTGCGCAGCGTCTCCTCGGTCTCGCCCGGGAGGCCGATGATGAACGAGGCCAGCGCGCTGATGCCGACGTCCTGCGTCATGCGCATGGCTTCCTTCACCTTGTCGAGGTTCGAGCGCTTCTTGACCAGGTCGAGCACCTCCTGGCTGCCGCTCTCGACGCCGAAGCAGATCGCCTGGCAGCCCGCGCGCGCCATCGTCTCGACGATCTCGGGCGAGATCGTGTCGACGCGCGAGAAGGCGTTCCAGCGGATCCCGGTGTTGCGGCGCACCAGCTCGTCGCAGACCGCCATGAAGTGCTTGCGGTAGAGCGTGAAGAGATCGTCCTCGATCGTGATCTCGGTGAAGCCCTTGGCCGCGAGATCCTCGATCTCGTCGACGCACAGCGAGGGCGTGCGGTAGCGGACGCTGCGCCCCGTCCAGGCCGGCGCCGAACAGAAGACGCACTCGTAGGGGCAGCCGCGCGACGTCACGACGCTCGCGTGGCTGTCGAAGGCGAGATAGCGCGCGAGCGGCACCAGGTCGCGCGCCGGAACCGGCAGGCGGTCGAGATCGTCCTCCAGCGGTCGCGGCGCGGTGCGCACGATGCCGCCGTCGTGGCGCAGTGCGAGGCCGCGCACGTCGCGCACGTCCATTTTGTTTTCGAGCGAGCGCGCGAGCTCGACCATCGTGTGCTCGCCCTCGCCAATCCCGATGTAATCGAGCCCCGGGAGATCCCGGAACGAGCCCTCGATCTCGAACGAGACGTGCGGGCCGCCCATCGCGATCCGGACGTTTCCGTCGCACTTGCGCACGACCTCGCCGATCGAGTTCGCGATGTGGTGGTTGAGGGTCACCGAGGTGATCCCGACCAGCTGCGGCCGGAAGCGCAGCATGCGGCGCTCGATCTTGTCGGGCGTGGTGCGCGAGAGCAGCAGATCGAGGATCTCGACCTCGTGGCCCTCGGCGCGCAGGGCGGAGGCGATGTACGGGAGCGTGACGAGGAGCCGCGGGAACTCCTCGAACGGGTAGGAAGGGTTGATCAGCAGGATGCGCATGGATCCTCCGGCTCGGCCCTGCCCGAGGCGGAGCCGAGGGGGTTCCACGCCGGCTTGACCCTGAACGCGCCCGAGTCTAGGCGGGGAGCCCGGGTAGGCAAGAGCGGCCCCAACGGGCCGCGAAGGCGGGGGTTGAGCCCGGCCGCGGGACGGCCGATACCCGAAGGGGGCGGGGTGCATGGACCGCGTCCCGGAGGCAGCGTGGCCAAGTCGATGCGCGTGCTGCGGATCACGTTCTCGGACGCCGAGACGTTCCAGCGCGAATACCTTCAGAACCTGGTGAATGGCGGCGTCTTCGTCGCCACCATCCAGGCGTTCGAGCTGCGCGAGGCGGTGCGCGTCGAGATCCTGCTGACCTTCTGCAAGAAGAAGCTGCGCCTCAACGGCGAGATCGTGCACCGGGTGCCGCGCGAGATGGCGCAGGTGGGTGCGACGCCGGGCGTGGCCGTGCAGTTCGAGGGCTCCGTGCAGGAGATCCGCACGCGGCTCGATCCGCTCGTGATCGCGTGCGGCTCGCCGGCCCGCCCGCCGGTGGATACAGGCCGGCGGCGCGAGCCGCGGGTGGCGGCGCGGGTGCCTGCGAGCATCCAGGCGGACGGCCCGGGCGCCTCCGGCCCGGCGGTGGCCGGTCACACGCGCAACCTCTCGCGCTCCGGCGCGCTGGTCGCGGTCCAGGGTGAGAGCCCGCCGGTCGGCGCACGCGTGCGCCTCTCGATCGCGCATCCGACCACCGGCGAAGAGTTGCAGGTGGAGGCGCGCGTCGCGCGGAAGGTCGAAACGGCCGGCGCGGTCTCGGCGCTGGGCGTCGAGTTCGAGACGCCCGAGGCGCGCCGCGAAGAGGTCGAGCGCTTCGTCGAGAACGTGCAGACCGCCGAGCACACCCGAAGGCTCGGCGGCATCACCGGCGCCATCTCGGCGCTCGGCGCCCAGGATATCCTCCAGATGTTCGGAACCTCCGCGCAGATCGGCACGTTGATCTTCCACCGCGGCGAGGACGAGGCCTCGGTCGGCTTCGAGTCCGGCATGCTTCGCTACGCGCGGCTCGGCCCCACCACCGGAATGAAGGCGCTCGTGCGCATGCTCGCCTGGAAGGAGGGCGCGTTCGAGTTCCACGCGAGGCTGGATCCGATCGCGCATCCCGAGGCGCCGCTGCCGCTCGAGGCCGCGATGCTCGACGCGGTGCGCCAGATCGACGAGGGGGGCCGCATCGACCGGCGCCGCTTCCCGGCAGACGCGAAGCCGCGCGTGCTCGAAACGCCCAGCGACCTGCACGGGAAGACCGTCGAAGCGGTGCTCGACCTGGCCCGCGCCGGCTTCAGCGTGCAGCGCATCCTCGACGTGATCCCGGAGCCCGACCCCGAGATCTACGCAGCCCTCGCCCAGCTGCTCGATTCGGGCGCGATCTCCCTCGACGCTTGAGATCTTCAGGCTTTACGAGCTCGCGAAGCTTTCAGCCCAAGTGTGCGGTTGATCGCCTCGCCTGCCGCCTACCCGCCCGGCTGGCGGTGCGGAGGCGCAGGACGACCAGACCGGTCAGCAGCATCGTGCCCGTGGCAGGCTCGGGGATCACCACGACGAGTTGCTGTATCCCACCGCCGCTGGCCGCGAACAGGTAGTCGTCGCCGCTCTGGCTATTCAGCACACCCCCGATCGAGAAGAAGCCGCCGGCCGCGGACTCGATATCTGCCAATGCATCGGCGTCGAGAGCGAATCCGAGGACATCGCTCCAGGTTCCCGCTCCCTGGATGCTGAATTCGCCGTAGCTGGTTCCGAGGCCCAGATCGGCAAACACCGCGGCGTTCGGATCGTCGCTGCCTCCATTCAGTGTCGTCGGATCCGTCGATACATCGAGGAACTCGAGCGTCTCGACCATCTCGTTATCTGGACCGCTGCTCCACCGGGACAGCCGGAGTGTTGCCGAAACCACGCTGCTCGCGACCGGGAGAGCGGTCAGGTCGAAGGTGAAGAAGTTTCTGTAGACGGAACCCGAATAGGTACCGACGAAGTAGCTCTCATTTTCGTCGTTGTTTCCCACGTTGTCCGCCCACCAGCCGTTGTTGTCGACTCCCGAGGTGAACTGACTCTGGGAGGTGGAGAAGGTGAGGGTCTCCGCGACCGATCCTTCGGGAGCCAGCAGGATGGATGCGAGAACGAAGGTGCGGAGAGCATGCATGGCTCGACTCCCGTTTCTGCCGGTCGTCACGGGTCTACGCTGAGCGATGTAATGCAGCATGGCGCGACTGCACGTCATCGACCGTGTAGCGGCGCATCTTGATGGGACCGGTGCGGGCTGGAAGAGGGGCAGATCACCCGACCTGAGGCGATCTAGCTCGACGCCTGATAACCTGCGCGCCGATGTCGGCCAACGGACGCGGCGCCAATGCCTACGGTCTCTGGATCGACGGCTGCGCCCAGCACGCCGAGGCGCGCGCGGTCTCCACGGTGCTCGAGCCCGCCACCGGCGCGCCGCTCGCGGAGGTGGCGCGCGGGTCGGCCGCCGACGCGCGGCGGGCCGCGGCGTCCGCTCGCCGAGCCTTTCGCGAGGGTCCCTGGCCCCGGCTGAGCGCCGCCGCGCGCGGGCGCGTGCTGCTCGATCTGGCGGCGCGGGTGCGCGCGCAGGCCGAGGAGCTCGCGACGCTCGAGGCGCGCAACACCGGCAAGGCGATCTCGGACGCGCGCTGGGAGGTGGGCAGCGGCGCCGCCTGCTTCGAGTACTACGCGGGGGCCGCGACCCAGCTGGCGGGCTCCACGCCCCCGGTCGACGCTCCCGGTCTCTCCATGACGCTCCGCCAGCCGCTCGGGCCCTGCGCCCTGATCGTGCCCTGGAACTTCCCGTTCCTGATCGCCTGCTGGAAGATCGCGCCGGCGCTGGCCGCAGGGAACACCGCCGTGGTGAAGCCCGCCAGCGCGACGCCGCTCTCCGTGCTGCGCCTCGCCGAGCTCGCCGCGCAGGCAGACCTCCCGCCCGGGGTGCTCGGGGTCGTCCCGGGCCCTGGCGATGGCGTCGGCTCGGCGCTGGTCTCGGACCCGGAGATCGTGAAGGTCTCCTTCACCGGCGACTCCTCGAACGGCGCCGAGATCCTCCGGCTCGGCGCCGCCGACATCAAGCGCACCTCGCTCGAGCTGGGCGGCAAGTCGGCGAGCCTCGTGTTCGCGGACGCCGATCTCGAGCGCTGCGTGGAGAAATCGCTGCTCGCCGTCTTCGGGAACGCCGGGCAGGATTGCTGCGCCCGCAGCCGGATCCTGGTGGAGTCCCCCGTTCACGACGCCTTCGTCGAGGCGTTCGCGGCGGCCACCCGGTCGCTGCGGGTGGGCGATCCGCTGGATCCGCGCACGCAGGTCGGCTCGCTGATCTCGCCCGCGCATCGCGAGCGCGTGCAGCGCTACCTCGAAATCGGAAGCGAGGAGGGCGCGCGCCTGGTCTGCGGGGGCGACCGGCCGGGGGATGCCGCGCTGGCCGGCGGCGCCTTCCTGCGCCCGGCGGTGTTCGATCGGGTGACCCCCTCGATGCGGATCGCGCGCGAGGAGATCTTCGGCCCGGTGGTCTCGATCCTGCCGTTCCAGGACGAGGCCGAGGCGATCCGGCTCGCGAACGATTCCATCTACGGGCTCTCGGGCTCGCTGTGGACGCGCGACTTGAAGCGCGCCCTGCGCGTGGCGCGCGCGATCGAGACGGGCGTGCTCTCGGTGAACTCGAGCCGCAGCGTGTTCCTGGAGGCGCCCTTCGGAGGCGTCAAGCGCAGCGGGCTCGGCCGCGAGCTCGGGCCGTCCGCTCTCGAGGCCTACACCGAGCTGAAGAGCATCTACTTCGAGACCGAGGAGGGAGCTTGAGCGCAGCGCAGGGCAGACTGGCGGGGAAGACCGCGCTGATCACGGGCGCCGGGAGCGGGATCGGTCGCGAGGCGGCCCGGCTGTTCGCCGCCGAGGGCGCGAGCGTGGTGGTCGCCGACCGGGTGGTGAACGACGGTCGCGAGACGGTCGCCGCGGTCCAGGCCGCCGGCGGGAAGGCCCACTTCGTCGCGGTCGACGTCGCGGTCGCGGCGCAGGTGGAGGCCGCCGTCGCCGAGACGGAGCGGACCTACGGGCGGCTGCACGTGCTCTTCAACAACGCCGGCATCTTCCCGGGCGCGGACGGCTCGCCGGTCGACACGCCCGAGGACGTCTTCGACCAGGTCCTGCGCGTGAACCTGAAGGGCGTCTTCCTCGGCTGCAAGTACGGGATTCCGGCGCTGCTGCGCGCGGGGGGCGGCTCGATCATCAACACCGCGTCCTTCGTGGCCGTGATGGGCGCGGCCACCTCGCAGGTCGCCTACACCGCGAGCAAGGGCGGCGTGCTCGCGATGACCCGCGAGATCGCGGTCGAGTACGCGCGGCGCGGGATCCGCGCCAACGCGCTGTGTCCCGGCCCCGTGAACACGCCCCTGCTCCAGGACCTCCTGCGCGAGCCCGCGGCGCGCGCGCGGCGCCTGGTCCACGTGCCGATGGGCCGGCTGGCCGAGGCGGAGGAGATCGCCCGCGCGGCGCTCTTCCTGGCCTCCGACGAGTCTTCGTACGTGAACGGCGCGACCTTCCTGGTCGACGGCGGGATCACCTCGGCGTACGTGACTCCGGAGTAGCAAGCGAAGCGCGCAGCGAGCCGCCGGCGAGCGAAGTTCACTCAGGCCGGCTCACCCCGGATCCAGGCCTGGCATCGCCAGCTGCCTGCGCACCAGGCGGCCGGCGCTGTAGATGCTGCGCACGTCGATCGTGCCGTCGGCGTTCACGTCCTCTTCCCGCAGCACCAGCTCGCCGTCCGCGTCCAGCCGGTCGAAGCGGTCGAGCACGCCGTCGCGGTTGGTGTCGCGGCTCTCGCCGGTGAGCTTGCCGAGCGTGTAGACGAAGACGCGTTCGGGCTTGCCGTTGCCGTCGTCGTCGAGCTCGATCCGCTCGAGCGGCTCGCCCTGGGCGGCGAACACGAGGTGCACGTCGGGCCGGCCGCGCCCGCGCCCGTCCTCCCAGATTTCGCGGCGCATGCCGTCCTGATAGCCGATCCAGCGATCGGGCTTTCCGTCCTGGCTGGTGTCCTCCTCGCGCAGCACGGGCAGCGGCGCGCCGCGGGCGAAGAAGTAGCGCGAGAGGAGGCTTCCGTCGGGAGCGTAGACGCCGCGCGCCTCGATCTCGCCGCCGGCGCGCTCGCGCGCGAGCTTCGGCCCGAAGTCCTTGCCGGGCGGCAGGTCGACCCGACGCAGGGTCGCGAGCGTGGCGGCCGGTGGCACGCGCAGGTCCTCGTCGAGCACGGCCAGCAGCGCGAGCAGGTCGTCGCGGCGGCGGCGCTCCTCGATCAGCAGCGCGTCGGCCGAGGCGCGCGCGCTCGGCGACATGCTCGGGTCGAGCGTGGGCGTGCGCGAGGCTCCCGGGATCTGCCGGGCGAGCTCGAGCGTCGCGCGTGTCTCCTCCAGATAGGCGCGCACGTCGGAGTCCTCGGGGTCGATGCGCGCCGCGCGTTCGAAGGCGACGGAGGCGGGGGCGAGCCGTCCGCTCGCGAGCGCGCTGCGGCCGGTCTGGAGCTCGGCATCGATGCGCTGGCCCAGGCCGGGGAAGAGCGTTCGCACGGCGGCGGCGGTCCAGGGGGCGCGGCTCGCGCCGGGCGCCTGCGCGCGCGCCCAGGCGGACTCGACCAGCGGCAGCGCGAGCGCCTGTTCGAGCGCGCGCGCCACCACCTCCGCGAGGCAGCCTCCGGCCAGGCGGGGCTCGAGCACCTGCGTGCGGACCTGCGCGGCGCCGGCGCTGGCGTCGCCCGGGATCTCGGCCGCGACCCGCAGCCAGGCCATTCCGAAGCGGCCGTCCTTCTGGGACTGCCCGCAGTAGGCGCGCTCGACCCGCAGCGAGAGCACCGTCCGCGGCTCGAAGCGCGCCAGCCAGGTGCGCGCCGCGGCGACGCTCTCGGGATCCGCGTGCACGACCTTCGCCTCCGGCAGCCGCAGCGCGAGGCGGCGCTGGAGCGTCGCCGCCACCACGCCGTCGGGCCAGCTCTGCGGCACGCGATCGCCGGCGACCGGCGGCATCAGCACCACCAGCAGTCCTTTCGCCGAGCCCGGCAGCGGTGCGTCGGGGGGCGGCGGGGGAGGGGGGTCCAGCGCGTCGGCGCGCCGCTGGAGCGGATCGGCCTCGGCGCTGCGCCCGAGCTCGATCAGCACCTCCGCGAGCGCGCGGTGGAGCGCGGCGTCCTCCGGAGCCAGGGCGAGGCCGCGCCGCAGCACCGACTCGGCCGTCGCGAGGTCGCCCCGGCTGCGGTGGTAGCGCGCCGTCTCGAGGCCATGGCGCGCGGCGAGGGCGCGCGCGCCCGGGCTCGGGCCCTCGGGCGCCGCCGGAGCTGCGGTGCAGCCGGTGGCCAGCGCCGCGAGCAGGGCGGAGATTGCCACGAGCGGAGGGCGCGGGCGCATCGACGCCAGCTAAGCCCGAAGGCGCGGCACGCGTCAAGCCGTGCGCGGGGTGGTATCGGGGCCGGCGACCGCGCGCGCGCCGCGCAGCAGCGTATCCCGGCCGAAGCGTGGGTCGTCGCGCCGAGGATGATCGGCGTTGTAGTGCAGGCCGCGGCTCTCGAGGCGCCACTCCGCGCAGGCGATCACCAGCTGCGCCACGGTGGCGAGGTTGCGCAGCTCGACCAGGTCCGGCGTGAGCTTGAAGTTCCAGTAGTACTCGGTGATCTCTTCCTGGAGCAGCTCGATCCGGCGCCGCGCGCGGGCCAGCCTCCGGTCGCTGCGCACGATCCCCACGTAATTCCACATCAGCCGGCGGATCTCGTCCCAGTTCTGGGTGATCACGACCGCCTCGTCGCTCTCGGTGGCGCCGCCGGCCTCCCAGGCCGGGATCGCGCGCTCGTCGGGCGCGAGCTCGAGCAGGCGCGGGATCGACGCGCTGGCGGCCGCGTCCGCGAACACCAGCGCTTCCAGCAGCGAGTTCGAGGCGAGCCGGTTGGCGCCGTGCAGCCCCGTGCTGGCGACCTCGCCCGCCGCGAACAGCTGCGGCAGGTCCGTCTCGCCGGACAGATCGGTGCGCACGCCGCCGCAGGTGTAGTGCGCCGCCGGCACCACCGGGATCGGTTCGCGGGTGATGTCGATGCCGAATTCGAGGCAGCGGGCGTAGATGTTCGGGAAGCGCTCGCGCACGAAATCCGCCGGCCGGTGCGTGAGGTCGAGCGCCACCCACTCGTCGCCCGACTGCTTGAGCTCGCCGTCGATGGCGCGCGCGACCACGTCGCGCGGCGCCAGATCCGCCATCGGGTGGTAGCGGGCCATGAAGGCGTCGCCGCGGCGCGTGCGCAGGATGGCGCCTTCGCCGCGCACGGCTTCCGAGATCAAAAACGATTTGGCCTGGGGATGGAACAAACAGGTCGGGTGGAACTGGACGAACTCCATGTTCGCGAGCGTGGCCCCGGCACGGAAGGCCATCGCCATGCCGTCGCCGGACGCGATGTCGGGGTTGCTCGTGTAGAGATAGACCTTGCCGGCGCCGCCGGTCGCGAGCAGCGTGAGGCGGGCGCGGAAGCGCTCGACCGCGCCCGTGCGCACGTCGAGCACGTAGGCGCCGAGCGCGCGGTCGGGGCCGGGCAGGCCGGCCCGGCGCGCGGTGAGCAGGTCGACGCCGCAGTGATCTTCGAAGAGCTGGATGTTCGGGTGCGCGCGCACGCGCGCCAGCAGCGCCCGTTCGATCTCGCGCCCGGTGGCGTCCCGGTGATGGACGATGCGGCGGCGCGTGTGCCCGCCCTCGCGGCCGAGGTCCAGGCTCCGCTCGGCCTGGCCGGGATCGAACTCGGCGCCCAGCTTGAGCAGCGCCTCGATCATCGCGGGGCCGCGTTCCACCACATGGCGCACGACGGGCTCGCGGCAGAGGCCGGCGCCCGCTGCCAGCGTGTCCTGCACGTGCTGCTCGAAGGAATCGTCGCCCGCCAGGACCGCCGCGATCCCGCCTTGCGCCCAGTTGGTGGCCGAGTCCGCCGCGCGCTTCTTGGTGACGACCGCGACGCTCCCGTGCTCTGCGACACGCAGGGCGTAGAAAAGCCCGGCGATACCGCTGCCGATTACGAGCACGTCCGAGCGATGGGGGTCCGGCACGGCTCCCTCGGGGCACCAGGTCTCTAAGGGCCGAACCCGGGGGCACCGATGTATGCAGGGTGATGGCTCGCTCGGATTCTACCCAGGCATTCCGCGGCGGGGCAAACTGCCCCCCTGGGGGATCCTTGCGCCCTGCGGCCCGCGCTGTGGGAAGGCGGCTGCGGCTTGCGCTGCTGCTGCTCGGCGTCCTCGTCGCGGGGCCGGCCGCGGCCGATCGCCAGATCTACACGTTCGTCGACGAACGCGGCGTCACCCACTTCACGAACATCGCGCCTCGCGACGATCGCTATCAGCCGGTCCCGCCGCGGGAGCCGCGCGGCTTCTCGCTGGGCCGGATCCCCAAGCATTGGGGCTACGACGGCCTGATCGGCCTCACGGCGCGCGAGAACCAGGTGCAGCCGGCGCTGGTCAAGGCGGTGATCGCGGCCGAGTCGAACTTCGATCCCGGCGCGGTCTCCCGCAAGGGCGCGCGCGGGCTGATGCAGCTGATGCCGGCGACGGCGGACTCGCTCGGGGTCGAGGATGCCTTCGAGCCCACCGACAACGTGCGCGGGGGCACCCGCTACCTGCGCAGCATGCTGGATCGCTATGGAGACCTCACCCGGGCGGTGGCGGCCTACAACGCGGGCCCGACGGCGGTGGACCGCTACGGCGGCGTGCCTCCGTACCGCGAGACGCAGGATTACGTGAATCGCGTCCTGACCTACTATCGCGCCTACCATGGCGACTTCGGCCGATGAGTCGGTGCTCGGCGCCCGCGGCGTGATCACGCCGCCGCTGCCGATCGGCGAAGAGCGCTTCTGGAACCTCCCGAACACGATCACGGTCCTGCGCATCGGCGTGGTTCCGATCCTGCTCGCGCTTCCCCTCTTCAACGACGAGACCGGCAGCCAGGTGATCGCCTGGGCCTTCATCGTGGCGGCCGTGACCGACGTGATCGACGGCTGGCTCGCGCGCCGGGGCCAGCAGGTGACCCACATCGGCAAGCTGCTGGATCCCCTCGCCGACAAGCTGATCGTCACCACCGCGCTGATCGTGCTGGTCGCCATGGGGCGGGTGCCGCCCTGGGCCGCCTGGATGGTGGTGGTGATCGTGGGACGGGAGCTGGCGGTCACCGGCCTGCGGGGGATCGCCTCGGCCGGGGGCCATGTGATGGCGGCCTCCTGGCTGGGCAAGGGAAAGACGCTTTCCCAGAACGTCGCGATCGGGGCCCTGATCTTCCACTACCCGACCCTGGGATTGCCGGCCCACGCGATCGGGATGACACTCCTGGCCGCCTCGACGGCACTCACCCTGTGGTCGGGAACCCTGTATTTCCAGGACTTCTTTCGGGTCCGCGCGGGCGGCAGGCAGTCCGGGGGAGGATCGGCATGAACCGGCTCGAGGAATTGAAGGCGCGAATCGCCTCCCGCGACGCCCACATCGGGGTGATCGGGCTGGGCTACGTGGGGCTCCCGCTGGCCCTCGAGTTCACCCGGGCGGGCCACGGCGTGACCGGCTTCGACGTCGACCAGGAGCGCGTCCAGCTGCTCACCGGCGGCACCTCCTACATCGAGGA
>DATBRV010000071.1:0-32651 GCA_036560145.1 Myxococcota bacterium
CGGATCCGCCTGCTCGAGTGCTTCGGCTGGCCGCATGGCGAGTTCTTCGTCGACTCCGGCTCCGAGCCGCCCGCCGACGCGCAGCCCTTCCGCGCCGAGATCTACAGCCTGCTCCAGGAGGGCATCGAGACGCATTGGAGCAGCGACCGCGTGCTCTCCGATCTCTCCACGCGCATGGAGCTCTTCCCCGAGCTGAGCGCCCGCAGCGAGAAGATCTCGGCTCGACTGCGCAGCGACGATTCCGTGCTCTCGCTGCTCGCGGCGCTGGACGGCACCCGCAGCCTCTGGAAGGTGATCCAGTCCGCCCGGACTCCCCGCGGACTGGCGGCGATCTGGGTGCTCGACGCCGCCGGCGCGCTCGCCTACCGCGACGCCGCCAAGCCGGAGTCGGAGATCGGGGCGCCCGGGACTCCCGAGATCGAGATCGTGACGACGGAATCGCACGCGCCCTCCCGACCCGCAGCGGCGACCCCTTCCTCGCGGCGGACGCCGAGCCAGGCCGAGGCGCGCGCCACGGAGGACCTGCGTCGCGAGATCGGCGAAAAGCACGCGCGGCTCGCCGAGTTCGACTTCTACCAGCTGCTCGGTGTCGCCAAGGACTGCGATTCGGCCACCATCAAGCACGCGTACCACGTCGCCGCCAAGACCTACCACCCCGACACGCTGGCGCGCTCGGGCCTGGAGGCCGAGGCGCGCGCCGAGGCGAACCGCGTCTTCGCCGAGATCAGCAAGGCGCACGCCACCCTCTCGGACCCCGAGCGACGCCGCAACTATGACGCCGAGCGCGCCGGCGGCGCCTCGGGGATCGACGCGAACCGGCTCGCGAACGCGGAGAACATGTACCGCAAGGGCGAGATCCTGATGCGGCAGGGCAACTTCAAGGGCGCCTTCGATTTCCTGAAGCCCGCCGTCGAGCTCTGGCCCGACGAATGCGCCTACCAGTCCGCGCTCGGCTGGACCTATTACAAGAAGATGCCGTCCGAACCCGAGCTGGGGCGCCAGCACCTGGAGCGGGCGCTCGCGCTCGACCCGGACGACGGCGTCACCCTGTTCCGACTCGGCGTGGTGTTGCGATCGCTGGGACAGACCGAGGCCGCGCAGGCCGCGCATGCGCGCGCATCCCGGCTGGGCGGGAGCGAAGGCTGAGCAGGCGCTCGGCCCTCGGTCCGGGCATCACCAGCAGCTCCTGCGGCCGTCCCGCGAGCGCGCCGGCCACGCCGCGCAGCCAGATCGCATAGGCCGCGCCGTCGCCGTCCCGGAACAGGATCTGCCCCTCGCGGTCGCCCATCCGGGCGACCGGGCCCTCCAGCCCGCCGCTGCGCGCGAGCGCGAGCAGGCGATCCACCGGCCGGCTGCGGCCGGGCGGAAGCGCGAGGCGTCCCACCACCTCCCCGGAAGCCACGCTGTAGAGCGCGCGCAGCGTGTCGTCGCGGAAGGCTTCTCCGGCCAGCAGCCGCCGGCCCGCGCGGCGCATCGCCTCGACCCCGTACCGCATGGCGCTCTCGCCGCTCCGCACGTGCCCCTGGAAGCCGAGGGCGTGGCCGAGCTCGTGCAGCGCGACGCCCGCGAGGTCGGCCGAACCGGTCTCGACGCGGCGTCCGAGCGGATCGGTCCACGCGACACGCAGATGGATCGAGGCGAAGACGAGCCGCGCCGCCAGGCGATCGCCTCGCGTCTCGCCGTGCGGGTCGACGGCGCAGTCCGCGACGGTGCTCGCGGCTCGCGTCGCGACCTCCCCTTCGCCCGGCTCCGCGACGATGCGCAGCTCGATCCCCACGCCGGCCGGGGCGCCGGGCTGGAAGCGCACGCCGAGACCCGCTCCCTGCCAGGCCCGCAACGCCGCTTCGAGGGCGCCCAGTTGTTCGGGGGTTGCATCAGGCGGCAGCGAGACCGGGATCGGATCCGCCGTCTCCCAGCGGCACAGGAAGAGCACGCCGGCGTCCTGCACCGGCAGCAGGTAGGGTGTGGCGTCGCCGAGGCGGTGGTCGCCGAGCGCGCGCAGGCGGGGCTCGCGCTCCTCGAGCCGCGCCGGATCCCAGACCGGCGGCACGCAGGCCGCGAGCATTCCGGCCACGGCCAGCAGCGAGAAACGGCGCGGGATGCGTCGCAGCGGATTCACCTGCCGGCTAGAGTGCGCGAGTGTCCGCGAACACCGCAAGCGCGCCGCTCGCGAGCCTCTCGCGATCGATCCGGGGCCGGGTCGCGATCGTCACCGGAGCGGCGAGCGGAATCGGGCGCGCCACCGCACGCCTCTTCGCGCACGAGGGCGCGCGGGTCGCGGCGATCGACCGCGACGCCGACGGCGCCGCCCGGGTCGCGGAGGAGATCACCGCCGCGGGCGGCACGGCCCGCGCCTTCGGACTCGACGTCTCGGAGGCGGACCGGATCGCCCCAGTAATCGCGCAGGCGCGCGCCGCGCTCGGCCCGATCGACATCCTGGTGAACAACGCGGGCGTCGTGGTGCTCGCGCCGATCGGGGCGCCCGACTTCGAGGCGGCCTGGGCCACCACGCTGGCGGTGAACCTGACCGCGCACACGCACTGCGTGCGCGCCTGCCTCGAGGATCTCAAGCGCCACGGCCAGGGACGCATCGTGAACATCGCCTCGACCGAGGGCCTGGGCGCCACCGCGTTCATCAGCCCCTACACCGCTTCGAAGCACGGCGTGATCGGACTCACCCGGGCCCTCGCCGTCGAGCTGGGTCCAGCCGGCGTGACGGTGAACGCGGTCTGCCCCGGGCCGATCCGCACCGGCATGACCGCGGGCATCCCCGACGACGCGAAGGCGGTCTTCGCCAAACGCCGCACGGCGCTCGGCCGCTACGGCGAGCCCGAGGAGATCGCCCAGATGGTGCTCTCGCTCGCCCTCCCGGCCGCCTCCTTCGCGACCGGCGCCGTGCTGGTCGTCGATGGCGGCCTCACCATCCGCAACGCATAGGATTTTCCCGCCGCCTCCCGTAGAATCCAGCGATCCAAGACACCAGGAGAGACCCGTGGCGATCGACTTCAGCCTGCCCCCCGACGTGACCGCCGTCCGCGACCGCGTGCGCGCCTTCCTGGCCCAGGAGGTGGCGCCGGTGCTCCACTCCCTGAAGGAGGGCCGCGACCTGAAGGCCTGGCGCCCGGCGCTCCAGCGCCTGCGCGAGAAGGCGAAGGCGGACGGACTCTGGGCGCCGCACATGCCGCGCGAGTGGGGGGGCATGGGTCTCGGGCCGATGGCGATGGCGTTCGTCTCCGCCGAGTGCGGGCGCACCGAGTTCGGCGCCTACGTCCTGAACTGCCACGCCCCGGACGAAGGCAACATGCACACGCTCCTGCACTTCGGGACGCCCGAGCAGAAGGAGAAGTACCTGCGCCCGCTGGTCGACGGCGAGTGCCGGTCTTGTTTTGCGATGACCGAGCCCGAGGTCGCCGGCTCCGATCCGACCGGCATCCGCACGCACGCCGTCCAGCAGGGCGATCAGTGGGTGATCAACGGCCACAAGTGGTTCATCTCCGGCGCCCACGGCGCGCGCTTCGCGATCGTGATCGCCAAGACCGACCCGGACGCGAATCCGCCGCAGGCGCGCAACTCGGCCTTCCTGGTCGAGACCGACAACCCGGGCTGGAAGATCGTGCGCGACATCGACACCATGGCCGGCAAGGGCAACCACTGCGAGATCCGGATCGAGAACTGCGTGGTCTCGAACGCCGCCCTCTTCGGCGGGCGCGGCCAGGGCCACCGGCTGGGCCAGGTGCGCCTCGGCCCGGCCCGCCTCGCGCACTGCATGCGTTGGATCGGCAACGCCGAGGTGGCGCTCGAGATGACGGCCAAGCGGGCGCTCTCGCGCGAGCTGCACGGCGGCGTGCTGGCCGACAAGCAGGGCATCCAGTGGCAGATCGCCGAGTCGACCATGGAGCTCTACCAGTGCAAGCTGATGGTGCTGCACGCGGCCTACCTGATAGAGAACGGGCTGCCCTTCCGCCACGAGGTGTCGATGTGCAAGCACCACGTCGCCAACACGCTTTGGCGCGTGATCGACCGCGCGATCCAGGTGCACGGCGCGCTCGGCTATTCGACCGACACGGAGCTCGAGAGCATGCTGCGGCACGCGCGCTCGGCGCGGCTCGTCGACGGCGCGGACGAGGTGCATCTCTCGCAGATCGGCCGCCACCTGCTCGAGATCTTCCAGGTCGAGGGGAGCACGAGGAACGCAACCGGGGCCGGGCTGCTGTAGCGGAGAGCGCTACGGCCGGCGGTCGGCCGCCAGCTGGAAGAGGCCCTCGGCGAGCTTCCCCATCCCCGCGAAACGCGTGTCCTGGGTCTGCCCGCGGTGGAAGCGGAAGTAGATCTGCTGGAGCACGACGCCCATCTTGAAGGTGCCGAACACGATGTAGTAGTCGAGCCGCGACACGTCCCGCCCGCTGCGCTCCGCATAGCGCGCGGCGGCCTGCTGGCGGGACATGAAGCCGCGCGTCTGGGTCGGCATCGGATTGCTGCCGGCCAGCCCCTCGCCCGGGTTGCTCCAGAGCCCGAGCAGCGTGCCGAGATCGCAGAGCGGATCCCCGATCGTGCACATGTCCCAGTCGTAGACGGCGACGCAGCGGCCCGGGTCGTCGGCGGCGACCGCCATGTTGTCGAGCTTCCAGTCGTTGTGGACCAGGGTCGCGGGCGGCGAATCCGGCAGGTTCGCGAGCAGCCAGTTGGAGATCTCCTGCGCGACTGGCTGCTCGGAGGTCTTCGCGCGCTCGAAGCGATCCGTCCAGCCCTTGACCTGCCGCGCGAGAAAGCCCTCCGGCTTGCCCAGCGTGTCCAGCCCGATCGGCGCGGGATCCACGGCGTGGAAGTCGACCAGGGTGTCGATCACCACCTCCGAGAGCTTGCGGTTCGCGACCGGATCCTCGCCGCCGCCGAACTCGGGCGGGACCACGTTGCGGATCACCACGCCGTGGCGCCGCTCCATCACCAGGAAGTCGGCGCCGATCACGGACTTGTCTTCGCAATAGAGGAAGGCGCGCGGCGCCGGCGGAAAGGCCTGCCAGAGCTTGGAGAGCGCGCGGTACTCGCGCTGCATGTCGTGCGCGCGGGCGGCGACCGGGCCGAGCGGCGGCCGGCGCAGCACGTACTCGCGAGCGCCTTCGCCCGCGCCGAAGTGGAGCAGATAGGTGAGGTTCGCGTGCCCGCCGCCGAACTGGCGCACCGAGAGCGGGAGCTCGCTTCCCTCCAGCCGCCCGCGCAGCCACTCGGCCAGGCGGTGCTCGTCGAAGCGCTCGTCGCTGCGCACTTCGATCAGCTCGGGCGAGGTCTGGACCGCCGACGGCATGGCGCGCGCGATCCTAACACAGGCCCGCGCGCGGTAGAGATGCCTGCCGCCCGCGACTACACTCGGTTCCCCCGACGGAGCCGCCGTGACGCCTTTCGAGATCCTCGCGCTGGGCGCCACGGCCACGGCCGCGGGGGTCGTCAACACGCTGGCGGGCGGCGGCTCGCTGCTGACGGTGCCGCTGCTGGTGCTGCTCGGTCTTCCCGGCGGAATCGCAAACGGCACCAATCGCGTCGGCGTCCTGCTCCAGAGCTGGGTCGCCGCCTGGCGATTTTTCGCGCTGGGCGTCGGCGGCCTGCGGGAAGCCGCTCCCGTGCTGCTGCCGGTCGCCGCCGGCGCCCTGATCGGCGCCTGGGGAATCTCGCAAGTCTCGGACGCCATCTTCGAGCGGGCCTTCGGCATCGTGATGCTGCTGCTCTTGATCCCGCTGCTGCGCGAGCTGGCGGTTCCGCGCAAGCAGAGCCAGCAGCCTCCCTCCCGGCTGGGACCCCGCTGGGCCGTGATCTTCTTCGCGATCGGCGTGTATGGCGGCTCCTTCCAGGCCGGGGTCGGAATCCCGCTGCTCTTCGCACTCAGCTACGCCGGCTTCGACCTGGTGCGCGCGAACGCGATCAAGGTGATCGTGACCGCGGTGCTGACGCTGACGGCGGTGCCCGTCTTCATCCTGGCCGGCCAGATCGCCTGGGGGCCGGCGGCGGTGCTGGTGGTGGGCTACTCCGCAGGCGCGGCGCTCGGCGCGCGGCTCGCCGTGCGTGGCGGCGAGCGGCTGATCCGGCCGGTTCTGGCGCTGGCGGTGATCGCGCTCGCGGGCCGCATGCTCGGATTGTACTGACGACGGACGGGAAGCCAGCAGGAGGACACGCATGGCGCGCTTCGACGGCAAACAGGCCTTCATCACGGGCGGCGGCACGGGGATCGGACTCGCCTGCGCTCAGGCGATCGTCGCGGGCGGCGGCCGGGTGATGCTGGCGGCGCGGCGCGAGGACGTGCTGCGCGAGGCGGCGCGCGCGCTCGGGCCGCAGGCCGCCTTCGTACGCTGCGACGTCACCGACGACGCCTCGGTCGAGGCGGCGATCGCGGTCACCGAGTCGCGGCTCGGGCCGCTCACGCTCGCCGTCAACGCCGCGGCCTCGGGCTCGGGCGGCTCCGTGCTGCGCACGCCCGCCGCCGACTTCGCGCGCGGGCTCTCCACCGAGCTCACCGGCCTCTACCGCTGCCTGCGCGCCGAAGCGCTCGCCATGCAGCGCGCGGGCGGGGGCAGCATCGTCAACGTGAGCTCGATCGCGGGCGTGCTCACGCACCGCTGGATGACGCCCTACTGCGTCGCCAAGGCGGGGGTCAACATGTTGACGCGCTGCGCGGCCGACGAGCTGGGGCCGCTCGGCATCCGCGTGAACGCGGTGATGCCGAGCCTGGTCGACACGCCGCTGGTCGCGATGCTGATCGGCGACGCCGGCGTGCGCGGCGAATACCTGAGCCGGATCCCCCTGAACCGGCTGGGCAAGCCCGAGGACGTCGGCGGCTTCGTCGCAGCGCTGCTGGGGGGCGAATCCGGCTGGGTCACCGGCCAGTGCATCGGCGTCGACGGCGGCCACACCCTGCGCCAGGGTCCGGACCTGGTCCCGTTCTTCCAGAAGTTCCTGCCGGCCGAGGGCTGACGTGAAGACCTTCGTCTGGATCGGACGCGACGGACCCCGCGGCGCAGAGCTGCGCCCGCTGCACCGGCCCGCGCATCTGGCGGGCCTCGAGCCGCTCGCGGCGGAGGGGCGCATCCGCTTCGCCGGCCCCCTGCGCACGCCCGAGGGTCAGCCCGTCGGCAGCGTGATCATCCTCGACGCGCCGGACCTCGAGCAGGCGCGCGCGATCGCCGCGCGCGACGCCTACGCCGTGCAGGGCGTCTTCGCGAGCTGGGAGGTCTTCGAGACCAGCGTGGTCTTCCCGCGCTGAGCCGGGGCCCGGGCCTGGCTCGAGCATCACACGAGCTTCTCGCCCGGAGTCAGCGAAATCTCGATGGATTTATAGGCCGGCGTATGGCTGCGCTCGGCCTGGCTCTCGAGCGGCACCAGCCCGTTCGCCTCCGGGAAGTAGGCGGCGGCGCAGCGCCGCGGCAGGTCGTAGGCCACCACCCGGAAGCCGCGCAGGGTGCGGGTCTCCCCTCGGAAATGGCTGGTGAGATCGACGCCCTGCCCCGCCCGCAGACCCGCCGCCGCGATGTCGTCCGCGTGCAGCAGCACCACGCGCCGGTCTCCCCGCAGGCCGCGCAGCCGGTCGTCGAAGCCATACACCGTGGTGTTGAACTGGTCGTGGCTGCGGATCGTCGTGAGCAGGAAGCGGCCCGGCGCGAGCGAATCCTCGGGCAGCGGATGCACGCGGAAGAGCGCACGCCCCGACGGCGTCTCGAAGCGGCGCTCGCGCGCGCCGCTCGGCAGCAGGAAGCCGCCCGGCGCCCGCGCGCGGCGGGCGTAGTCCTCGAAGCCCGGCAGCACGCGCGCCATGCGGTCGCGGATCCGGTCGTAGTCCTCCAGCAACGCCGGCCAGGGCACCCGGCTGCGCTCCCCCAGCGCCGCCGCGGCGAGCCCGGCGACGATCGCCGGCTCGCTGCGCAGCGCCGCCGACGCCGGCTCGAGGCCGCCGCGTGAGGCGTGCACCACGCTCATGGAATCCTCGACCGTGACGAACTGCTCGCCCCCCGCCTGGAGGTCGCGCTCGCTGCGCGCGAGGCAGGGCAGCAGCAGCGCCTCGCGGCCCGCGAGCAGCGCGGTGCGGTTCAGCGTGGTCGCGATCTGCACCGCGAGCCGGCAGCGGCCGAGCGCGGCGGCGGTGGCGGCGGTGTCGGGCGTCGCCACCGCGAAGTTCCCGCCGAGGGCCAGGAAGACGTGCACGCGGCCGTCGCGCAGCGCTCGGATCGCGGCGACCGTGTCGAATCCCGGTTCGCGGGGCGGCGCGAATTCGAACTCGGCGGCGAGGCGCGCCAGGAAGGCAGCGCCCGGGCGCTCCGTGATGCCGACCGTGCGATCCCCCTGCACGTTGCTGTGCCCGCGCACCGGGCAGGGCCCGGCGCCCGGGCGCCCGAGGTTGCCGCGCAGCAGCAGCAAATTGAGGATCTCCTGCACGTTCGCGACGCCGTGCCGGTGCTGCGTGATCCCCATCGCCCAGCAGGCGACCACGCCGTCCGCGGCGGCGTAGATCTCCGCCGCCTCGCGCATGGCGCGGCGCGGGATGCCGCTGCGCGCCTCCAGCTCGGGGAAGCGCTGCGCCGCGAGGTCCGCGCTCAGCTCGGCGAAGCCTTCCGTGTGCCGACGGATGAACGGCCAATCGAGCACCCTGCCCGGGTCGCGCGCCTCGGCCTCCAGCAGCTCCTTCATGATGCCCTTGAGCAGCGCCACGTCCCCGCCCACGCGCACCTGGAGGTAGAGATCCGCGATCGCGGCGCTCCGCCCGAGCAGGGCCAGCGGGTCCTGCGGCTGCGCGAAGCGCACCAGGCCCCGCTCGCGCAGCGGATTGATCGCCACGATGCGCGCGCCGCGCCGCTTGGCCGCGGCCAGCGTGGTGAGCATGCGTGGATGATTGGTGCCCGGATTCTGGCCGATCACGAAGATCGCCCCGGCGTTCTCGATGTCCGCGAGGCTCACCGTCCCCTTGCCGACGCCGATCGCCTCGCCGAGCCCCTCCCCGCTCGACTCGTGGCAGAGGTTCGAGCAGTCCGGGAGATTGTTGGTGCCGAGCTGGCGCGCGAAGAGCTGCCACAAAAAGGCCGCCTCGTTGCTGGCGCGGCCGGAGGTGTAGAAGACCGCCTGATCCGGGGAGGCCAGCGCGCGCAGCTCGGCGGCAGCCTTCGTGTAGGCCTCGTCCCAGCCGATCGGCTCGAGGTGGCGGGCGCCCGCGCGGCGCACCAGCGGCTCGACGAGCCTTCCCTGGGCCTCCAGCCAGTGGTCGTCGTGCGCGAGCAGCTCCGCGACGGGCGTGCGCGCGAGCAGCTCGCGGCCGACCCGACGGCGTGTCGCCTCGTGGGCCACCGCCTTGGCGCCGTTCTCGCAGAACTCGATCGCGCCATGCTCGTGGGGCTCGGGCCAGGCGCAGCCGGGGCAATCGAAGCCGCCGGGCTGATTCATCCTCGCGAGCGCCCGCAGGCCGCGCCCGGCGTTTGCGAGCCCGACCGTCTTCAGCGTCGAGACGATCGCCGCGAGCCCGCCCGCGGCGGGCCCCGGCCCGGAGCGATCGTCCTCCTCCGCCATCCCGGGTTCTCCTTCAGCCCCTGGCGACCACGCGCGAGCGCTCGCCGTAGACGTTGAACGAAGCGCCCCGCAGGAAGCCGACCAGGGTGAGCCGCGCGCGCTGCGCGAGATCGACCGCGAGCGAAGACGGCGCCGAGACGGCCGCCAGCACGGGGATGCGCGCGACCAGCGCCTTCTGCACCAGCTCGTACGAGATCCGGCCCGAGACCAGCAGAACGTGGCCGGCGAGCGGCAGCCGGCCTTCGCGCAGCGCCCAGCCGATCACCTTGTCGACCGCGTTGTGCCGCCCGACGTCCTCGCGCACGACCAGCAGCGCGCCGTCCGGCGCGAAGAGACCGGCGGCGTGCAGCCCGCCGGTCCGCGCGAAGGTCGGCTGCGCGGCCTGTAGCCGCTCCGGCAGCGGAGGGAAGAAGGCGGTCTCGAAGCGGCTCTCGTCGGCGAGCGGCGGCGCGCTCGCCAGCGCGTTGGCGATGGTGGCCTTGCCGCAGATCCCGCAGCTGCTGCTCGCGTAGAGGTTGCGGCGGAGCGCATCGAGATCGACGGCGACCCCGGGCGCGAGCACCACGCGGATCACGTTTTCCGCGGCGTCCGGGTCGGAGACCGCGCGGCAGTGGCGCACCGACACCACCTGCGCCGGGGAATCGACCACGCGCTCCGTCACCAGGAAGCCGAGCGCGAGGTCCGCGTCGTGGCCGGGCGTGCGCATCAGCACCGCGAGCGACGCGCCGCCGAGCTGGATCTCGAGCGGCTCCTCGATCGCGACCGAATCCTCCTCGAGATCGGCCTTGCCATCCGCGAAACGCACGCGCGCCACGCGCACGGAGTCGTCCGGCGCCTCGGCCGTCACTCGTGGATCCAGAGGCCGCCGGCGTCCTGCCCGGCGGCGTCGAACACGCGCCCGAAGCCGTCGATCGCCTCGTAGCGCGCGCCCTGCTCGGAGACGGTCACCTTCCAGAAGTGGCGGTCCGGGAAGGACGCAGCCAGGTAGTCGCGACCGGGCCGGGCGGACTTCGCGTGCGACTTGCCCCAGCAGCCGTCGCCGAAGAAGACGGTTCCGCTCCCGTCGGCGACGGGCGCGCCGGCGCGCAGCGGGAGCGTGCGCTTGTGCAGATGGCCGTGGTGCTCGAAGGCCGCCGTCAGGCGGAACTGGTCGAAGAGCGGCAGCCAGCTCGCGCGCCCCGCCTTCACCGAATCGAGGAAGGGCTGATGGGCCGGGAAGAGCGCCACGTGATAGAGCGCGAACTTCACCGGCACGTCCGATTTGGCGCGCAGCTCGGCCTCGAGCCAGTCGCGCTGCGCGCCCTCGATCGGAGCGAGGTGGCCGGTATCGAGCACGAAGAGCGCCACCCGGGGCCCGAAGCGGCGGGCGAAGTAGCTGCGCCCGTCCGGATCCTGGTAGAGGAAGCCGGTGAAGAACGGCGCCACCTGCTCCGGGTCGCGGCCTCCGCCGTCGCGGCGGTCGTGGTTGCCGATCGCCGCCACCAGCGGAATCAGCCGCCCGTCGGGCGCGCGCATGGTCGCGTCCCAGTCCGCGAACCACTCTTCCCAGCGGGCATGGCCCTCGGGCCGGCCCCGGCAATACGCGAGATCGCCGCCGAGCAGCGCGAAGCTCGGATCGGTGCGCGCCGCCTGCCACGAGGTCAGGCGCGGAAACCAGCCGGTCGACATGTCGCCGCCCGCCACAAAGCTGACGGGCGAGCCGTCGCCCGGCAGCGTGCGGAAGGAGCGCTCCTCGCGGAAGCCCGAGGTGGGATCCCCGGCGACGAACCAATAGGTCGTGCCCGGGTGGAGCCGCGTGAGCGGAACCACGTGCACGGTGCGATCGACGCCCGCGATCCGGCGCTCGAAGCCGCGCGCGTGCGACGCATAGCTCGCGATCTCGCCCTTCCGGGGCCTGGTGTCGTAGTAGACGTGGCTCCCGTCGAAGGCCCCGCGCGTGTGGTAGTTGACGGTCATCGTCGTGCTGGTGTCCTCGTCGCTCCAGGTCAGATAGACCGGCAGCACGTCGCGGGCCGGCGTGCAGCCGGCCAGCGCGATTCCGAGCGACGCGAGGCCGGCGGCGAGACGGGATCTGCGCAGGCCGGGCGGGAACACGCGCGGAGCATGCCACCCCGGCCCCTTCACAACCACCGACCCCGCCGGCCTGGATCAACTTCGCTCGGCTCCGCCTCGCTGCGCGCGGGCTCACGCCCGATTGCGTCAACACCGCGCGCGCGCCCGCGCCGAGCCCGCCCAGCCCCAGACGTGGAGGGGCTCCGCGAGACCCACGACGAGGGCGCCGTCGCGGCCGGTCCACCAGAGCGAGGCCGCTGCGCTGCGAACCCGCGCCAGCACCTCGGAATGCGGCATCCCGAAGCGGCCGTGGCAGGGCGCCGAGACGAGCGCGAGCGTCGGCGCCACGGCGGCGAGGAAGGCCGGCGTGGAGGAGGTCCGGCTGCCGTGATGCGCCAGCGCGAGCACGTCCGCCTGGAGCGCGGCCCCGCTCGCGATCAGGGCCGTCTCGGCCTCCGCGTCGAGGTCGCCCGGGAGCAGTATCCGATGCGACCCTGCCGTCACGCGAACCACGAGCGAGCGACGGTTGCGCGAGCCGTGGCTCTCGCCCTCGGGAGGCCAGAGCGGCTCGATCCACAGATCGCCCGCGCGCAGCGCAGGCGCCTGCGCGCCCCGCTCGGAGACCTCGACCCCGCGCGCCGCGGCCGCCTCGAGCAGGGATGCGAAGCCCGGGTCCGCGCGCGCGCCGTAGGGCAGCCAGAGCTGCTCGACCGGGACCCGCTCGAGCAGCGACCCCGCTCCGCCGCGATGGTCGAGATCCGCGTGCGTCACCACCATCAGGTCGAGGCGCTTCACGCCGAGCGCAGCCAGGGCCGGCGCCACCACCCGCCGCCCGAGGTCGACACCGCTTGGCGTCGCAGGGCCCGCATCCACCAGCAGCGCGCCGCGCCGCCCCTGGATCAGCCATGCGTCGCCCTGCCCGACATCGAAGGCGACCAGCCGCGGCGGAGGCGGAGGCGTCGCGGCGGGGGGCGCCAGCGCGAGCAGCGCGCTCGAGGCGAGACAGAGCAGCACCCGCGGCGCGATGCCCCACGCGGCGAGGGACGCGAGCGCGACCAGGCTGGCGGCCGCCAGCCAGGCGGCGGCCGGCGGCGGCCGCGGCTCGAGGGTCGGAAGCGCGGCGGCGGCCCACTCGACGGCGACGATCGACGCCGCCGCGATCCGCTCGGCGGCGGCGAGCGCGAGCGCCGGGCGCAGGGGCTCAGGCAACGCCGCGATCCCCACCGCCAGCAGCGAGGCCGGCAGCAGGACCACGCCCGTCCAGGGAATCGCCGCGAGGTTCGCCAGCAGCGCGATCGGCGCCACGCTTCCCAGCTGGAGCGCCGCCAGCGGGCTGGTCGCGGCGAGCGCCGTCGCCGAGGAGGAGAGCGCCTCGCGAAGCCGGAGGAGCGCGCGTCCCGCCACGCGCGCGGGCGCCGGCGCCAGCGCCCGCGGCGCCAACGCGAGGGCCGCGCTGGCGGCGAACGAGAGCTGGAAGCTCGCGCCGAAGAGCGCCTGCGGCTCGGCCGCCAGGATCGCGAGCGAGGCGGCCGCCAGCGGCTCGCCGGCTCCGCCCCGCCGCCCTCGCCCCATGGCCAGCGCCAGCGCGAGCACCAGCAGCAGGGAGCGCCGCACCGGCACCTGCCAGCCGGAGAGCAAGGCGTAGAGCACGGCGCCCAGCACGGCGGCGGCGAGCGCGGGCAGCCGCGTGTCGCGGCGGGCGGCCAGCCAGGCGCTGCGGCCGAGCCCCGCCCGCGCGAGCGAGAAGACGAGCCCGGCCATCAGCGCGAGATGCAGGCCGGACACCGAGAGCAGGTGCGCGAGCCCGAGGCGCGTGAAGGCGTCCTGCACGCTCGCGGAGAGTCCCGCGCGCTCGCCCAGCGCGAGCGCGCGCAGGAGCCCGCCGCCCGGCCCCGTGCGGGCCAGCCGCTCGTCGAGCCGGGCGCGCGCCGCGTGCAGCCGGAGCAGCGGCCGCCAGCCCTCGCGCTCGGGCACGCGCGCGTGCAGGGCCGGATGCGCGAGCCGGCCGGTGGCGCCGATCCCCTGGCGCGAGAGCTCGCGCAGCGCGTCCCGCCCGCCGGGGTTCGCGAGCGCGCTGGGGGCGCGCAGCACGGCCCGGACGCGCAGCCGCTCGCCCGGGAGCGCGCGCTCGATCGCAGCGACACCGCCTGGCGTCGCCTCGCCGGCCAGCCGGATCGCGTCCGGCAGCCGAACGCCGGGCTCCGCGGCGCGGACGCCGTCGAGCTCGAGCCGGAAGCCGCCGGGCAGGCGCTGGAGGCTGCGGACCCGGCCCTCGAGCGTCGTCTCGAACGGGGCGCCCTCCCAGCCGCGCGCGGCGGCGTCGAGGCGCCCCGCCAGCGCGAAGGCGCCCGACGCGAGCGCGAGGCCCGCCGCGCAGACGGCGCGCAGCGCCGGCGGACGGGAGCCGAAGGCGCCCAGCGCGAGACAAGCCGCCCCGAGCACGAGCGCCGCCTCGCGCGACACGATCTCGTGATCCGCGAGCAGGATGCCCGCGATCTGCGCGAGGGCCAGCCAGGAGAGCAGACGCCGCAGCGAAGCCGCCGAGGGACCGGGGCAGAGCCTCGAGGATAACCGAGGATCCGAGCGGAAGCAGGGTCGGATGAAGGGGACGTTGCTTCAGAAGGCCAGAGAGTCGTCGAGACCGACCCTCGTCTACCGCACGCGTGAGAGGCGACTTCCTGGACTTCTCGAGCAACGCCCCCTCTAATGCAGCACTCCATCCGAGTCGAGGCCGGCGCGGGTGCGCATGCGCAGCACGAAGGCCGACAGGATGCGCAGCCCTTCTTCCAGCTTGCGGAGCTCGTCGGTGAAGCCGAGCATCAGGCGCTGGATCTCCGCCACGTCGCCGGCGCGGCCCCGATCGAGATCGCCGTCGACGCGGGCCACGGCGACGGCCGCCGCCGCGGCGTCGAGCGCCGCGCCATAGGCGCGCGAGGAAACCTTCTTCAGGAGCGGCGCCAGCCGCGCCGCCATCGGCTGGGAAAGCTCGCGGGCCACGCCGCGGGTCTCGAGGTCCGCGCGGATCCGGCGCCGGGTCGCGCCGCGTCCGGCCCGGGCCTCTTCTCCGCTGCTGAAGCGATCGCGCATCGGCTCTCCCCTTGGTTCTCTCCCCCGGATTCGCAAGATCGGTGCCAGCCCCCGGCCACCGGCAAGAGACCGCCGATCCTGCGGCGCTCGCGAAGGAATCGATCCGAATCGGAATCCGATGGCGGTGGAAAGGTCTGCGCCGGCATGGGGAACCCGACGCCTTTTTGGGAAGTCGACTTCCGGCCGGAATGAACTCCGCTCGCCTGAGGCCAGCCCGAATGAACTCCGCTCGCCTGAGGCTCGCTGCGCGCTTCGCTTGCGCGCGCTCGCTAATCGCGCCAGCGCATGGGAACGCGGGCGCGGTCGGCCTCGCTCTCGAGCAGGGCGAGATCGGCCAGCAGGGCGGCGCGCTGCTGCTCGAGGTGCTCGCGCTCGCGCGCCTTGCTGGTCGACTTGCGGGTGTACTCCTGGTCCACGGCCTCGATCCGGGCGTGCAGGTCCTGGTACTCGGCGCGCCACTGCGCCTCGCTGCGGCCGCCCAGGATCGCGCCCGATTCGGCGAGGTCGTTGGGGACCAGCGTCAGCACGCCCGCGGCGGCGTCGATGTGGTAGGTGAAGTGGTTGAAGAAGGAGAGCCCGAGCAGGCCGATCTCCATGCTCGGGCTGATACTGGCCGGAACGTTCTCGACGACGGCGCCGCCGAGGTCGACCGAGCGCAGCATCACGGTCGCCTGCGTCACGATCCCGTTCGCGGTGCGATAGCTCTTGCTGCGCGTCTCCGGCCCGGTCTGGATCCCGAGCCGCTTGGCCAGCGAGGCGGGGATCAGGACGTCGGTGGCTCCGGTGTCGACCAGGAACGGCGCGTTGACGGTGCCGTCCACCAGCACGTTCACGATCATCCCGGTGCCGGCCCGGGCCACGGACACGCGGACCTCGCGGCCCGCTGCGGCCGAGCGGTTCGCGCTGGCGCCGAGCCCTGGTGCGGGCGCGGCGGGCTGGCTGTAGGTCTGCACCCGCCCGGCCTCGGGCGGCGCCATCGCGCGCAGCTCCGCCTGCGAGCGGTGGCGGGCGGGCACCTGGCTCAGGTCCTGCGTGAAGTGGATCCGTCCCTGCTCGTCGGTCCACTGATAGATCTCGGCCGCCGCCGAGAGCGGAGCGAGCAGGAGCGCGAGGCTGAGCCAGCGGGCCAGGCGGAGCATGCGGAACCCCGCCTGGAAAATCGGACGGCGCGGGGGCGCGCTTTACCGCGGGGTCTCCTCCGCCGCCGCGGGCTCGGCCTCGGCGTCGGCCCGCAGCGCCTCGAAGAAACCCCGCAGCCGCGCGGCGTCCCGGGCGGAGATGCCGGAGACCGCGGCCAGCCTTTCCAGGCTCGCGCTGCGCACCGCCTTGAGCGAGCCGAGCTCCCGCAGCAGCGCCCGGCGCTTGCCCGGCCCGATTCCCGGGATCTCCTCGAGGATCGAGACCAGGCCCGCCTTGGAGCGCAGCTCGCGCTGGAACCCGAGCGCGAAGCGGTGCGACTCGTCGCGGATGCGTTGCAGGATCAGCAGGGCCTTCGAGCTCGCCGGAAGCAGGACCGGATCCTTGCGGCCCGGCAGGAAGACGCGCTCGGACTTGAGCCCGCCCGAACGCCGCACCCGAGGCGAGGGGCTCTCCGCGTCGCGCTCCTTCGCGAGCGAGATCGCATCGCTCTCGAGGCCCGCGTCGGCGAGCGCCGCGCTCAGCACGGAGAGCTGCCCCTTGCCCCCGTCCACCAGCATCAGATCCGGCAGCGGCTCGCTCTGCGCGCGCGCGAGCCGCCGCGTGAACACCTCGCGCAGGCAGGCCAGGTCGTCGTCCGGCGCCGCGTCGCGGATCCGGTAGCGCCGGAAGTCCGGCTTCGAGGGCTGCCCGTCCCGGAACACCACGCGGCTCGCGACCGTGAGCGTCCCGGCCAGGGTCGAGACGTCGTAGCCCTCGATCTGGCGCGGGAGCCGGCGCAGGCCGAGCGCCTGCTGCAGCTCCGCGAGCGCCGCGTCGAGGCTCTCGCGCGCCTCCAGCCGCTGCTTGAGGCCGAGCTCGGCGTTGGCGCGCGCGGTCGCGAGCAGCTCGAAGAGCCGGCCGCGCCGCGGGCTTCGCAGCGCGACCCGGCGCCCGGTCCGCTCGGCGAAGAGCGCGTCCAGCGCGCCGTCGTCGTCGACCGGCAGCGGTGTCAGCACCTCGGCGGGGATCTCGCGCCCCTCCTCCGCCCCGTAGTACTGCCCGAGGAACGAGCTCATCACCGCGCCGTCGTCGAGGGAGACGTCCGAGAAGCCGAAGCCCTGCGCCCCGGTCACGCGCCCGTCGCGCACGTGCAGGGCCTGCACCTCGATCTCGCCGCCGCGCCGCGCCAGCGCGAAGACGTCGCGATCGATCGCCTGCGGCGTCACCATGCGCTGGTTCTCGACCGTGCGCTCGACCGCCTGGATCTGGTTGCGCAGCCGGGCCGCGTCCTCGAATCGCTCGTCCGCGGCGGCCTCCCGCATGCGGTCCTTGAGCGCCTCCGCCAGCTCACCCGAGCGGCCGCGCAGGAAGAGCGCCGTGCCGCGCACCAGCTCGTCGTAGGCCTCGCGCGAGACCAGTCCGCAGCAGGGCCCGGGGCAGCGCTTCATCTCGTACTCGATGCAGGGGCGCCCGCGCCGCGCATAGTCGCGGAAGACCGCCTCCCGGCAGGAGCGCAGCGGGAAGATCCGGCGCAGGTTCGAGACGGACTCGCGCATCGAGACGCTCGAGGTGTAGGGGCCGAAGTACCAGGCCCCGTCGCGCCGGAAGCGCCGGACCTGCGTCAGGCGGGGCCAGGTCTCGCGCGGATCCAGGCGCAGCGCGAGGTACTGCTTGTCGTCTCGCAGGCGCACGTTGAAGGGAGGCTTGTGCCGCTTGATCAGCTCGTTCTCGAGCAGCAGCGCGTCCTTCACGCTGGCGGTCACCACCACGTCGACGTCCTGGATCCGCTCGACCAGCAGAGGGATGTTCGGGCGCCCGTCGCCCCCGGTCAGGTAGGAGCGGACCCGCGCGCGCAGGTTCTGGGCCTTGCCCACGTAGAGCACGCGCCCGGCGGCGGTCTTGAACAGGTAGACGCCGGGGCCGTCCGGGAGCGCCTCGGCCCGCTCCGCGAGCTCCATCTCAGCCGACCCGCAGCTGCTCGGCCTCGAGCTCCCGGATCCGGTCGCGGAGCTGGGCCGCGCGCTCGAAATCGAGCTCGCGCGCGGCGTCCCGCATCTCGCGGCGCAGCGAGTCGAGCAGCTCCGGCAGCTCGTGCCACGGGATCGCGGGCGGATGCTCGTCGGTCGCCGCCGGCACCGTCACGTAATCGCGCTCCCAGATCGATTCGCGCAGGCTGCTGATCCGCTTCTGCACCGTCTGGGGCGTGATCCCGTGCTCGCTGTTCCAGCGCGTCTGCGCCTCGCGGCGTCGATCCGTCTCGGCAAGCGTCGCGACGATCGAATCGGTCCGGCGGTCGGCGTAGAGGATCACCGCGCCGTTCACGTTGCGCGCCGCCCGCCCGATCGTCTGGATCAGGGATCGCGTCGAGCGCAGGAAGCCCTCCTTGTCCGCGTCGAACACGGCGACCAGCGACACCTCGGGCAGGTCGAGGCCCTCGCGCAGCAGGTTGATCCCGACCAGCACGTCGAAGACGCCCTCGCGCAGCTCGCGCAGGATGTCCATGCGATCGAGGGTCTTCACGTCGCTGTGCAGGTAGCGGACCTTCACGCCCAGCTCGGCGTAGTACTCGGTGAGCTCCTCGGCCATCCGCTTGGTGAGCGTCGTGACCAGCACGCGCTCGCGGGCCGCCACGCGCCGGCGAATCTCGGCGAGCAGGTCGTCCACCTGGCCCCCCGCCGGCCGCACCTCGACCTGGGGGTCGACGAGGCCGGTCGGCCGGATGATCTGCTCGACCACCACGCCGCCGGACTTCTCGAGCTCGAACTCGCCCGGCGTGGCGGACACGTAGATCCGCTGCGGCGCGCGCTGCTCCCACTCCTCGAAGCGCAGCGGCCGGTTGTCGAGCGCCGACGGAAGGCGGAACCCGAACTGGACCAGCACCTCCTTGCGCGCGCGGTCGCCGCGGAACATCGCGCCGATCTGGGGCACGCTGATGTGGCTCTCGTCGAGCACCACCAGCAGATCGTCCGGGAAGTAGTCGAACAGCGTGTAGGGGGTCTCGCCGGGCCCGCGGCCGTCGAGCCAGCGCGAGTAGTTCTCGACCCCGTGGCAGAAGCCCATCTGCTCCAGCATCTCGAGGTCGTAGAGCGTGCGCTGCTCGAGCCGCTGCGCCTCCAGCAGCTTGTTCTGCCCGCGCAGCTCCGCGAGGCGCTCCTGCAGCTCCTCCCGGATGCCTTCCCGCGCGCGCGTCAGCGTCTGCTCGGTGCCGACGTAATGGCTGGCCGGATAGAGCATCGCGCGCTTGGGACGCGAGACGACCTTCCCGCGCAGGGGATCGATCTCCGCGATCGACTCCACCTCGTCGCCGAAGAACTCGACCCGCAGCGCCCGCTCGGCCTCGTACTGCGGGAACACCTCGACCACGTCTCCGCGCACGCGGAAGGTGCCGCGGTGGAAGTCGACGTCGTTGCGCGCGTACAGCATGTCGACCAGCCGGCGCAGGAAGCGGTCGCGCGAGAGCGTCATCCCGGTCTCGACGTAGGCGTGCATCGCGCCATAGGTCGCGGGGGCGCCGAGGCCGTAGATCGCCGACACGCTCGCCACCACGATCACGTCGCGCCGGGTGAGCAGCGCGTGGGTCGCCGAGTGGCGCAGCTTGTCGATCTCGTCGTTCACCGACGAGTCCTTCTCGATGTAGGTGTCGGTCGCCGGGAGGTACGCCTCGGGCTGGTAGTAGTCGTAGTAGGAGACGAAGTACTCGATGGCGTTGTCCGGGAAGAGGTCCTTCAGCTCGGCGTAGAGCTGGGCGGCCAGCGTCTTGTTGGGGGCCATCACCAGCGTCGGACGGTTCACCTGCTCGACCACGCAGGCGATCGTGAAGGACTTGCCGCTGCCGGTGACGCCGAGCAGCGTCTGGTGGGGATCGCCGCGCAGAAGGCCGGCGCTCAGCTGCTCGATCGCGCGGGGCTGGTCGCCCTTGGGCTCGAACGCCGTGACCAGCTTGAAGGGACGCGGGGGCGCCCCCGGCTCGGGGGCGGCCCCTGCCTCGCGCGTCTCGCGCCGCTCGGGCTTGCCGCGCTTTCCGGTCCTGGGCTTGGCGGCCCGCGGGCTCACGCCCGCCTCCAGCGCGATCCCTGCGGCGTGTCCTCGATCACGACGCCCTCCTCCGCGAGCTGGCGGCGGATCCGGTCCGCGGTCGCGAAGTCCCGGCGCTCGCGCGCCGCCACCCGCTCGGCCACCAGCGCGTCGATCCGGGGATCGCTCTGGACCACCTCCGCGCGCGGGACGCCGCGGGCGAGGTCGAGGCCCAGCACCGCGTCGGCTTCGCGCAGCACCGCCCAGCGCTCGGCGGCGCCGAGCCCGGCGTCGCGCGCCACCTCCCAGGCCACCGCCAGCGCGCGCGGGGCGTTGAGGTCGTCGCGGACCGCGGCGCGGAAGCGCTCGCGCAGCGGGAGGGTGCGCGCGGGGTCGGCCTCGCCCGCCGCCTCGCGCAGCTCCGCACAGACGCCGAGCAGCCGGTCGTACCCGGTGGCGGCCGCCTCCACCGCCTCGTCGGTGTAGGTCTGCTGCTGTCGGTAGTGCGCCTGAAGGAAGAAGTACCGGAAGGCGAGCGGCGGCAGGCCGCGCGCGACCAGATCGTCGAGCACGGCCACGTTCCCGGTCGACTTGGCCATCTTTTCGCCGCGCAGATCCAGGAACTCGTTGTGCAGCCAATACCCGACCCAGGGGTGGACGTCGTGGGCGCATTCGCTCTGGGCGAGCTCGTTGGTGTGGTGCACGGCGACGTGGTCGACACCGCCGGTGTGGATGTCGAAGCGCAGCCCCAGATACTTTTCGGCCATCGCCGAGCACTCGAGGTGCCAGCCGGGGAAGCCGCGGCCCCAGGGCGAGTCCCACTCCTGCTGCCGGTGAGCGCCCGGGGGAGCGAACTTCCAGAGCGCGAAGTCGGCCGCCTGCCGCTTGCCGGAGACGTCCCCGATCCGGGCGCCCGCGGCCTGGGCGTTCAGGTCGAGCCGCGCGAACTCGGCGTAGCGTGGAAACTTCGAGGTGTCGAAGTAGATCCCGTCGGCGATCCGATAGGTGTAGCCCTTCGCCTCCAGCAGGCGCACCAGCTCGATCTGCTCGGGGATGTGCTGGGTCGCCTTGCAGAGCACGTCCGGGGCGAGGCAGCCGAGCCGCTCGCGGTCGCGCAGCCACTGCGCGGTGTACTCCGCCGCGATCTCCGAGGCGCGGCGGCCCGATTGCGCCGCCGCGCGCTCGAGCTTGTCCTCGCCCGCGTCGAGGTCGCCGGTCAGGTGGCCGACGTCGGTGATGTTGATCACGTGCCGCACGCGGTAGCCCTCGAAGAGCAGCGCCCGCTTGAGCAGATCCGCGAAGAGCTGGGAGCGGAGGTTGCCGAGGTGCTGCGGCGCGTACACGGTCGGGCCGCAGGTGTACATGCGCACCAGCTCCGGCTCGAGCGGCTGGAAGGGCCGCTTGCGCCGCGTGCGCGTGTCGTAGAGCACGAGCGGCTCGGCGCTCAAGGCGCGCCTTCCAGCAGCAGCACGGCGTGGGCGGCGATGCCCTCGCCGCGGCCGATCGCGCCCAGGCCGTCGGGGCTGGTGACCTTGACGTTGACCCGCTCCCCGCTCGTCTCGAGCAGCGCCGCGATCACGGCTCGCATCGGCGCGAGGAAGCCGGCCAGGCGCGGCTCCTGCGCGACGATGGTGGAGTCGAGGTGGGCGAGCCGCAGCCCCACGGCGCGCATGCGCGCCACCACCCGCGAGAGCAGCTCGCCGCTCGCGATCCCCGCCAGCGCGGGGTCCGAGGAGGGAAAGTGACGGCCGAGATCGCCCTCGCCGAGGGCCCCGAGCAGCGCGCTGGCGATCGCGTGCAGCAGCACGTCGCCGTCGGAGTGGCCCTCCAGCCCGCGGGAGTGGGGGACGTCGACGCCGCCCAGCCGCAGCGGGCGCCCAGCCACCAGCCGGTGCGCGTCGTAGCCGTGGCCGATCCTCACGTGGACCGCCCTTCGCCGCCGGGGGCCTGCAACCGGCGCTCGGCGGCCGCGAGATCCTCGGGACGGGTCAGCTTCCAGTTGTCGGGGTCGCCCTCGACCACCGCCACGGCGACGCCCAGCCACTCGACGAGCTGGGCGTCGTCGGTCGCCGTGCGCCCCTCCGCGGTGGCCTTGGCAAGGGCCTCGCGCAGCAGCTCGACCCGGAACACCTGCGGCGTCTGCGCCGCCCAGCACTCGGGGCGCGGGGGGGTCTCGAGCACGCGGCCATCGCGCACCCGCTTGATGGTGTCGGAGGCCGGCACCGCCAGGATCGCCGCCCCGCTCTCGCGGGCGGCCGCCAGGACCCGCGCCACCGCGGAGGCCCGCACGAAGGGACGGGCCGCGTCGTGCACCGCCACCCAACGGACATCCGGCCCCAGCGCCGCGAGCCCCGCCCGCACCGAGTCCTGGCGCTCGGCGCCGCCGAAGGCCGGCGGGGCGAGCTTCGGGATGGCGGCGAGCTCGGACGCGAGCCCTTCCCAGCGCGCGAGGTCGGCGCGGGCGATCACCGGCACCACCCGCTCGATCGCCGGCACCCCCGCCAGCGCGGCGAGGGAGTGCAGGAGCAGCGGCCGACCCGCGAGCGGGACGAAGGCCTTGGGCAGCTTCAGTCCGAGGCGCTCGCCGCGGCCCGCAGCGAGGACGACAGCCGCGACGCTCATGGGCGCGAGAATAGCGGCGGCACCCCGGACCCACCCCTTCAGCGATCCGCGGAACTGTTGGTAAAGTCCGGGCTACGCCCGTCAGGAGGACCTCGTGGTGTTGCGCGCGATCTCGACCGCCCTTGCTCTCGCATGGCTGGTGTTCCCGGCGCCAGGCGCCCGCGCCGAGGACGTGCCCCCGGCGCCGGCGGTGCCCTCGCCAATCGCCGCCCCCACCCTGCACGGAAGCCTCGCCCTCTCGCTGGAGGAGGCGATCGCGATGGGGCTCGAGAACAACCTGAACCTCGAGGTGCAGCGCCACGCGCCGCTGATCGCCGACGAGGACGTGTCGATCGCCTGGGGCTCCTACGACCCCGAGTTCTACGGCAGGACAACCTACAGGGACAGCGAGACTCCGAATTCGAACGCGCTAACGCTGGTAGGAGGGGACCCGACGACCTCGGAAACTGGCATCGAGGGTAGAGGTGGCTTCAGGGGCGTGGTCCCGTGGCTCGGCGCGAGCTTCGACCTCTCGCTATCCAGCAGCCACCTCGAGACCAACAGCACAATCCAGTCGGTTTCCCCGGCCATGCGCTCGATCGTGAGCATCGGCCTCAACGTCCCGCTCCTGCGCGGCTTGATCTGGAACGAGCCGTGGACCCGCCTCAAGATCACGCGCATCCTGAGCGACGCCGAGCTCGAGAACTTCCGCCGCGAGGTGATGGACACGGTCCGCGACATCGAGGGCGCCTACTGGGGCCTGATCGCGAACGAGGAGCAGCTGCGGGTCGAGGAGAAGAGCCTGGAGACGGCGAAAGCCCTGCTCGAGCAGACCAAGACCCAGTACGAGGTGGGGGTCGTCTCCAAGGTCGAGGTCACGGAGGCCGAGGCCGGCGTCGCCGCGCGCGAGTTCTCGCGAATCACGGCGGAGAACACCTATCTCACCGCCCAGGACCGCCTGATCGACCTCGTGCTCGGCCCGAACCTGACCGCCGAATCGAAGCTGATGATCCAGCCCACGGATCGGCCCGAGGATTATGTCGCCTACGACATCGACGTGGAGGAGGCGGTGCGCAAGGGGCTCGAATACCGACCGGAGCTGGCGGTGGCGCAGCGCGAGATCGAACGCCAGGAGATCGCGCTCAAGTTCGCGAAGAACCAACGGCTGCCGCAGTTCGATCTGGTCGGTGAGTACGGCAATGAGGGGCTCTCGGGTAGCCCTAACCCGGACTGCACCCTCGGGGGGTCCTGCGGCGCCCAGCCACTAGCTGGCGATGACTACAAGGACAGCTACGACAACTTCTTCACGAAGGACGCGGCGAATCGATGGGTCGGCGGGGCCGTCTTCTCGATCCCGATCCCCAACACCGCCGGGCGACACGGGGTCTCGAAGTCGGAGCTCGAGCTGCGCCGCGCGATGGTCGACAAGCGCCGCGTCGAGCAGCAGATCGTGCTCGAGGTGCGCCTGGCGGCCCGCAACCTGACCTCCGCCCAGGAGGGGATCGAGGCCTCCCAGCGCCGCGTGCTGGCCGCCGAGGAGCAGCTGCGGGCCGAGAAGATCCGCCTCGAGTACGGCGAGTCGACTCCCTTCGACGTGCTGCTGCGCGAGCGCGATCTGGTGGGCGCCGAGACCGAGAAGATCTTCGCCTTCCGCGTCTACCGAACCTCGGTCACCGACCTGGACCGCTTCCAGGGCACCATCCTCCAGACCCGCAACATCGCCATCGATGCGGTCGGACGCCTGCGTTAAGCTGCGCCGTCCAAGCTTCGGGGAGGGGGGGTCCATGAGCTTGTTCAGCGGCAAGGGCAAGGAAGACGAGCCCAAGGCGCCGGCAGCGTCGGGCTTTCCCCCCGCCTCGTATGCGACCCGCCCCGACCGGGGCAGCGAGCGCAATCAACCCGCACCGATCGGCAAGGGGGACGGCATGGCGAACATCGGAAAGTCGATCTCGATCAAGGGCGACCTGAGCGGCAACGAGGATCTCGTGATCGAGGGCAAGGTCGAGGGCAAGGTCGAGCTTCCCAACAACCAGCTCACGGTGGGCGCCAACGGGATCGTCCGGGCCGAGGTCAGCGCCAAGTCCGTGGTGGTGATCGGGCGCGTGGCCGGCAACGTGAAGGGCAGCGAGCGGATCGAGATCCAGGCCACCGGGATCGTGGAGGGCGACGTCGCCGCGCCGCGCCTGGTGGTGGCCGAGGGCGCCGTCGTGAACGGCTCGATCCAGATGACCAAGCAGACCGGCGCCGCGGGCGCTGGCTCGGCGCCCGCCGCCGAGGTCCGCAAGGTCGGCTGAGGCTCAGGCCCGGGCGGTGCCCTGGCGCCGCTCGAGGTAGAGCAGGATCGGCGCCGCCACGTAGATCGACGAGAACGTCCCGACCACGATTCCGATCGCCATCGCGTACGCGAACGGGCGCACCACCGGCCCGCCCAGGATCATCAGCCCGATGCACGAGAAGAACGTCGTGCCGCCGGTCAGGATCGTACGCGAGAGCGTCTGGTTCACGCTGCGGTTGAGCACGTCGATCAGATCGTACTTGGTGTGCAGCGACAGGTTCTCGCGGATCCGGTCGTAGATCACGATCGTGTCGTTCAGGCTGTAGCCCATGATCGTGAGCAGGGCGGCCAGCACCGTCAGGTCGAACTGCCAGCCCATGACCACGAAGATCCCCGCCACGATCAGCATGTCGTGGAACAGCGCGACGACGGCGCCGGGCGCGAAGCCCGCGCTGAAGCGGAAGCCGATGTAGATGAGGATCAGGAGCGACGCGATTCCGAGCGAGTAGAACGCGGCGCGCCGGAGGTCGCTGCCGACGCGCGCGCCGACGAACTCGACGCGCTCGACCTGGAGCGGCCCGACGGCGTTGGTGAGGGCGAAGCCCAGGCGCTGCACCTGGAGGTTCGAGCCGTCGTCGCTGTCCCCCAGCGCCGCCTGCGCCGCCGCCAGCTTCTGGGCGTCCTCGGCGTTCAGCGGGCAGCCCTGCGTCGCCGCGGTCTCGTCGCCGGCAGCGCCCGCGCGAAAGCGGATCAGATAGTCCCGGGAGCCCAGCTCGCCGAAGCGGACCACGCTCGCATCCACGATGCCGCACTCGTCGACCACCTTCCGGATCGCGCCGGCATCGATCTCGGCGCCCTCGGTGAAGCGGATCTGGACCTCCGTCCCGCCCGCGAAATCGATGCCGAGCCGGACGCCGCGCAGCGGAATCGCGAGCAGCCCGGCCAGCAGGAGCGCGACCGAGATCCCGGCGCACAGATAGCGCTTGCCGATGAAGTCGATGTTCGTCCCGGGCGGGATCAGCTCGAACGGCATGCGCTTCCTTCCCTCAGATCGAGAGCGTCTCGACGTGGCGATCGCCGGGGTAGATCTCGTAGAGCACGCGCGTGACCGCCAGCGCGGCGAACACGCTCGTGATGATGCCGATCGAGAGCGCCACGGCGAAGCCCTTCACGGGCCCGGTGCCGTACTCGTAGAGCACGAGCGCGGTGCCGATGGTCGTGATGTTCGAATCCATGATCGCCCAGAACGCCTTGTCGAAGCCCGCTCCCACCGCGCCGCGCGGCGTCTTGCCGGCGCGCAGCTCCTCGCGCATGCGCTCGAAGATCAGCACGTTGGCGTCGACGGCCATGCCGATCGTGAGCACGAAGCCGGCGATCCCCGGAAGCGTCAGGGTGGCGCCGAACAGGGTCATCAGGCCGATCATCATCGCCAGGTTGGCCACCAGGGCGATGCCCGCGTAGGCGCCCGCCATCCGGTAGTACACCAGCATGAAGCCGACCGTCAGCAGGAAGCTCGCGATCGTCGCGTTGCGGCCGCTCACGATCGAGTCGGCCCCCAGCCCGGGGCCGATGGTGCGCTCTTCTTCGATCGTCACCGGCAGCGAGAGCGAGCCCGAGCGCAGCACGACGGCGAGGTCGGCCGCCTCCGCCGGGCTGAAGCGGCCCTCGATCTGGCCGCGCGAGCCGATCTGGGAGCGGACCACGGGCGCGCTGTAGACGCGGTCGTCGAGCACGATCGCGAGCTGCGCGCCGATGTGCGCGCCGGTGAGCTTCTGGAACAGCTCGCCGCCCGCGGGATTGAACTGGAACTGGACGATCGGGCGCTGCCGGTTGTCGAAGCCGACGCGCGCATCCTCCAGATAGTCGCCGGTGATGTCCGCCTGCTCCGGGACCAGATAGGCGGCCAGCACGCGCTGCGATTCCTTGTCGCGTTCGAATGCGATCTTGGTCTCGGCCGGGAGTCCGCTGGCGTGCTTGGCGCGCAGCAGCTCCTCGGTCTGCGCGGAATCCCGCACGATCTTGAACTCGAGGAAACCGGTGACCTTCAGCATCTCCCGCGCGCGCGCGCGGTCGACGCCGCCGCCCGGAATCTGGACCAGGATGCGGTCGTCGCCCTGGCGCGTCACCACCGAGTCGGGGATGCCCTCGATCGGATCTTCGATGCGGCGGCGCAGGACCTCGAGCACCTGCATCATGCCGCGCTCGCGAACCTCCCGCTTCCAGGCGTCGGACAGCGTGAACGCGAGGGCGCCGTCCGCGCTGGCCACCGGCGCGAGCACGCCGCGTTCGCTGACCCAGCTGCGCACCTTGTCGGTCTCGGCGCCGGCCGGCGCCTCGACCAGCAGCCGCCCGTCTTCGACCCGGATGGGGCCGACCTTCACGCCATCGTCTTCGAGCTGCGCGGTCAACGCGCCGCGCTGGAACTCGAGCTCGTGCTGGACGGCCGCCTCCAGCTTCACGCCCACCACCCAATGGATGCCGCCCTGGAGGTCGAGGCCCAGGCGGATGCCGGCGTCGGGAATCCACGGGCTGGCGAGACGGGTCTGCTCCGAGAAGCAGTTCGCGGCGGCGAAGTAGCTGAGGAAGAGGACGGTCCCCGCCACCCCCGCCAGACGCAGCCGCAGGCGATTGTTCACGAGGGGGCGTCCTTCTTGGCCTTGGCATCATCCTTTTTGGATTTGCTCGCGCTCTCGACCTTCGAGCGGATCACCTTGACCCGCACGCGCTCGCCCGGGAACGCGCTGACGTCGAGGGTGAGCACGTCGTCGCTGACGCCGATCACCTTGCCTTGCAGGCCCCCGGCCGTCACGACGTCGTCGCCCTTCTCGATGCCCTTGATCAACGTCTCCTGCTCGCGCTGGCGGCGCTGCTGCGGACGGATCAGCAGGAAATAGAAGATCAGGAAGATCAGCAGCATCGGCACCAGCATGCCGAAGGGCGAGGCGTCGGCGGGCCCCGCCTGGAGCCAGAGGACCGCGGCGAGGCTCTTCATCGCGTCAGGCCCTGGGAGAGCTCGGTGCCGGGGAAGAAGGTGGCCAGGATCCGGCGGTAATCGGCGCCCCGGCGCGCCATCCCCTCGGCCCCCCACTGGCTCATGCCGACGCCATGGCCGTGGCCCGCGCCGACGAAGGCGAAGCCATCCTCGGCCGGGCGGATCTCGAACAGGGTGCTGCGAATCACGTTCTCTCCGAGGGCGCTGCGCAGTTCCCGGGCGCCGAGCTTGGAATCGCCGCCATCGCCGCTCACCTGGACGCGCAGGGCCCGCCCGCTCGGCGACCGATCGATGACCCGGATCTCTCGAACCGTGCCGATCTGGAGGCCGAGCCTCGCCAGAGCGCGCCCCAGTGTGGTGCCTGAGATCGAAGCTCGCCAGTAGGTATCCGGCGAATCCTCCTCGTTCTCGACCGGCAGGCTCACCAGGTAGGGGGCGGCGCGCCCCCACACCTCCTCGGAGCTCGCGGTCTGCCCGCCCGAAGCGGAGTGGAAGACGGCGAGGATCGGCTTCGCCTGCCAGGCGAGGTATTCGCCGCGCGTGGCGTGGGTTGCTGCCACGACGGCGGGGCTTTCGGCGTCCACGCCCCCGTAGACCTGGCCCTGGGTGCCCCCGAAGACGTCGAAGGCGCGCCGCGCCCGCAGCGCGCGCTCGTGCAGGGCATAGGTGCGGCTCACGACAGCCTGGGCCTTGAGCGTCTCGGCGCTCCAGAACGCGTAGACCTCGCGGCCCACGGTGCCGGCCACGTACGCCTCGAGCGGGACCTCGTTCACGACCCGCAGGCCGCCCGCGACGCGCTCGACCTCGACGGCCCCCCGCACCCGCACCCCGTCGACGACGACCGTCTCGCCGCCCGCGGCCCTCCAGACGCCGCCGGAGAGCTGGCCGTTCGCGCGCACCCCTCCCGGAGCCGGGCGCAGCGAGGTGTGGTCGCCGCCGCGGCGCACCTCCACGGCGTCCGCGGAGTCGGCCAGCAGCACGCGGACAGACGGCTCGGCCGCGGCGCCGATGGGTGCCAGGCACAGCACCAGAGCGCAGAACACGCGTCGGGCGATCCCCCCCATCGCGGGCGGAGATACCAGGCCTGGCCGGATTTCGCTCGGGCTAGATCCCCGCGTCCTTGCGAAGCGCGTCCGCGCGATCCGTGCGCTCCCAGGGGAAGCCCTCGTTCTCGCGGCCGAAGTGGCCGTGGTACGAGGTGGCGCGGTAGATCGGCCGCAGCAGGTCGAGGCCCGTGATGATGCCCTTGGGCGTGAGGTCGAAGTGCTTGCGCACCAGCCGCCCGAGCTTCTCCTCGTCGAGCTGGCTGGTGCCGAAGCTGTCGACGCGCACGGAGATCGGCTCGGCGACGCCGATCGCGTAGGCCACCTGCACCTCGGCCCGGCGCGCGAGTCCCGCCGCAACCAGATTTTTGGCGACCCAGCGCATCGCGTAGGCCGCGCTGCGGTCCACCTTCGAGGGATCCTTGCCCGAGAAGGCGCCGCCGCCGTGGCGCCCCATGCCGCCGTAGGTGTCCACGATGATCTTGCGGCCGGTCAGGCCCGCGTCGCCCATGGGTCCCCCCACCACGAAGCGGCCGGTCGGGTTGACGTGGAAGATGGTGGCGTCGTCGAGCAGCTCGGCGGGAAGCGCGGGCTTGATGATCTTCGCGATCACGTCCTTGCGCAGCTGGTCGTAGGAGACGTCGGGCGAGTGCTGGGTCGAGAGCACCACCGCCTGGATCCGCTTGGGCCGGTCGCCCGCGTACTCGATCGTCACCTGCGACTTCGCGTCGGGGCGCAGGAACTCGAGCTCGCCGGATTCGAAGTGCTCGCGGTGGGACTCGATCAGCCGGTGCGCCAGGCGGATCGGAGCCGGCATCAGCTCCGGCGTCTCGTCGCAGGCGTAGCCGAACATCATCCCCTGATCGCCCGCGCCCTGCTCTTTGTGCAGGCCGTCGCCCTCCGTCACGCCCTGCGCGATGTCGGGGGACTGCTTGCCGAGGCAGATGGTGACCGCGCAGGTCGCCGCGTCGAAGCCCATCGAGGAGTCCGTGTAGCCGATGTCCTCGACCACGGAGCGCACCAGCGGCGTGATCTCGACCTTCGCGCTCGAGGTGATCTCGCCCGCCACCATCACCAGGCCGGTGGTGGTGAGGGTCTCGCACGCCACCCGGGAGCGCGGATCCTGGGCGAGCATGGCGTCCAGGATCGCGTCCGAGATCTGGTCGCACATCTTGTCCGGGTGACCCATCGAGACCGATTCGGACGTGAACAGCGAGCGGGCGGACATGGCGAAGCTCCTCTGAAATCCCTTGGGGAATCCGCACCATAGAGGACGCCGCGCGCGGATTCAATCGCGGCGTCGGCCCGGCCGCCGGGCCGCCCTCAACCCACCGGCGGGCGCGGCGGAACGGTGCCCTGCTCTTCGAGAACGCGGCCGAGGGCTTCGACCGCGGCCTGCGCATCCGGGCCCACCGCTCGGATGCGCAGCTTGGTGCCGCGGCTGGCGGCGAGCGAGAGCAGCGAGAGCACGCTGCGCCCGTCCACCCAATCCACCCCCCGCCCGACCGAGATCTCGGACGCGAAACGGCTCGCGAGCACGACGAACTGCCCCGCCGGCCGCGCGTGCAGGCCCAGCTCGGAGCGCACGGTGAACTCGGCCTCGTGGACGTTCGACCCGCTCACAGGGCCTCGTCGGGCAGGATCTCGCTGGCGACGGAGATGTTGCGCTGGCCGTAGCTCTTGATGAAGACCGCGAGCTCCGCGAGCGGCTTCGGCTCGGAGAGCGTCGCCAGCTTGATCAGCATGGGCAGATTCACGCCGGTCACCACCTCGACCTCGTGCTCGGCGAGGAAGGACAGGCTGATGTTCGAGGGCGTGCCGCCGAACATGTCGGTGAGCACGAGCACGCCCTGCCCCTGGTCGGCCTTCGAGAGCGCCTGCGAGATCGCCCCGCGCATCTCCTCCACGGACTGCGTCGGCTCGATGCCGACCGCCAGGAAGCCGGGTGCGCTCGGAACGATCAGGCGCAGCGCCTGGAGGAACTCCTCGCCCAGGCGGTAGTGCGTCACGATCACGACCCCGACGCTCATGCCCCCCTCTCGACGTCGCGGTGCTGGACGTTCACCTCGCGGCCGGCGGCGCGCAGCTCGCCCGCCAGCGCATCCACGACCACCACCGAGCGGTGGCGCCCGCCCGTGCAGCCGATCCCGATCGTCACGTAGGCCTTGCCCTCGGCGTCGTAGAGCGGCAGCAGGAACCCGAGCAGATCGCCGAGCCGTTGCCGGAGCGCCGAGCCGCGCGGGGTCTTGAGCACGTACTCGCTGACCTCGGCGTCCGCGCCCGTGAGCGGACGCAGACGGTCCTCGAAGTACGGATTGGCCAGGAAGCGGACGTCGAAGAGCAGCTCGGCGGACGGGGGCGTGCCGTAGCGGAAGCCGAAGGAGACCAGGTTCACCACGGTCGGGCGCGCCGCCCCCGAAACGTACTGCACGACCGCGGCCTTGAGCTGGTGGATGTTCAGCGAGGAGGTGTCGATCACCTGATCGGCCAGGCGCGCCATCTCGACCAGCAGGCGGCGCTCGACGGCGATCCCCTCCTCCACCGTCCCGGTCGGCGCCTGCGGATGCACCCGCCGCGTCTCGCGGTAGCGGTTCACGAGCGCCTCGTTGGCGCAGTCGAGGAAGAGCACGGAAACCTCGGCGCCCCGCTCGCGGAGCTGCCCGACCACCGCCGGCACCCCCGCCAGGAAGCTCGGCTCCCGGGTGTCGATGGCGAGCGCGATCTTCTCGATCGGCGGATCCGACTTGGCGCACAGGTCGAGGAACCGATCGACCAGCTGCACCGGAAGATTGTCGACGCAGTAGAAGGCCAGGTCTTCCAGCGCGGCCATCGCGGTGCTCTTGCCGCTGCCCGAGAGCCCGCTCACGAACACGATGCGCGGAGGCGCCGCCGTCACGAGCGCTGCATCTCGCGGCGCAGCTTCGCATCCAGGCGCCGCGCGGCGTTCACCCCGGCGGAGCGCTGGCGCTGGTCGCGCGCGGCCAGCTCGATCACGGTGGCCATGCTGCCGCCCGGGCGCGCCGGGAGCGTCACGCAGGGGATCTCCACCCCGCCGATCGGCCGCGTCGCCCGCTCCAGGCCCAGGCGCTCGTACTCCGCACCCTCAGTCCATTTTTCGAGCTGACAGACCAGATCGATCGGCATCTCCTCCCGCACGCCCTCGGGGCCGAACAGGTCGGGGATGAAGACGATGCCGAGGCCGCGGATTTCCATGTAGTGCCGTACGCGCTCCGGAGCCGAGCCGATCACGCGGCCGTCGCCGCCCGGACGCAGCTCCACGATGTCGTCCGCGACCAGGCGGTGCCCGCGCGAGACCAGCTCGAGGGCGCACTCGCTCTTGCCGATGCCGCTGCGCCCGAGCAGCAGGACGCCCACTCCGTCCACGTCCACCAGCGCCCCATGCACGGTCGTGAGAGGCGCGCTGGCCACCGGCTAGAGCTTCGCGTCCTCCTCCTCGATCGCGCCGACCACGTCCTCGAGGCTCTCCCCCTCGGCGAGGCGCTGACGGAACGTCGCGTCCCGGAAGAAGCGGGAGATCCGCGCGAGCGCCTTCAGGTACTGGCCTCCGGAATGCTCCGGCACGACGAGGAGGAAGAAGTGATGCGTGGGCTGTCCGTCGATCGACTCGAAATCGATGCCCTGCCGGCTGCGGGCGAAGGTCGCGAGCAGGCGGCCCAGACCCGGCATCTTTCCGTGCGGGATCGCCACGCCCTCGCCGATGCCGGTGCTCTGCAACGCCTCGCGTTCGAGCAGCACCTCGAGCAGGCGATTGGCGTCGATCTGCGGCTCCACCTTGGCCAGCGCGTGGGCCATCTCGGCGAGCACGTCGCGCTTGTTGCGCACGCCGAGATCGAGGATCACGGCGTCCTTCACGAGGATGTCCATGATCTTCATCGAAGGGGCCTCCGGGCGCGCGCGGAAGGCTAGCCGA
>DATBRV010000072.1:0-9112 GCA_036560145.1 Myxococcota bacterium
GTGAAGCTGACGGGCGCCACCGTCCACTTCGTCGACGCCGAGTATGACCACGGCCCCATCATCCTCCAGGAGGCCGTGGCGGTCCGCGACGACGACACGCCCGAGACGCTCGCCGAGCGCGTGCAGGAGGCCGAGCGGCGGCTGGTGCCCGAAGCGATCCGGCTCTTCGCGGACGGCCGCCTGCGCATCGAGGGCCGCCGGGTGCGGATCCGGACCTGATCCGACGATGGCGTCGGCCCGCTTCGCGCCGGGAAGGGCCGAGATCGGCGCGTCGCTCGCCGCCCTCGCGATCCTGTGCCTGAAGCTCGGCGAGATCCCGGGATTCCACGGCGACGAGGCCTGGCTGCTTCCGCACGTGCGGGCGATCGCCGCCGGCGAGCGCCCCCTCGACGGCATGAACGCCTACAACGGCGCGCTGCATCTCTACGCGCTCTGGCCCGTCTTCGAGAGCTTCGGCTATCGGCTCGAGGTGCTGCGCGCAGCCGGCGCCGTGGCGGCGGCGGCGACCGCGGCGGTGCTGGTCGCCGCATCCCGCCTGCCGCTCTTCGGCGGCGCCTCTCCCGTCTGGGTCACGGCGCTGCTCGTCTCGTCTCCGGCCTTCGTGCTCTTCTCGCGCTTCGCCACCGAGGTGACGACGCTGCTGCCCCTGCTCTGCTTCGGCGGACTGCTGCTGATCGCGCACGCGTTCGAAGCGCGGGGCGCGCGCCGCGCGTGGCTGGCAGGGACGGGCGGCATGTCGATCGGCCTCGCCAGCTGGGTCCACGTGCTCGCCGCCGCGCCGGCGGTGGCCGCGGGGCTCGCGCTGCTGCTCTTCGCCCCCCGGCGAACGATCCGGGAGCCGGCCCTCCCGCTGGCGGCGGCGGGATTCCTCGCCGGCTTTTCGCCGCGCCTGCTGTCGATGCTCGCGGGCCCGGGCGCGGGGACCTGGACGGATCGGCTCGCGACGATCCTCTCGGGCCGCTTCGCCCGCGACTTCGCCGCGCAGCCCGGGGTGCTCGCCGGAGGGCTCGACGGCGGCCTGCTCTATCAGCGCTTCGTCGGCGGCAGCTGGATTCCCGTGCTGCCCTATGCCACCGGCGCGCTGCTCCTCGTCACCGGGCTGCGTCTGTGGCGGGGGCGCGGGCAGCGGCCCGAGCGGCGCGAGCTGGCGCTCGTCGCCTTCGTGGTGATCCTCGCCGACCTCACGGTCGTGCTGACGCCGGCGCTCTCGCTGCGTTACTTCCTCTTCGTATTCCTCTTCGCGCCGCTGCTGCTCGCCGCGCTCGCGGCGCCGCTGCTCGCGGCCCGCGAGGCGCGCACGCGCTGGATCGCGCGCGCGACGCTCGCGAGCGTGCTGGCCCTCAACGTCGGCTACGTGACGGTGAACTACTTCGTCGCCTTCCTGCGGACGGGGGGCTCCTCCAGCGTCTTTCCGCTCGGCCGGCGTCAGCTCGAGACGAGCAACCACTTCCTGCGCACGGACCTCCTCTACGCGCAGCTGCGCGAGCGCGGCATCGAGATCGTGCTCGCGAAGGATTTCATCGTGCTCCCGCTGGCCGGCTACGACATCGCGCACGCTGCACTGCGCACCGTCAAGATCCCGCCGGACCGGCCTCCCCCGCTCGAGCCCCTGCTCGAGGGCCGCCCCGCGGCCGTCGTCTACTACGCCGGACCCGAGGTCTACCGGGGCCGCGTCTGGGATCTGCGCGGGCGGGAATCGTTGCAGGTCGGTCCCTTGACACTTCCGAGAGACGACTCGTTCGACCCGCACTTCCTGGTCTTCGTGTCGCGCCCGGCAGGCCCGTGAGGTCCGCCCGGCTTCAGCGCTCGATCAGCTCGATCTTGTAGCCGTTCGGGTCCTCGACGAAGGCGATCACGGTGCTGCCGTGCTTCATGGGGCCCGGCTCGCGGGTGATCGGGACTCCCTGCGCGCGCAGCCGCTCGCAGGCGGCGCGGATGTCGGCCACGCCGATCGCGATGTGCCCGAAGGCGTCGCCGAGCGGGTAGTCGTGGCGGCCCCAGTTGTAGGTGAGCTCGAGGACGCTGTGGTCCGACTCGTCGCCGTAGCCGACGAAGGCGAGCGTGAAGCGGCCTTCGGGGTAGTCGTGCCGGCGCAGGAGCTTCATGCCGAGCTGCTCGGTGTAGAAGCGGATCGAAGCGTCGAGGTCCTTCACGCGCAGCATGGTGTGGAGCAGGCGCACGGGCCGAGTCTAGTTGACTCGGGGGCGAATGAAAGGCGAAAATAGGGGCGTGGCCCCCGCCTCCTCACCCCCCTCCCCGTCCGCCTCCGTGGCCCACCAGGATGGCCGCGTGGCGGAGCTGCTGCGCGAGCTCGGCCCCCGGCTGCGCCTCGGGGGCCTGCCCGCCGAGGCGCTGGGCCGCTGCCCGACGGGCATCCCCGAGCTGGATCGCCTGCTGGGCGGCGGCCTCCCGCGCGGGCGCCTCACAGAGATTGCCGGCCCGGGCCCTTCCTGCGGGCGCACCTCGCTCGCGCTCGCCCTGCTCGCCCAGGCCACGCGCGCCGGGGAGCTGGTCGCCGTGGCCGACGGCGCCGACGCCTTCGACCCCGCCTCGGCGCAGGCCGCCGGTGTCGTGCTGGGGCGCGTGCTCTGGATGCGCGCGAGACAGCCCCGCGAGGCGCTGCGCGGCGCCGCGCGCCTGCTGGAGGCGCGGGGCTTCGCCGTGGTGCTGCTCGATCTCGGCGCGCCGGCGCCGCGGGTCGCGGCGACGAGCTGGCTGCGGCTGGCGCAGGCTGCCGCGGCGACCAGCACGGCGCTCGTCGTGCTCTCGTTGGCGCGGGCCGCGGGCGCCGCGGCCGAGCTCGCGCTGGAGCTGGCGCCGCTGCGGGCCTGCTTCACGGGCACGCCGGCGCTGCTGGAGGCGTCCGACGCCGAGATCGCGCTGGTGCGCAGGCGCGCCGGCCCGGCCGCGCGCCCCGTCTCGGTGCGCCTGCACGGTCAACCGGCGGCATGAAACATGCGCGTGGCGTGCTGTCTGGTGCCCGATCTCCCCCTCGCGGCCCAGCTGCGCGCCGAGCCCGAGCTCGCGGGCCTCCCGCTGGCCCTGGCCTCGGGCCCGGGCCCGCGCGCCGAGATCATCGGGATCTCGCCCGAGGCGGCGCGCCAGGGCGTGCGCAGGCTGGGCTCCGTCGCGCACGCCCGCGCGCTGTGCAGCGAGCTGCGCGTGCGCGTCCTCTCGCCCGCGCTCGAGCAGACGGCGCGCGACGCGCTGCTCGACGCCGCGCTCGGCTGCGCCCCGCGCGCCCTGCTCGCGCCCCGGGCCTCGGGGGTCTACGCCGCCGAAGCCGCCGTGCTGCTCGACGCCTCGGGCGTCACACCGTTGTTTCGCTCCGAGTCCGGCTTCGCCGCTGCGCTCGCCGCACGGGCGGGCGCGCTCGGGCTGCCCGGCTGCGTCGCGATCGCCTCCTCGCGCTGCGTGGCGCATCTGGCGGCGCGCCGGCTGGGAGGCGCCGCGGGGGAGGTCTGCGTGCTGCCCCCGGGCTCCGAGAGCGCCTGGCTGGCGCCCCTGCCCATCGACCTGCTGGATCCGGACGACGCCCTGGCCGAGACGCTCTCGGGCCTGGGCGTGCGCACGCTGCGCGATCTGCTGCGGCTCCCGCGCCGCGGTCTCGGCGCGCGCCTGGGGCCGCCCGTGCTGCGGCTGATCGCGCTCGCACGCGGCGAGGAGCCGGAGCTGCCCTTGCCCGTCCCCGAGCCCTCGCGCTTCTCGGAAGCCATCGATCTCGAGTTCGCGGTGGAGCGCCTGGAGGCGCTGGGCTTCGTGCTCCAGGGCCTGCTCTCGCGCCTGCTCGCGCGGCTGGAGGCGCGCCGGCTCGCCTGCGGCGAGCTGGGACTGCTGCTCTCGCTCGACGGCGGCGGGCGCGACGCGCGGCGCATCGGCCTGGCCGCACCGACCCTCGATCTGCGCGTGCTCGTGCGCCTGCTGTGCGGGAGCCTGGAAGCGCGGCCGCCCGCAGCCGCCGTGCTGGCCGCCGCGCTCGAGACCGAGGGGCGCCCCCTACCCCGCGACCAGCTCGACCTCTTCCGCCCCGCGGGCCCCGCTCCCGCCGCGCTCGGCCGCATCCTCGCCGAGCTGGCGGCCCTGAGCGGCGGCGAACGCGTCGGCGCCCCGGAGGTCGCCGACGACCATCGCCCGGACGCATTCGGCCTGGTTCCTTTCCTTCCATCGAAGCGTGCTCATGCTTCCCGCGTCGAAGGCCAGATGCACGTGCTCGCGGTGCGGGCGCTGCGCCCGCCGGTGGTGGCCGAGGTCCGCACGCAGCACGGCCGGCCCGAGTGGATCCGCAGTGCGGTGGCGAGCGGCCGCGTGGTCCAGATCGCGGGGCCCTGGCGCACGACCGGAGGCTGGTGGTCGCGCGAGCAGCGCTTTGCCTATGACTACTTCGACGTGCAGACCAGCGACGGCAGCGTCGCGCGCCTGCGCTTCGACCATCTCGAGCGGCGCTGGCAGATCGACGGGGTCTATGACTGAAACCCGGCTGCTTGACCCGGCGACGAGCCGCGGCTACACCGCAGAAGCCGCAAAGCAGGGGTGAGCATGGATTCGAAGACCCGCATCCGCCTCCAGCCCGATCATCGCTTCGCCTTCTTGCAGGGCTTCCTCAAGAGTCCGAAACAGGTGGGCTCGATCATCCCGAGCTCGCGCTTTCTCGAGCGCAGGATCGTGCGCGCGGCCGAGGTCGCGACCGCGTCGCTGGTGGTCGAGCTGGGCCCCGGGACGGGGGGAACCACCCGCGCCCTGCTGAGAGCCCTGCCGCCCACGGCGCGGCTGCTCGCGATCGAGATCGATCCCCGCTTCGTCGAGCTGCTGCGCCGGACGCCGGATCCGCGCCTGATCGTGCACGAGGGCAGCGCTTCCGAGATCGAGTCCGCCCTGCGGCAGCACGGGCTGCCGGCGCCGGACGTGATCCTCTCGGGCATCCCCTTCTCGACCATGGCGCGCAGCGTGGGCGAGCAGATCCTGCGCTCCGTCTACGACGCGCTCGAGCCCGGCGGTCTGTTCGTCGCCTACCAGGTGCGCGACCGCGTCGAGAGCCTGGGCCGCCGCGTCTTCGGGCGCGCGCAGGTGCAGACCGAGATCCTGAACATGCCGCCGATGCGCGTCTATCGCTGGCAAAAACAATCGCGCCGCGCGGAGTTTCAGCCGGACGCCTCGTCCGCCTCGCCCCGCTTGCGCTGAAGCGAGAGCCCCGCGCGATCCACGTCGCGCGCCGTCCCGCGCGTCACCGCCCCCGGACCGAAACGGTCCCGCAGCGCGTCGAGCGCGCGGTTCAAGCGATCCCGACGCAACGCTGCGTCGGGCGGCCCGAACAGCGAGAGCTGCGGATCCGCCGCCGGCACCAGGTTGGTCGCGCCCACGCCGAGCAGCCGCACCGGCTCGCTCGGATTCGCGCGCGCGAGCAGCCGGCGCGCCGCCTCGGCGATCGCGGCGCCGTCGTCGGTGGCCACGGACAAGGTCTGGTGGCGCGTCACGACCGGGAAGCCGCGGGGCCCCGCCGAGCGGCGGCGGCCGAGCTTGAGCTTGAGCACGACGCTGCGCGCGCGCAGCTGGTCGCGGCGCAGCCGCCGCGCGACCGCCTCCGCATGGGCGAGCAGGGTGCGCCCCAGCAGCTCGCGGTCGGAGACGTCCTCGGCGAAGGTGTTCTCCTCGCTATACGAAACCGGCTCGCGCCAGGGCTCCACCTCGCGCAGGTCCTCGCCGCGCGCGAGCCGCGCCGCCGCCAGGCCCCAATCGCCGAGCAGCGCCTCCAAACGAACCGGATCGGCGGCGGCCAGCGCGCCCATGCTGGGGATGCCGGCGGCCTCGAGCCGCGCCTGCGCCACCGGGCCCACGCCCCAGATCCGGCCGACGGGCAGCGGCGCCAGGAATTCGCGCACGGATCCGGGAGGCACCTCGACCACGCCGTCGGGCTTGGCGACGTCGCTCGCGATCTTCGCCACCAGCTTGACGGGGGCGATGCCGACCGAGCAGGCAAGTCCGGTCTCGGCGCGGATCTCCGCGCGCAGGCGCTGCGCCAGCGCGCGCGGCGGCCCGAACAGGCGCTCGGTGCCGGTCACGTCGAGGAAGGCCTCGTCGAGCGAGAGGCCCTCCACGAGGGGGGTGAAGCGGCGGAAGATCTCGAAGATCCGCCCCGATTCGCGCGTGTACTTCGCCATCTCGCCCGGCAGGAAGACGCCCTCCGGGCAGAGGCGGCGCGCAAGACCGGTCGGCTGCGCCGAGTGCACGCCGAAGCGGCGCGCCTCGTAGCTCGCCGCCGAGACGACGCCGCGCGGCCCCGTCCCGCCCACGATCACGGGCCGGCCCCGCAGCTCCGGCCGGTCGCGCTGCTCGATCGATGCGTAGAAGGCGTCCATGTCGGCGTGCAGGATCGCGCGCATCGTGCGCGCCAGTCTACCGCGGTATGCTGGCCGGCCCTTCCAGCGACGGAGACAACAGCTTGGCGGCAGCGGAAGCGCAGACGGGCGGGCTCGCGGCGGGCGTGCGCTGGGATCTCGCGGATCTCTACGCGGGCCCCGAGGATCCGCGCATCGAAGCGGATCTCGCGGCGGCCCTCGCGGGTGCGCAGCGCTTCGCCGAGCGACACCGCGGAGGCGTCGGCAAGCTCTCCGCGCACGATCTCTCCGCCGCGGTGGCGGAGCTCGAGGCGCTCGGCGAGCGCGCGGCCCGGCCGGCCTGTTTTGCGCAGCTGCTCTTCGCCGCCGACACCAGCGCGCCGCGCCACGGCGCGCTGCTCCAGCGCGTGCAGGAGCGCAGCACCGAGATCCGAAACGCGCTGGTCTTCTTCGAGCTCGAGTGGGTGGGCCTCGAGGACGGCGCCGCTGGCGCCCTGCTCGTGGATCCGGCGCTCGCGCAGCGCCGGCACTTCCTCGAATCCATGCGCCGCTACCGGCCGCACGTGCTGGGCGAGTCCGAAGAGAAACTCGTCGAGGAGCTCGCCAACACCGGGCGGCGCGCCTTCTCGCGCCTCTTCGACGAGATGGTGGCCTCGATGCGATTCCAGGTGAAGCACGCGGGCGAGACGCGCGAGCTCGGCGAGGAGGAGGTGCTCTCGCTCCTCTACGTGCCCGAGCGCGAGCTGCGCCGCGAGGCCGCGCGCTCGCTCACCGAGGGCCTGCGCAGCAACGCGCGGCCGCTCGCCTTCATCTTCAACACGCTGGTCCAGGACAAGGCCGTCGACGACCGGCTGCGCCGCTACCCGGATCCCCTCGCCTCCCGCCATCTGGCGAACGAGATCGACCCGACCAGCGTGGACGCGCTGCTGGCGGCCTGCGTCGCGCACTACCCGCTGGTCGCGCGTTACTACCGGCTCAAGGCGCGGCTGCTCGGGATCCCACAGCTCGAGGATTTCGACCGCTACGCGCCGCTCGCCGAGAAGGGCGGCACGCAAAGCTGGAGCGACGCGCGCGCCATCGTGACCGCCGCCTACCGCGATTTCTCGCCCGAGCTGGCGGGCGTCGCCGAAGCCTTCTTCGAGCGGCGCTGGATCGACGCGGAGCTGCGCGAGGGCAAGCGCGGCGGCGCCTTCTGCGCCTCCACGCTCCCGAGCGTGCACCCCTACGTGCTGCTCAACTACACCGGCAACCAGCGCGACGTGATGACGCTCGCCCACGAGCTCGGCCACGGCGTGCATCAATCGCTGGCGGCGCCGCGGGGGCTGTTCGAGCAGGATACGCCGCTCACGCTGGCGGAGACGGCGAGCGTGTTCGGCGAGATGCTGGTCTTCCGGCGCCTGCTGCGCGAGGAATCCGATCCCGAAGTCCGGCTGGCGCTCTTGTGCGGGAAGATCGAGGACGCCTTCGCGACCGTCTTCCGGCAGGTGGCGATGACCCGCTTCGAGCAGTCGCTGCACGCGGCGCGCCGCAGCGAAGGCGAGCTGCCGATCCCGCGCGTGAACGAGCTCTGGCTGGCCGCAAATCGCCCCATGTTCGGCGATTCGGTCGCGCTCTCCGAGGACTACGGGTGGTGGTGGCTCTACATCCCCCACTTCGTGCACTCCCCCTTCTACTGCTACGCCTACGCCTTCGGCGAGCTGCTGGTGCTGGCGCTGCTGCGCCGCTACGACGAGGAAGGCGACGCCTTCGTACCGCGCTACCTCGAGCTGCTGCGCGCGGGCGGATCTGACACGCCGGAGCGTCTGCTCGCGCGCGTCGGCCTGAACGTCGGCGACCTGACCTTCTGGAGCGGCGGCCTCTCGCTGCTCGAGGATCTGGTGGCGCAGGCCGAGGCGCTCGCGGGCTAGGGCCCGACCCGCTCTCGCGAGCGAAAGTCCAGGAAAAAAGCCTTGACGATCGATCGGTTGCCGCAGAAGCTGGGCATGGAGGGCGCCGATCTTGCAGGAACCGATCCGCGCTGCGAACCGGCTCGTGTCCTGGACGGCGCTGTGGAGCCTCAGCCTCGCGGCGGCGCTCCCGGCGGACGCGCAAGCGCCCAGTCCCGCAGGCGCGCAATTCCAGGTCAATACCTACACGACGATCGCCCAGCGTTTTCCATCCGTCGCTGCGAGTGCCGACGGCCGCTTCGTCGTGGTGTGGCAGAGCAACGGGTCGCCCGGAACGGACACGAGCATCAGCAGCGTCCAGGGGCAGCGCTACGCCTCGGACGGCTCGGCGCAGGGCGCACAGTTCCAGGTCAACACCTACACGTCGCTCACCCAGGATTACGTCCGGGTAGCGTCGGATGCCGACGGTGACTTCGTCGTCGTGTGGCAGAGTACGGGCTCGTTCGGAACCGACACGAGCAAGCAGAGCATCCAGGGCCAGCGATATGCCTCGAACGGCGCGGCGCAGGGCGCGCAGTTCCAGGTCAATACCTACACGACGGGCAATCAGTACCGTCCCGCCGTGGCGGCGGATTCCGATGGGGACTTCGTCGTGGTGTGGTTCGACTATGACTGGCCTGGAATCGCCGACCCCAGGCTCCGAGGCCAGCGCTACGCGTCGGACGGATCGGCGCAGGGCGCAGAGTTCCAGGTCAGCCCTTCCACGCCGGGCGTCCAGACCGATCCTTCCGTCGCGGCGGATGCCGACGGTGACTTCGTCGTCGTGTGGCAGAGTACGGGCTCGTTCGGAACCGACACGAGCAAGCAGAGCATCCAGGGCCAGCGATATGCCTC
>DATBRV010000073.1:0-44044 GCA_036560145.1 Myxococcota bacterium
CTCCTGGGCCTTCGGGTCGGTCACCTTCGTCAGGTTGCCGGCGGCGTCGTAGCGGAAGCTCGTGATCTCGTCGGGGTTGGGGCCGAGGGCCTGCACCTGGATCAGGCGATCCGCGTCGTCGTAGACGAAGTTGGTGACGCGGTTCAGCGCGTCCGTGATCTTGGTGCGGTTGCCCACCGCGTCGTAGACGAACGTGGTCGTGCTCGCGGGCGTGGCCGCGTCGGTCACGCTGGTGAGCCGGCGCAGGGCGTCCCAGCCGAAGCTGGTGGTGCGGCCGCGCGCGTCGGTCGCGGTCTTGCGTCGCTCCTCGGTGTCGTAGGTGTAGCTGGCGAAGGTCTGGTAGGCGCCGGGCGTGGTCTGGCGCTCGATCATCTTGAGCTCCCCGTGGACGCTCCAGCGAAGGCGCGTCACACGGCCAGCGCCGTCGGCGACGGTGCGGCCCCGCTCGATGCGGGTCAGGTGTGGGCCTGGCAACGTCGTGTCGGGGCTCGTCTCGTTCGGGCCGCGCCAGGTCAGCAGCGTCTGCTCGCCCAGGGCGTTGGTCGTGCTCGTGAGCCTCCCGCGGGCGTCGAAGGTGGTCGTCGTGGTGGCGCCTCGCGCGTCGGTCGTGCTCGCGAGGCTACCCCGCGCGTCCCAGGTGAACGCGCGCGCGAGGTGGGGATCGGGGGTGCCGCCCAGCTCGAGAGAGATCGTCTTCAGCAGCCCCGGGCCCCCGCCGGGCTCGCTCGCCCCGTAGTAGCTGCGGCGGATCACGAGGCCGTCGGCGGGGACCACCGCCGGGGGCGTGATCGTCTCGAGCTGGCCGTTGCCGTCGTAGGCGAGCAGCGTCGTCTCGAAGCCTCCGCCGGATTTCTGGCGCTTGATCTCCTTCACGTTGATCGGGCGATCGGTCGGGTTCGGGCCGTCGCGGTAGAAGGTGTACTCGGTGCGGAAGACCTGGGAGGACGCGCTCGAGACGATCTGGTAGCTCGCCACCTGGTCGTGGTCGTAGCTCCAATTCTCGGTGAGGATCTCGCCCGAGTCGAGCGTGATCCTGCGCTGCGTGAGGTTGCCGGCGGTGTCGAAGTCGAGGTCGGCCTGCTTGTGCAGCGTGAGGGGCGCGCCCGCCTTCCAGACCTTCGCGAGGTCGACGTGGGGACTCCCGGCCGGGCGGGTGTACTCGAGCTTGTTGCCCATCGCGTCGATCTTCTGGGTGAGGTGGCCCACCGCGTCGAACTGGAAGGTCGTCACCGCGGGCGGAGGCACCGGCGTCTCCGAGAGGCGTTGGCGCGTGAGCGTGCGGAGGCTGTTCCCGCTGTAGGCGATCGTCCAGTAGAGGGCTCCGCGCTGCTGGATCGTGACGCGGTCCTGGGTGTCGTACTGGTTGCCGAGCGGCGCCACCCACTGGCTCTCGCGCACGAACGTCAGGTTGTGGGCGTCGCCGCTCGCGTCCTCGTAGCGGTATTCCTCGACGAGGCCCTCGAGGCCCGTCACCTTCGCGAGGTTCCCGCGGTAGCTGGGCTCGAGCGTCGCGTCCTGGTGCGCGTAGCTGACCTCGCGGCCGTCGGAGGCGACGAGCTTCGTGAGCCGTCCCGTGGTGGCGTCGTACTCGAGCGTCACCTCGCGGCCCGTGTAGCCCTGAAGCAGCGTCCACTCCTTCACCTTCGAGAGCGGGCGCACGTAGGCGACCGTCATCACGGCGTTCGGGGTGGGGCTGAATTTGCTGGTTCCCTGGAGGGCCTTCTCGGGCAGGTACTCGAACTCGAGCCGGTTGCCCTGCGGATCCTCGAGCTTCTCGAGCAAGCCGCCCGCGCCGAAGATCGCGCGCTCCCCGCTGCGGTAGCTGAGAATGAAGTTGCCGGGCGTCGCCTCGACGAGCGTCGGGGCGCGCCCGCGCTCGGGGTCGGCGAGCGCGTAGGCGCCGCCGGTCAGCGTGTAGGGGTTGCGGTCGCCGCAGCCGCTGCGCACCACCACGCGGTTCGCGGGGAAACGGTAGAGCCGCATGTCGTAGTTGAAGGACCAGCCGTAGCCGAGCGGCGAGTCGTAGTCCGAGCGGCTGTCGTAGCGCCGGATGAAGCGAATGGGGACGACGCCGGGGAGCTCGAGATCCACGACCTCGTGCTCGAAGGCCCCCGTGAAGAGCTCGACCGGATCGGCGCCGTCACCGCTGGGGCTCGTCTCTCCCGGGTTCCCGCCGCCTACCTTGTCCAAGCAGGCGTTCGCGCGTCCGGTCTCGGCGCCGCTTTCGCCCTTGCCCGCGCACGGGCACGGGGGCGAGACGTCGCACTTGCGCGGGGGATCGAGCGTGACCACCGGCTTTCCAGAGTTCGCATTCTCGAAGAAATCCCCCGCTCGTGCCGCGCTCGCGCCCAGCACGAGGGCGAGCGAGACGACGAGAAGAGCCCGGCGCGTTTCCACCTTCACCTCCGCACCTGGACGACACCGCGATACACGCTGAAGAAGGCAGGGTCGACCGCGCTCGTCGCCTTGATCGCGAAGCTGTAGTTGCCGTTTGCTGGCGCGTTCGCGGCCGGGGTATCGAAGGCGTAACCCCGCCACTCGACGCTGTACGGCGTGCCCGCGGCCAGCGGCTGCGCGGGCGACCCGACGATCGGCAGAACGCCGAGCACGGCATTCGGGTCGTCGGGATCGCCGAAGCCCGGCTTCAGCATCTTTACTTCGACATGAGCGTTCTGGTCGATGCGGAAGGAGAAGCGCGTCACCTGGTCGTAGCTGTGGGTCACGAAGTACGGGATCGACTCGACCTCGATCTTGGGCGGCGCCGTGCCCTGCACCTCGGGCTTCGTGCGATGCACGATCAGGTAGTTCGGGCGCATGACCCGGCGGTCCCTGCTCCGGATTCGAATCGGGCTCGTGTAGGGGTCTCCATCGGGCTCGGTGATCAAGGCCCCGTCGGCGCGGCGGCCGTCGAAGACGAACTGGGACGGCAGCATGTTCTCCAGGGGCCGGCCTTCGGCGATCACGACCGGCGTGAAGCTCGGCGAGCCCAGCTGGGGCTCCACGAGGATCGTGGCGCGCGACGGGTAGGGCGCGGTCTCCCAGCTCCCCTGGATGAGGTTCACGCTGAAGTCGAGCAGGTCGTTCCGGTAGACGTCGTACGAGAGGGGAACCGTCGCGACGGGATGCCCGTCATTGGGATTCAGCCCGGGATCGAACGAACTCGTCATGCCGCCGCCCGTCGCCGTCAGCCGGTAGGTGTAGGCCTCGTCGGGAACCAGGGCCCCGAGCTGATCGCGGCCGTTCCATTGGAAGAACGAGACGCCGTTCACCCCCGTCTGCGCCTGCGTCGCGACGAGCACGCGGGGAATCGTCGGCTGGCCCGAGGCGTCGAACACCCGCTCGGTGAGGATCTCGAGGGTGACGTCCGCGGCGAGCGTCGTCGCGAAATCGATCCGCGCCTGCTCGCCGAGGGTGGGCGCGAACGCGCGCACGCCGCCGTGCGGCGTGATCCCGTGCAGCAGCGTGTTCATGGCGGGCGTCGAGCCCGGCGCGGGGCTTCCGCCAGGCCCGTTCAGGTAGCCCGCGAGGTCGAAGGCGATCGGCTCGTCGAACGCGTCCGGCCCGAACTTGGCTCGAATCGCCGTCAGATCGCTCGTCCCCCACCAGTTCTGCCGCGCGTCGAGCACCACGTTGAAGCCCGGCGAGAAGTTCCTCGTCTCGAGGTTCCAGCTGTCGTTTCCGTAGATGTCGTTCCGGTTCAAGACGGGCTGTGGATCGTGGCCGATCTCGACGGTTCCCTCGAGTAGCACGCCCACCCCGTTTCCCGAGATCACGTTGCCGGGCACCAGCGGGGGGCCGAGGCTGCCGAGGTGGGGCTGCGAGTTGCCATAGATGTGGATCCCGATGTCGGTCGTATGGATCACATTCGCAGTGACCATCGGGGAAGAATCCACGAGGTCGATGCCCACCTCCTGGACCGCCGGGTCGCGCGCAATCAGTCTGTCGATCGTGTTCCCCGAGACGAGCGCCGTCGCCCCGACCCCCGCCATTGCGATGCCCTTTTCCTTGAAGCGCTCGATCCGGCTGTTCGAGATCGTGACCGCGTCCGCCTGGTCGACGCTGACCGCGGTCTTCGCGTACTCGATCAGGGCCTGATCGATGTCGGCGATGGCGCCAGCGCCCGCGATCTCGATCCCGAGCCAGGCGCCCGGCAGGGGACTCGCGCCGAGGGGCGTGAACCTGGCTTGATTCGCGCTGGTGCCGTTCACGTCGAGCGTCCCCTCGACCCGCAGCTTCGCGCCGCTCTCGAAACGCAGGGTCGTGCCCGCGGGAATCGTGAGCACGGCCGGCGCCTGCACGACGTACGGCCCGATCACCGTGTACGGGATCAGCGGATCGAGCGTTCGGTTCACCGTCAGGACGCCCGTGAGGAGGCCCTCGAACGGCTCGCCGCCCTGGGCGTCGAGATACGAGGAGTAGTCGACCTGGGGACGCGTGGTGGGCCCGTCCGCCTTGTCGAGGATGGTCGCCCCGATCCCGGCCAGATTCGTGGTGCCCCACCAGTTCTCTCGCGCGTTGATGGGGAGCGTGTAGAACTGGTCCATGTACGCTTCGAAATTCCTCAGCTCGGGAGGCGCCGGCAGGGGAGGAGTGGCCCAGACGTTGTCGAAGATGGCGTTGCGGTTGATGATCGGAACCGCCATCTGCCCTGTCGGGTAGCCATACTTCCAGAGCGTGCTGGTCTGGATTCCCGTCTTGTTCCCGGTGATGACGTTGCCGGCATTGATCAGAGCGTTCGAGACCGAGCCCGAGATCGAGATCCCGGTGTTGTTGTAACGGATCGTATTGGCCCTGACCGTGGGAGACGAGTTGCTGATCGCGATGCCGGTGACCGCCCCGCGAATGTCGGTGTTGCTGTCGATCCAGGCGAAGGCGGTGGACGACAACGAGATCCCGGTGCCCAGCCGCGCACCCGCGGAGTTGTCGATGGTGTTGTACATGATCGTCGCCGCGCACGAGATCGCGACCTCGACGCCGCTTTGCGAGAACTCGCGGATCACGCTCCGGCGGACGGTGGCCTGGGAGCAGGCCGCTCCTGCACAGCCGCTGATCTTCACCCCGCGCTGCGCATACTCGATCGTCGCGTAGCGGATCACGCTGCCCTGGCTTCCCGCCAGGACCTCGATTCCGGTCCACGCGCCGCGCGCGGTCGAGCCGGTCGACGTCAGCTTGGCCAGGTGACCCTCCGCACCCTGCACCAGGAGCTGGCCGTTCACGACGAGCTTCGAGGCAGCGGTCGCAAAGCGGAGCTCGGTGCCAGGAGCCAGGATCAGCTTGGCCGTCGACGCGATCGTGAGCGTGCCGTTGATCACGAAGGCGCCCTGGTAGGGAGGGGTATTGCCGGGAGTCCAGACGACGGTCCCGACGGGGTTCAGCGCGGGGTTTCGCTGAGCGGTGTCCTGGAGCGTGGCGCTTCGGGTGTTCGAGGGACCGCTGGTGAGACCGTTCAGCCTCGCGACCGCGTAGACGTCGTTTGCGCCAGCCGTGAGCGCGACGTTCGTGAACGTGAACGACCCCCCCGTCGCGGTCGCGCTCATTTCGCGCTCTTCTCCGTTCACGAACAGCTGGATGGTCGCGCCGGACGCCGCGGTTCCGGTGATCTGCACCGCTTGATTCGGACCTGGCGCAGCGATCGCGTTGAGCACGGGCGGCAGGGGCCCGATCTGGCGCCCGACGAGGCGGGAGAGCACCACCAGATCGCGCAGGTCCACCAGGCCATCGGGGACGGCAATTCCGTTCACCACCGGGCCGATATCCGCTACGACGAGGGCAGCGGGCGAGAGCGTGATCTCGCCGCTCACGTAGCGCGCCAGCACCGCCACGTCGGCCGTGTCGACCTTGTTGTCGAGATCGACGTCGCCCCGCAACGCGGCGGACGCGCCCCCCGGCGCGAGCAGCACCGCGAGCATCAGAAGCGCCCCGCGCAGGCGAGCGCTCACGACGGCTCGGCGTCGATCACGAACGTGGTGAAGAGCGCCGAGCTGTCGGTGTCGCCGCTTCGGCGGTCGATCAGCGTCTCGCCGTTCTTGCCGCTGACGAAGAGACTGCGGATCTCGAAGTCCGCCGGGCCGATCTCGGCGCAGGTGCTGCCGCCGGTGACGCGGTCGAAGGCGAGATCGAGGATCGGGCCTTCTCCGGCGGAGGCTGGCGAGGAGACGCCGAACGGGTCGATCGGGCGCTGCACGCGGAAGCCGCCGGGAGCGAGCAGCACGATGCGACGCGTCTGCGTGCCGGACTCGGGCGTTCCGCCGGGACCCACCAGCGTGGTGGCGTGATCCGCTTCGCTGTTCGGGTAGGCGTCCGGCGCTTCGAGACAGTCGGGATACTGGACCTCGAGCTCGAGCCCGCCGATCTCCCAGCTGTCGATGAAGGCATCCGCCGGGCCGGTCGTGCTCCCCGACTGCGGATTCCGGCGCACCGCACGCAGGCGCAGCAGGGAGCGCGTTTCAAACTCCTCCTCGAGCGCCGGGTAGCCCGGCGTGGGCGGAAGCCAGGGGGTGCCCCCCGCGCCCACCAGGCGGATCGTGCCCTTCGAGACATCGACTGGAGCTCCGGATACGTCGACCGTGACGCGGACGCGAGCCTCGTCCGAGGGCACGGAAAGGCCGCTCGACGGCAGATCGACGAGCGCAATCGTGACCCAGCGGCCGGGCGTCGTGGGCGCCGCCAGGCTCGACCGCGCGGGCGCCAGCGGGAAGACGGCGCGCACGGTTGCCGCGATCTCCGTGCCGAGATCATCTCGGACCCACGCCTCCACGCCATCGGGGGAGATGTCATAACGCTCCGCGACGTCGTAGGCGGGGATGTAATTGGAGTCGATCGCGATGGCGATGGTGCCGCCGAGGCGCGCCTCGTTGGGGAAGACCGCCGTCTCCGGGTCGCTCACGCCACCCGGACCCTGCTGGCACGCCAGGGCGCAGATCAGGAAGACGAAGCTGAGAAAGCTCGCTCGGCTGAGCATTCGCATCTCCTTCCGCGACCGCAGGGCCGCAGCACCGTCGAGTGAATCTGCTTCGGACGCCGATGCAGTCGTGTCGGGGGTCCCCGATCCGTCGGCGATCTTACGCACCATTGTGAAATCCTGGCAAGCGTAAATCAGCTGACGGTCGCAATCGGCGCAGCCGAAGTGCATCCCCCCTGCAAGCGTGATTGCAGGCGGGATAGAATCTGGCGAGCATGATGCAGTCGCTCCGCCAGATCGCTTCGCTCACGGTGATGCCCGGCACGCTGGCCGCCGTGCTCGGCGGCGCGGTCTTCGCGATGCGGCTCGGCGCGCCTCCCACCGCGCTGATCCCGCCCTTCTTCATCGCGAGCATCCTCTGGGTGGCCTGGCTCGAGCGCGTGCTCCCCTACCGGACCGAGTGGAACCAGCCTCGCGGCGACCTGCGCGCGGACGCGGCGTATCTGGCGAGCACCTCGGCGGTGATCGGCGTGATGCGCTCGCTGGTCGCCGCGGTCGGCGTCTGGATCGCGAGCGCGATCTCGCAGCGCTGGGGCCTCGCGCTCTGGCCGCACGGCTGGCCGCTGCTCGCGCAGCTCCCGCTGGCCTGGGCGCTGGTCGAGCTCTTCGCCTACTGGCCGCACCGCTGGCTGCACCAGGTGCCGTGGCTCTGGCGCCTGCACGCCACCCACCACAGCGCCGAGCGTCTCTACTGGCTGAACGCCACCCGCGCGCATCCGCTCGAGCACGTCTTCCGCGCCTGCTTCGGATTGCTCCCGCTCGCCGTGGTGGGCGCGGGCCCCGAGCTGCTCGCGCTCTCGGTGCTGAGCGACGCCGTGATCGGGCTCTTCCAGCACGCGAACATCGACTTCCGGCTCGGGCCCTTCAACTACCTCTTCAGCGCCGCGCCCGTCCACCGCTGGCACCACTCGCGCTCGCGCGCCGAGGCCGACAAAAACTTTGGCGACAGCTTCATCTTCTGGGATCTGGTCTTCGGGACCTACTACCACCCGAAAGACCGCGAGGTGGACGAGATCGGAATCGAGGGCCTCGACGCCTTCCCGCGCGACTTCCTGTCGCAGCTCGCGTCGCCCTTCCGCTGGCGGGAGATCGAGCGCGCGAGCGCCCGCTAGCGAAGCTCGCGCTTCAGGATCTTCCCTGTCGGCCCCTTGGGCAGGCCCTCCGAGAACTCGACGATGCGCGGGTACTTGTAGGCGGCAAGCCGATCCTTGCACCAATCGGTGACGGCCTCGCGGGTGAGGCCGCTCCCCTCGCGGGGCACGATCACGGCCTTCACCTCTTCGCCGTGGCTCTCGTGGGGGACGCCGATCACGGCGGCTTCCAGGATCGAGGGGTGCGCGTAGAGCACCTCCTCGACCTCGCGCGGGTAGACGTTGAAGCCGCCCCGGATGATCATGTCCTTCTTGCGGTCGACGATCCGGTAGGAGCCGTCGGCGTCGCGCACGCCGATGTCGCCGGAGTGGAACCAGCCGCTGCGCAGGCTCTCCTTGGTCGCGTCCGGTCTCTTCCAGTAGCCCTTCATGATGTTGTGGCCTCGGATGCAGATCTCGCCGGGCTCGCCGTCCGCGACCGGACGGTCGGCGTCGTCCTGGATGCACATCTCGACGCCCCAGACCGGATAGCCGATCGAGCCGGGTTTGCGCGGGCGGTGGAGCACGTTGAAGCTCGCCACCGGCGAGGTCTCCGAGAGGCCGTAGCCCTCGAGGATCTTCACGGGGAACTTCGCTTCGAAGGCGCGCATCACCTCGACCGGCATCGCCGAGCCGCCGGCCATGCAGTACTTGAGGGCCGAGAGATCCGGCGCGCGCTTCGGCTCGTGGTGGAGCAGCGCGAAGTACATGGTCGGGACGCCCGCGAACAGCGTGACGCGGTCGCGCTCCATGATCGCGAAGGCCTCCTCGGGGCTGAAGCGCGGGAGCAGCGTGAAGGTGCCGCCGGCGGCGATCGCGGCGTTCTGGATGCAGGTCTGGCCGAAGGAGTGGAAGAGCGGGAGCGCCGCGAGCGCGACGTCGTCCTCGCGGAGCGGGAGCAGCCGCGGCACCACCATCGCGCAGTTGATGAAGAGGTTCGAATGCGTGAGCTCGGCGCCCTTGGGCTTGCCGGTGGTGCCCGAGGTGTAGAGGATCACGGCGGTGTCGGTGGGCAGTGTCGGCTGGAGGGCGGCCAACGGGGGCGCGGCGGCCAGCTCGGCGAGGCTCCCCGCCCCGGTCTTCCCCGCCCACAGCACGGACGCGCCGGCTGCCTCGGCCCCCGCGCGCGCGGCCGCCTCGAACAGGGGATGGGCGATCAGCAGGCGCGATTCCGAATCCTGGAGGAAGTACGCGACCTCCGGCGCCGCGCAGAGCACGTTCAGGGGCACCACGGTGCAGCCGGCGTAGAGGATCCCGAAGTACGCGATCGTGAAATCCGGGACGTTCGGCACCAGCAGACAGACGCGGTCGCCGGGGGCGAGGCCGCGCGCGCGCAGGGCCGCAGCAACGCCGCGGGCGGCGCGGTCGAGTTCGTGGTAGCGGAGCGCCTGCTCGCCGAGCCGGATCGCGACGTGATCGGGCCGGGCGTCCGCGCTCGCCTGGAGGATCGAGCCCAGGTTGAGGTGCATCGGCGTCTCCTCGCGCGAGATCCCGACGCAGCACTCTACTCAAAGGAAGAGCCGCCCGCGCCCGAGCGCGGGCGGCTCGCTGGGACACCGAGGGTCGCTGCTTTCCGGGATCAGCCGTACCGGGGCCGACGCCTCGCAGCAACCGCAAGCAGCCCCAGTCCCATCAGCAGCAACGTGCCGGGCTCGGGAATCACCTGGCCGCGGATTTCGCCGCCGCCAGCGACGGTGCTGTGGATGTTGATGTACCAGAGCTGAGCCAACAGCTCGGTCTCGAAGGCCTCGCTGATCGTCGCGGAGCCGATCAGCGTGTCCGCGGTCAACCCGGCGGTGAACGGGATCCCCACGCGAACGCCAGCGGGTCCCACGCCCACCGCAGCCGGACCATGGAAGTGTGCGTTGGTGGAGGTACCGAGGAGACCCGAGTAGTTGATCGTCCAGCTCAGAAGATTGAGAACGTCGTCGTAGGTGATGGTCGCGTTGCCGGTGGCCGGCGTCACGACCGGCGGAGTCTCCTGGGCACCATCGAGATTGGCGTACAGATTGATGATCGTGGCACCAGCGGGAGCAGCGAAGACGGTGAGAGCAACCGCAGCAGCAGCCGTGCCGAGAGTTCTTGCAAGGCGCATCCTGTTTCTCCCCTTCCCAAAGCGGGAAGCCTCACGCTATGCATCAGGCGGGCCAAGCGCGCAAAACCGTGCAGTGTCGAAAGCTTGTAGGAATTGCTTCGGCGCCGGTGGGAAAAAGATTTCTCTCGTCGAGGAACGAGAGTTCCGTCAAACGGGAAGGTCGGCTCGCGTGAACAGGGATTCGAGCGCGATCCCGCGGGCGGCGAAGGCAGCCGCTGCTCCCTCTCCGCGGTCGACCAGGCAGAGCACTCGGGCGACCTTGCCGCCCTCCCCCTCGACGGCGGCGAGGGCCTCGAGCGTCGAGCCGCCGGTGGTGACGGTGTCCTCCACCAGCGCGACGCTCTGCCCGGGCGCGAAGCCACCTTCGATGCGACGGCCGAGCCCGTGCGACTTGGTCTCCTTGCGCACGAAGAAGCCGACCAGCTTCGAGTCCGGCTCGTGCGCCGCCGAGGCGGCCAGCACGGCCGCGACCAGCGGCACGGCGCCCACCGCCATCCCGCCCACCGCGTCCACCGGCGGGCCCTGGCGCAGGCAGTCAAGTATCAGCTCTCCCGCCAGCGCGACGCCGCGCGGGCGCATCAGCGTCTGGCGCAGATCGAGATAGAAGTCGCTCTCCTTCCCGCTCGCCAGCTTCACCCGGCCGCGCCGGAAGGAGACGGCGAGGATCAGCGCGAGCAGCTCGCGCCGCTTCGCATCCGTGCTCATCCCAAGCTCCTCACTGCTTGCGGATCCCCAGCGCGAACTCCGCGATCAGCTTGCGGTGCAGCTCGCTGGTGCCCTCGCCGAGCTCGAGCGCCTTGGCCTCGAGCAGCAGCCGGCCCACCTCGAACTCGGCCGAGAGCCCGTAGCCGCCGTGGATCTGGATCGCGTCGAGCGCGTTGTGGGTGGCGGCCTCGCTCGCCATCAGCTTGGCCATCGAGCTCTCCAGGCTCGCGCGCTGCACGCCGGCGTCCTTCATCCGCCCCAGCCGGTAGACGATCGCGCGGGCGCCCTCGGTGCGGCAGACCATGTCGGCAATTTTCTGCTGGATCATCTGGAACTCGCCGATCTTCTGGCCGAAGGCCTCGCGCTGGGTGGCGTAGGCCACCGAGAGATCGATGCAGCGCTGCGCCTGGCCCACGCAGCGGGCCGCGACCGAGAAGCGCCCCATGTCGAGCGCGCTGCCCAGTACGGGGAAGCCGCCGCCCGCGCGACCGAGCAGGCCCTCGGCCGGCACGAAGACGTCGTCGAAGTGGACCTCGGCCAGGTTGTCGCGCTGGAGCGTGCGCATCGGGAAGGCGCCGATCCGGATCCCCGGGCTCTTGGGATCCACCAGCAGGGCCGTCACGCCCTCGTGTTGCTGGGCGCGGTCGACGGTCGCCACCACGAAGAAGAGCCCCGCATGCGCGGCGTGCGAGATGAAGACCTTGCTGCCCCGGAGCCGGAAGCCGCCGTCCACCGGGGTGGCGGTGGTGCGCATGTTCGCGAGGTCGGTGCCGCCGCCGGGCTCCGTGAGGCAAGCCGAGCAGATCGCCTCGCCGCGCGCGATCCGCGGCAGCCAGTGCTGCTTCTGCGCGTCGCTGCCCCAGCGCAGGATCGAGCTCGCGACCAGCGAGTTGGCGACCGAGACGACGGAAGCCACCACCCAGTCGACCCGGGCCAGCTCCTCGCAGATGATCCCGTAGGTGGCAACGTCGCTGAAGGAGCCGCCGTATTCCTCGGGGATCATCGGCGCCAGGTAGCCGAGCGGCACCAGCTTCGCGATCAGCCCGAGCGGATAGCGCGCCGCGCGCTCGTGTTCCTCGACGTAGGGCAGCAGCTCGCGCTCGGCGAACTCCCGCACGGCGCGCCGCACCAGCCGCTGCTCGGGCGTGAGGTCGAAATCCGCGATCCGTTCGGTGGCGCCGCCGCTCATGCCCGATAGACTAGCGGGCCCCCCTTCGTGGCGGAGACCCTCGTGAAGAAGTCCAAGACCCTCCCCCATCGCAACCGGAGCAAGACCGCCCGCTACCGGGCCAAGCTCAAGGCCAAGCACCGCCGCGTCCGCAAGCGCGTGACCGGCGGCGAGCGCCGGACCTACCGCTAGCGGGGGAGCGCCCCCGCGCCGGCCCTCCGATGCCGCGCGAATCGTTCAAGTTCGTATTAGAAGCCCGCAGCGGACTTGCCCGCGCCGGCCGCTTCTCGACTCCGCACGGGAGCTTCGCCACCCCCGCCTTCATGCCGGTGGGCACGCATGGCGCGCTCAAGGCGCTGACGCCCGATCAGGTGCGCGCGACGGGCGCCGAGATCGTGCTTGCCAACACCTACCACCTGGCGCTGCGCCCGGGCGAGGCGCTGGTCGCCAAGCTCGGCGGGCTGCATTCCTTCATGCGCTGGGAGGGGCCGATCCTCACCGACAGCGGCGGCTTCCAGGTCTTCTCGCTGCCCCGCAAGGAGATCAGCGATCGCGGCGTGCGCTTCAAGAACGAACTCGACGGCAGCGAGATGGACCTGACGCCCGAGCGGGCGACCGAGATCCAGCACGCGCTCGGCGCCGACATCGTGATGGCCTTCGACGAGTGCACGCCCTTCCCGGCCGACGAGGCGCTCGCGCGCAGCGGCGTGCGCCGGACGCTCGCCTGGCTCGAGCGCTGCCTGAAGGCGCACGCCGGGCACGAGAGCCGGCAGGCGCTCTTCGGGATCGTGCAGGGCAGCGTTTATCCCGAGCTGCGCCGCGAGTGCGCGCGCGCGATCGCCGCGATGGATCTCCCCGGGATCGCGATCGGCGGTGTCTCCGTCGGCGAGGGGCACGAACTGCTCTGCAAGATCACGGAGCAGACGGCGCCGCTGCTCCCGGAGGACAGGCCCCGCTACCTGATGGGCGTGGGCCTGCCCGAGGACGTGCTGGCCGGGATCGGCTTCGGGATCGACATGTTCGACTGCGTGATCCCGACCCGCCACGCGCGCGGCGGTGCCCTCTACACCGCGCGCGGTCGGATCCGGATCACCAACCGGCGCTATCGCCGGGATGCCTACCCGATCGATACTTCTTGTGGCTGCGCCGCCTGCGCGGGCGGCTTCTCGCGCGCCTACCTGCACCACCTGTTCGCCGCCAACGAGGTGCTCTCGGCGGTGCTGGCCTCGATCCACAACGTACACTTCTATGAGCAGCTGGTGCGCAGGGCGCGCGCCGCCATCGTCGCGGGCGGCTACCACGAGTTCCAGCGCGAGTTCCTCGCCGGCTACCGGGCCGCGGCCGCCGATTGACGCGGGGCCCCGGATCCCCGACATTTCGCGCCCCATGTCCCTGCGCTGCGGCATCGTCGGGCTTCCGAACGTCGGCAAGAGCACGCTCTTCAACGCGCTCACGGCCGCGGGCATCCCCGCCGAGAACTACCCCTTCTGCACGATCGAGCCGAACCTCGGCGTGGTGCCCGTGCCCGATTTCCGGCTGGCGGCGCTCGACGCGATCGTGCACTCCGAGCGCGTGGTGCCGGCGATCGTCGAGTTCGTGGACATCGCCGGGCTCGTCGCCGGCGCCTCCAAGGGCGAGGGGCTGGGCAACCAGTTCCTGGCCCACATCCGCGAGACCGACGCGATCGTACAGGTGGTGCGCTGCTTCGAGGACGCGGACGTCGTCCACGTCGCGGGCAAGCTGGATCCGCTGGCCGACGTGGCGACCATCGCGACCGAGCTCGGACTTGCCGACCTCGACACCCTGGAGCGACGCGTGGACCGCGCGCGCCGCGCGGCCCGGACGGGCGCCAAGGAAGCGGTCGCCGAGGCCGAGCTGCTGGGCGGCCTGCTCGAGCACGTCTCCGCCGGACAGCCCGCCCGGACCTTCAGCGTCCCCGAAGCCCAGGCGGCCGCCTTCCGGGATCTGCACCTGCTCACCGCCAAGCCGGTCCTCTACGTCGCCAACGTCGGCGAGGACGCCCTGCTCAAGGGCAACGAGCAGACGCGCGCGCTCGAGGAGCACGCGAAGCAATCGGGGGCGGCCGTGATCCGGCTCTGCGCGAAGGTCGAGGCGGAGCTCGCCGAGCTGTCGCCGGAGGACCGCGGGCCCTTCCTCGCGCACCTCGGCCTCGACGCCCCCGGGCTCGATCTGCTGGTGCGCGCCGCCTACGAACTACTTGGCCTGATCACCTTCCTCACCGCGGGCCCCAAGGAGGTCCGCGCCTGGACGATCCGCCGGGGCGCGCTGGCGCCCCAGGCGGCCGGCGTGATCCACACGGATTTCGAGCGCACCTTCATCCGCGCCGAGGTGATCGCCTTCGACGACTACATCGCCGCGGGCGGAGAGGCGGGCGCGCGCGCCGCGGGCCAAATGAGACTTGAAGGGCGCGAGTACGTGGTGCGCGACGGCGACGTCGTGCACTTCCGCGTCGGCGCCTAGCCGTGGCCCGCTCCTGGGATCGCGAGCTGCTCACGCCCGAAGAAGTGCTGGCCCGCTACCAGGCCGGCCCCAAGACCGGCGTCTTCACGGATGGCTCCTGCGAGGGCAACCCGGGGCCGGGCGGCTGGGGCGTCGTATGGGTGGAGGACGATCGCGTGCTCGCGGAGAAGCATGGTCGCGATCCCGCCACCACCAACAACCGGATGGAGCTGCGCGCGCTGATCACCGCCTTCCAGATGCTCCCAGCGGACGCGCAGGTCACCGTCCACTCCGACAGCGAGCTGTGCGTGAAGACCCTCAATGAATGGGCGGCGGGCTGGGAGAAGCGCGGCTGGCGCCGCAAGAGCGGTCCGATCGCGAACCTCGAGCTGGTGCAGGAGCTGTGGGCGCTCAGGAACGCCCGTCCCGGCGTACGCGTGCAGTGGATCCGCGCCCACGACGGCTCGCGCTGGAACGAGTACGCCGACGCGCTGGCAAATTCCTATCTGCGCTGATCGCCGGCCTCGAACCGCTCGAAGTACAAGCACTCGTCCACGCTGCGCCGCGGCGGGCGACCGTAGCGGCCGAGCGGCCAGCCGATCGGGAGCAGCGCGCAGCTGGGGGATTCCCTCGGGAGCCCGAGGAAGCGATCGATCTCTTCGCCGTAGCTGCGGTGCACGGTGGTGAGCGAGGCGCCGAGGCCGACGGCGCGGCAGGCGAGCAGGACGTTCTGGATGGCCGGGAAGAGCGCCTGCACCTGCGGCTCGCCGCGGCGCGTGCGTCCCGCCACGAAGAGGTGAACCGGCGCCTCGTGCATGTGCTCGGCCAGGTGCAGGGCGGCCTGCATGTTGCGCCGCTTCGCCTCGGCGAAGCCGGGCTGCTTGGCGGCCTCCAGCGCCGGCGCGATGTAGGCCCGGAAGGCGCGCAGGTAGCGCTCGGCCACGAAGGCGCGCCGCGAAGGTTCCGTCACCGCCACGAAGACCCACGGCTGCCGGTTGCCGCCGCTCGGAGCGAAGGTGCCAGCCTCGCAGACCTTGCGGATCAGCTCGCGCGGCACCGGATCGGGGCGCAGGCGGCGGATCGCGCGCGTGGTGCGGATCCCCTCGAGCAGCGCGACCTCCTCGCCCGCGCGCGCAACCTCCGCCTCCGTCATTTGCGGCGCGGCCTCCATCCTTGCGGGGGCCCGCCTTCGCTCGCCTGCGGCTCGCTGCGCGGCCGCTTCGCGGCCTTGCTCGCCAACGACAGGATCCGCTCGAAGGCGTCCGCCTCGATCGGCATCACGGAGAGCCGCGAGTGCGTCACCAGGCGGATCTTCGCGAGCGAGCGCTCGGCCTTGATCGCGGCCAGCGTCACCGGCTGCGGCAACGGCTCGAGCGGCGCGAGATCCACCGCGAGCCAGCGGGGATCGTCGGCGCCGGGCTCCGGGTAGGCGGCCTTCTTCACCTTCGCGATTCCGACCACGGCCTTGTCGCCGCCCGAGTGATAGAAGAGCACGCGCTCGCCCGCGCGCATCGCTCCCAGCGAGTTGCGCGCCTCGGCGTTGCGCACGCCGTCCCAGCGCGTGCCGCCGTCCTTCACCAGGTCTTCCCAGCCGTAGCTGTCCGGATCCGACTTGACGAGCCAGCTTTGATGGACTCCGCTCGGCTTCGCCTCGCTGCGCGGCCGCTGCGCTGCCTTGCTCATGGCAGGGCTCAGCGCAGCTCTTCCGGTGTCTGCGCGAGGATGATCTCCTCGGCGGCGCTGGTCACCAGACGGCGCGGGGCGAGCCGCTGCGCGGCATTCGTGCGCAGCCAGTTGAACCAGCCCGAGATCACCGTGTGCCGGCGCCCGAGCGCCTCCAAAGCAACGGCCACCACCTCGGCCGCCGATTCGCCGGGATGCGGGGTCTCGCGCGCCACCTGCTGGAACTCGGTCTCGGTCGAGCCCGGCTCGAGCACCAGCACGTCGATCCCGTGATCCTCGAGCTCCACCGCGAGCGATTCGCCGAACAGCAGATCGAAGGCCTTGGTGGCGCTGTAGACGCCGTGCAGCGGCAGGCCCTGATGCCCCGCCACCGAGCCGGTGATCACGATCGCGCCGCGGCCGCGCGCGCGCATGCCGGGCAGCAGCCGGTGCGTGAGCAACACCGGCGCCAGGCAGTTGAGCTCCACCATCTGGCGCAGCCGCTCCGGATCCAGCTTCTCGAAGCGGCCCGAGGCGCCGAAGCCGGCGTTGTTCACGAGCACCGCGATCTCGAGATCGGCGACCGCGCCCGCGACCCGCCCCGGCCCGGCCGGATCGGCGAGATCGGCGGCGATCACGCGCGTGGCGACGTGGTAGGTCTTCTCCAGCTCCGAGGCGAGCTCGCGCAGCCGCTCCTCGCGGCGCGCCGTCAGCACCACTGAGAGGCCGTCGCGCGCGAGCGCCCGCGCGAACTCGGCGCCGATCCCGGCGGAGGCCCCCGTCACCAGCCCCCACTCGCCGTAGCGCTCGCGCAGCGGCGGGCGCGCCGCGCCGAAGAGCGCGTCGGACTGCCAGAGCGCATAGGTGAGCGCCGCGAACGGGACGAAGGAGACGAGGCCGAGCACCACGCCGCCGAAGCCGCCCACGTAGATGAAGTTCCAGAGCAGCATGCCGAGCGCGACCTGGCCGGCGTAGGCGGCGGCCCACGGCCACATCCAGTTTTTCATGTGGCGGAACCCGTACCAGCCGGCCGCGTAGATCGCCCAGTGCAGCGGCTCGGTGAGCTTCGCGGCCCAGCCGTGGAAGCGGATCCCGAACCAGACCTCTTCGTCTCCCACGACGGGCTTGATCAGGAAATCCCAGGGCACGTAGACGAAGGCCATGTAGCCGCAGAACACCATCAGCACGTTCATCCACGTGGGCCGTCCCGCGAAGAGTGCGCGCAGCCAGCGTTTCATGGGCTCCCTCCTGTCGCGTCTGCCGACGATATCACACGAAGGTCTGCGGACGGACGACGCCCTCGGCGCGCAGCTCCGTCACGCTGTGGATCTTCGCGGTGTGTGCGAGCGGCTGGCGCGTGAGCCAGAGCACCGCGTCGCTGATGATCACCGGATCCTCGAACTGGAACCCGTGCTCGCCCGAAAGCGTGGCGTCGAAGCCCTCGCTCCAGACCGGCACGTCGATGCGCAGGCAGTTCACCGCGACGCGGCCTGCGAGATCGTGGCCGAGCGCCTGGCTCAGCCCCTCGAGAGCGAGCTTGGTCGCGGTGTAGCTCGCGCGTCCGAAGGCGGGGTAGGCGGCCGCCAGCGACGATAAATTGACGGCGCGGGCGTCGCCCTGCTCGCGCATGCGCCGGCCCAGGTGATACAGGAAGTAGAAGGGTCCGTTCAGGTTCACGTCGACGGCCAGGCGCCAGCGCCGGGTGGTGTCGTCGAGCGCGCGCAACGGCGGCGCGACGGCGGCGTTGTTGACGAGCAGGTCGCAGCGCCCCCAGCTCGAGAAGAGCCGCTCCGCGAAGGCGGCGATCGCGTCCTCGTCGCGCACGTCGAGCGAGACGGCGAGCGCCTCGCGGCCGGTTCTCCTCACGAGGTCCGCAGTCTCCTCTACTGTCCCGGGAAGCCTAGAGGGCTGCTCGCGCGATGAGCGCGCGAGGCAGGCGACGTCGAAGCCGTGCTTGGCGAGATCGACCGCCAGCTGCTTGCCGATCCCGCGGCTCGCGCCCGTCACCACCGCCACCTTTCGCGTCTCGCTCATCTCACTCTTCGCGCTCGGCTTCGCCGCGCATCGGCACGAAGCGCACGCCGATCAGCTTTTCCTCGTGGAGGCCGTCCGCGCCGCGCTCGATCCGCAGCAGCTCCTGGTCGAAGTCGCCCACCGGCAGCACCAGGCGGCCGCCCACCGCGAGCTGGTCGACCAGCGGCTGCGGCACGTGGCCGGGGGCGGCCGTCACGATGATCGCGTCGAAGGGCGCCTGCTCGGGCCAGCCGCGGTAGCCGTCTCCGACGCGCACGTGAACGTTCCGATAGCCGAGCCGCGCCAGATCCTCGCGGGCGCGCTCACCGAGCGGCGCCACGATCTCGATCGAGTAGACCTCGCGGGCGAGCTCCGCGAGCACCGCCGCCTGGTAGCCCGAGCCGGTCCCGACCTCGAGCACGCGTTCGTCGCCGCGCAGCCGCAGCTGCTCCGTCATGTAGGCCACCACGAACGGCTGCGAGATGGTCTGGTCGAAACCGATCGGGAGCGGCCGGTCCTCGTAGGCATGGGCGCGCATGTTCTCCGGCACCAGCTCGTGCCGCGGGACGCGGGAGACGGCCGCCAGCACGCGCGGATCGCGGACGCCGCGCGCCGCGATCTGCTCGCGCACCATCCGGTCGCGGGCTTCCGAGGTGTCGTCGCTCGGTGTCGGTTCCGTCATCGTGCACCCCAGGGCGGCCAGGACCAGCAGCAGACGCCAGCGCGCGGGCACCGCGCCCTACCGCCCTGCCCCGGCGGCGAGCGCGACCGGAAACTCACGCAGCCGCAGCAGGCGCAGCCCGAGCGCCGTCGCTCCCGTCGGCAGCCGGCGGCAGTACGCGACGAAGCCCGGGAGCGTCGCGAAGGTGCGTTCGGCCGCCGCGAAGACCGGGTCGGCCCGCAGGCTCTGCTCCCCGCGCACCAGCGGGGCCGTCTGCGGATCGGCGCGGAATCGCCTCACGTAGTCGAGCAGGCGCTCATGATAGTCGGGCTCCTCGACGATCGCCGCGATGGTCCGGTGCCGGGGATGGGTCCCGGCCACCATCGCCTCCACCTGGCGTTCGAAGTCCTCCAGCCCGTCGTCGAACATCTGGATCAGCTGGAGGTCGAAGATCGGATTCAGGTGCACCACCTGCATCACGTGACCGACGATCGTGTCGCGATCGGAGAGCAGGCCGACCGGATCGATCATGGAGACCGGATCGTCGAGCACGCGGAGCAGCTGGTGGAAGCCGAAGGAGATGCCGCGCTGCGCGTAGTAATCGCGCGCGGCCGGGGTGATCAGGAAGCGCAGCATGTCGAGGCCGCCGAACAGCAGCTGGAGCCGCGTGGGGCGCGCCGGGATGATCCCCTTGCGCTCGAGCGTCGCGAACCGGCGCTCCAGCTCCCGGCGATCCGCCCAGAGGCGCAGGGTGCGCCCCGCGCGCGCCAGCTTGCCGCGCAGCTCGCGCGGGCCGCCGAGCGCGGTGCGCAGCAGCCGCAGGGGCTTCTCGCTGCGGCGCGGCGTGCGGTCTTCCACCGCGGGCGGGCCCGTCGCTAGCGCAGCTTGCGGAAGAAGCTGCGGAGATCCTCGACCAGGCGGGCCGGCTCTTCGAGCGCCGCGAAGTGGCCGCCCGACGGGTGGACCGTCCACTGCGCGACGTTGTACTGCGCCTCGGCCCAGCGGCGCGGCGGGCGGATGATCTCCTTGGGGAAGATCGAGCAGCCGGTCGGCACCGTCACGCGCTGGCCGGCCGGAGCGAAGCGCCCGCTGCGCATCGTCTCGCAGTACAGGCGAACCGACGAGTTGATCGTCTCGGTGACCCAGTAGATCATGATGTTGGTGAGCAGCTCGTCCTTGCTGAAGCGACTCTCCACGTCGCCGCCGCAGTCGCTCCAGGTCCGGAACTTCTCGACGATCCAGCTGGCGAGGCCCGCCGGCGAATCGTTGAGCGCGACGCCGAGCGTCTGCGGCTTGCTGCCCTGGATCTGCTGGTAACCGGTCTCCTTCTTCTGGAACTCGCCCATGTCGGCAATCCCTTTGAGCTCCTCGGCGGAGACGCCCTCCATCGGATTCGCGACGCCGGCCGGCGGCCCCGCCACCACCATGTTGAGATGGATGCCCGCCACGTGCTCGGGATCGACGAGTCCGACGAGGGTGGTGACGATCGCGCCCCAGTCGCCGCCCTGCGCGCCGTAGCGCGCGTAGCCGAGCCTGGCCATCAGCTTGGCGAACGTCTCCGCGACCCGCTTCACGTCCCAGCCGGGCTCGCGCGTCGGGCCGGAGAAGCCATAGCCCGGCATCGACGGGCAGATCACGTCGAAGGCGTCGGCCGCGCTCCCGCCGTGCGCGGCCGGGTCGGTCAGCGGGCCGATGATCTTGTGGAACTCGTAGACCGAGCCGGGCCAGCCGTGCGTGATGATCAGCGGGAAGGCGCCGGGCGCCTTCGAGCGCGCGTGCAGGAAGTGGATCTTCTGCCCGTCGATGGTGGTGTGGAAGTGCTCGTAGCGGTTGAGCAGCGCCTCCTGCGCGCGCCAGTCGTACTTGTCGCGCCAGTAGCTGCACAGCTCGCGCAGGTAGGCGCCGTCGGTGCCGTAATCCCAGCCCGAGCCGGGAATCTGGTCGGGGAAGCGGGTCGCGGCGAGGCGCCGGCGGAGGTCGTCGAGCACCTCCTCCGGCACCTCGATCCGCATGCGTTGGACCGCGTCGGTCATCAGAGCCTTATGGACTTCGCTCGCCTGCGGCTCGCTGCGCGCGCCGCTGCGCGGCGCTTGCCTAGCGCCCCTTGGTCAGGCGACCCACGTCGATGTAGCGGCGGACCTTGCCCTTGCTCTCGAGCGGGGTGCCCTCGGCATCCCAGAACTCGATCCGGTTCCCGGTGCCGGTCTGCACGTTCACGATGGTGTCGCTGATGATGCGCATGTCGCGCGGCTTGTCGATTCCGGGCCAGTTCTTGTACCACTCGCCGGTCAGATCCGTGTCGTCGCTCCAGCGCTTGTTGTGCCAGATGATCTTCCAGAGCTCCTCCTTCTGGTCGTAGGCGAAGGAGTAGAGGGCATCCATCGTCTCCTTGTCGAGGTAGATGTCCTTGTGGTGGTACGGGTGGTCGGCGTTCTTGGGCTTCATGCGCACGATGAAGGTGTCGCGCAGCTCCCAGCGGTCGTCGGCGTAGGAGAGGCCGTAGGGGCCGAAGTTGTGCTCCTTCTCGTACGGGTAGGCCTTCACCTTGGTGTTGGAGGGGGCGATCATCTTCTTCTCGCCCAAGCACTGCCATTCATACTGGGTGACGATCCCGGCGAAGCTGCCGAGGTCGTCGAAGGTGAAGTCGGTGCCGGCGACGGCGTCGGTGCGCTGCGCGCTCGAGATGCGCCGCACCCGGCGCAGCGTCGGCACGTAGACCCAGGTGTCGTCGTTCTTGGCCTTGTCGCGCGGCTCGTCCGTCGACTTGTAGCGGTAGGAGAGCAGCATGATGCCGCGCGCGTCGAAGGGCGCGTCCACCTGCACGCCGAAGGCGTTCTTGCGCTTCTCGCCCCGGAACATGTCGCCGTCGCTGCCTTCGAGATACTCCTTCTCGACGCGGTGCGAGAGGATGATCGTCTTGGCCGTGCCCTGGTAGTAGAGCGGGAGCTGCTCGCCGCGGTCCCAGTACGAGTAGTAGAAGCTCGCCCGCGAGCCGTCTCCGTTCCAGGCGTAATCCTTGTCCCAGATGATCTTGACGCCGGCCTGCGGGTCGTTCTTGCAGTCGATGTCCTTGACCGGGAAGGGCTGGCCCGCGGTGTAGTTCTCGAGGCTGTTGTCGGGGCCGATCTTGGGCTGGCCCTTGAACTTCTCCGTCGCGGCCACGTACTCCTTGGCGGGCGAGTAGTCGCGCTGGGTCGGGCCGATCTCGAGCTTCATGCCCTCGTAGAAGAAGAAGTCGCGGTTGTCCCAGAACTGCTCCGGGAGAAACGGGCGTAGCTTCTCGACCTGGTCGAGGGAAATGACGTCGCCTTCCTTGAACGACGGCGTGAGTCCGCCGGCGTCCTCGGCCTTCTGGGCGGCAGCGGGCAGCCCGAGCACGAGCGCCGTGAGCGCCGTGAAGAGAGCGGTCTTGCGGGGGGGCATCGCGGAGGACCTCCTGTGGTGCGAACTTCGACTCTACGCCACGCCAGGCATGGCCTTCAAGATCGCCGAGGCGGCGCGCCTCGCACCCCTGGGGGTCAGCGCTTGCCGAGCTCTCGTCGGAAGGCGGCGATCACGTCGGGCGGCGCCTGGACCAGCTCGATCAGGACGCCCTCTCCGCCGACGGGAAGCTCCTCGCTTCCCTTGGGATGGATGAAGCAGACGTCGTAGCCGGCCGCGCCCTTGCGGATGCCGCCGGGGGCGAAGCGAAGCCCCTGCTCGCCGAGCCACTTCACGGCCGCGCGCAGATCGTCGACCCAGAGGCCCACGTGGTTGAGCGGCGGCTCGTGGACCTTCGGCCGCTTCTCCGGGTCGAGCGGCTGCATCAGATCCACCTCGACCGCGAAGGGGCCGGCGCCGGCCTGCGCGATGTCCTCGTCCACGTTCTCGCTCTCGCTCTGGAACTCGCCCTTGCGCGTGAGGCCGAGCAGATCGATCCAGAGCCGGCGCAGGGCGGCCTTGTCGCGGCCGCCAACCGCGATCTGCTGGACGCCGAGGACTGCGAAGGGACGAGCTGCCAAGCGCGCCTCGATCGAGTGGGACGAAGGCAGGAAGATTAGCCGCGGAAGCCGAAGGCGAGCAGGTAGCGCTCGCGGGTGCCGGGTCGGCTGGCCTCGGGCTTGATCGACTTGGCCCGGGCAAAGCGGGGGCGCAGGCGCTTGTCGACCGCCTGCGCCTCGGCGCTCTCCAGGATCTTGACGAGGGCGTCGCCGCCCGGCCGCAGCAGCTGGGGCAGCGCGCGCTCGATCGCCTCCAGCAAGGCGCCCTCGTTGGCGCGGTCGGCGTCGCGCACGCCCGTGAGCTTCGGCGCGGCGTCGCTCAGCAGCACGTCGGCGGGGCCGCCCAGTGCTTCGAGAAGCGCAGCGATCACGGAGGCTTCCGAGAGATCACCTTGGAATGCGATCACGTTCGCGTTCTCGATCGGCGGCTCGATCGCGGCGTTGTCCACGCCGACCACGCGCCCTTTCGCACCGACCGCCGCGGAGGCCACCTGAAGCCAGCCGCCCGGCCAGCAGCCGAGGTCCACCACCCGCTGCCCGGCGCGCAGCAGCCGGTGGGCGCGCTGGATCTCGTCGAGCTTATAGGCCGCGCGCGAGCGAAATCCCTCGCGCTTGGCGCGCTGGTGGAAGCGATCCTTGCGGTCGTAGGTCGCCGCGGCGGGTCTCCGGCCTGAGTGAACTTCGCTCGACTGCGTCTCGCTGCGCGCGGACTGGCGCCCGCTTGCCCCTAGGAGACAGTCGGGCGGACGCGGATCAGGGCGGTGCGGTGGCCGGGGACGGCTCCGCGCACGTAGAGCAGTCCGCGCTCGGCATCCACCTTCACGACTTCCAGGTTGAGCACCGTGACTCGCTCGTTGCCCATCCGGCCGGGCATCCGCAGGCCCTTGATCACGTGGCCGGGGAAGCTGCCGGGGCCGATCGAGCCGCCGTGGCGGAAGCGCTCGTGGGCGCCGTGGGCCTCGGCGCGGTCCGGGAAGTGGTGACGCCTCACCACGCCCGACGTGCCGCGCCCCTTCGAGGTGCCGATCACGTCGACCCGCTGGCCGGGCGCGAAGACCTCGACGGTGATCTTGCCCCCCGTCTCGTGGGCGGCGGCCTCCTCGGGCGTCACCCGGCTCTCTTCCAGGTGCCGAAGGGGGGCCACGTTCGCCTTCTGGAAGTGGCCGAGCTGGGCCTTGGTGGTGCGGCTCGGGCGCCGCTCGCCGAAGCCGAGCTGGAGCGCCGAGTAGCCGTCGCTCTCCACCGTCTTCTTCTGCACGACCGTATTCGGGCCGGCTTCGAGCACGGTGACGGAGACAGCGTCCCCGTTCTCCGCAAAGATCTGGGTCATGCCGAGCTTGCGGCAAAGAAGATTGATGGACACGGCCGGCTCTCCAAATCGAGGCTCTCGAAATCGAGGGCTTGAGAGGGATCCCGAAGGGCCGGAACCATAGGAGATGCCCCTGGCCATGTCGACCCAGCCTCATCGAGTGGTCCTGATCCCCGGTGACGGGATCGGTCCGGAGGTCACCGAGGCCGCCGTCCGGGTGGTCGAGGCCGCCGGAGTCCGGATCGACTGGGAGCGGGTCGAAGCAGGGGGCGACGTGATCGCCAAGTACGGCTCGCCCATCCCCGACCCCGTCCTGAACGCGATCCGGAACGCCGGGGTCGCCCTGAAGGGCCCCATCGGGACGCCGATCGCGGGGGGCTTCAAGAGCGCCAACGTGGTGCTGCGCCAGGCGCTCGAGCTCTACGCCTGCGTGCGACCCGTGAAATCGATCCCGGGGCTCGCCACCCGCTTCGAAGGGGTCGATCTGGTGCTGGTGCGCGAGAACACCGAGGGCCTCTACTCGGGGCTCGAGCACCGGGTGGCGCCCGGGATCGTCGAGAGCATCAAGGTGGTGACCGAGCGCGCCTGCCTGCGGATCGCGGAATACGCCTTCGCGCTGGCCGAGCGCGAGGGGCGGCGGACAGTGACGGCCGTGCACAAGGCCAACATCATGAAGCTGTCCGACGGGCTCTTCCTCGAGTGCGCGCGCCGGATCGCGCGCGACCACCGCGGGATCGACTACCGCGAGATCATCATCGACAACTGCGCCATGCAGCTGGTCCGGGATCCCACCCAGTTCGACGTGCTGCTGCTCGAGAACCTCTACGGCGACATCCTCTCCGATCTGTGCGCGGGCCTGGTGGGGGGGCTCGGCGTGGTGCCCGGGAGCAACGTGGGAGAACACTGTGCGGTGTTCGAGGCGGTGCACGGGAGCGCGCCGGACATCGCGGGCAAGCGGGTCGCGAACCCCTCCGCCATGCTGCTCTCGGCGGTGATGATGCTGCGCCACCTGGGCGAAGCGCGCGCGGCGGACCGGATCGAGCGCGGCGTGCACGCGGCGCTCGCCGATCCCGCCAGCCGCACGGCCGACCTGGGCGGCCCCGCGAACCTCGACCGCTTCACCGAGACGGTGATCGGGCGGCTCGGGTAGCGCGATTGCCGGCGGCGAAGGGCGCGCTGGTGCTGGGCCTCGACGGCGCCAGCTGGGACGTGATCGATCCCCTGCTGCGAGCCGGGAGGCTCCCGCACCTCGCCGCCTGGCGCGCCGAAGGAGTGGCGGCGCGGCTGGCCAGCACGGTGCCGCCGATGAGCTTCCCCGCCTGGTCGAGCTTCGCGACCGGGCTCGGGCCCGGGCGCCACGGCCTCTTCGATTTCACCCAAAAACTTCCGGGCGCCTACCGGCTGCGCTTCACCAACGCGAGCGACCGGCTGGGCGCCACGCTCTTCGCGCGCGCGAGCCGCGCGGGGCGGCGCGTGCTCGCGCTCGGCATGCCCGCGAGCTTTCCGCCCGAACGGGTGGACGGGCTGCTCGTCTCGGGCTTCGACGCGCCCGTCTCGAGCGGCAGCGACGCGCGCTCGGCCAGCGATCCGGACCTGTATCGCGCGGTGGCGGCGCGCACGGGCGCCTGGATGCGCCCCGACCTCGACGAGGCGGCCCTCGCGGAAGGCTGGCACGAGCGCGCCGTCGGCCATCTGCTGGCGCGGATCGCGCGCAAGCGCGACTTCGCGCTGGAGGCGCTGGCGCAGCTGCGCGCGGCGGCGGGCGGCGCGCGGCCGGCGCTCGCCTGCGTGATCTTCTCCGAGAGCGACACCGTCAGCCATCATTATTGGCGCGACCACGATCCCGTCTCGCCGCGGCACGATCCCACCGCGAGCGCCGCCCGGCGCGGCGCCGTCGCCGCCGTCTACGAAGCGCTGGACGCGGCCTGCGGCGAGCTGCGCGCCGCCTACGGCGAGGACGCGCTCTGCGCCGTCGTATCCGACCACGGCAGCGGCGGCGCCGCGCGCCGCGTGGTGCACCTGAACCGCCGGCTCGCGGAGTGCGGGCTGCTGCGCCGGCGGGCGGCTGGCGGCGGCTCCCGCGATCGCCTGGCGCGGGGCGCGCGCGACCTCGCGCTGCGCGTGCTCCCGCCTTGGCTGGCCGAGCAGGCCTTCCGCCGCGCCCGCTTCGCCGCGGCTCGGGTCGAGAGTGCGGCTCGCTTCGGAGGCTTCGACTGGCGCCGCACCAAGGCCTTCTCGGAGGAGGCGAACACGCAGCCCGGCGTCTGGATCAACCTGCGCGGCCGCGAGGCCGCGGGCTGCGTCGAGCCCGCCGACTACGAGCGCGTGCGGGGCGAGGTGATCGACGCGCTGCTCGACTGGAAGCTGCCGGAGGGCGGCGCGGTGGTGGCGCGCGCGCGGCGGCGCGAGGAGGTGTACCAGGGACCCTGCACGCCGCGCGCGCCGGACGTCGTCGTCGAGCTCGCGCTCGACGCGGGCTACGGTCTCTCGCTGGTCCCGACACCCTGGGCTTCTTCCTGTACCGCTTCGCTGCGGGCGCTCGAGGCGCACGAGCTGGCCGGTGGGCGAGGGCGCGGCATGAACGGAACGCATCGCCCCGATGGCGTCCTGCTGGCGGTGGGCGAGGGCGCAGGCTCGCTTCGCCTCGAGCCTGGGCCGCGCCTCACCGACGTCGCGCCGACGCTGCTCGCGGCGCTCGGCGTCGATTGGGGCGAAGCCGAGGGCGGAAGCGCGCTCGGCGGCCCGCCGCGCGCGTACGGCCCCGAGGAGGAGGCGCTGGTCGCGGAGCGGCTGCGCCAGCTCGGCTATCTCGAATGACGCCGCGCCCGCAGCTCTCGCTGGTCTTCCCGGTCTTCGACGAGGAGCCGAACATCGGGCCCCTGCTCGACCGCGCCCTCACGCTCGCGCCGTGCCTGGCCGCGGACTTCGAGATCGTGGTGGTCGACGACGGCAGCCGCGACGGGAGCCTCGCCGTGATCGAGGCGCGGCGCCGGGCCGAGCCCCGGATCCGGCTGGTGCGGCACGCCGCGAACCTCGGCTACGGCGCTGCGCTGCGCGCGGGTCTGCGCGAGGCGGGCGGCGAGCTGGTCTTCTTCAGCGACGCCGATCTCCAGTTCGACCTCGAGCAGCTCGCCACGCTGCTCGCGCACACAAACGATTTTGACATCGTCGCGGGATACCGTCAGCCGCGGCGCGATCCCTGGCACCGGCACGCGCTGGCGGCCGTCTGGGGCGGCCTGGTGCGCGGCCTCTTCGGGCTGCGCGTGCGCGACATCGACTGCGCCTTCAAGGTCTTCCACCGCCGCGTGCTGGAGGCGATCCCGATCGCGTCGGTGGGAGCCTGCGTGAACACGGAGATCCTGGTGCGCGCGCGTCAGGCCGGCTTCCGGATCCACCAGGTGGCCGTGAACCACCGCCGGCGCCGTGCGGGGCGTCAGACCGGCGCGCGGCCGCGCGTGATCCTGCGCGCGCTGGTCGAGCTGGCGGCGCTCTACGTCGAGCTTCGCGGGCCTTCGCTCTCGTCCAGGGCCCCGGCGCGCGAGAGCGCGAGCTGAGGCCCTCCTGAGGCTGGCGCTGATCGGAGCCTTCGCCTTCCCGCTGCCGCAGGGCTCGCAGCTCTACGCGCGGGACCAGGCGCTCGCGCTGCAAGCGGCGGGCGCGGACGTGACTCTATTTTGTTACGGACGCGGGAGCGGGGAGGGGCCGCCCGGGCTGCCGCTGGTGCGGATCCCCCGTGCGCTCACGCCGCGTCGGGAGCGCGCGGGCCCGAGCCCCGGCAAGCCGCTCGCGGACGCCGCGCTCGCGGGGGCGCTGGTGCGCGCACAGCGCGCGCGGAGCTTCGATCTCGCCATCGCGCACAACGCCGAGGCCGCCCTGGTCGCCCTCGGCGCACGCGCCGCGACGGGGCTCAGGTTCGTGTATGTGGCGCACACGCTGCTCGGCCTCGAGCTCGCGAGCTATGCGCCGGCGGCCTGGCGTCCGGCGCTCGACCGCGCCGGACGCTGGCTCGACCGCACGCTGGCGGCGCGCGCCGACGGCGTGCTCGCGCTCGGCCCGGAGGCGGCCAAGCAGCTCGGCCGCGAGGCCCGCGGGCCGCTGGCCGTGATCCCGCCCGGCTGCGACCCCGCGCCGGATCCCGCGCCCGCGCAGATCGCGCGCGTCTGCGCCCGCTTCGGGCTCGAGCCCGGACGCTTCGCGTACTACGCCGGCAACCTCGACGCCTACCAAGAGCTTCCCGAGCTTGCGGAGGCCGCACGCCGGCTGGCGCCGCTCCCGGTGGTGGTGGCCACGCAGCAGCGGGAGGGCTCGGCGCCCGCTCCCCTGCGCGCGCTCCGGGGGCTCGGCTTCGAGGACGGGCGCACGCTCGGCTTCGGCGCGGCGCTGGCGGTGCTCCCGCGCCGGATCCCGGGAGGCTTCCCGATCAAGCTACTCAACTACATGGAGGCGGGACGCGCGATCGTGGCGCACGCCGCCGTCGCGGGCGCGCTCGAGCACGACCGAGAGGCCTGGCTGCTCCCTCCCGGCGCGACGGCCGTGGATCTGGCGCACGCGATCCGGACGCTCGCCGGCGATCCCGAGCGCGCCTCGCGACTCGGGCGCGGCGCGCGCGCCGCGCTCGCGACGCGCTTTGCATGGCCGCCGCTGGCGGAGCGCACGCTCGCGTTCTGCGAGGCGGTCTCGAGAGGAGGAGGATCCCCATGACCCGCCTGCTTCGCAGCGCGCTCGCGATCGCCGCGGCCGCCGCGGGCTGCTGGCTCGCGAGCGGCGTCACCGCCGCCGACGCCCCGCCCGCCGTGCTCGACGCGCTCCTTCCGAGCGGGCGCGAGACCGTCCCGCTCGCGGAGCTCGCCGGGCGCGTGCAGCTCGCCCCCGGCGAGGACTTCCGCGTCGTCTCGCTCGCGCGCGACACGCAGACGAGTCAGCACCTGGTCGCGATCCGCAGCGCGGAGATCCCACACCGCCACGACCGTCACGACCTGCTGGTGGTGATGCTGCGCGGCCACGGCCGCATGCGCCTCGGGGACGAGCTGAGGCCGGTGGGCGAGGGCTCGATCCTCTTCGTCCCGCGCGGCGCCGTCCACGCCTTCCGCAACGACTCGCCGGAGCCCGCGGTCGCCTACGCGGTCTACGTGCCCGCCTTCGACGGGAAGGACCGCGTCGACGTGCCGTAGGCGCGCGGGCCCGAGCCGCGCTGCCTATTGGAGGACGTCCAGCTCGACCCGGCGGTTCAGCCCGCGGCCTTCCTCGGTTGCGTTCGAGGCGATCGGATTGGCTTCGCCGAGGCCCACCGCATCGAGCCGATCCGCGGCGATCCCGAAGCCGACCAGGATGCGCTTCACGGCTTCCGCGCGCTCCTGCGAGAGCGCGAGGTTGTGCTCCTCCGACGCCTGCTCGTCGGTGTAGCCCTCGATCCGGACGCGGATGCCCGGGTTCTCGCGCAGGCGCTCGGCGACCAGCTCGAGCACCCCCGCGGAGGCGGGCTCGATGTAGGCGGTGTCGGAGCCGAACTTGATGCCGCGCAGCACCACGCGCCGCGGGATCGGCGGGGGCGAATCGACGGGCGGCGCGACTTCATCGGCCCAGGCCGGCGTCGCGAGCAGCGCGCATGCAACCATCAGCAGCCATCGTCTCCGCTTTCGCACCGGGCGTCCTCCGACGGGTTCGAACGACTCGAACTCTAGCAAGCGGAGCGCGCAGCGAGCCGCAGGCGAGCGGAGTTCATTCAAACCGGCAAAGCGCGCAGCGAGCCGAAGGCGAGCGGAGTTCACTCAGGCCGGCGCAAGCCATCCCCACCGGGTTTCTCGGCTACCCTGCCCCCCGGACCCCGAAGCCTCGCGCCCTCCCCCCCGTGGCGGAGCGCCGGGGCTCTCGTGCGTCCGGGATCCGGTTCTTGGGGGTGGCGAGCAGGTGGTCGCGGCGGGCGAAGCCAAGGAAGCGCTCCACGATCTCGAGGGCGTAGTCGCGCGCGTGATGGCGCGGACGGGGGCGGCGCGCCTCTCGGGGCTGCGCGGGGCGGCCAAGGCGGTGGTGGCGGCGGCGCTGGTGCGCGCGCACGGCGAGCGTCCGCTCCTGCTGCTGGTCCCCACCGCGAAGGCGGCGGACGCCTTTCTCGACGATCTGCGCGCCGCCCTCGGCGAGCCCGGGGAAGGCGGCCGCGTGCGCGGCTTCCCGCGCCACGACACCCATCCCTATGAACGCTTCTCGCCACAGCCCTTCCTGGTCGCCCAAAGGATGGACGTGCTCTACCGCTGGCTCGCGAGCGCCCGCCCTGGGGCGGCCTCGGCCGAGCCGGCCCCCGTGGTGGTCACCAGCTGGAGCGCGCTCGCGGTGCGGGTGCCCGCGCGCGAGGCGCTGCGCGCGCGCACGGTCCACCTCGAGGTGGGTCAAACGATCGACCGCGACGCGTTGGTGCAGACGCTCGTCTCGGCCGGCTACGCGCGCATGCCGATCGTCGAGGAGCGCGGCGAGCTGGCCGTGCGCGGCGGCATCCTCGACCTCTTCCCTCCGCAGCGGGCGCGGCCCGTGCGCGTCGAGCTGCTCGGCAACGAGGTCGAATCGATCCGCGAGTTCGACGCCGCCAGCCAGCGCTCCCAGCAGCCGCTGCCCGGCGTGGTCGCGCCGCCCCCGCGCGAGATCCTGCTCGACCGCGCGCTGGTGATCGAGCGCACCCCCGTGCTGCGCGAGCTGGCCGCGGACCAGCGCATCCCCGCGCGCGCCGTCGACGAGCTGGTCGACGCGCTGCTGCGCGGCCATGTCCCGCCCGGCGCCGAGGCGCTCGCGCCGCTGCTCCAGCCCGCGCTCGAGAGCGCGCTCGATTACCTGCCGGACGACACCCTGATCGTGATCGACGATCCGGCGCCCGGCCGCGAGCGCCTGCTCCACCACGCCGCCGAGGCGCTCGAGAACTACGACGTCGCCCGCGCCGCGGGGCGCCTGGTCTCGCCGCCCGAGGAGCTCTCGCTCGCGCCCGACGCGCTGGAGCGCGGCGTGCAGGCGCGCCGGCCGGTGACGCTCGAGCGGCTCGAGGTGGCGGACGCGGCCTCGAGCAGCGAGCGCTACGCGCTGCGCAGCTACGGCCACGAAGAGCTGCACCGCGAGCTGCTGCGCGCGCGCACCCACGAGCGCGCGCTGGCGCCGCTGGCCGCCGCGCTCGCCGAGTGGCGCGAGCAGCGGTGGCGGGTGGTGCTCTCGGCAAGCTCGCTCTCGCACGCGGAACGCCTGCGCGCGCTGCTCTCGCAGTACGGGATCGAAGCCAAGGCCGCGACCGAGCCGAGGCCGGCCTGGCGCTGGTCGGCGCCCGGACGGGTCGAGGTGCGCGTGGCGCCGCTCTCCGAGGGCTTCACGCTTCCGATCGAGAAGCTCGCCGTCGTCACCGAGGAGGAGATCTTCGGCCCGCGCGAGAAGCAGCGGCGGCGCGCCGCGCGCTGGCCCGACGGCGCCGCCGTCGACGCCCTCGCTCAGCTCGCCCCGGGCGATTACCTGGTGCATGCCGAGCACGGGATCGGCGTCTACCGCGGGCTGGTCGAGCTGGAGCTGCGCGGGGTGGCGGGCGAGTTCCTGCGCCTCGAGTACGCCGAGAACGCGCGCCTCTTCGTGCCCGTGCACCGGCTCAACCTGGTGCAGCGCTACGCCGGCTCCGACGGCTACGCGCCGCGCGTCGACAAGCTCGGCGGCGATACCTGGGAGAAGGCGAAGCGCGGGATCCGGAAGTCGCTGCGCGACATGGCGCAGGAGCTGATCTCCGTCCACGCGGCCCGCGAGCTCGAGCTGGGCCGCTCCTTCTCGCCGCGCGACAGCGCCCTCGAGGAGTTCGAAGCCACCTTCCCCTGGGAGGAGACGCCCGACCAGCTGGCCGCGATCGAAGACGTGCTCGGCGACCTCCAACGCGCCAAACCGATGGACAGACTCGTCTGCGGCGACGTCGGCTACGGCAAGACCGAGGTCGCCGTGCGCGCCGCCTTCCGGGTCGTGATGGACGGCTGTCAGGCGGCCGTGCTGGTCCCCACCACCATCTTGTGTCAGCAGCACGAGGAGACCTTCCGCAAGCGCTTCGAGGGCCACCCGGTCCGGATCGAGTCCCTCTCGCGCTTCTCGACGCCGAAGAAGGCCCGCGAGGTGATCGAGGGGCTGGCGTCGGGCCAGGTCGACATCGTGATCGGAACCCACCGCCTGCTCCAGAAGGGCGTCCTGTTCCGGGACCTCGGCCTGCTGGTGGTCGACGAGGAGCACCGATTCGGGGTGGCCCACAAGGAGCGGCTCAAGCAGCTCAAGAAGACCGTCGACGTGGTGACGCTGACTGCGACGCCGATCCCGCGCACGCTCCAGCTCGCGTTCGCGGGGCTGCGCGATCTCTCGGTGATCGACACGCCTCCGGCGGACCGGCTCGCGATCCGCACCCAGGTCTGCAACTTCTCGGACGCGCTGATCCGCGAGGCGATCCTGCGCGAGCTGCGGCGCGGCGGGCAGGTCTTCTTCGTCCACAACCGCGTGCAGACGATCGGCTCCTTCGCCGACTGGCTGCGCAAGACGGTCCCCGAGGCCCGGCTGGTGGTGGCGCACGGCCAGCTTCCCGAGCGCGAGCTGGAGAAGAAGATGCTCGGCTTCCTGCACGGCGAAGCCGACGTGCTGCTGTGCACGACCATCATCGAGAGCGGCCTCGACGTGCCGCGCGCCAACACGATCCTGATCCACCGCGCCGACGCGCTCGGCCTCGCGCAGCTCTACCAGCTGCGCGGTCGCGTCGGCCGCAGCACGCAGCGCGCCTACGCCTACCTGCTGATCCCCGGCGAAGAAGCGCTCACGCGCGACGCGCAGCGCCGGCTGGAGGCGATCCAGGACCTCTCGGAGCTCGGCAGCGGATTCCGGCTCGCCAACATGGACCTCGAGATCCGCGGCGCCGGCAACCTGCTCGGCGCCGAGCAGTCGGGAAACCTCGCGGCCGTCGGCTACGAGACCTACATGGAGATGCTCGAGCAGACGATCGACGAGCTGCGCGGCAAGGTGGCCACCGCCGAGGTGGATCCCGAGATCCGGCTTCCGGTTCCCGCTCGCCTGCCCGAGGCCTACGTGCCCTCCGTGAATCAGCGGCTGGTGCTCTACAAGCGACTCTCGAGCTGCCGCGACGACGCCGAGGTGGACGGCATCCGAGACGAGCTGCTCGACCGTTTCGGCGAGCTTCCGGTCGAGACGAAGAACCTGATCGAGGTGATCCGGCTCAAGATCCTCGCGCGCAAGCTCGGCATCGTCGCGATCGACGCGCAGCGCGGCGAGCTGGTGCTGACCGCCGCCGACGACACCCGCCTGGATCCTCAGCGGCTGGTGAACCTGATGCGGCAGGCCCGGAGCGGAGTGCGCGTCGCCCCCGGCCACAAGATCTTCGCGCCCGCTCCGCAGGGGGAGCCGGCTGCGCTGGTCGCCGCGGCGCGGCGGCTGCTCGCGAATCTGGGAGCGGGCTGAGCCGCACGAGCATGTGTTCGCGAGCCTCAGCCCGGCGGCTGGAAGCCGCCGCCGCCGCCCGGGAAGCCGCCCTCGCCGGGCTCCTGTTCCTCCAGGCTCGGCCCTCCGCATCCCACACCCGGAACGTCGCACGGGCTCGGCGGCGGGAACAGCGGGACTTCCGGCAGCGCAGGACCTTCGCCGGGCGGACCCGCGGCCACGATCGGCAACGGATCGAGATGTTCGACCGGAGAGACCGCGAAGCTGGGGTTGCAGCTGTCCGTCAGCGCGGGAATGCGCTCCGCATGCCCGGGCGCCATGTAGAGCGGTTCGTCGCGCTTGGCGACGACGCACTCCCCGGGAGCGGCCGTGGCAGTCTCCGGGCCGCGCGAAACCACGAGCGGATCGTCCCACTCGCAGTAGATCGCGTATTGGCCGCCCTTCTCGGCAAGCACGTAGCCCTCTGCGTCGTTGCCTGCGACACGACCCTGCGCGCCGACCGCGGAAAGCCGCGCCGGCGCGTCACCGCTGCTCGGGTCGATCATGCGTACGCCGCCTCGGGCCAATTCCACGTCGACGGCGGATTCCGGCGTGACGCCGATGCGGGCGGTGCTGTCGGCGTCGAGCTGGGTCAAGACGTCGCCAACCAGCAAGCCGGCGCTGCTCGCGGCGCTGGTCGTCACCGAATCGCCGGCACAGATCGCGTCCCCACAAGCGAGCGAACGCGAGGCAGCGCCCGGCAACTGTGCCGTGGCGGAGCCGGAGAGCGAAGCCACGTGTCCCACGGGCCTGCACGCAGTCACGGGCGCCGCGTCGAGATCAGCTTCGAGATCATCGGCCAGGGCCGGCGCGGCGGAGAACGCCAACGCGCTGCCGAAGGCGAAGCCCACGATCCATCGATTTCGATTCCTCATGTTCGAATCTCCCGTCAGTCGCCAAACGCGATGGTCAGATAAGCGCCGACCACGTGTCGGTCGTAGTCGAAGACATCGGTATTCGAATGATTGTCCTGGTAGCGGTAGCGCGCGGTCAGCGTGGTGCGTTCGAAAATCGGGCGCGACAGAGCCACCTGCACCGTGCTGATCACGTCCTCGCGGTCGTCGCTCGTCGGCGGCACCTGGAACGTCGACGGGTTGGCGTAGGGGACGTAGGCAACGCTGCCCAGAACGTCGAGAGTCATCTCCCAGGGCAGCTTGCGCTCGACGCCTGCCCACGCGCCGACGCCCCAGGAATCGTACTCGGACCCCGCGGCCGCGTAGTAGAGGAAGAAGGGGCCGCCGCGCACGGCGGTGTCCTTGTCGATCGCGTAGTAGTGGTCGTAGCCGGCGCGCACGCTATTCCCGTCCCGATTGCGGGTCGCTGCCAGCGCGGGATCGCCCGGGATCCGGTACTGGTAGTTGTTGTAGTCGTAGCGGGCGTAGAAGGTGCCCTGGCCCGGGTTTCCCCAATCGTGCAGCAGCTCGACGAGCACGCCGTAGAAGCGCAGATAGTCGTCGTAGTCGTAGAAGCCCTGGCCGAACTCCGGCTGGATGCGCAGAAGCGAGTGTTCGCCGAGCGTGCGATCGATCCAGACCGATGCGCCGAGCATGTTCTGGTCGAAATCGTGCTCGGTGAAGTGAGCGTTGCCGTAGTAGTTGCCGAGCACGCCGCCGCCCCAGCCGTCGCGGCGAAAGAGTTCGTGGCCCGCCTCGAGGCCCCACCAGACCAGGCCGTCGCCCTGATTGGACACGTCCGCGGGCAAGGAGACGTTGTCGCCCCGCAGCACGACATTGCTGTCGTAGTCGATGCCGAGATAGACCACCGCCCAGCGACGCAAGCTGTAGACCGTGGCGGGAGTGCGAAGCGCCTCATCGGCTCGCTGCGCCCAGATGCTGCCAGGAGCCAGCTCCTGAACCCGCCGCAGCAAGCGCTCGGCTTCCTCTCGCTGGCCGGCGTCGGCGCGTGCAACCGCAGCGTAGTAGGTGGCGGCGGGCTCGAGCGAGCCGCCCCGACCGGCGGCGCTTTCGAAGCGGCTGGCGGCCGCCGCGGGATCGCCTTCCAACAGCAGGAGGCCGCGATAGAGGGGCACCTCCGGACGATCCGGCAATTGGCGTTCGGCGCGCTCGAGAGCGGCGCTGGCGCCGGCAACATCGCCCGTGTGGTAGCTCGCCATGCCGAGCAGCAGCGCCGCCTCGCCAGAATCGGGATCGAGCCGCGCCGCGTCGGCCAGTGGCGGCACGGCCTCCGCATAGCGGCCGGCCTGGAACAGGCACTGTCCCTCGAGCAAGGCGGAGTCGGCGGAGTCGGGCTGCAAGGTCCGCGCCTCGCGGAGAATCGGCAGCGCCGCCGCGCACTGGCCCTCCGAGGCCAGCCGTGCCGCCCGCGCCATCAGCACCGCGGCTTCGTCCGCCGCCATGGCCGCGCCCGCGATCAGCAAAGCGGCGAAAGCTCCGCACAGGGCCGAAACCGGGCGGGTGACTCCGCGCATCAAGATCTGCGCAGCCGCCGGGCGGACAGCGCGAGCATACCCAGAGCCATCAGCGTCGCGGTACCCGGCTCCGGCACCGCCGAGAAGCCCATGCCCCCGTGCAGTTTGGGCAGCTGATACTGCTCCGAGCCGATCGGCGCGGCGACCAATGCCTGCATCACGACGTACTTGACGTCGAAGCTCGCGGAGGTCATGCCACTGCCCAGGAATCCATTCAACGGGTCGCTGACCGAGCGGTCGAGCAGAATCGCAGGGTAGTAGAACGCACCGAATGTCGGGTCGACTCTCTTGACGATCACCCAGCCCAGGGCTTCGTCGATGGTCAGCCCGACGTTCGAGTCGGCGTAGTCGATGAACACGCCGTCCTTCGTGAACGGATCCGTGTGCGTGAAGAGCAGGTAGGTGGCCCCCGCGAGATCGTACGACGACACGTTGTCCACGGTCCAGCTGGAGGTCGCGCGGTTCTCCGTGTCTGAAGTCAGCGAAGCGGTTGGCGCGAACGATGGATTCGCCGCGAGCGTCCCGGTCACCGGCCCCACGAAGCCGAGGTCATCGATGATCGGCACTGCAAAGTTCGCGTTGGCGGCCAGCGCCTGAGTCTCTCCCAGGCCGAAGCTCGTCGACGGATCGCTCGGGATCGACGGACCCACGAAGAAGACATCGATCGGGACCGCCGCCGCCGGCAGCGCCGAGAGGCCGAGCAGCACCGCGGCCAGTGCGCCCAACCGGCCTCTTCCCCTGCCAGATTCCACTTGCATCGAGACTCCCCTGAGGGCCCGGCAGCGCGGGCGTTCCCAGAGGAGTGGTCACGAGATGGCGCAAATCGCACGCAAAATCAGGGGGATCACGCCGCCGCGCCCGAAATCACCATACCAGGACGCCGGCTCGACTCGACAGTTGCCGTGCGCTCAGCGAATCACCAGCCGCGCCGGCCGGACGAAGGATTGGTGCAACTCGCCGGACGCCAGTCGTCGTTCAGCGCCGAGGGCGCCCTGCTGCCCCAGCCACGTGAGCAGTTCGAGCAGCTCGGGATCCGCGCTGCGCAGGCAGCCGAGCGTGATCGGCTTGCCGAGCAAGAGCGGCCGCGAGCCACCGTGGAGCGCGTAGGTTCCCTGGAAAGGGATCTTGGCCGCACCGAGCGGGCCCTTCTTGGAAGGCGGCTCCGGCCTGGCGCCGGCGCGCCGCGCAGTCGGGCCCGGACTCCAGCCCGGGTTGTGCACCACCTCGCGCAGCGGGAAGCTGCCGGTTGGAGTCGGGTGGGCAGGCGAGCCCACGGCCACGCGCAGCGCGGGCCCGTTCACGCCCGCCCGCAGATCCCGCGCGACCACCACGTAGGCGTCACGGTCGAGCTCGAGCAGCACGCCGGGATCGCCGCCGGCGCCGAGCAGCGACAGCGGCAACATGGACGCAATCAACCGAAGCTCGTGTAAACCCGTCGCCCGCATCGATCGACCGATTAGCGCACCAACCCGCTTCACGCGATGGGAGCGCGCAGGCGCGGCGGCTGCAAGCCGTCGCAAGGACGGACGAGCGTTTCAAGGAATGCTTGCGTCCCGGGTCGGGAAGTTTCGTCTCCTCCCGCGCGCCGCGGCGGCAAGCCCTGCGAGGCCCAGCGCCAGCAGGCTCGCGGTCCCGGGCTCCGGCACCACGTTGGCGATCACCGTGAACGACGTCGCGACCGTTCCCGGGCCGGTCGCGCCGGGCAGGTCCTGGTCCGAGAAGTAGAGATGGAAGGTCTTGGTGAAGCTGCCCGGCTCCGCAACGTTCACGAGGATGTTGAACAGGTGGCCATTGAGCGGGTCGTCGTCGTAGGCCAGGTTGCTGAAGGTCGTCAGGTCCGTCGTGATCTGCGAATCGCCAACCCCGAAGAACGAGTCGAGATCGAGCCCGGCCGTCGGAACCGGGGGGTCGTTCACGATCGAGAATGCGGTCGCCGCGAACGACTCACCGCCTCCCGTCGCGCCAAAGGCGAGTGGGTCGACGGAGGGCTCCTGGGCCAGTTCCATCAGCGGACCGAACTCCTTCGAGAGGAAGGCCCGCGAATGCGCCAGTACGGTCACGCCGATCTGGGTGCTCCTCGGGCTGTTGCTGGCGGCGGGATCCGTCACGCTGACGGTGGTCAGGTTGAGGCCGAAGGGCTGGCCGGTGGAATCGTAGGGCGCCTGCCAGGTCTCGGAGCCTCCGGGCGCGAGCGTGTCACTCGCCGTGACCGGACCCCCGGGCGTCGCGAAGCTGATGTCGTAGTTCAGGTCGCCCTCGCCGCTGGCGCCGATGTTCTTCACCGTGGCCTGGAGGTTCGTCGAGCCGCCGATGATCACGACCGGGTCGACGGCGATGGCATTCGAGAGCTCGATCGTGGCGGCGGCTGCCGGCGTCGCCGCGGCGGCGAGTCCCACGACTGCGGTCCGGAGCGAAAAGCGCGCAAGGATTCGCGACGCGGACACCGGCATCCCCTCCCCATGCGCGGTCCCGGAGCCTCGGCCCGATCCGCGCGTGCTGATTCCCAAGCAGGTGTGGCCGGCTCTCCTATACACCCGCGCGCCGACGCTCTTCAAGTGCCGGATCCGGGGGCGCCCGGCCCGAGCGGTGTGGCGCGCCAGGAGCCTTTTCGCGTGCGATGCTGGGGCTGCGGCGCAGCGGCTGCGGAGCACCCGGATGGGCGACGAGCGAGAGGCGGAGGCTGCGGCGCGGCGCGTCGAGGTGCCCTACGCGCAGCTGGCCCACGACGTGCTGCGCCGGCTCATCGAGGAATTCGTGACGCGCGACGGCACCGATTACGGAGCGGTCGAGCGGACCCTCGACGAGAAGGTCGCGGCGGTGCTGAAGCAGCTCGCGGCCGGCGAGGCGGCGATCGTCGTCGACGCGCAGAGCGAGACGATCGACGTCGTCGTCCGCTCCGCGCGCTGACACGCGCGATCGACGCGCAGCGCGACGGCTGCTCGCGGATCTCGGAGGGGACCAGGCCTTCGCGCCCTCCTGCCCCGAATTACACGCCAAAGCCGACCCGCTTGGACGTATGATGTCCGTCGCAAGGGAGGATCCGTCCAACCCGGGAGGTGACTCATGCGCGCGTTGCGGTCCGCGTGGTTCTCGACGACGGCGGCGCTCCTCGTCTTCGCGGGCGCGGAGCCCGCGAGCCCGAACGGCGGCTCGTCCGGCGCTCACGATGCGCTCGCGCTGCTCGGCGCGCAGGCGGTGACGCCTCGCGATCACGCCGTCGCCTTCTCGCAATCGCAGTTCGTCTTCGACGCCGGCCGCATGCTCGACAGCGATTGGGGACAGGTCGAGGCCGACGTCGGGAAGCTGCGACGCATGGTCGGCGACGCCGGCGGGTATCTCAACGTCGCCCTCTACGCGAGCGCGCGCGGGGAGCCGGCCTGGATCGTCGAGAACCTGCGGATTCCGCCCGACCCGACCTGCCGCGGCGACGGGGTCACGCTCGATCAGGCGCGCGCCGAGGGGATCAAGCACCCGAATCGGAGCGTTCCGATGTCCGCGCACTTCGACCTGCGCCCGGGGACCGAAGGCAGCGGGCGGGTGGACCGGATCCTGGCCAGCGTGTTGCTGTCGGAGGCTCCGCTGCCGGCCGTCGAGCGCATCTGGCGCCTGGTCCGCGAGATTCCGCCCGTCGCGTTTCCGGTGTCGCCGGAGCTGAACGACGCGGAGGGAAACCTCGCAGAGGGCGGCACTTCGCTTCCGCCTTCCAGCGGTCCGCTGCTGCTCGGTCCGCCCCCGCAGCCGATCTTTCCCGTCCCGGAGCCGCCCTCGGATCTGGCGTTTCCGATCGAGATCACCCAGTACGACCAGCCGAACATCCAGACCGCGAAGAACCAGTGCATGCCGATGGCCCTCGCCAACGTGATCGGCTACCTGCGCATCCGCTACAACCATCCGCCCCTCGCGTGGCCGCTCCCGCACTTCGCGTCGCCCGGCATCGGCGAGCAGGTCACCGTCGGGGACGTGATCTCCTGGCAGCCGACGCCGCCCAGCAGCCGCATCGCGCAGATCGACGCGCGAACCCGACGCCCCGGCGTCCTCGACTTCGAGACGGGTGCGGGCTCGGACGCCTGCAAGTACCTGCCGGCGGTCTTCTCGTACTTCACGACGCAGGGCACGCCCGCACAGGTCGCCTTCCGCCATCAGGACGGCTCGGCGGTGTACGGCGAGAACGCGAGCTGCGACGCCGACGACGTGCTGCTCCCGCTCGGCGGAATCACCAGCACCCGGGAAGGCCCGAACGTCACCTGGGAGTGGATCTTCGATCAGCTCCAGCACGGCCGCGGCGTGTTCATCGGGTTCGGGCGCTTCGACGTGGCCGGCAACCGGACCGGCGGGCATGGCATCCGGGTCTGGGGAGCGCGGCGCTTCGACGGCAGGAACTACCTGTACACGCTCGACGACGGCGATCAGGGCTTCAACACGCTCGGACTCCGGACCCAGCAATGGGAGGTGGCCGACGAGAGCCAGCCCGGGATCGCGGGCATTCCCAACGGACGCCTGGAGCTGGGGAGCACCAACTGGGAGATCGAGTTCGCGGTGTCGGTGCAGGCCAATCCGACCCTGCTGATCCCCTGACTAGCGCGCGGCGTTGGCGGCCGCTTCCCGCGCCGCCCGCACCTTCTCGTTGGTCTGGTTGAAGAGGATCTCCTTGCGCCGCTTCTGCTCGTCCTCGCTCAGCGGGCGCTCGCCCCATTCCTTGTGAAGCTGGCGGCCCTTCTGCACGCCGGGACGCGCGGCGATCTCGTCGACCCAGCGCTTCAGGTGGGGAAAGCCGCTCCAGATCTTCTCGTCGATCAGCCGCCCGAGCAGCATCGCCCACGGCCAGCTGATGACGTCCGCGATCGAGTACTCGGCGCCCGCTAGAAAAGGATTGGCGGAGAGCTGAGCGTCCATCACGCCGCACAACCGGTCGACCTCGCCTGTGAAGCGCCGGACGCCGTAGGCGAGCTGGGCCGGATCGTCGACGAGCTGCTTCGCGTAGTTCTTGAAGTGATTGGCGTTGCCCATCATCGGCCCCAGGTTGGCCATCTGCCAATGCACCCACTGGAGCACCGCGTAGCGCCCGGGGCCGGAGCGCGGCAGCAGCAGGCCGCTCTTGTCGGCCAGGTATTCGAGGATGGCGCCGGACTCGAACAGCGAGAGCGGCTTCCCGCCCCCGAGCGGCTCGTGATCGACGATCGCCGGCATCCGATTGTTGGGGCTGATGCGCAGGAACTCCGGCTTGAACTGATCGCCGCCGCCGATGTCGACCGGGAAGGTGCGGTAGGCGAGCCCGCACTCCTCCAGCATGATGCTGACCTTCCAGCCGTTGGGCGTCGGCCAGTAGTAGAGATCGATCATGGGCCGTCCTCCTGGTTCCAGCGGTCGCGCAGACGGGAGCCTAGCCGTCCGGCCCATCCCCCGGCTCGAGCGTCAAGGCCCGCCTCCGGACGGCCGATTCCTCCCTCGCCTCGCGAGGAGGAAGCATGCTCGTCCGGTCGGGATCAGGCATCGCGCTGCTGGTGCTGGCACTCGCCGGCGCCGTCCTGGGCGGCTGCTCGCGGCGGGCGCCGCAACAGCTGGTCTGGTACCCGCCCCGGGTGGACCTCGCCCGCTGGGGAACGCTGGGGCTGATCGAGTTCTCCGCCTCCGGCTCGCAGGGCCTCGCTCCGCTCGCGAGCCGGGAGTTCCTGTCCGCTCTCCAGTCGGCGCAGCCGGGCACCCCGGTGCTCGAGCTCGGGGACGAAGCGCGCGTGCTCGCGGGGCTCGGCGTCGACGCGCTGGGCCCCGACGCGATCCGCGCCATCGGCGAGCGTCACCGCGTGGATGCGCTGATCGTCGGCGGCCTCACGGCGAAGCCGTCGGCCCCGAGCGTCGCGTTCGACACGGGCGGGCGTTGGCTCTCCGCCTCCGCCGAGCTGGAGGGCACGCTCGACGCGCGCATCTTCGATACGCGCACCGGCGCGACCGTCTGGAGCACCGCGGCGCGCGCGAGCGAGCCGCTCGGGCGCGTCGACATCTCGCCCTCCGGCGTGGCGGGCCTCGGGGCGAACCCCGTGGAGAAGGCGAGCCATCGCCTGGTGCGCCGCCTCGCGTCCCGCGCGACCGCCGACTTCTGGGGCCGCTGGGAGTAGCCCCGGCGGGGGAGCCCCGCAGGAATCAGGAATTGGTCAGGCGGCGGTAAGGAGAATCAGGCGGATCCGGTCGAGACTGGCTGCGAAGGCCGCGCCATCGGGGCGAGGCCCAGCCATCCATCGAGACCGGAGGTCACGCCATGACTCCTCGAGCCAGCCATCCCGCCCCCTCGGCGACGCGCATCGCCTTCCTCGCCTGGGGCGTCGTCTGCTACGTCGTCTTCTTCGCCTGCTTCCTCTACGCGATCGCCTTCATCGGCGACTTCGCGATCGCTCCGAAGACGATCGACTCGGGGGAGCCCGGGCCGCTCGGGCTGGCCCTCGCGATCGACCTGGGCCTGCTCTCGCTCTTCGCGGTGCAGCACTCGGGAATGGCCCGGCCCGGCTTCAAACACGTCTGGACGAAGATCGTTCCCGAGCCCGCGGAGCGGCCGACCTATGTGCTGCTCTCGAGCCTGGCGCTGGTCGCGCTGTTCGCCTGCTGGCAGCCGATCGGGGGCACGGTCTGGACGGTGACGAGCGAGGCCGGCGCCAGCGTGCTTCGCGCGGTCTACTTCGCAGGCTGGGCGATGCTCCTCTACGCAACCGCGTTGATCGACCACTTCGATCTCTTCGGCCTGCGCCAGGCTTGGCTCGCGTTTCGCGGGCGGCGCTACGCGTCGCACCCGTTCAAGACGCCCGGCCTCTACAAGCACATGCGTCACCCGCTCTACGTCTCGTGGGCCATCATCTTCTGGGCCACGCCGGTGATGAGCGTCGGCCACTTCTTGTTCGCCGTCGTCTCCACGGTGTACATGATCGTCGCGGTCCTGCTCGAGGAGCGCGATCTGGTCGGGCACTTCGGGGACGCCTACCGGCGCTACCAGGAGTCCACGCCGCGCTATTTCCCGCGCTTCGGCCGCAGGCGCGGGGGAAGGGCCGCCGCCTAGCCGCGGGCCTCGTCGAGGAACTGCGCGATCGAACGGAGCATGACGGGGGCGGAGAGGTCGTCCGCCATCGGCCAGTGGTTGTCGCCGGCCAGCGGGACGAAGCGCGCGCCCGGGATCAGCGACGCGGCCGCCTTGGCGGCCTCGAAGGGCGCGATGGCGTCGCCCCGGCGGTGGACGACCAGGGTCGGGACCGACAGCTTGCGCGCCTCGTCGCGGGCGTCGGCTGCCATCGCACGGAGATAGGCGAGAGCGGTGTCGCGATCGGTGGAGGCGCGTTGCATGCGGTCGAACAGCTCGCGCGTTTCGGCGTCGGCCGATTGGCCGACGAAGAGCTGGGCCAGCATGCCGCCGAAGAGCGGCGAGCCGCCGCCGCCCCAGGCGGCCTTCAGCAGCTCCTGCATCACGCGGCCGAGGCTCTTCAGCTCGGGCGTCGATTCCAGGAACAGGAAGGCCGGCGGGCCGTAGAGCACCAGGCGGCGCACCCGCGAGGGATTGCGCACCGCGAAGGCGAGCGCGGTGCCGCAGCCCTCGGAGAGGCCCACGAGATCGAAGCGCTGCTCGCCAGACGCGGCGACCACCGCCTCGAGATCGCGCAGCCGGAGCTCGGGCGAGAACTTGCTACAGGGATCGGAAAGGCCCATCCCGCGTCCGTCGTAGCGGATCAGCCGCCGCCCCTCGCCGAGCAGCTCCCAGAAGCGGCGCGCGCGCGGCCACGCCCATTCATATTCCAGATTCGAGAACCAGCCGAGCGCGCGCACCAGCGCGGGGCCGCGTCCCACCGACGCCCAGGCGACGTTGACGCCGTCGACGGTGCGACAGAAGCGGATCTCCTGGGACGGGCCTGCCGGCGCCGGCGCAGCGGGCGGACGCTCGGCGGCCTGCTGGGGCGCGACGCGCTCGTCACCGCTCACGTGGACCGCGATGGCGAGCTGATAGCCCACGCCGCGCAACGTCCT
>DATBRV010000074.1:0-4590 GCA_036560145.1 Myxococcota bacterium
CTCATACTCGTTCACCGACGATCGCGGCGCTGCGCAGACCTACTCGAACAACGCCGCGGCGATCTACGTGGAGCGCGGGCAGCACCTGGTGATCCGCGACTGTGTCCTCTCCGATTCGGGCAACGGGCTCTTCATCGGCGCGTTCGACGGCGATACGCAGGACATACGCATCGAGCGCAACTGGATCCGCGGGAACGGCATCGTCGGGAGCGGCTTCGAGCACAACGCCTACACGGCGGCGATCGGCATCGTCTACGAGGCGAATCGCTTCGGGCCGCTGCGCGCCGGCGCGGGTGGCAACAATCTGAAGGATCGCTCGGCAGGTCTCGTCGTCCGGTTCAACTGGATCGAGGGCGGCAATCGACAGCTCGACCTGGTCGACGCCGAGGACAGCGACTTGCTGGTGAACCACCCGAGCTACGGCGAGACCTTCGTCTACGGCAATCTGCTGATCGAGCCCGACGGAGCGGGAAACAGCCAGATCGTCCATTACGGCGGGGACAGCGGCGCGACCGAGATCTACCGCAAGGGGATTCTCCATTTCTTCCACAACACGATCGTGTCGCTGCGAAGCGGGAACACGACCTTGTTTCGGCTCTCGACCAACGACGAGAGCGCCGACGTGCGCAACAACCTGTTCTACGTCGCGGCGTCGGGGAACCGGCTCGCGCTGCTCGACGCCGCCGGGGTGGTCGCGCTCTCGCACAACTGGACGAAGCCCGGCTGGGTGGCCAGCCACGGTGGGCTCTCAGGCGTGATCGACGACGACGGCAGCGGCGTCGAAGGGGCGTCGCCGGGCTTCACGGATGCGGCGATGCAGGACTTCCACCTGGTCGAGGAGTCAGAGGCCGTCGACGCCGGATCGGATCTGCATCCGGACGTGTTGCCGGACCACGCCGTTGCCGCGCAATACCGCGAGCACCAGATGGAGGAGCCGCGCCCGGCCGACGGCGCGCCCGACCTCGGCGCCTTCGAGCTGCCCGAGCCCGGCGTCGACAGCGGACTCGCGGCGGGACTCGTCGCGCTCGGCCTGTTGTCGCGACACCGGAGGCGCTGCGCGGATCGGGCCGGCTGAGGCTCCCTCGCGTATGCTGTAGCCCATGCCCGCGAAGTCCCTTCTCTTGCTCGTCGTCGTCTCGATCGTATCGGCCGCCGGGTGTGGCAGGCCGTTCGTACTGCTGCCCGGCGGAGCCCTCGAGGGTACGCCGGCAGCCGTCCCCGAGAGCTGGTCGTTCACCGATGGCGTAGAGACGGTCCAGCTGGAGACGCGTCCCGCGGAGCCCTACTCGGTCAACATCTGGGTCACCGCCGCCGGCGAGCAGCTCTACGTCCACGCCGGCGCCAATCGAAGCACGTGGGTCGAGCACATCGAGGCCGACCCGAACGTCCGGCTGCGGGTGAACGAGTCGATCTACGAGCTCGCCGCCTCGCGCGTGGAGGACCAGGCAGAGTTCGACCGCTTCAGCGCCGCCTACGAGAAGAAGTACGGGAGCCGGCCCCGCAACGAGAGCGTCGCGGAGGCCTATCTCTTCCGGCTCACCGCACGCTAGCGTTCGACGGCGCGGCCGGCATCCGCGCTGTCTTGCCCGGGATGATCACCGGGCCCGGAGACGCGTTCGCACCAGACTGCGTCCTTCGTTACCCAGTCTGCAGTCGCAGAGAATGTTCGCTCTGGAGCGCGGTCCGTCCGCAAAGTTCCCGCGATTCATTCCGGAGCTCGCGCCTCTCAGAAACGGAGTCGGATCCTTGCTGGGGCTTCGCGCAGCGTCGCGCTGCATCGGTCGAAGCTCGCGACGCCCTCCCCCTCCACGGCCGCCAGAGGCCGCGCGAGCGGCGGGCACACCACGATTCCGCCGGGCGGCGGGCGCAGGCCCGGGGCGAGTTCGAGGCGCAGGGTCGCGGCGCCCTCGCGCCGCAGGCGGTAGCCGAGCGGGCCCCACCAGGTGGGAAGTCCAGCCACCTCGACGCCGTCACCGTCGAGCCACGACTCGGACACGCCCGCGGCCAGCACGAGCGAATCGTCTCCCGGCGATTCGAAGGCGAGCATGCCGAGCACGGCGAGCACGTACTCCGCGCCAATCCACGAGTGCGGCACGTCGCCGAGATGGCCGGGGCTGCGCGGATCGCGCCAGGAGATTTCGGGCCACTGGTTCCAGACGAGCGGGCGTCGATCGGAGAGGAAGAAGTCGAGCAGCTCGTGCGCGTCCGCGCGGCGTCCGAGGCGCACGAGCGCGCCGAGGATGCGGATCTCGTACGCGCTGTAGTTGTTCCAATCGATCTCGCCGCGCCGGCGTCGGCGGAAACCCGCGAGGTACTCGTCGTAGGTGTGGGCGAGCGGCCTCTGCGGCAGGCGCCGCGCGGCGTCCGTCGTGGTGATGGCCGTGGCGGTTGCGGCTGGATCGAAGTCCGCCCACTCGACGGAGCCCGGGACGTACGCGAGCCCGCGATCCGCGATGGTCGCCTCGATCGAAGCGTATAGGCACTCGCCGCAGGCGTCGCGAAGCCCGCGCAGCCGCTCTGACTGCGCCGGCTCGCCGATTGCCTCGGCGAGGTGCGCCGCGTCGCCCAGGCCTCGCAGCGCCCAGAAGTCGTCCCAGTAGGCGTGCACGGGATGCGACAGGTAGCCCTCGTGGCTCACCGACTCCGGCAACAATCCGTAGCACGCCCGGCGTTCGGGCAAGCGGAACTCCGGACCCAGGCGCTGCTCGCGCAGGCGCTCGAGGTAGCCCGTCGCGCGCAGCACGGCGGGCCACAGCTCGGCGGCGAGCTCGCGATCGCCGGTGATCCGGAAGTACTCCCCGAGCGTGAAGGCGAGCTGGCCGTGGCTGTCGTGCTCCGGCAGCCAGTCGGGGCCGCTCCGGTCCACAGCGCACGGCACGTTGCCGTCGGCGGCCTGCTGGACCGCGTACCAGCGCAGGAAGTCACGCACCTCGGCGAAGCATCCCATGCGGAGCAGGGCCGCCGCCATGGTGGCGCCGTCTCGGATCCACGAGCGCGTGTAGCGTCTCGGGCCCGGCTGGAGCGCCGGGCCGTCGCGATTCACGAGGATGTGCGCCGTCGCCGTGCGCAGCGCAGCCACGCAATCGCCTCCGCCGCCGAGGCGGATCCGGACCCTGCCCAGCCGATCCTCCCAGCCGCGTGCGACCGCTTCCAGCGGGAGGGCCCGCGCGGACGCGCGAAGCTCGCCGGCGTCGCGCGCGCCGGGCGCCAGCTCGCCGAAGGGCACCGCGACCTCCACCTCGCGCGCAGCCCCCGGAGCCAGCTCGAAATCCCAGGCGAAGGCGCCCGACGCATGCGAGAACCAGTCGCTCACCCGCGTACGTGGCGGCAGCTCTCCCTCCACGAGGTGGCGCAGGACGCCGCCCTGCTCGAAGGCCGCGGCTCCGAAGCCGCTCGGCGGATCGAGCGGGACCACGCGCTTGCGGCCGTTCACCAGGACGGCGCCCTCGCTCCACGCGAGCTCGGAGATCGGGCTCGTTCCGCCGATGCCCTGGAAGGACTGCCAGGGAGGTGACACCTGGAACGGTCGCAGCGCGGAGAACAGGCGCACGCGCTGGCGGCCGCGCCCCGTGTTCTCGAGCCGGTAGCGGACGCGCGCGCACGGGCTCCCGCCGAGCTCGCTGGCGAACGCGGTCGAGATCAGCAGGATGTCGCGCCAGCGCCAGTGCGAGGACGGGACGGGGAGGTAGCCCTGCGCCAGCGACTGCGTGACCTCGGCGTCCGCCCAGCTGACGAGCTCGCCCTCGGCGAACAGGAACGGCTCGAGCGAGAAGCTCGCGCGGTCCGGCTCGAACATCCCCTCCTCGTTCAGGATCGCGGCGGCCGCCGCGCCGTCGACGCCGACCGGCGTCCAGTAGGTCTGCTCGCGGTGGAGCCAGCGTGGGTGCAGGCCGCGTCGCTCGCGCGCCGCCACGGCGTGGAAGAAGTCGTGCAGCGAGCGCGAGAACTCGAAGGACTCCACCCGCAGTGAAGCGATCCCGACTCCCGCGGAGCCGGCGGCCTTCAGCACCAGCACCCGCAGCCATCGCGAGCGGCCGCCCCCCGGCAGATAGACGTAGTGACGCGGACCCTCGGCCTGTCGCGCGGTCCAGAGCGTCTTCCAGGCCTCGCCATCGTCGCTCGCCTGCACATGGAAGGCGCGCGCCTCGGCGCCGGCTGCCCAGTCGATCACCACGCCGCCGTACTCGTGCTCGTCGCGAAAGTCGAGCGCCAGCCACGCCGGCCCCGGTCCGAGCTCGCTCCGCCAGCTCGTGTCCGCTGCGCCGTCGAGTGCGCGCTCCGGCGGATGACCGGCCAGGGCGCTGGAGGCGCGCACCCGCGGCGGCTCGCGCAGCGAGAAATCCTCGAAGCGCAGGTCCTCGAGCCAGACCGTGCCGTGTCCGCCGGGGCCGGCGGCAATCGCGATCTCGATCGCCGCGAGCTCGCGCAGGGGCCCTCCGCCCGCCGGTCCCCAGGCGAAGGCGACCTCGGCGCTGCGGATCCGGAGCGGTTGCCACTCGGCCGGAAAATCGAACGCGTCTCGGTGCCACCACCAGACGTTGCGGTTGCTCGGATCGACGAGCTTGATCTCGAGCTTGTTCGCCGGCGCGG
>DATBRV010000075.1:0-3948 GCA_036560145.1 Myxococcota bacterium
AACGAGAAGAAGATCAGCAGCATGAAGGACCTGCTGCCGCTGCTCGAGCAGGTGGCGCGCCAGGGCAAGCCGCTGCTGATCGTCGCCGAGGACATCGAGGGCGAGGCGCTCGCCACGCTGGTGGTGAACAAGATCCGCGGCACGCTGCACACCGCCTGCGTCAAGGCGCCGGGCTTCGGCGACCGCCGCAAGGCGATGCTCCAGGACATGGCGATCCTGACCGGCGGCCAGGTGATCGCGGAAGAGCTCGGCCTCAAGCTCGAGAACGTGACCCTCAAGGACCTGGGCCGGGCCAAGCGCATCGTGATCGACAAGGACAACACCACGATCATCGACGGCGCCGGCCCCAAGAAGGCGATCGAGGGCCGCTGCGGCGAGATCCGCAAGCAGATCGAGGAGACGACCTCGGACTACGATCGGGAGAAGCTCCAGGAGCGACTCGCAAAACTGGTTGGCGGCGTGGCGGTGGTGAAGGTCGGCGCGGCCACCGAGACCGAGATGAAGGAGAAGAAGGCGCGCGTCGAGGACGCGCTGCACGCGACGCGGGCCGCGGTCGAGGAAGGCATCGTGCCCGGCGGGGGCGTGGCGCTGCTGCGCGCCCGCGCGGCGCTCGACGGACTCGACGACGGCATCCGGGATCCGGACCAGCGCGCCGGCGTGAAGGTCGTGCGGCGCGCCGTCGAGGAGCCGCTGCGCTGGATCGCGCAGAACGCCGGCATCGACGGCTCGATCGTGATCGACAAGGTGGCCGGGGGCAAGGGCGCTTTCGGCTTCAACGCGCAGACCGAGGAGTACGAGGACCTCATGAAAGCGGGCGTGATCGACCCGACCAAGGTCGTGCGCTCGGCGCTCCAGAACGCGGCCAGCGTCGCCTCGCTGCTGCTCACCACCGAGGCGATGATCGCGGACAAGCCGGAGAAGAAGAAGTCGATGTCGGGCATGCCGCCGGGCGGCATGGGCGACATGGACATGTGATCGGGCTGTCGAGCCGGGCCGGGTGAGCGTCGCTCACCCGGCCCGCGTCAGCTCTCCCGCACCAGCTTCGAGACCAGCTCGGCCAGCGCCGCGTCGGCGATCGCAATCAGCTCCGCATCCGTTCGATCCTGGATGGGGTGGGCCACGTAGACGGCCGCGGGGTCCGCGCCCAGCTGGCGCGCCTGGAGCTGGGCGCCGTCGATGAACTCGACCGTCGCCACGAACACGCTGGGGACGCCGCGCGCTTCGAGATCGACCGTGTCGTGCACACTGCACGACGTACAGCTGCCTCAATCCGCGAGGGCTTCGATCACCGCGTCGCAGCGCGTCGCAATCTCCTGGCGCAGATCGACGGGAGCCGGCTTCGTAAAGGTCGGCTTCTGGAAGCGCAGCACCTTCGCCCCCTGCCCGGCGAGGCGCTCGGCGAGGCGATCCAGGAACACGTCGCCGCGCGCCTTCGAGATGTCGAGCAGCCCGACGGTGGCGCCGGAGAGGGTCGCGAGGCGCGGCAGGCGCGCCCGCACGGCGGGCGACCGCTCGCTGGTGGGATCGAGGACACGCCGCGGCGCCTGCTGCGCGCCGCCGCTCGCGGGCTTCGTCATCGCCCGACCTCCCGGATCACGGGCTGGCTTCCCATCGCCCCGCTCGCCCAGCCGCCGATCATGGCAGAGAAGAGTCCGGCCCCGCCACCGCAGTGCACGATCAGCAGCCCGCCGGGCCGGAACTTCGGCAGGATGGCGCCCGCCACGCTCTCCGGCAGGCCCTCCGCGATGCCGCCCGCCCCGCGCACGATCTCGGAGCCCGGAATCTGGAGCAGCTCGCGCAGCCTCGCGTGCAGCTGCGCCTTGCTCCAGCCCGCCTCGCGAAAGACCCGCGCGTGCTCGGGTCCGATCGCCAGGATGCAATCGAAGGCGATCAGCAGCTTCGGGTGATGCAGCGTGCGCAGGTTCACCGCGAGCGAACGCGCCAGCGATTCGGGATCGCGCGAGAGTTGATCGACGATGCAGCGCGGCCCTTCGCCCGCGAAGAGCGTCACCGTGGAGACCCCGCGCGGCTGGCCGAGGTCGACGGAGAGCGGCTCCCACGGCGAGGACTCCTCGTCCTCGGCGAAGCAGAACGAGAGCTTGCCGGGGTTGCCGAAGGTCGCGCGGTCCACCTCGCCCGGGCGTCCGCCGCCGACGTTGCGGATCACGAGCTGGAGCGCGCGTCCGATCGTCGCGTTCGCGCGGTTGCCCTGGCCGAAGACGTTGATGCCCGAGTTCATCCCGAGCGCGCGGCGGATCGGACCGTTCACGATCAGCACCGGCCCGACCGGCATGGTGGTCGCGAGCACGCCATGCGCGTTCCAGGCGTCGGTGCAGGCCGCCTCGACGGCGGCGAGCACCACGGGCAGATACTCGGGCTTGCAGCCGGCCATCACGGCGTTGATCGCCACCTTCTCGACGCTGCACGGCGCCAGGTCGGGCGGGACCTGCGCCACGATCTCGTCGGGCGCGCGCTGGGTTCCCTCCAGCATCGCGAGCACGCGCCTCTCGGTGGCCGGGACCAGCGGCAGGCCGTCGCTCCAGCCGCGGTCCATCAGCGCCTCGAACTCGTCCTCGAGCGGCGCGAGCTCGACCCGGCGGGCGCGCAGCTTCGCCGCGCCGAAGCGGACGGCGAGATCGGGCGCGAGATCCGGATCGACGCTCTTCGAGCCGCAGCCGGGGCGCCAATCGGGAAGGCCCGCGCCGAGGCCCTCGACGCCCGTCAGCGCCTGCCATTCCTCCCGGTGCCAGCCGAGGATGCGCGCGGTCTCGGCGCCGCCGCGGACACGCATCAGCGTCGGAACCGCCTCGATCCGGTGGTGCCACGACATCTCGAGCGTTCGATCGTCGACCGGCGCGAGACCCGGCGGGAAGTCGGGATCGTCCTGCGTGAAGACGGTGAGGTCGAGCCTTTTGGCGAGCTCCGCCAGCACGGGGGCGACCAGCGCGCAGGTGGGGCAGTCGCGCTTGACGAAGGCGACGATGCCCTCCGGCAGCGGCGGCCGCGCCGGCGCGCTCACGTCCCCGCTCCGGGGCGCTGGAGCGCGTCGAAGATCGCCGGCAGCGGCGCGTGGTCGGCCGGATGCGCGTCGTAGTGGCGCAGGAGCAGGCGGGGAGCCGGGGACACGACGAAGGTGGCGCCGAGCTGGTTCACGCGCTTGCCGGGGCGTCCGATGCGATGTCCGGAGAGCAGGGCGCGCGCCGTGGGAGCGAGCGAGGCCAGCGCAAACAGACGGGCCAGACCGACGCGCTCGACGCGGGCGGCGCTCGCCGCTCGCGCGTCGTCGTCGACCAGCACCGGGAACGGAATCCGCTCGTCCTCCACGAAGGCGCGGGCGTAGCGGAGATCGCCGGTTCCGATCACGACCACCTCGGCGCCCAGCGCCTGGATCTCCGCGTACCGGTCGCGCAACTGCGCGGCGTGCTCGCGGCAGTGCAGTCAACCGAAGTGACGCGCGAAGACCAGCACCACGCGGCGTTCGCGCCAGAAGTCGCCCAGGCGCCGCGGCGTTCCGCCGGCATCCGGGAGCGAGAGCGTCGAGAGTCGCTCGAGATCCATTCGGGGGATTCTAGGAGAGCGGACGTCGTCCGGCCTGAGTGAACTTCGCTCGCCTGCGGCTCGCTGCGCGCTTCGCTTGCTCAGGAGCCGCGCTGCGCATCTCCGGGGGCCGGGTGCGGGTGTTCGCCGGGAGTCCGGACGCAGGGACGGGGCTTGGCCTCGTGGGCGCCCCAGGTCGTTCCGCACCAGTCGCAGCAGAGGCCTGCACCGAAGCGATGGCCCCACGCGGTGGGGCTGTCGGTCCCCGCCACGGTCGGGGTCCGCGGTCGTCCGGACAGTTCGGCGGCTCTCACGGGGCCTCCCCGAGCCGTGACACCGAGGCGGATCGCGCCGCGCGCCACCGGCCCGGCTCGCTGCCGGGTTCTCGACCTGATCCGCGCGAGAGGTCCG
>DATBRV010000076.1:0-28728 GCA_036560145.1 Myxococcota bacterium
AGAACCAGCTCGACACCGAAGTCATGCTTGGCGCCTTGTCCCTGTCGGAGTTCGCGATCGCCGAGCGCCTGGAGGACGCCGACGTCGCGATCGTGAACACCTGCGCCTTCATCGAGAGCGCGCGCGAGGAATCGATCCAGGCGATCCTCGAGGTGGCGGATCTGCGCGAATCCGGCCGGCTGCGCGCGCTGCTGGTCACGGGCTGCATGCCCCAGCGCTACGGCGACGAGCTCGCCAAGGAGCTGCCCGAAGTCGATGCCTTCATCGGCACCAGCCAGTACCCGAACGTGCCGGAGATCCTCGGCGAGGTGCTCGCCGGCCGCTCGCGCGGCGTCTACGTCGAGGCGCGCCGCACGCACCTCTACGATCACCGCTCGCCGCGCATCCTGATCGGACCCGGCCACTCGGCCTACGTGAAGACCTCCGAGGGCTGCGACCGGATCTGCAGCTTCTGCGCGATCCCCGGCATCCGCGGGAAGTTCCAGAGCCGCAGGCTCGATTCGCTGGTGGAGGAGTGCCAGACGCTCGCCGCGGCCGGCGTGAAGGAGGTGAACCTGGTCGCCCAGGACCAGACCTCCTGGGGCAAGGACCTGCCCGGGCGGCCCAAGCTCGCGCGCCTCCTGCGCCGGCTCGACGAGACCGAGGGCCTCGCGTGGATCCGCCTGCTCTATGTGTATCCGACGGCCGTCACCGACGAGCTGATCGAGGTGCTGGCGACCGGCCGCCGCGTGCTGCCCTACGTCGACGTGCCGCTCCAGCACGCGAGCGATCGCGTGCTGCGCGCGATGCGGCGCGGCGTCACCGCCGACCGGCAGCGCCGGCTGGTCGAAAGGCTGCGCGCGCAGATCCCGGACCTCACGCTGCGCACCACCGTGATCGTGGGCTTCCCGGGCGAGACCGAGGCGGACTTCGAGGCGCTCTGCGACTTCGTGCGCGAGACGCGCTTCGACCGGCTCGGCTGCTTCCGCTACTCGGACGAAGACGGCACCGCGGCCGCCCTGCTCCCGAACAAGGTGCCGCGCGCGGTCGCGCGCGATCGCCACAAGCGGCTGCTCGCCCTCCAGAGCGGGATCCTCGCCGAGAAGCAGGCGGCGCTGGTCGGGCGCGAGCTTCCGGTGCTGGTGGACGTCGCCGGCCCGCACGGCGCGCAGGCGCGCCTCGCCTCGCAGGCGCCCGAGATCGACGGCGGCGTGGTGCTGCGCGGCGACTGCCGCGCGGGCGAGCTACGACGCGCGCGCATCACCCGCGTGCGCGCGGGCGTCGATCTCGAGGCCGAGATTCTGCCGTAGCGTTCCGCTCCGCGAGCGCTCGTGCGCGAGCAGCCAGCCCTTGCGCTCGAGCCCGGCCGCGTAGCCGACCAGGTGGCCGTCCGACCCGATCGCCCGGTGACAGGGAACCACCAGCCAGACCGGATTCGCTCCGCAGGCGGCGCCGACCGCGCGCGCGGCCTGCGGCCGGCCGATCGAGCGCGCGAGCGCGCCGTACGAGACGGTCTCGCCCGCCGGCACCGCGCGCAGCGCGTTCCAGACCGCGCGCTGGAAGTCGCTGCCGCCGGGATCGATCGGCAGTGCGGCGAGGCCGCGCAGATCGCCCGCGAAATACGCGTCGAGCGCCTGCTTCACGCGCGCCGCCGCGTCGCTGCGCGTTCGCTTCGTGCAGACCGGGAAGCGCCGCTCGAGCTGCCAGCTGAAGGGCGGGAAGGCCTCGTCGAGCGTGAGCGTGCAGAGCTGGTCGCCTCGGATTGCCATCTGGACCCGGCCGAGGGGCGTCGCGTGGGAAGCAATCTCGAGCGTGATCATGCGGTTCTCCTGGCGCGGGCGCGCGTCGAAGCTTCGGATTCGGGAGCCGTCCACAAGTGCAGCGCGGCGTAGGCGCGGAAGGGCCGCCAGGCCTCGCTCGCGGCGAGCAGCGCGCGCTCCGGCGCGGGACCGCGGGCGCTCCCGAGCGCCCGGCGCAGGCCGAGGTCGCCGGCGGGGAACGCATCCGTCTCGCCGCAGGCGCGCATCGCGATGTATTGCGCCGTCCAGGCGCCGATGCCGGGGATCTCGCACAGTCGCGCGACCAGCTCGTCGAGCCCCTCGCTTCCCTCGAACGAGAGCTTCCCGTCCGCGACCGCGCGAGCGAGCGCGCGAATCGCGGCGACGCGCGCGGCCGGAAGGCCGATTGCAGCGACGTCCGCGTCGGCGAGCGCAGCCGCTTCCGGAAACAGGTGCGTGAGGCCCGGCTCGCAGGGCGCCGGCAGCGTCTCGCCGAAGCGCAGCGCGAGCCGGCCCGCGAGCGTGGTCGCTCCGCGCACGCTCACCTGCTGTCCGAGGACCGCGCGCACCGCCAGCTCGAAGCCGTCCCAGGCGCCGGGGACGCGCAAGCCGGGGCGCGCGCGCACGCGGCTGGCGAGCGCCGGGCTGCGCCCGAGCTGGCGGCCGATGCGCAGCGGATCGGCGTCGAGATCGAAGAGTCGCCGCACCCGCGCCACCGCGTCTTGCAGGCCGTCGAGCGCGGGGAGCCGCAGCAGCATCCGCGCGCAGCCCGCCTCGGGCTCCGGGATCACGGCGAGCGTTCCGACCGCGCCGCCGGCGCGCAGCGTCCGCCGGTAGCCGCCCGGCTCGACCACCTCGACGCCGGGCGTCGCGCGCAGCGCGAGGAAGCCGAGCAGCGCTTCCCAGTCGAGCGGCGGCCGGTACGCGAGACGCATCGAGAGGCCCGCGGCGCCGCCCGGAACCGCCCGGCGGCGGGCGCGCAGCTCGCGCGGCGTCTGGTGGAACGCGGCGCGCATCGCCGCGTTGAACTGGCGGATGCCGCGGAAGCCGGCCGAGAGCGCGACGTCGGTCATGCGCAGATCGGTGTCGTCCAGCAGCCGGCGCGCGAAGTGGGCGCGGCTCGCGCGCGCCACCGCCGCCGGGCTGGCGCCCAGGTGCGTCTCGAAGAGCCGGCGCAGGTGCCGCCCGCCGACTCCGAGGCGCTCCGCGAAGGCCTCGACGTCATCGTCGTCGAGTCCCCCCTGCGCGATCAGCCGCAGCGCCCGCCGCACCACGGCCGGGCTCCCCTCCCAGGCGGGGGTTCCGGGGGCGGCTTCGGGCCGGCAGCGCAGGCAGGGCCGGAAGCCGTCCGCCTGCGCGGCGGCGGCGCAGGCGAAGAAGCGCACGTTGCGCGCGCGCGGGGGCGGCGACGGGCAGATCGGCCGGCAGTAGATGCCGGTGGTGGTGACCCCCACGAAGAATCGGCCGTCGAAGCGGCGATCGCGGGAGAGCAGCGCCCGGTAGCAGCGGTCGGAATCGAGGTCCACGCCCCATGGATAACACGCCGGGGGCCCGGAACTGGAAGAATCCGGCTGTCAGCTCCACGGCCCGGGTGGACTTCGCTCGCCTGCGGCTCGCTGCGCGCTTCGCTTGCCTAGTACGTCCCGCCTAGCTTGCGATGGTCCCAGGAGACGACGCGCTCGGGCTTCAGCAGGATGCACACCCGCTTGGCGGCGGTCTTCGCCACCACCTTGGCCATGCCCTCGCGCGCCGCGGGCTCCATCGGCGCGCCGCGCGTGGTGACCGAGATCAGCGTCTGCGTCACCACCTCGAGGTCGTCGATCACCTGGGCGCGCCCGTAGAGCACCACGCCCATCAGCTGCGCGTACTCCTCGCCCGACTCGGCGAGCAGGCTCACGCGCGGATCGCGCTGGAGGTTCTTCACCTTCTGGCTGGCCCGAAAGGTGGTCATGCGCACCGTGCCGTCGGGATCCAGCCCGAACCACATCGGCATCGGGTGCGGGTAGCCGCCCGGTCCGATCGAGGTCAGGATGATCGTCTTGGACGCCGTCAGGAACTCCCGGACCTCGTCGTCGCTCATCTCGATCAGGCCGCGTCGGGACATCGGGGTTCTCCTCAATCCGGATATTCGATGCGGATCTCCTTGGAGACGCACCGAGACTGGCAGGTGAGCACCCAGCCTTCTTTGAGGAGCTGGGGCGAGAGGCAATCGTTGGCGTGCATCTTGACCTCGCCGCGCGCGAGCTTCGCCATGCAGCAGGAGCAGTAACCCTCTTCGCAGGAGAACGGCGGATCCAGGCCCGCGCGGCGCGCCGCGTGCAGCACGCGCTCGCCCGCCTGGTAGGGGACCTCGTGCGCGACGCCGTCGAGCACGATCGTGATCTTCTCGGGCACCGTCTCGCCCTTCGCATCCGCCGCGTCCGGCGCATCGGGGGCCGTGACGCCCGGATCGGGCGGGGAGGAGAAGCGCTCGATGTGGATCCGTTCGAGCGGGACGCCCAGCTCGAGCAGCGCGCTCTCGACGGTCGCCATGAAGGCGCCCGGGCCGCAGAGGTAGAACTCGGCGCCCTGGGCGCGACCGACAAGCTTTTTCACGCCCACGCCGTCGAGGAAGCCGTCGCGCACGTCGAGCGAGTGGACGATCTCGAGCCGATCCGGGTGCTGCCGGGCGAGCGCTTCCAGCTCCGCCTGAAAAATGATGGAGCGCTCGTCGCGGTTCGCGTAGACGAGCTTGAGGCGGCGCCGGGTGGTGGCGAGCGCCGACTTCAGGATCGAGATCACCGGCGTGATGCCGCTCCCGCCGCTGAAGAGGACGATCTCGCGGGTCCCCTCGTCGAGCACGAAGAAGCCGGCGGGCGGCGTCACCATCAGGCTCTCGCCGGTCCGGACGTGATCGTTGATCCAGTTCGAGATGCGGCCGTCCGCGATCCGCTTGACCGTGAACTTGTGCTCGGCGTCGCAGTCCGGCGAGCTCGCCAGCGAGTAGCTGCGCGTGAGCACCGCGCCCTGGTACGGGATCTTGAACGAGAGGAACTGCCCCGGCCGGTAGCGGAACCGCTCCGCCAGCTGCGGCGGGATCTCGAGCACGATCGAGCGCGCGTCCGAGGTCTCGTCGATTACAAAGCGCACGCGCAGCTCGAAGCAGCCGGCGGTCGCGGCCTGCCAGTCCGTCTGGGAGACGCCGGCGCTCGCGAAATCCACTAGATGCAAGACAGGAAGTAACGGTCGAAGATGTCGTCGACGAATTCCGCGCTCGCCCCCGGACGATCCGTGCAGGCCTGGTCGATCTCCTCGACGATCTGGGGGGCGAAGTTCTTCAGGCAACGCTGGATGGCGACCTTGTTCTCGCTCGTATACTTCTTGCTGGCGTTGCTGCTCAGTTGACCCGAGATCATCCCCGCGACTTCGGCGTTCTTCGTCGCGAGGTCGAAGCGCCGCCACTCCGGGCAGTCGCCGGCTGACGCCGAGAGCGCCCCCGCGAACACCAGCAGCACGCTCAAGCTCGTCGCACGCATGGCCGCTCCTCGAGGTTGGGGAGAGGATATCCGGGAGCCCGCGCCCCGCCACGTGGCCGCGCCGGGGCGGGCGGCTACGCGCGCAGGCGACCGACGCCGGGCAGGAAGCGCCCGACGGCGGCGGCATACGCGCGATAGGCGTCTCCGTGCAGCGCGAGCAGGTGGCGCTCCTCGAGTCGGGTGTGGATCGCGATCGCGACGGCCGCGGCCGAACCGAGCAGGACGCTCGCGGGGCAGGGGATCGCGAGCATCACGCCGAGCAGCATCACGAGGAGGCCGCTGTAGATCGGGTTGCGCACCCGGCGGAACAGGCCCCGGCTCACCAGCGCCGTCTTCGCGTCGTCGATGCCGATCCGGAACGACGCGCCCATCTGGCGCTGCGCGACCGCGATCACGAGCACGCCCGCGGCGCAGAGCAGCAGCCCCGCGAGCACGAGCCCGCTCGGTTCGTCCCAGACTCCGATCGAGGCCGGCCCGCGCAGCGCGAAGCGGGCGACCAGCAATACGAGCCCGAGCACGAGGCCCAGGAAGACGAGGCCCATCAGGCGATTTCCCGGCGTCGTGTTCCGATGCAGGGTCACCGCCCAGACTCCCGTCTCGCGGCGCAGCCGCACGACCGGCCAGACCAGCAGCACGCCGGCGAACACGAGCATGAGCAGCGGAAGGGCCACGCGGGCCAGTGAGAGCGGTTCCATTCGGGTCTCCTACCATCCGGTTCCTGGATGCTCGGATAGGATGCCGGCAGTCGCAGGGACGCACTACTCGGATCTGCGACGGGGTGGAGCGATGCAGCGAGTTTCGCGCCAGGACGCGCGCAGGAGGCCGACCCAGCGGCGTTCGCAGGTCACCGTCACCGCCATCCTCGACGCCGCGGCTCGGGTTTTCGAGGAGCGGGGATTCGAGGCCGGGACCACCAACCACGTCGCGCAGCGGGCCGGAGTCTCGATCGGTTCGCTCTACGAATACTTCCCCAACAAGGACGCGATGGTGGTCGCCCTGGTCGAGCGCGAGCTCGAGCGGGAGCGCGCGAAGCTGCTCGCGATCCTGGCGCCCGCCGCCACGCAGCGCGGGCTCGCGGCGCAGCTGCGCGCCTTCGTCGAGACGCTGGTCGAGCTGCACGAGAAGCGCCCCGGGCTGCACCGGATGCTCTTCGACCAGGCGGAGCACCCGCCAGCGGCGCACGCCTGCGTGCTTCGCTACGAGGAATCCCTGGCGCACGCGCTGGCGGATTCCCTGCGCGGTCTCCAGCCGTCGCTGCGCGACGCGGACACCAGGGCCCATCTGATCGTGCAGACGACCGAGAGCCTGGCGCATCGCTTCGTGCTGGGCGGGATCCACGATCTGGATCGCGCGGGATTCGTCAGAGAGCTGACGCGACTGCTGGTCGGCTATGCGTTTGCCGCGCCCGGGCCCAGGCCGCGACGCGCAGTCCGAGCAGGGCCCAGATGAAGACGGCGACCGGAACGTAGGCGAGCGATTCGGTACCGCGTGCGATCGCCATCACCGCGCGCGCGGTGTAGGAGTTCGCGAAGATGATCCAGATCCAGTACACGCCGACGAGATGCAGCCGGTGCCAGCGCTGCCGGCCCAGCCAGGCGTAGGCGCGGTCGGACGAAGTCGCCGCCATCAGCGCGATCATCAGGTAGGCGCCCCCGCCGAAGATCACGGTCACGGCGCCGACTTCGAACGCATCGCCGAGCACGAGGGAGAGCCCGATGATCGCGAGCAGGTGCAGCCCGTGCGAGACCGCGAAGGAGAGACCGAGGTAGCGGCGCTGGCGTAGCAACCAACCCGTCGCGGGAGTGCGCCAGAGGCTGCGCAGGGAAGACGCCGTGAAGGCCGCGCCGAAGAGCACGAGCGAGGTGCGCGCGGTCGCGCGGATCCACATGCGCAGACCCGCTTCGCCCGTCCCAGCCTGCGCGAGGATCAGCGCCGACATCGCGACGAGCAGGAGCGCGAACGTCCCGAGCAGGCGCCCGCCGCCGAAGGCATCGCGCGGCTTGCTCATTTCACCCCCACGGCGCGCGCGATGCCGGCGGAGGGCGCCTCGTCGCGGAAGGCGAGGTCCGCCAGCAGCTGGGCGCGCACGCCCCGCATCTCGGCCTGCGTGCGCGCGGCGTCCCAGCCTAGCAGGCGGGCCATGCGCTCGGCCGCGGGGGCCACCGCGGCTTCGCGCGCGCTGCCCGCGTAGAGCGACGTCCGCAGCCGGCGATAGAGCAGATCCTCGAGCGTGGCGGCGCCTTCCTTGCGGACGGCAAATTCGATCTCGCTCACCAGCACGCCGAGCGCCAGCTCCTGGACGCCCCCGCGCGCCACTTCGATCGCTTCCGTGCCGTGCAGCCGCGCCAGACGCGCCGCCGCGATGGCGCTCACGCCCGTCTCGCGCACGAGCGCGGACTCCAGCGCCGAGAGATCGCCGTCGAAGTCGCCGCCGGGAAGCGGCGGGTCTTCCTTCGCGGCCGGCGCGAGCTTCAGCGAGGCGACCTCGGCCGCGCGCTCGATCGTCTCGCGCGCGAGCGGCCGGTAGCCGGTGAGCTTGCCTCCGGCCATGGTGATGACGCCCGCCGGCCCCACCAGCACCTCGTCGCGCCGCGAGATCTCGGAGGGCTTCTTGCCCGGCTGCGCGATCAGCGGGCGCAGCCCCGCCCAGGCGCCGATCACGTCGCGGGCCGCGAGCTGCTCGCCGCGCAGATAGCGGCCGGGGATCTCCAGCAGATAATCGACGTCCTCGCGCGTGATCTCGGGCCAGACGCCGGCCCCCTGCGTCCAGCTCGTGTCGGTGGTGCCGATCACCACGCAGGGGCCCCGGCGGATCACGAAGATCGAGCGGCCGTCCTGGGTTTCCAGGAAGAGCAGGTTCCGCACCGGCAGGCGCTCCGCCGTCACGACGACGTGTACGCCCTTCGAGAGGTGCAGGAGCGGCGGCGCGGCGGGGCTCTCGAGCCGGCGCACGGCCTCCACCCAGGGCCCCGCGGCGTTGATCACGCAGCGGGCGCGCACGCGGACGCGGCGACCGGAGAGGCGGCAGACGGCCTCCACCCCGGCGGCGCGTCCGCGCTCCTGCACGATCGCCTCGACCCGCGCGTGGTTCAGGACCGCCGCGCCGAGGCCCGCGGCCGAGCGCAGGTTCGCGAGCACCAGGTGGGCGTCGTCCGTCAGGTACTCGCGATACGCACAGGCGTGTTTGTAGATCGAGGCGTCGATCATGGGCTCCTCGCGCTCGATCTCGCCCGCGCCCCAGTTCTGGTGGAGATCGGGCTTCTCCACCGCTCCGAGCTTCTCGTAGACCGTGATCCCGACCCGCATCTTGAGCAGGCCCGCCCAGGAGCGCGCGGGCACCACCATCCAGCGGCGCTCCGCCAGATGCGGGGCGAGCCGGAAGATCTGCTTGCGCTCGAGCGCCGTGGTGCGCACCAGCGCCACGTCGCCCATCGCGAGGTAGCGCAGGCCGCCGTGGATCAGCTTGGTCGAGCGGCTGGAGGTGCCGGAGGAGAAGTCCTCGGCTTCCAGCAGGGCCACCGAGAGCCCGCGCAGCGCGGCCTCGCGGGCCACGCCCGCCCCCGAGATCCCGCCGCCGATCACCGCGCAGTCGAAGCTCTCGCGCTCGAGGCGGTCGAGCGTGGCGAATCGGGCAGGTGTCGCGAGCTCGCCCATGCAGTCCTATCGGCGCTCGGGGCGGGGCACGGTAGCCGAGGCGGCGAGGTCGCGGAGATCGACCACCGCGCCGTTGGGAAGCTCGCGCTCGAGCAGCGCCCAGATCTCGGCGGCTACTTCGCGGGGCTCGCGCAGCTGGCCGGATTCGAAGAACTCGACGAAGCGCGCGACGTCCGGAAAATCGCCGGCCGCGGCGGCGCGGATCTGCTCCTGCATGGCGGTCGCCACGATTCCCGGCGCCACCGCCAGCACGCGCACGCGGCCGCCGCGGCGCGCCTGCTCGGCGCCCGCCGTGCGCGCCCACTGGTCGACGGCCGCCTTGCCCGCGCCGTACGCCGACCAGCCGGGGTAGACGCTGTGCGCGGCGCCGGAGGTGATCAGCAGCAGCCGGCACTCGGCGCGCGTGCGGCGCGCCGCGCGCAGGAAGGCGTCGCCCAGCACCTGTGGGCAGGCGGAGCCCAGCAGCACGGCGCGCCGGTAGGCCGCGGCGTCCACCTCGCCCGCGAATCCGATCGGCTCGAGCGTGCCCGCGGCGTGCACGAACACCACGCGCTCGCCGGCGAATGCTTCGAGCTCGCGCTCGAAGAAGGCCGCGACCCGCCCCCACTGCGCGGGATCCGCCAGGTCGGCGGCCAGGTGCTCGAGGCCGGGCACACCGCGGCGCGAGACGTCGACCACGCGCGCGCGCGGCCAGGGAGCCGAGCGCGCCATCGCCAACCCGATGCCGCTGGAGGCGCCCGAGACGATCACGAGGGAGTCCGCCATCGCTGGGCCGCTCAGCCGGCGAGCGAGAGCGGAAGCGAGCGCAGGCCGCGCAGCACCGTGGTGGGCTTCCAGTCCGGTTTCGCGGCGTCGCCGTCGAAGCGCGGCGCGCGCGCAAACAAGGTCGCCAGCGCGCTCTGCGCCTCCGCGCGCGCGAGCCCGGCGCCGAGGCAGAAGTGCGCGCCCTGGCCGAAGGCCAGGTGACGGTTGTCGGCGCGCGCCACATCGAGGCGGTCCGGCTCCGGGAACTGCGCCGGATCCCGGTTCGCGGCGCCGATCACGAGCAGCGCGCCCTCCCCCTTCGGAATCGCGACACCGGCGACGCTCACGTCCTCCAGCGCGATCCGCGCCGTCGCCTGCACGACGCTGTCGAAGCGCAGGAACTCCTCGACGGCCGAACGCATCAGGCCGGGGTCGGCGGCGAGCCGGCGGCGCTCGTCGGGATGGCGCAGCAGGGCGAGCACCGCATTGCCGATCAGGTTGGTGGTCGTCTCGTGCCCGGCGACCAGGATCAGCACGCCCATCGCGAACAGCTCGTCGGCATCGAGGCGATCGCCCTCGACCTCGGCGCGCACCAGCGCGCTGACCAGGTCTTCGCGCGGCCGGGCGCGCCGTTCGGCGACGATGCCGTCGAAGAAGGCGCGCATCTCCGCCAGACAGCTCTCCGCCGCCGCGGGCGCCTCGGGCGTGAGGATCGCGGTGGGCTCCGTGAGGGAGACCAGCGCCTGCGACCAGCGTAGGAAGTCGGCGCGGTCGCCGCCCTCCACCCCGAGCATCTCCGCGATCACGGTCACCGGCAGCGGAAAGGCGAAGTCGCGCACCAGATCGAACTCACCGCGCTCTAGCGCAGCCTCCATCAGCGCGTCCGCGATCTCCTGGATGCGCGGCAGCAGCTTCTCGACCACGCGCGGCGTGAAGGCCTTGTTCACCAGGTTGCGCAGCCGCGTGTGATCGGGCGGATCCCGCATCAACATCATCCCGAGGAACATGGAGCGGAAGCGCTCGCCGAAGAAGCGCATCGGCGAGAGGGGGCTCTGGAAGAGCTTCGAGCGGGTGCGGTCGACCGAGAAGCGCGGATCGCGCAGCACCCCGGCGATGTCTGCGTACCGCGTGAGCACGAAGACGGGGATCAACGGGTGCTTCTGGACCGGATCCTCGCGGCGCAGCGCGTGGTAGTGGGGGTAGGGATCGAGGCGGTTCTCTGGGGTGAGGGGATTGAAGACGACCGCCATGGCGCGCTCCTCGCTCGCTTGCCGACCCGCGCCGGACCGAGGGTACACGAGGGGCCCGGACCCCGCCGAACCGCGGCCTGCGGAGGCGCCGCCGTGGCGCGCTGTCTACACTGCGGCTCCGGCATGACCCCCCTCGAGCTCGAAACCCATCTCGCGCGCTTCCTGACCGGGCGCCTCGGCGAACCCGTCGAGGTGCGCCGGCTCGAGCGCAATACCGAGGGCTTCTCGCAGGAGACGTTCTCGTTCGACGCGCAGCTCGGGCGCGAGACCCGCCGCTACGTCGCCAAGCGCGAGCCGGTGGCCGGCCTGCTCGAGCCCTACGATCTCGAGCCGGAGTTCCGGGTGCTGCACGGCCTCGCGGGAGCGGGCGTGCTCTCGCCGCCGACGCCCTGGTTCAGCGACGACCCGCGCGTGCTGGAGCGCCCGTTCTACGTGATGGAGCGGCTCCCGGGCGAGGTGCCGCTGCCCACCGCCGGCGCGGCCGGAACGGGGCCCTTCACGCCCGCCGAGCGCGAGGCGCTCGCGGGGCAGGTCGCCGAGGCGCTCGCGCGCCTGCATGCGGTCGACTGGCGCAAGCGCGGCTTCGATTTCCTCGGCGTTCCCTCCCCGCGTCGCGGCGCGGCCGAGCGCGAGCTGGCGCGTTGGGAGGAGCGCATCGCACGCGCGGGCTTCCCGGCGCCGCCGCTGCTGGCCGACGCGCTCGGCTGGCTGCGCCGCAGCCTGCCGGAGACGGGCGAGATCACGCTCGTGCACGGCGATTTCCGGCTCGGCAACTGGCTGGTCGACCAGCGCGGAGACGCAGCGACGCTACTCGGTGTCCTCGACTGGGAGATGGTGCACCTGGGCGACCCGCTCGAGGACCTGGCCTGGTGCAGCTGCGAGCTCTGGCGCGGGGGAACGCCCTGGGCCGGCGCCATGATCGCGCCGGAGGATTTCCATCTCGCGTATGCCCGCGCCTCGGGCCGCGCCGTCGACCCGGAGCGGATGGCGTTCTACCGCGTGCTCGCGGTGGTGAAGATGATCGCGATCATGCTGACCGGAATCCGCGCCTTCCGCGACGGCCGCACCAGCGACCTGCGGATGGCGATCTTCGACCACCAGCTGCCCTTTCTGTTCGCCCTGCTCGCGCTCGCGCGCGGCTGGCTCACGGGGGTTTGACGTGCTGATCCCGATCGAACGGCTGATCGACGGCTGCCTGCACACGCTGCGCGAGGAAGTGCTGCCCGAGGTGGCCTCGCGCGCGGTGCGCGGACGGGTGTGGGCGGTGCTCGACGTGCTCCACAACTTGCGCGACCGCATCGAAGAGAGCCGGGCTCCGGCGGAGACCGAGGCGGAGTCCGCGGCGGACGCGCTGCGCCGGCTCGCCGCGGCGCGGCGCGACGGCGCGGACCCGGAGAGCGCCGCCCGCCTCGAGCAGGCGCTCGCCGCGGCGCCCGAGGGGCCGCCGGGCGCTCGCGCGGCGGCGCTGCGCGCGGCGCTGGCGGACGCGATCGCGGCGCGGCCGGAGGGGCTCGCGCCGCCGGAGCGCGACGCCCTGCGCGCGCACCTCGCGGCCCAGTCGCTGCGCGATCTGGCGCCGCTCAAGCCCTCGCTGCTCGCCGAGATCTCGAAAGGCTGACGCTTGCTCACCCATTTCGACGACTACCCGCTGCACCAGACGCCCGAGCCGGTCGCCCACCCCGCGACGGGAGACCGGAATTTCTACGACCGCTACTTCTTCAACGGCTTCGCGAAGGACGGCAGCCTTTTCTTCGGCGCGGCGCTCGGCCTGTATCCGAATCGGCGCGTGATGGACGCCTCCTTCAGCGTGCTCGCGGGGGGGAAGCAGCTCTCCGTGCACGCCTCGCGTCTCGCGCCGCTGGAGCGCAGCGAGACGCGCGTCGGCCCGGTCGCGGTCGAGGTGATCGAGCCGCTGCGCACGCTGCGCCTGCGGGTGGCGCCGAACCCGGGCGGCATCTCCTGCAACCTGCTGTTCCGGGCGCGCACGTCGGCGATCGAGGAGCCGCGCGCGACGCTGCGCTCGGGCGCCCAGGTCGTGATGGATTCGACCCGGCTCACCCAGTTCGGCCGCTGGTCGGGGACGCTCGAAATCGAGGGCCAGCGCCTCGAGATCGAGCCGCGCAGCGTGCTGGGCGTGCGCGACCGCTCCTGGGGCATCCGCCCGGTGGGCGAGCGCGAGGCCGGGGCGCCCTCCGCTCCGCCGCAGCTGTTCTGGCTCTGGGCGCCCTTCCACTTCGACGACGTCTGTACGCACCTCGGTGTCTTCGAGGACGAGGCCGGCCGCCCCTGGCACGCCGGCGGCGTCACCACCCCGGCCTACGACGGCGGCCGCGGCTTCCCGGACGCGGCCGATCCCGGCGAGGTGCGCGCGGCGCGGATCGTGCATCACATCGACTGGGAGCCGGGGACGCGGCGCGCGCGCAGCGCCCGGCTCGAGCTGACGCCGCACACGGGCGCCAGCGCCGTGCTCGCACTCGAGCCGATCCTCCGCTTCCAGATGCTCGGCCTCGGCTACCTGAATCCCGAGTGGGGGCACGGGCACTGGAAGGGGAACGAGGCCTTCGGCGCCGAGGCGTGGGATCCCGCCGCGCTGGCGCCGCTCGATCCGAGGCACGTCCACGTGCAGCAGCTCTGCCGGGCGCGCTGGGGCGAGCGCGAGGGCTTCGGGGTGCTCGAGCAGCTGGTGATCGGGCCGCATCGCCCGTCGGGCTTCACCTCGCTTCTCGACGGAGCGGGCTAGCCCGTGTCGCCGCTCGCCTGGATCGTCCTCGGCGGTCTGCTGATGAGCGGGATCGCGCTGCTCGGCGCCGTCACGTTCTTCCTCTCCTCGCGCGTGCAGCAGAAGCTGATCCTTCCGCTGGTGGCGTTCTCGGCGGGCTCGCTGCTCGGAAGCGCCTTCTTCCACATGCTCCCCACGGCCGTGCGCGCGCATCCGTCGGGCCTGGGCGTCTGGATCTGGGTGCTGCTGGGCTTCTCGCTCTTCTTCGCCTTCGAGCAGCTGCTCCACTGGCATCGCTGCCAACACGCGCAGGGGGGCGACCCCGCCAGCACCCTGCCCACGCTGATCATCGCGGGCGACGCGCTGCACAACCTGCTCGGCGGCATGGCGGTGGCGGGCGCCTTCCTGGTCGATGCAAAGCTCGGCGTCGCGACCTGGCTCGCCGAGGCGGCGCACGAACTGCCGCAGGAGCTCGGCGAGTACGGCGTACTGCTCCACGGCGGCTGGAGCCGCCGCAAGGCGCTGATCGTGAACGTGCTCTCCTCGCTGCCGTTCCTCGCGGGCGGGCTGCTCACCTGGGCCATCTCGCTCCAGATCGACGTCGCCTTCCTGGTGCCCTTCGCGGCCGGGAACTTCCTCTACATCGCGGCTTCGGACCTGATCCCGGAGGTGAACCGCCACCACCGGCTGGCGACGGCGGCGCTGCACTTCGCGGCCTTCGCGGCGGGAGTCCTGGTGCTGCTCGCGATCCGGATCGGACTCGAGGTCCAATGAAGTTGCGGGTGGAGTCCTGGGGCCGCGCCCCGGACGGCACGCCCGTCGACGCGGTGACGATCGAGAGCCCGAGCGGCGTCACGGCCGTGCTGACCTCCTGGGGCGCGACGCTGGTGCGCCTGCTCGCCCCCGACCGGCGGGGCGCTGTGGGCGACGTGGCGCTCGGCTTCGACCGGCTCACCGGCTATCTCGGCGCGCACCCCCACCTGGGCGGCACCATCGGTCGCTACGCGAACCGCATCGCGGGGGCGCGCTTCGCGCTGGGCGGCCGCGTCCACCGCCTCGACGCGAACCAGCCGCCGCACCACCTGCACGGCGGCTCGATCGGATTCGATCGCCGGCCCTGGAGCAGCGAGGCGTTCCAGGCGCCCGGAGAAGCAGGGGTGGTGTTCCGTCTCACGAGTCCCGACGGCGATCAGGGATATCCGGGCGCGCTCTTTGCCGAGGCTCGCTACGCGCTCAGCGAGGCGGGCGAGCTGCGCGTCGAGCTCTCGGCGACGACCGATGCCCCGACGGTGGTCTCTCTGACGCAGCACGCCTACTGGAATCTCGCCGACGGCGGAGCCGGCGACGTGCTCGGCCACGAGCTCGAGATCGCCGCGGACGCCTACCTGCCCGTGGACCGGGAGCGGATCCCGACCGGCGAGATCGCGCCGGTGGCGGGGACGGCGCTCGACTTCCGCCGGCCCCGAATGCTGGGCGCGGCGCTGCGCGCCGAGCCCGGAGGAATCGATCACAATCTGGTGTTGCGGGGCGGCGGCGCGGTCTCGGCCCGGCTTCGCGATCCCGGCTCCGGACGCACGCTCGAGATCTCGACCAGCGCGGCGGGGCTCCAGCTCTACACCGGGGGCGGGCTCGACGGCTCCTGCCGCGGCCGCGGGGGCGTCGCCTACCGGCGCCACGCGGGGGTGTGTCTGGAGCCGCAGCGCTTTCCCGACGCGCCCAACCGGCCGGGCTTCGGCAGCGTCGTGCTCGAGCCCGGCGAGCGCTTCTGCGAGCGCTCCGTCTACCGTTTTTCCGCGGATCCAGGGGACCCAAAAAATTAGAGCGGAGGGGGCCTGCCCTGACCCTAGTGCCGTCGCCCTCGTCGCTCGCCGATGGTAGACCGCAACCCTCGGCTCACGCGGACGAGAACGGGCGCCTCCGCTCTAAGTCGAAATCGAGCCGGCACTCTATCACCCGCGGCGCGCGCGAAGCAATCGAAGTCTGCGACTTCGCTGCACAATCTTCTTCGGCGAGCGAAGGAATTCGGGCTAGAGCAGGCTGGCGGCGGCTCGCGAATCGATGAAGCGGCGGTAGGCGCGCGTCGGGAAGAAGCTGAGGCCGAGCGTTACAGCCGCCAGTGTGCCGAGCGCCGAGGTGACCGCGATCGTGGCCAGGATGATCGGAGCGGCAGTGTCGATCCGCATCTCGGTGGTGGAGCCCACGGCGGTCCAGTAGATGGAACGCGCCACGATGTCCGAGAGTCCCATCGCGGCCCAGGCCACCGCCCAGAGACCGAGCAGCAGGAAGCGGTTCGTGACGAGCGGGTCGGAGAGCCCGAGTCGCAAGCGTCGCTTCGCGGCCGCGTAGTAGCGGAGCGATTCGGCCGCGAGCCAGATGTAGGGCGCGTTCCTGGCTAGGTAGAAAGACCAATAAGCGATCCCTGGAAACACCTTGATCGCGAAACCCTCGGTCAGGGCCTGGGCGCAGGCGGCGGCCACCACCGCCAGGCTGCCCGCGATGGCCGCGCTGCGGGCGCGCGCCGAGTCGCGGCGGAACGTGAGCCAGTTGAAGACGTGCAGCCCCGCGGTTCCCAGGCAGTAGCTGAAGGTCGAAGCCGCCAGCACCAGCGAGCCGTGGAGCGGACTCAGCGCGAGCGAGGGATCCGCCATCCCGGCATACACGCTGATGTTTAGACCTGCACCCAGGAAGGCCGCGAACAAGAAGAAGCCACCCAGCCAGAACTCAGGACCGAAGCCACCCTGCCGCCACGCGAGTCGGAACAGGCGAAAGCCGATCGCGAGGCTGAGCAGAAGGTTGAAGAGCGTCACCGCAGCGCTGATCAGCGCGAGCATTCGCGGCCCCCCGGGTCTCCCGCCTATCGGCCGCACCCGCCCGCAGGTTGACCGGATTCGCTCGGGTGGGGTGACTCACCCCCTGATTCTCGGATAGACTCGGCCCCGCCGCGGCCAACCATGTACGTCGACCACACCCCCACCCAGAAAGCGCTGCGCGCCGAGCTGCGCGCCTACTTCGCGAAGCTGATCCCGCCGGAGGTGCGCACGCAGGTCCGCTCGATGGAAGGCGGCCCCCTCCAGCGCCGCCTGATCAAGAAGATGGGCGCCGACGGCTGGCTCGGCGTGGGCTGGCCCCGGGAGTGGGGGGGGCAGGGACGCACCGCGATCGAGCAGCAGATCTGGTTCGAGGAGGCGCGCCGCGCCGGCGCTCCCCTGCCCTTCGTCACGCTCAACACGGTCGGCCCCGCGCTGATCGCGCGCGGCAGCGAGGCGCAGAAGCGCCGCTTCCTGCCCGGAATCCTGGCCGGCGAGATCCACTTCGCGATCGGCTATACCGAACCTGGCGCAGGCACGGACCTCGCCGCGCTCGAGACGCGGGCCGAGCGCGAAGGCGACGTCTTCGTGGTGAACGGCACCAAGATCTTCACCAGCGGCGCGGACGACGCCGACTACATCTGGCTGGCCTGCCGCACCGACCCCTCCGCGGACAAGCACAAGGGCATCTCGATCCTGATCGTCGACACCAGGCTGCCGGGGTTCTCCTCGACGCCCATCCACACCCTGGGCGGCGGCCATACGACGATGACCTACTACGAGAACGTCCGCGTCCCGGCGGAGATGCTGGTGGGCGAGCTGAACGGCGGCTGGAAGCTGATCACGCTCCAGCTCAACCACGAACGGATCGGCCTCGCCGGCTTCGGCGCGTCGGCGCTCCAGCGCTACGACGAGGTGCTCGCCTGGGCGCGCGAGACGAAGGACGAGGCCGGCCAGCCGGTGGCGCAGAAGCCCTGGGTGCAGATCGCGTTCGCGGAGGCCTGGGCGCGGCTCGAGGCGCAAAAGGTCTGGAACTGGCGGATCGCGTGGGAGCTCGAGCAGGGCCGGCTCGAGCCGGCGCGCGCTTCCGCGGCGAAGGTCTACTCCTCCGAGACGCTGATCGAGGTCTACCGCCTGCTGCTCGACGTGCTGGGCGAGGTGGGCGCGCTCCAGACGGGCTCGCCCGGCGCCGTGCTGCGCGGCCAGCTGGAGGTCGACTGGCGCGGCTGCCAGATCAACACCTTCGGCGGCGGCGTGAACGAGATCCAGCGCGAGATCGTCGCCATGCTCGGGCTGGGGCTGCCGCGTGCGCCCCGTTAGCGGCCGGCGGCGAGAGCCGTGAGCGGGGAGGAGCTGCTGGAGCGGCTGCGCGCGATCGTGGGCGTGCGCCTCGGAGATCCGTCGGTCGCGCGCGATCCCGTCAACGAGCCGATGATCCGCCACTGGTGCGACGCGCTGGAGGATCGCAACCCCGTGTATACCGACCCGGAGCTGGCGGCGCGCTCGCTGCACGGCGGGATCGTGGCGCCGCCCACCATGTTGCAGGCGTGGACGATGCCCGGGCTGGTGTCCAAGGAAGTGCGCGAGGCCCGCAGCTCCGCCGGGACCTTCGCCGCCCTCCGGCTGCTCGACGAGGCGGGCTTCACGTCGGTGGTCGCGACCAACAGCACGCAGGAATACCTGCGCTACCTGCGCCCCGGCGATCGGCTCAGCGCCGAGACGGTGATCGAGGACGTCTCCGAGGAGAAGAAGACCGCGCTCGGCGTCGGCCACTTCATCACCCAGCGCACGCTGTATCGCGACCAGCGCGGCGAGCTGGTCGCGAGCACGCGTTTCCGGCTGCTCAAGTTCCGCCCGGCCGCGCGCGCGAGCGCCGCGCCGCCGGCGCCCGCGCGGCCGCGCCCGAAGCCCGCCATCACGCACGACAACCGCTTCTTCTGGGAGGGCGTCGAGCAGGGCGAGCTTCGCATCCAGCGCTGCAACGCCTGCCACCGGCTCCAGCATCCGCCCGGCCCCATGTGCGCGGGCTGCCACGCTCTCGATCTCGGCTTCCAGCGCTCGCAGGGACGCGGCGCCGTCTACAGCTTCGTCTACGCGCACCACCCGGCCATTCCGCCCTTCGAGGTTCCCAACCTGATCGTGCTGGTCGAGCTCGAGGAGGGGACGCGGATCGTCTCGAACCTGGTGGGCGCCGCGCGCGAAGAGGTCCGCATCGGGATGCCGGTCGTCGTCGAGTTCGCCGAGGTCGAACCGGGGCGCCTGCTGCCGCGCTTCCGGCCGGCGGCGGCCTAAGAGAGGCTAGGCGTGGATTTCTCCCTCAGCAGCGAGCAGGAAACCGTGCGCGATCTCGCGCGCAAGATCTTCTCGGAGCGTTGCAGCGACGAGCGCAGCAAGCAGCTCGAGAAGAGCGGCGTCTGGTGGGACGACGAGCTCTGGGCGGAGCTGGTGAAGACGAACCTCGCCGGGCTGGCGCTGCCCGAAGACGTGGGCGGAAGCGGCTTCGGGATGCTCGAGGTGGCGCTCGTGCTCCAGGAGGCCGGGCGTCATCTGGCGCCGGTTCCCTGGTTCGCTTCGCTGGTGCTGGGCGGCCTCCCGCTCGCGCGCTTCGGCAGCGAAGCGCAGCGACGGCGCTGGCTGGCGCCCGCGGCGGGCGAGGGCCTGGTGCTGACCGCAGCGCTCATCGAAACCGGCAGCGCCGATCCCGCGCGCCCGCGCGTCACCGCGCGCCGCGACGGCGCGGGCTGGCGCCTCGACGGGGTCAAGGAGTGCGTGCCGGCGGGGCTGCGCGCGGGGCTGCTGCTGGTCCCGGCTGCGACACCGGATGGAGTCGGCGTCTTCCTGGTCGAGCCGGGCGGCGCCGGCGTCGCCCTCGAGCGCGAGATCGCGACCAACCGCGAGCCGCAGGCGCGGCTCACGCTGGACGGCGCGAAGCTCCCGGACGGCGCCGTGCTCGGCGATCCGAGCGGCGGCGCGGAGATCGTCGAGTGGCTGCTCGACCGCGCGCTGGTGGGTCTCTGCGCGATCCAGCTGGGGGTCGCCGAGGAGGCGCTCCGTCGCACGGCCGAGTACACGCGCACCCGCAAGCAATTCGGTCGTCCGATCGCGTCCTTCCAGGGCGTCACGCTGCGCGCGGCCGACGCCTACATCGACCTCGAGGCCATGCGCTCGACGCTGCTGCACGCGGCCTGGCGCGTCGCCGAGGGGCTTCCGGCGCGCGCCGAGGTGGCGGCCGCCAAGTGGTGGGCCTGCCGCGGCGGCCAGCGCGTCGTCCACACCGCGCAGCACCTGCACGGCGGCATCGGGGCGGACGTCGACTACCCGATCCACCGCTTCTTCCTGTGGTCCAAGCAGCTCGACCTGACGCTCGGCGGCGCGAGCCGGCAGCTGGCGCGGCTCGGCGCGCTGCTGGTGGCCGAGCCGCGGCCCGAAGCCTGAATGGCGGCGCAGCTCGCCAGGACCCGCCGCTTCTCGGAGGTCGCCGTCGGCGACGAGCTCCCCCGGCTCGAGATTCCGCTCACGGCGACCGTGATCATCGCGGGCGCGATCGCCTCGCGCGATTACCAGGACGTGCACCACGATCGCGATCTCGCCGTGAAGCGCGGCTCGAAAGACATCTTCATGAACATCCTCACCACCAACGGCTACGTCGGCCGCTACGTCACGGACTGGGCGGGCCCGGAGGCGCTGCTGCGCTCGGTCGACATCCGGCTCGGCGCGCCCAACTACCCGGACGACAGCATGACGCTGACGGGCCGTGTCGCCGCCCGGGCGGACGGCGTCGTGACGGTCGAGGTGGTGGGCGCGAATCGGCTCGGCAACCACGTGACGGGGACCGTCACGCTCGCGCTGCCGGCCTGAAGGCGGAGCGGATCGCCGTGCAGGCCAGCGACTTCTCGTTTCCCAGCAAGACCGCGATCGCGGGCATCGGGCAGACGGAGTTCTCCAAGAACTCCGGGCGCAGCGAAATGAGACTTGCCGTCGAGGCGATCTCGGCGGCGCTGGCCGACGCGGGCCTCGAGCACGCGGACGTCGACGGCTACTGCAACTTCACGATGGACAACAACCCGGCCATCGAGATCAACCGCTACCTGGGCGGCGGCGATCTGACCTTCTTCAGCCGGATCCACTACGGGGGCGGCGCGGCCTGCGCCACCGTGCTCCAGGCGGCGATCGCGGTCAGCAGCGGCCTGGCCAGCACGGTCGTGTGCTACCGGGCCATGAACGAGCGCTCGATGCAGCGCTTCGGCGCCGGCGTGCAGGACCGTCCGCCGGTCCCGACCGCGGAGAACGCCCACTTCGGCTGGCACTCGCCCTACGGCCTGCTCACGCCGGCCAGCTGGGTCGCGATGTCGGCGCGCCGCTACATGCACGAGTACGGCGCCAGCAGCGAGGATTTCGGGCGGGTCTCGGTGGCGGACCGCAAGCACGCCGCGACCAACCCGGCCGCCTGGTTCTACGGCAAGCCGATCACCCTCGCGGACCATCAGCGCTCGCGCTTCATCGTCGAGCCCTTGCGGCTGCTCGACTGCTGCCAGGAGAGCGACGGCGCCGTCGCGGTGGTGGTGACCTCGCTCGAGCGCGCGCGGGATCTGCGCCAGAAGCCGGTCGTGATCGCGGCCGCGGCGCAGGGCGCCAGCCGCGAGCAGCAGATGATGACGGGCTACTACGCGCGCGAGATCGCGGGGCTTCCCGAGATGGGACTCGTCGCGCGGCAGCTCTGGGCGCAGTCGGGGCTCGGCCCGGCCGACATCCAGACCGCCGTGATCTACGACCACTTCACGCCCTTCGTGCTGGTGCAACTCGAAGAGTTCGGCTTCTGCGGGCGCGGGGAAGCCAAGGATTTCCTGCGCGACGGACACGCCGAGATCGGCGGGCGCCTGCCCATCAACACGCACGGCGGACAGCTCGGCGAGGCCTACATCCACGGCATGAACGGGATCGCCGAGGGCGTGCGCCAGGTGCGCGGGAGCGCGGTCAACCAGATCAAGGACGTAGCGCACGTGGTGGTCACCGCGGGCACCGGCGTCCCGACCAGCGGCTTGATCCTGGGGGTGGACTGAGACGTGTCGGATTGGGTCGACGTCGCGCAGGCGCGTGGGCTCCCGGGCCTGCGGCTGGTGCTCTCCGCCGGCGTCCCCGGCCCCTGGGGCGAGGCCGCCAAGGGCTTGTTCTTCGCCAAGCGGATCGCCTACACGCGGGTGCGACAAGCGCTCGGCGAGGAAAACGCCGAGCTGCGCGCCTGGACCGGATTCGACAACGCGCCGCAGGCGATCTGGCAGGACGAGCGCGCGCGGATCACCTGGCCCGAGCTGATCTTCCTGGCCGAGCGGCTCGCGCCCGAGCCCGCGCTGGTTCCAGTCAGCCCGGCCGAGCGCGCGCAGATGTTCGGACTCACGCACGAGCTGGCGGGCGAAACCGGGCTCGGCTGGAGCCGGCGGCTGATCATGCTGCACGGCACGCTCTCGCTTCCCACCAGCGTGCTGCCCGAGGCCCACCCCCTGCGCGTGCAGGTGCAGCGCCTCGCGCGCAAGTACGGCTACAGCGAGCCCGCGGCGCAGGCGGCGCCCGCGCGCGCGGCCGGCATCCTGCGCCTGCTCTCGGACCAGCTCGCCGAGCAGCAGCGCCGGGGTCGCCGCCATCTCGTCGGCGAGCGGCTGAGCGCGCTCGACATCTACTGGGCGGCCTTCGCCGCGATGGTCTCGCCGCTGCCGCCGGACCAGTGCCCGATGTCCGCTGGCATGCGCGGGGCCTACGAGCTCTCCGACCCCGCGCTGCGCTCCGCCTGCTCGCCGGAGCTGCTCGCGCACCGCGACTTCGTCTACCGAGAGCACCTGGAGCTCCCAATCCAGCTGTAGCTAGAGTAGGGGCATGGTTTCGAGCCAGATCGACTTCGGAGTGGAGGCGCTGCTCGCCGAGGCGCGCGCGGCGACCGGGCTCTCCGACTTCGGCCCGGAGGACTTCCGCGAGCCGCTCGCCGTCCTGTGCCAGACCTACGACGGCGCTCCCTTCGACGAGCGAGGCCGCAAGCGCAACCGCCGGCGCGTGCTCCAGCTGCTCTGCTCGCGCCTGCGGGTCGAGGACGCGCTGCGCCGCCACCCGGAGATCCGGCAGCGCGAGATCCGCCGGCCGATGCTGCTGACGGGGCTTCCGCGCTCGGGGACCTCGGCCCTCTTCAGTCTGCTCGCCACCGATCCGGTGGCGCGGCCGCTGCTGCTCTGGGAGACGCAGCATCCGGATCCCCCCGTCGGTCTCGCGCCGGGGCAGCCCGACCCCCGCTACCTGGCGGTGAAGGCCTACTACGAACGGGCGCACCAGAAGAACCCCGAGTTCACAAGTATTCATTTCGCGAGCGCCGACACGCCGGAGGAGTGCGTGCTGCTGCAAGCGCTCTCGCTGAACGGAGTCCACTACGGCGTCGAGCCGATGCTCGAGCCCTACGCCTCCTGGTACCGCAAGCAGGATCTGCTCCCCATGTACCGGTACTACCGGGCGCTGCTCCAGATGCTCGACTGGCAGCGCCCCGGCGAGCGCTGGCTGCTCAAGGCGCCGGCCCACATGTGGGCGATCGATTCGCTGATCGAGACCTTCCCGGACGTCGGGGTCGTCTGGAGCCACCGCGACCCGCTGCTCTGCATCGCCTCGGTGTGCAGCATGACCTACGCCATCACCAACGGGGCTCTCGCGATCTCGAAGCGCGAGCTCGGCCCGCGGGTGTTCGATTTCTACGCCACCTCGCTCGAGCGCGGGCTCGCGGTCCGTGACCGCAGCGACGCCGCCCGCTTCGTCGACGTCACGCACGACGACTTCGTGGAGGATCCGCTCGGCGTGGCGCGCCGCATCTACGGCCACTTCGGGCTGCCCCTCTCGAAGCAGGCCGAGGCGGCCATGCGCGCGCACGTCGGCGACAATCCGAAGGGCAAGCACGGCAGCCACGCCTACGCGCTCGAGGAGTGGGGGCTCTCCGCGGGCGCCGTCCGCGAGCGGTTCGCCGGCTACATCCTACGCTTTGGGCTGGGAGGAGACGCAGGGTGAGCGACGATCCGGCCAGCAAGATCGACACCGCGCAGGCGTGGATCGAGTTCTGCGACGTGCTCAAGAAGGCCGGCGACACCCTCCTGCGTCCTGGCCTCGCCCGCTCGAGCTTCGACCGCGCCGAGGGCCACCGCTATCTGCTGCGCCTGCTGCGCGCGGGCTCGCAGTCGTTCGGCGAACAGACGGGTCCGCTGCATCCGGTCTTCCGGGCCATGCCGGAGCTGGTGAAGATGGGCCTCGACAACCCCGACAACTACTACCTCGGGGCGTCGATCTCGGGCCGCTACAGCTATCGGATCCGCGGCCGCCGCGGCAGCATCCACTACCTGAGCTTCGCGGCCCAGAACCAGAACTTCGCCGCCCGCGACCGCATCACCGGCGGCGCCGGCCACCTGAACGACGCCGAGCTCGAGATCGCCGCGGACGGGAGCTTCGAGATTCTCGCCAGCCAGAAGCGGCAGCCGGGCAACTGGCTCCAGCTCGCGCCCGACACCAGCCAGATTCTGCTGCGGCAGACCTTCCTGCACCGCGAGAAGGAGGTGCCGGTCGCCGTCTCGATCGAATGTCTGGATGCAATGGGACCCCCGCCCCCGCTCGACCCCGCTCGCATGCAGGGCCAGCTGATGGGCGCCGCGATGTACGCGATCGGCTGCGCCGCCTGGTTCGCCGACTGGGTCGCGGACATGCGAAACCACGCGCCCATGAACGCCTTCCACCTGCCCAGCGGCGAGCAGCATCGGCTGGTGGGCGGGGATCCCAACATCCGGATCTGGCTGGGGCTCTGGGAGCTCGCGCCGGACGAGGCGCTGGTGATCGAGGCCACGCCGCCGCGCTGCGACTACTGGAACTTCCAGCTCGGCAACATCTGGGCCGAGTCCCTCGACTACCAGTTCCGCCGGGTCCACATCAACAGCGGGCAGGCCACGCTCGAGCCGGACGGCTCCTTCCGGCTGGTGGTGGCGCACCGCGATCCCGGCCACCCGAATTGGATCGACACCGCCGGGCACGACCATGGCACAATGTGCGTGCGCTGGGTGCGCGCCGATTCCCACCCCGAGCCGCGCTGCCGCGTCACCAAGCTCTCGGAGCTCGCGAGCAGCTGAGGAGCGATCATGAAGATTCTTGGCTGGCTGCTGAGAGCCGTCGTCGTGCTCGTCGTGCTGATCGCCGCGCTCTTCCTGGGCGCGCGGCTGCACGACGGACCGCTCGGGCCGATCCCGGGCGGGAGCATCGCATCGGGGGAATGGGTCGATCCTGTCAGTCCTGACTGGTCGTTCGCCAAGGACGTCGGCGAGATGGAGATGCAGCTCGAGAGCCAGTCGACCTCGCGCACGACCTGGATCCTGGTGCGCGACGGAAAGGCCTGGATTCCTTGCAGCCTCGGCTACCCGCCCGGCAAGAGCTGGAACCAGCACGTCGCCGCGGACCCCCGGGCCGTGCTGCGCATCGACGGCAAGCGCTACGCCGTCACGCTCACGCAGGACCCCGATCCGACCCTGCCGGACTTCGCGCTCGCCGAGGTGACGCGCAAGTACGGCAGGCCCCCGCCCGGAGATTCCGGCTCCGTCTTCTTCCGCCTCGAACCGCGCGCCCGCTGACGACCCCCAAGGAGAAACCCATGAAGTACGAAGACGCCCTCCGCCTGTTTTCCAAGACCCTTCAGAACCTCGATCAGTGGATGGAGAAGGCCACCGCGTACGCGAAGGAGAAGGCCTTCGACGTCGATGTCCTCGCTCAGGCGCGGCTGGCGCCGAATCAGTTCGGGTTCGTCCAGCAGGTGCAGTCCGCCTGCGACCAGGCCAAGTACGCGGCCGCCTACCTGGGCGGCAAGCCGGCGCCCTCGCATCCGGACACCGAGAAGACCTTCGCGGAGCTGCGGCAGCGCATCCAGAAGTGCCTCGGCTTCCTGGCGACCGTCCAGGCGAAGGATCTGGTCGGCGCCGAGGAGCGCAAGGTGGCTCCCCCCTGGCTCGGCGGGAAGTGGCTCCGCGGCGACGACTACCTGGTGCACGTCGCGCTGCCGAACTTCTTCTTCCACGCCACCATGGCGTACGCGATCCTCCGCCACAACGGCGTCGATCTCGGCAAGATGGATTACATCGGCTCGCTGCCGCTCCAGGAAGGCTGAGCGCGGACTCACTCGAAGCGACGCACCGGCGTGGCGACCCAGGCCCAGCCGGTGGCGAAGATCATCGCCAGCGCGGCGATCGCGCAGCCGGCGAGCGGCCCCACCGCTCCCGCCAGGACACCTGCGCCCAGGTTCGAGAACGGCGCCATCCCCATGAACGCGAGCGTGTGGATGGAGATGACGCGCGCGCGCAGCGCGGGCGGGGCGCCCACCTGGAAGAGCGTGCGGCTGGTATTGAAGAAGAGCGAATGGAAGATCCCCCAGGAGAAGATTGCCGCCAGCAGCCCGGGAAACGGCAGGCGCGCAGCGATCGCGAGCAGGCTCCCCGACACGCCGAGCAGCGCGATCAGGAAGACCAGCCCCTTGCGCCGCACCCCGCCGCGCAGGAGCACGAAGAGCGAGCCCGCGATCGTGCCGAGCGGGAGCACCATCATCACGAGCGAGAGCCGGCCGATCCCCCCGCCGTAGAGATCCCGGATCAGCAGCGGCACGAAGACGACGAAGGGGCCCATGAAGAAGAGGCCATCGCCGGCCACCAGCAGCGCCACCGGGAACAGGCGCGGCGAGCGCCGCACCTCGAGGAGTCCCTCGCGGATCGCCGCGAAGCGCGCCGGAGCGCCGCCCTGGCGCGGATGCGGCGCGACGCGCGGCAGCCGCGCCACCGCCAGCGCGCCTGCTAGTACCACGAACGCCTGAAGGCCGAGCACCGCGGCGTTGCCGATGCCCGCGCCGAGGCCGCCGAGCCGCGAGCCGATCGCCGTCCCCGCGAACTGCACCAGCGTCATGCCGGTGACCGCGCGCATCAGGTCGCGCAGGCCGAGGTGCGAGAGCATGGCGTCGCGCGCCGGGCTCGCGAAGGCCTGGATGCTGCCCCAGGCGAGCGCGTACAAGAGGAGTGCCTCGAAGCGCACGCGATCCGCCCAGACCAGCGCGGCCAGCGCCGCCGCGGCCGCCGCCGCCGTCACGTGCAGCGCGACGAGCAGGCGCCGGAGCTCCACGCGGTCCGCCAGCAGTCCCCCGAAGAGCAGGAACAGCAGCATCGGGATCGTCTGACACATCTGCGCGACGCCGACCCGGTCCCCGCTCTCGTGCAGCACCCCCACCACGAGCCAGGTGAAGACCACTTGTTGCAGGCCGCCGGCCAGCGACCAGCTGCCGATGCCCGCCAGGAACCAGCCGAGCAGGGGCGGCGCGCCAGGCGCGCCGGTTCCGGACGCAGCCACTACGATTCGCCCTCGTCCCAGTGAAACCGGTGCATCACCCGATGCACGATGGGAGCCAGCACGACTGCGATCGCAACCAGGAAGACGAGGCCCGAGTAGAGCGCGTAGATGCCTGCGAACAGCTTGCCGCCGTCGGTCTCGAGAGGTGCGATGGGCCCCTCGCCCCCGAGCAGCATCGCCGAGTTGAGAAATGCATCCCGCCAGCCGAGGCCCTCGAAATGGGCGTAGCCCTCCATCCCGATGGCGAGCGAAGCCAGCACCAGGGCGACGGAAGCGGTGAAATGCAGGAGCAGCCGGCGGATGAAATGGGGCCGCGGGAGCGGCGGAAGTCTCTTGTGTTCGTACATGATGGGCCCCCGGGCATGGATCTGCGCGGGCTCCGGCGCCGCTCAGGGAGCGATCGCGCCCTTCCCACACTTCCAGCACGACTCGAACTGCGCTTCGTGCCGCTCGCCGCAAGCATCGCAGACCCAGGGCGTCGCCGGACCGGCAGCGCTCTCGCCCAGCCACTGCTTCGCGAAGCGGCCTGCCTTGGGGAGCTGATCGTCATCGACGATGCAGACCCGGTACTCCGCCGAGGCGCCGGCGGGAATCTCGCCGTGGATCGCCGTGAGATGCTCGCCCTGCACGATCGCCGCGATTCCCTCCGACTCGAGCGCCCCGCGCAGGAGCTGGGCGCGGGTGCGGTCGGAGGTCTGGTGCAGGCACTTCATCGGCCCCGGAGCGCCCGGTAGTAGGAGAGACTTCCGACCAGCGTGTTCCGGTGGCCGACTTCCTTGGGATCGAGGAATCCCGCCTGGCCCAGCAAGGCGGTGATCCGATCCTCGAAGCCGTCTCGCAAATGCTCCGCGCGGTGCAGGACGTGCGCCAGCGCGCGAGAGAGCCCGCTCCTGGGCGGACCGAAATCGAGCAGGTGCAGCGAGCCGGTCGGCCCGAGGACGCGCCGGATCTCGCGCAGCGTCGCCTCCTTCTCTTGCGTCTGGAGGTGGTGGAACATCAGCGACGAGAAGACGCGGTCGAAAGTCGACTCGGCGTAGGGCAGCCGGTCCGAGAAGCCCTGGTCGAGCTGGATCGCGAGGCCGGCGCGCTCCGCCTTCCGCTTCGCGATCGCCAGGGCTTTGGGATCCGGATCCAGCCCGACCACCTCGACGCTCGGGTGCAGCTGCTTGAGGAGCAGCGTCAGCGAGCCGGTGCCGCATCCGATGTCGAGCGCGCGATGACCGGGCGCGAGCGCCGCCTGCTCGATCAGCGGGCGCTTGAGGCCGTCGCCGCCCAGGATCCACTGGAGCGGATCGTAGAGCGGAAGCAGCCAGTCGCGCCCCGCCGCGGGGATGAAATGACGCGTGTGGGTCTCCACGTCAGCCCTTCCTGCCACCGGTCAGCAGAAGCGCGGCGCCCGCCACGATCGCCCCCACGCCCGCCCAGACCGGGACGACGACCGTCTCCTTGTCCTTCACGGACATCTCGAGGGGTCCGAGCTTGGCCTCGTGCGTCTCCTTGGTGTAGCTGAAGCTGCCATACACCAGCGCCAGTATGCCGGCCGTGATCAGCGCGATGGCCAGAAGTCTGGTGGCATTCACGTCGCTCCTCCCTTGGCGATCGTATAGCGCATCCGCCGGAACGACGGCTCACGGCAGGGCAGGCCTACGCGACGGCCGCTTCGAGAATCTCGACGCGCTGGCGCGCCGCGTCGATCCTCGCGCGGCAGCCGACCGGCAGGGTGAGCTGCGGGGCGGTGTGTCCGAAATCCATGTCGGCCACGATCGGAAACGCGTATCCCTTCGTCCGTTCGAGGAGCACCTGATGGAGCTCTCTCTTCTCCTGTCGCGAGTAGCCCATCGGTCGCCCCACCAGCATGCCCCGGATCTGCGCGAAGACGCCCATGTTCTCGTAGTCCAT
>DATBRV010000077.1:0-39471 GCA_036560145.1 Myxococcota bacterium
TCGCCGGCGATCACGACGATGGTGTGGTCCCAGTCAGGCCGCGCCTCGAGCGCGGCGAGCAGCCGCGCGAGCTGATCGTCCTGGAAGCGGAGCTCGCCGTCGTAGAGGTTGATCGAGACGCGCGTCTGCTCCGTCTGGTTCACGAGCGGGCGGACCACCGTGCGCGGAATCCCTCGGGCGGCGATCGCGGCTTCAAGTTCGTTGTCGCTCGAGAACATCGCCGCGTAGGCGGGGGGAGGCGCGTAGGGCCAATGCGCGTCGAAGTAGTGGACCCAGAGCAGGAAGGGGCCCTCGGGTCCGCTCGCGAGCCAGGTCAGCGCGGCCCGGGTGGTCGCCTCGGCGTCGCGCTGATCTCCCGCGGGCGCGTCGAAGGTCTCGAAGCCGGTCTCGATCCCGCTTCCACGCTTGAGCACGGCCGAGCTCACGAACCCGGCCGTTCGCCAGCCCGCCCCGCGCGCGACCTCCGCGAAGCTGCGCAGGCGCGCGCTCGGCACGAAGCGGCTGCCGCCCTGGGTGCTGTTCGCCAGCACGCCGTGCTCGAGCGGCTGGGTCGCGGTGAAGAGCGACGTGTGCGTCGGAAGCGTCGTCGCCATCGGGACGATGTTGCGTTCGAAGACGATCGCCTGCCGGCCGAAGGCGTCCAGCGCGGGCGAGGTCTCGCGGAAGTAGCCGTACAGCCCCAGGTGATCCGCCCGTGTCGTATCCAGCGTCACGAACACGAAATTCGGCTCAGGCGCGCGCCGTCCGCAGGCGCAGAGGGCGAGCGCGAGGCCGAGCGCGATCCGCGCCGCCATCGTCGTCATCCCCGCCTGGTTTACCACGGCGCCGCACCCGCTGCCCGCGAGCGGGTGGGCTACGCTCCGGGATCCGAGCCGCGCGATGCGAGGACGGCGACCCCATGCTCCGCCTATTCCGGGATCCGGCTTGCCGGGCGATCCGGCTGATGCTGACGATTGCGGCCTTCACGGCAGGTTGCGGTGAAGCTCCTCAGCCTCGGAACCTGCTGCTGATCTCGATCGACACGCTGCGCCCCGATCACCTCGGTTGCTATGGCTATTCGCGGCCGACCTCGCCGTTCCTGGATCGTCTCGCGTTACAGGGTGTCCTCTTCGAGAACGCCCACGCCACGTCGCCCTGGACACTGCCGTCCCACGCTTCGTTGTTCACCGGCCTCTACCCGAGCCAGCACGGCGTGATGTTCGAAGATCTCGGGCTGCCGACCAACGTGCCGACGCTCGCAGAGGTACTGCGCGAGCGCGATTTCGCCACCGCGGGATTCGCGAGCGGGATCTTCCTGGGGCCGCGCTTCGGCCTGGCTCGAGGCTTCGAGCATTACGTCGTCGTCCCGTCCCGTCCGAGCATAGGTGGCACCGCAACCTCGCTCGCCACCACCGATCGGGTGAGCGCGGGCGGCCTCGAGTGGCTCGCAGCGCAGCGGGGGCGTCGCTTCTTCGTGTTCCTCCACTACTTCGACGTTCACAGCGACTATCGCCCCGAGCCGCGTTTCGCCGCGCTGTTCGGCGGGCCCTACCAGGGGCCGGTGGACGGAACCAGTGGCCAGCTGATGGCCTTTCTACGTAGGCAGATCGAGTTCGACGCGGACGATCGCGCGCACCTGGTCGATCTCTACGATGCGGAGATCCGCCAGGTCGATCGAGCCCTGGAGGGGCTCTTCGATCAGCTGCGCGAGCGGGGAGACCTCGCGAATACAGTCGTGATCCTGACATCCGACCACGGAGAGGAGTTCTTCGAGCATGGTGGTGTCTTCCACGGCCGGACCCAGTATCAGGAGATGCTCCGTGTGCCACTCATCCTCGTGGGTCCCGGCATCCCCCCTGGCCTGCGCATCTCGCAGCCGGTTTCGCTCGTCGACCTGGCGCCCACATCGCTGGCGCTCCTGGGTGCCGAGGTGCCGTCTTCCGTCTCCGGCCGGAATCTCGCGCCGCTCTGGATGGCGCCCGGCGATGCCTGGTCGGAGCGCGACCTCTTCGCCGAGGCCAACCACATCAAGGAAGGAGTCGGCTCGAAGCGAGCCTTGCTGCGCGGGCGCTGGAAGCTGGTTCTTCAAGGAAACGGCGAACACGAGCTCTTCGACCTCGTCGAGGATCCGAGCGAGCGCGTGAACATGGCTGCGGCCAAGCCCGGGCTGGTGGCGGACCTTTCGAAGCAGCTGACTGCGAGCCTGGGAAGCGTGCGCGAGGCGCAGGCGCTTCCCAAGCTCGAGCGAGACATGCGCATGCAACTGGAGGCGCTCGGCTACCTGCGCGAGTGACTAGGGGTCGAGCCACACGGGGCTCGTCCAGCCCATGTGTCCGTCCGACTGACGAGCCCGGAGATAGTAGTAGCGAGGCCCGGGACGGCGGTCTTCGTCGGTCCAGCTCAGCCGGGCGTGCGATCCCTCGAAGGCGCGTCGCTCCACCTCCACGCCGTCGCGCACGATCGTGAGCTCGAGCCCCGACGCAGTACCCCGGACCGTCGCCTCGATCGGTACGCCGCCTTCGCTTCGCCGGATCTCGGATCCCTGCGGAGCGCCGGCGACGGTCACGAAGAGGTCCATCTTGGCGCCCGTGGTTCCGAACGTGCGCCGCGCGTAGAGCGCCTCGAAGAGCGCCTCCCGAGACAGGTTGCGGGCCCAGACTCCCGCCAGGCCGAGGCCGCCGCCGTGATCGGGGCTCGCGATGATCCCGAGACGGTGGCCCATCGCGAGGGCGTCCCGGACGCTATGTCCAGGAACGAACCGGCTCTTCAGCTTCGCGATCGGCGCGCCGTCGAACTCGTAGCTGCCGCGAGCCTGGAAGATCTCGACCAGGCGTTGGAAGCGGTCGTCGCGGAAGCTCCAATCGAGCGGCTGCTGGAGGGCATGCGACGGATGGTGGGGAATCGTGATGGCGGCGCGAGACCCCAGCTGCTCCCAGAGAGCCGTGGGCGTGACTCCGGGAGCCGCCGCATGCAGCGCCGATGAATCGCCGACCTGCTCGTCGGGGAACAGCACCACACGGTGTCCGTACTCGAGCGACGTCCACTCGTAGCCGGGGAACGTGACGAACTCCCCCGGTCGATTCCACAGCTCGGTGAGCTTGCGCGTGGCCCACCAATCGACCGGACGCATGGTCTCGGCGTGGTCCGAGAGCGCTCCAAAATCGAGACGGGGAAGGTCCTCGAGCACCTGGAGGTTATCCTCGGGGCGGCCCTCGAAACCGCGCCGGTCGCCGGAGAAGTCCGAGTGCAGGTGGAGATTGCCGAACCAGGCCTGCCAGGTGCGCCCGTCGAGCTGCACCGTCGCTCGCTCGCCAGGCGCACCGTCGAGGGCGAGGGACCGGTTGATCGGACGGCGCGGTTTCGAGAGCAAGGGAGGGGCGGCGATCCGAGTGGCAAGTCGATCGGGAGCCATGCGCCGCACCCGCAACACGCTTCGCTGCGCGCCCGTCGCCGCGGGGATGCGCTGCTCGATCTCGTCCGCCACCCAGAACGCGTCGCCGCTCCACGCGCCTGCGTAGCGCGCCACCAGGCTGGAGACGCCGGCGGAGAGATCCACCGGCGCGCTCACGCTTTGCGGGCTGGTGCGTGCGAGCCGGAGCTCCCATCGGCTGTCGAAAACGGAGGCATGCGGAACCACGCGCTCTCCGTAGAGCAGCCAGACGTCGTCGCCGGAGTCGCCCCGCAACGGGACCGCCTGCACGGACGCGGTGGAGCCGCTCGATCGATTCGGGCTGAGCCGTATCTCCTGTGGCGTACCGACCTGGTCCCCTTCGATTCGCACCACCCGATAGCTCTTGTCCGCCCACCGGTCGTAGGCGACGGCGGAGATGTCCGCGACCGCCGGCTTCAAGGGGAAGCTCGATTCGGTCCAGAGCAGCGCGAGGCCCTCCGGAAGCCGAGCGAACGCCGGCAGCATGTCGCTGCGGGGAGAAGTCGAAACTCGACGGGAGGCGGACGGGCGATCCAGGCGTCTGGCGTAGATCTCGTAGTTGCCGTCCGCGTAACGCCCGTCCCGCCACGAGGTCCAGGCGGCCCACACGGCTCCGTCGCGCGCGACTGCGAGCGCCGGCTGGACGTCGCTCTCGGGATCGTCGCTGACGAGGATCTCAGGGCCGAAGTCCCCGGCAGGCAGCCGGCGTCGGGCCAACACATCGAAGCGTTCGCCGCGTCGCGCCTGCCAAGCTACCCACAGCGATCCGTCGGGTCCACCTGCCGCACAGGGCGCCAGGTCCGCACCCGGCGCGGAGCTGATCTGCTGGGGCTTCTCCACCCGGCCGCTCACCAGACGGGCCGCGAAGACGTCGGCTTGGACACCATCCCACGCCGACCACATCACCAGGAAGCCCCCGCGCGGGTCAGCCGTCACCCTTGGCGAAAGGTGTGCGCCTGCTTCAGAGGTGACCGGGATCGGCTCGACCCACGCTCCCCCGTCGTAAAGCGAGGCCATCACACGATCCTGCTCGCCGTCGAAGGCGAGGAACACCAGCGCCAGCTCGCCGGCCGCTGAGGCCGCGAGGTCGGGCTCGGTGAGCTCCAGCCCCTCGACGTGTACGATGCTGGAGAGTTCGGGGGCGTCTCGGGGCGCGCCTTCGCCGCACGCCAGCGCGAGCGCCGATGCAACACTGAAAATCGTCGTCCGCATTGGTTTCAGGGCTTGGGCGCGTCGTCGTCGAGATAGCCGAGCCCCTTCAGCAGCTCTTGCTGCTCCGCCGTCAGCTGCCTTTGGTGGGGGTGACTCGGCATTTTGCAGCGCGCGAGCGTTTCGAAATAGCGGTCGAGCTCCGCTCCGAGCTTCGCCGCGAGCTCCGGCTGATCGCGGATCAGATCGCGGGTCTCCATCGGGTCGGCGCTCAGATCGTAGAGCTCGCGGCGCCCATCCGAGCCCCAGATCAGCTTGTGGGCGCCGATCACGAGCGTACGCAGACGTCGCTGGAAGGACCTCGGATCCCAGCCCGGATACTGCGGCAGGATCTGCGCGATTCCGATCGACGTCATCGCGGGATCCTCGGCAAAACGCACACGATCCTGTCTGGGAGAGAGCAGGCTCACCGCCTGGGAGCGGAGGTCGGGCGGCGCAGCGACCCCGGTCAGCTCGAGCAGCGTCGGAAAGAGATCGAAGCTCATCACCGGAGAGGGGTCGCGCCCCGGCGCGAGCCGGCCCGGCGCCAGGATGATCAGCGGGACGTGCAGCAGGGTCTGGTAGACAGAGTATTGATGATCGAGCATGTGGTGCTCGCCGAGCTGGTCGCCGTGATCGGCCGTCAGGATCACGATCGTGTCGTCCAGGTGACCCGACTCGCGCAGCGCCTTCAGGAGATCCCGGAGCAGCTCGTCGAGCTCGAGCAGCGTCGCATCGTAAGTCGCCGCCGTGAGCATGAGGTCGTCGTCGCTGTACTCGCGCAGGCCGAAGGTGAACTCCCACATGCGGCTCCAGGATCGGTCCACCCGATAGGAGCGAATCACGTCCGCGGGGGGGAGCAGCTGATTGCGGAAGCGCCGGGGCGGGATGTAGGGCCGGTGGGCCTCCATGTAGTTGAGAAAGATGAAGAACGGCTGGCCCTTGTCGCTCGCCTCGAGCCACTGAAGCGTGGCCGTCTTGGCGATCTCGCCGGCCGCCTTGATGTTCTCGGGAGCGAGCGTGGCGCGGCCCTCCCGCGCCGCCGCGAGTATCTGCGGCAGCTCGGTGCTGTGATCTTCGAGAGGAACCTTCGCGCGCACCAGGCGCAGCGCCTGCTCGGCCCATTGGGGGCTCCAGGGGTGCTCCTCCTGGTCGAAGCCCTGCGCGAAGTTTCCGGCTGGGTGGGCGGCGATGTGGGGATTGGCCGAGTACAGGAAGGTCCGGTAGCCGGCTCCCTTCAAAAGCTCGGCGATCGTGATGTAGGAATCATCGAGGCGGGCGTTGTCGTTGTGGGTGCAGTGCTCGCTCGGGTAGAGCCCGGTGAACATCGATGCGTGCGCGGGGAGCGTATAGCCCGCGGTCGAGAGCGCGTCCTCGAATACGCGCGCGTCCTTCGACCATTCCGTGAGGAACGGCGTGGTGGGGCGCGAGTGCCCGTAAAGCCCCAGGTGATCGGCGCGAACCGTATCCCAGACGATCCACAAGACATTGGGGCGAGCCGACAGTGGCCGGGCGGCGCGCTCGCGCGAGTCACTTCCGGGGCAACCGGTGAGCAGGAGCGCCGCCGCCAGAGCCGCGGCGCCGATTCCCTCGGCGAAGTTTCCGCTTCGAGCACGCAAGTTCGTGTCGTCTCTGGAAGCGGCCGTCGAGACCGCAGTTCGCGAACCTAACAAAAGGGCGAGGGCCGCGCCAGAAAACCAACGCACCCGGCGGAGGCGAAAATCGGTATGCTGCGAGCGCCGTCCGGGTGGAACCGGCGTCTGCGCCAAGGAGGCTTGATGGACGAGGATCGGGTCAAGGAGATCGTGAATGCGATGCGCTTCTTCGGCGGCAAGCGCGACATGTCGCTCGACGAGCTGGCGATGGTGCAGCCCGGCCTCGCGCGCATCATGCCCGAGATCGGCGCGCGCACCTGGAAGCTCTACTACGCGGTGAAGGCCGCGAACTGGCCGCTCGCGATCTTCCAGTGGAAGGAGACGAAGGCGCTCTTCGAGCTGGGCGCCTACATGCGGCCGAAGCACGAGGCGGCGATCGAGGAGTATCTGCGCGACGATTGGGGGCCGCTCGAGCCGATCCTGAAGGCGGAGGATTCCGCCGCGTTCTTCCGGGCCTTCGACAAGGCGATCGATTCCGCGAACGCCTGGCACGAGAAGAAGGAGAAGCCCTACATCCGGTGGAAGGTGCCGGACTTCCCGCCGCCGGATCTCGATTTCACGCCGCGCAAGAAGTGAAACCCGGCATCGCCGCGCCAGTTCCTGGCGCTTCGCTCGCGATCGGCGCGCTGGCCGGGCTCGCCTACCTGGCGATGACGCCGGCGGTCTCGGGCGACAAGGACGGCAGCGAGTTCACCCTGGTGCTCGCGACGCTGGGCGTCGCGCATCCGACCGGCTACCCGCTCTACACGCTCACGGGGCACGCCTTCGTGCTCCTCGCGCACGCACTCGGGGCGCCGTGGCCGTTCGCGGCGAATGCGTTCAGCGCGCTCGGCGGCGCGGTCGCGATCGGGCTCTTGCACGCGCTCTCGGCGCGCCTGCTCCGCAGCACGGGGGTGGGGGCGCGCGGCGCCGCGGCGGTGGCGCTGCTGCCGGCGGTCGCATTCGGCATGAATCCCGTCTGGACGCTGGAGGCCACCCTCGCCGAGGTGTACAGCTGGCATCTGGCGTGGGTCATGGGTGCGGCGCTCTTCGCCTGCTGGGCTGCCTCGGCGCTCGCGCCGGACGAGCCGCCTGCGCCGACCGCGCGGATCGCAGGGTTCGGGGGCGTGCTGGTGGGCGTGGGCCTCACGCATCACCTGACCAGCGTCTTCCTCGCGTTTCCGCTCGGCGTGGCATTGCTGCTGGCGCTGGCGCGGCGCGGCGCGCTCGGCATCCGCGTGCTGGCGATCGGCCTCGGCGCCTGTGCGCTCGCGCTCTCGAGCTTCGCGTACGTCTTCTGGCGCGCGTCGCATCCGGCGCCCGTGCAATGGGCGATGCTCGGCCCCGAGACGGTCTGGCAGCACCTGCTCGGCTCGGAGTACCGCAGCTATCTGGGAGGCTTCGCCCCGAACCCGATGCAACGGCGCTTCCTCTCGCTGCATGTCTACCCGTGGCTGGCGCCCGCGCTCGGGGTGTTGCTGGCCGCGCCGTTCAGCCGCTGGCGCGCCGTGCCGCGCGGCTGGCGCATCGCGATCGCGGCGGCGGCGGTGCTCCAGACGGCGTACGTCTTCTCGTACGGGGTGCCCGACCCGAGCGCGTACTTCCTGCCCGTGCTCGCGCTCGGGCTGGCGGCGCTCCCCGCGTGGCTCGCGAACGCCGTCCCGGCCGCGCGCCGCGGCGGCGCCTGGATCGCCGGCATCGCCGCGCTGGCCCTGGCGGTGCCGATCCTCGGCTGGGCGCGGATCGCACGCGAACGCGCCGCGACCTACCAGCGGTTCGACGCTTCGCTGCACCGCATGTGGAGCAGCGTTCCCTTCGACGAAGGCTTGGTGGTCTTCGGCGACGACATGGTGCACCGGCTCTGGGAGTACCAGCTGCTGGGCGGCGAGAAGCCGCGCGTGATCGCGCTGAATCCCGCCCAGCTGACGTATCCCGGGTTCCATGCCGCGTTCGTGGCGCGGCATGGCTTCGATCCGCTGGCCGGGCTGCCACCGCTGCCGCCCGACGCCGATGATGCCGCGAAGCGCGCCCGGGCCGACGCGATCACCCGCCGCATCAACGCCGCCTCGCCGCTTCCGGTGGCACGGTTCGACCGCGAGAGTCTGTCGGTGAGGCTGCTGGAGAAGCGGTGATTCAGGCCCAGCCGGTTCCGTAGGCCAGGCGGGCCGCCGTCTGCTCGATCCGCTCGCCGGCCTCGAGCAGCACCGCGGTGGCGTTCCAGGTGCCTTCCAGCAGCTGGCGGCGGGCGCCGTCGGGGAGGCCCGCGGCGAGCCGGCCGCCGCGGTACTCGACGCTGCGCGCCTCGAGATCGAGCACCAGCGTCTGCGTCGGGTCGAGCGAGACCGAGTCCATCAGCCGGGCGAGATCCGCCGGCGCGAGCGTGAAGCAGGGGAGTCCGAGCGCGAGGCAGTTGCCGGCAAAAATTTCGGCGAAGGAGGCGCCCACGAAGGCGCGAAAGCCGCGGCGCATCAACGATTGGGGGGCGTGCTCGCGCGAGGAGCCGCAGCCGAAATTGCGGCCCACCACCAGGACCACCGCGCCCTCGAAGCGGTCGTCGTCGAGCGGGTGATCGCCCTTCGCCTGGAGGCGATCGTCCTCGAAGGCGTGCTCGCCGAGCCCGTCGAACACCACGCAGCGCAGGTAGCGCGCCGGGATGATGCGGTCGGTGTCGATGTCGTCGCCGCGCAGAACGCAGGCGGTGCCGCGGACTTCCTTCAGGGGCGGACTCGCCATCAGAGCAGCTCCCGCACGTCGCTGACCTCGCCGCGCAGGGCGGCGGCCGCCACCATTGCCGGCGACATCAGCAGGGTCCGCCCGGTCGGCGAGCCCTGCCTCCCCTTGAAATTGCGATTCGACGAGGACGCGCACACCTCGCGGCCCACGAGCTTGTCGGGGTTCATCGCGAGGCACATCGAGCAGCCTGCCTCGCGCCACTCGAAGCCCGCCGCGCGGAACACCTCGTCGAGCCCCTCCTTCTTCGCCTGCCGGGCGACCGCCTGCGAGCCGGGCACGACGAGCGCGCGCACGTTCGGCGCGACCCGGCCCTTGCGCGCGACGCGCGCCGCCTCGCGCAGATCCGAGATGCGGCCGTTGGTGCAGGAGCCGATGAAGGCGACGTCGATCTTCGTGCCCGCGATCGGCTCGCCGGGCGTGAGACCCATGAACGCGTAGGCCTCCTCCAGCGAGGCGCGCTGGCCGCTGGCGTCGAGGGCGGGCCTGGGCAGGCGCTCGTCGACGCCGACGCTCTGGCCGGGATTGATGCCCCAGGTGACGGAGGGGGCGAGCTTCCGGCCGTCGATCTCGACGCGGTCGGCGTAGGCGGCCCCGGGGTCGCTCGCCGTCGCCCGCCAGAGGGCCGCCGCGCGCTCGAAATCCGCGCCCTGCGGCGCGAACGGGCGTCCCGCCAGGTAGGCGATGGTGGCCTCGTCGGGATTCACGTATCCGCAGCGCGCGCCGCCCTCGATCGACATGTTGCAGACGGTGAGCCGCTCCTCGATCGTCATCGCCTCGATCACCGGGCCCGCGTACTCGTAGGCGTAGCCCACGCCCCCGTGCACGCCGAGCTGGCGGATGATCGAAAGGATCACGTCCTTCGCGTACACGCCGGCGGCCAGCTTCCCGGTCACCTCGATCCGGCGGACCCTGGGCCGCGGCAGCGCGAGGCATTGGGTGGCGAGCACGTCGCGCACCTGGCTGGTGCCGATGCCGAAGGCCACCGCGCCGAACGCCCCGTGCGTCGAGGTGTGGCTGTCGCCGCAGGCGATCGTCGCGCCCGGCTGGGTGAGCCCGAGCTCGGGCCCGATCACGTGCACGATCCCCTGCTGCCCGCTCGCGGGGTCGAAGAGCCGGATGCCGTGCTCGGCGCAGTTGCGCTCGAGCGCGACGAGCATTTCTTCGGCGAGCGAATCGCGCAGCGGGCGCTGCTGCGACTGCGTGGGGATGATGTGGTCGACGGTGGCGAAAGTGCGCGCGGGGAAGCGCACCGGCAGGCCGGCTTCCTTCAGCATCGCGAAAGCCTGCGGGCTGGTGACCTCGTGGATCAGATGCAGCCCGATGAAGAGCTGCGTGTCTCCGCCCGGGAGCTCGCGCACGCTGTGCGCGTCCCAGACCTTGTCGAGGAGGCTCTTGGCGGCGGTGGCCATGAGCTTCCAAGATAGCCTCCCCACCGGCGCGTGGCGTATGCTCCCGTGCATGCAGCTGCTGCACACCGCGTACGTTCCGGCGGGGGAGGGACCCTTCCCGACCATCCTCGCGCTCCACGGCTGGGGCGCGAGCGCCCAGGATCTGCTCGGCCTGGCGCCCTATCTGCACGGCGGCGAGGCGCTCGTCGTGTGTCCGGAGGGGCCGGTCGCCTTCGAGATCCAGCAGGGCTACCTCGGCCATGGCTGGTTTCCGATCCGCACCGGCCGTCCCCCCGATCCGTCCGAGTTCGCGCGCGGCGCGGCGCTGCTGCGCGGCTTCCTCGACGAACTGCCAAAGCACTATCCGGTGAATCCCCGCAAACTCGTCGTGCTCGGCTTCAGCCAGGGCGGGGTGATGGGGTACGACCTGGTGCTGCGGGAGCCCGAGCGTTTCGCGGGGCTGGTGGCGCTCTCCTCGTGGCTGCCGCCCGAGCTGGTGGCGTCGGTCGCGCGGCGGCCGGAGCTGGCGCAGCTGCCGGTCTTCGTCGCGCACGGCAGCGAAGATCCGATGCTCCCCGTGGCGATGGGACAAGCCTCCCGCGACAGCCTGCTCCAGCTCGGGGTGCCGGCCACCTACCGCGAGTACCCGATGGGCCACGAGGTGCGGCCGGAGCTGCTCCGCGACGTCGTCGAGTGGCTCGAGAGCAAGGTGCTGAGCCCCATTCAGCTCGTTTGAAGTGCGAGTGAATGGCGTGTAGATCGCGATCCGGCGCCGCTATGCTTCGCCGACCGGACCGGGGTGTAGCTCAGCGGCTAGAGCCTGATCTTTGGGAGGTCAGCGTCGTGGGTTCGAATCCCACCACCCCGACCAGGTCGCTCGCGAGCGCAGCTGACCCCATGTGGTCCGCGCCCGTCGGTATATACTGCGCGCCCATCACCCGGAGACCGGAGCGCCGATGATCCGCGAGCCTTCGCCCGAACTGCGAGAGCGCATCGAGAACACCATCCGTTTCCTCGCGGTGGACGCCGTCGAGAAGGCGGGCAGCGGCCACCCGGGCGCTCCCATGGGCCTCGCGCGGCCGGCCTTCGAGCTGTGGGATCGGCATCTGCGCTTCGATCCCAGCGATCCGAAGTGGCCGCTCCGCGACCGCTTCGTGCTCTCGAACGGGCATGCCTCGATGCTGCTCTATTCGCTGCTCCACCTCTTCGGCTACGCGCTCCCGCTCGACGAGATCGTGCGCTTCCGCCAGCTCGGCTCGAAGACGCCGGGCCATCCGGAATACGGCGAGACGCCCGGCGTCGAGGTGACGACGGGGCCGCTCGGGCAGGGCTTTGGGCACGGCGTCGGCATGGCGCTCGCCGGCCGGCTGGCGCGCGCCCGCTTCGGCGCGGCGGGCGAGGGCCCCGGACACCACTTCGTGTACGGAATCGTCTCCGACGGCGACCTGATGGAGGGCATCTCCTCCGAGGCCGGCTCGCTGGCGGGGCACCTCGGCCTCGGGAACCTGATCTACCTCTGGGACGACAACCGGATCAGCATCGACGGGCCCACTTCGCTTTGCTTCGGCGAGGACGTGGGCAAGCGCTTCGAGGCGTATCATTGGCAGGTGCAACAGGTCGACGGCGAGGACTTCCTCGGCCTGCGCCGCGCGCTGGCGGCGGCGCGCGAAGAAACGAACCGGCCTTCGTTGGTGATCCTGCGCACCGTGATCGGGCGCGGGAGCCCGAACCGCGCCGGCAAGAGCAAGGCGCACGGGGAGGCGCTGGGCGCGGAGGAGGTCCGGCTGACCAAGCAGGCGGCGGGCTGGCCGCTCTCGCCGGAGTTCCTGATTCCCGACGACGTGCGCGCGTACTTCGAGGAGCGGATCCGCGAGCTGCGCGCCTCGCGCGGCGAGGCGGACGCGAAGCTCGCGCTCTGGCGCAAGGCGCAGCCGGAGCAGGCGGCGGCCTGGGACGCGGCGCGCGCGCGCAGCCTGCCCGCCGATCTCGCCGCGAAGCTCTCCGCCGGGCTCGCCGGCAAGGACGACGCCACCCGCAAGCACGGTGCGGTCGTTCTGGAGCGGCTCGCGGCGGCGGCGCCGTACTACGTCGGCGGCTCGGCCGATCTCGCCGGCTCCGCGGCCCCGCCGATCCTGAAGGGCCGCGGCATCGTCGGCCCGGGCGCCGCCGCGGGCGAGGATCCCTTCGCGGGCGGCAATTTCCACTTCGGCGTGCGCGAGCACTCGATGGGCGCCATCACCAACGGCATCGCCCTCGACGGAACCTTCCGACCCTACTGCGGGACCTTCCTGATCTTCAGCGACTACATGCGGCCCTCGATCCGGCTGGCGGCGCTGATGCGCATTCCCTCGATCTTCGTCTTCACGCACGATTCGATCTTTTTGGGCGAGGACGGCCCCACGCATCAGCCGATCGAGCAGCTCGACGCGCTGCGGGCGATTCCGAACCTCGCCGTCTGGCGGCCGGCCGACGGCGTCGAGACGGCGATGGCCTGGGCCTGGATCGCGCGCCACGCCGGCGGGCCTTCGCTGCTCGCGCTCTCGCGCCAGACCGTGCCTGCCCTCGAGCGCACGGCGCCCTTCCAGCCCGAGGACGTGCTGCGCGGCGCCTACTGCGTGCAGGATCCCGGCCCCGCCCCGCGCGTGGTGCTGGTCGCCACGGGCTCGGAGGTCTCGCTCGCCTGCGATGCCGCCGGGAAGCTGCGCGCGGAGGGTACCGCCACCCGGGTGGTCTCGATGCCGTGCGTGAGCCGCTTCCTCGAGCAGTCCGCCGAAGAGCAGCGCCGGCTGATCCCCGACGACGACACCCTGGTGGTCGCCGTCGAAGCCGGGCGCGGCGAGAGCCTGCGCCGCTTCGTCGGCCGGCGCGGGCTGGTGTGCGGAATCGATCGCTTCGGCGCATCCGCTCCCTACGCGGTGCTCGCGGAAGCCTTCGGCTTCACGCCGGACGCGATCGCGGCGCGGGTGCGCGGGCAGCTCGCGGGAGGGGGAGTCTCGTGAGCACGCTTGCGGTGATCGGCTGGAGCGCGGCGGCGGTGCTCGTGGTCGGCTGGCTGGTGGTTTCGTTCACGGCGCCGGGTCCGCGCCGCGCCGTGATCGAGTGGCTCTCGGCCTCCGCGATGTACCTCGCGCTCTCGATGCTCTTCTGGAACCTGATCCTGCGCTCCTGGCAGAGTGGAAACCACTTCGCGCTGATCGCCTTCGGATTCCTCGGCCTGATGTTCGGGATGGGCCTCTGCGTCGCGCTCTACAACACGCTGCGCGTGCTGCGCGGGGGTGCGGTAGGCGGCGAGGCGAGCGCCACGCACTGAGTGGCAGGTCACTCCACGTAGCCGAGGGCGCGTAGCTGCTCTCGTTCGGCCGGCGGCAGGGCGTCGGGCCCCGGATCCGCTTGCCCGGTCGGGCTCAAGCGCGCGCCGGTCTGTGAATCCACCGGGGCATGCGGCTGCAACCCGCGCTCCCACTCGCGCGCCGATGCCTCGAGACGACGGCACGCCTCCGCGTCTCGCCCGCACCGGTTCTCCCGCTCGCCCGGATCGGAGGCGAGGTCGAAGAGCATCGGCTTCGAATCCCCGAAGGCTTCGTGTCCGTCGATCCACTTGAGCGGGCCCGAGATGGCCACGCGCCGGAGCGGCAAGGGCGACAGTGTGGGCGGGCGCATCACTGCCGGGAACACCGCGCGCTCCGGAGTCTGCGAGCGCCTACCGCGCATGTCATCGCGCAGGTCTCGCCCCCGCAGCTCGGTGGGCACCGGGACGCCGGCGAAACCGAGCACCGTCGGCAGCAGATCGAGGTGCCAGGCGAGATCGCCGACCACGCGGACGCCGCCTTCGCGCAGAAAGCGCGGGTACGAGACGATGAGCGGCACGCGCAGCACCTCGTCGAAGGGAACGTATCCGTGGTTCGAGAGACCGGCGTGTTCGAAAAACGCTTCACCGTGGTCGGCGGTGACGATGAGCAGCGTGTCGTCCCAGTGCCCGCGCGCGACGAGCTCGTCGCGGATCGCACCGATGGCGCGGTCGACAAGCTCGATTCGCTCCTGGTAGCTACGCAGCATCTCCGCACGGTCGAGCTCGAAGTGCGGGGAGGCCGTGAACGAGGCAGGAAGATGGCGAGGGCCACATTCGAGCAGCTCCGGTGGATTCTCTACAAACTGGTTCACCACGGAGCACAGCAGCCGCAAAGACCCGGACACGCTGCGTCCGCGTCCTTCGGGATCCGGATGGCCGCCGCTGAGCCGGTGCAGCTCCTCGCGTGCCGGGAGCCCGCGCTCGGGGTGCTCGGCGCGGTAGCGCTCGTAGCCACCGTATGGGAAGTGTGCCGCGTAGGTGTGGAGGAACAGGAAGTAGCGGCGGTCTTCCTGAGCGCGCATCCAGTCGAGCACTGCTGGCAGGCCCTCCCGCACCAGCCACAAGCGGGGTACCTCGGTGTAGGAGGCGAATCCCCGGTCGAAGCCGAATCGCGGGGCCATGAAGCCGCCCCCTCGAAACGCCTGCGTCGTGTAGCCAGCGCTTCGGAGCCGTTCCGCGAGTGTGAGGACCTCGGGCGCCAGCCGGGCGTCGAGACGCTCCACGCCGTGCTCCACTGGGTCGAGGCCCGTGAAGATCGACATGTGGGAGGGGATCGTATACGACGAAGCGGCATAGAACCGCTCGAAGCGCGTTCCCTCCGCCGCGATCTCTTCCAGTCGCGGCGTTGCGTCGACCCCGCCGTAGCCGCTCACATGGTCTGAACGCACCGTGTCCATGCTGAACAGGATGATTCGCTTCGGACGTGGGGCTTCGCTTTCGCCGCTGCCGCACGCCGCGAGCGCCAGCGCGGCCATGATGAGCGCCAACCGCGGCATCCTGAAGTGATCCTCCTGGATCGTGAAGCCGCACACGAGCGCGGCTCGATTCCACGCTCGATGCTGGGTGTAAGGGTGGATGTTAAGCTCCAACGCCGCCACCGAGGTGGCCGGGCAAGACGTCGTGCTCGCTCCGTGACGCAAGACAGCCGGCAACCATGAATCTACCGAATTCCATGATTCTCGTATTCGTCTTCGGTCTCGTCGGTGTGGACTCGGCGGCGGGTGCCGAGCCCAGGCCCAACGTCGTCTTCATCCTGGCCGACGATCTGGGTTGGAATGATGTCGGCTGCTATGGCAGCACGTTTCACGAGACCCCGAACATCGACGCGCTGGCCAAGCGCGGGATGCGATTCACGCAGGCTTACGCAGCCAGCTCGCAGTGTTCACCGACGCGGGCCAGCATCCTGACCGGCCTGTACCCAGCGCGGATCGGAATCACGACGCCAGCGTGCGATCTACCGGAAGTCGTCCTCGAAAAGGGCCTCGAGTCGAGATCACGGCCGGACCAGAAGATGGTGGCAGCCAACAAGGTCACCCGACTCAAACGCGAGTACTACACGCTGGCGGAGGCGTTCAAGGATGCAGGCTATGTAACTGGTCATTTTGGCAAGTGGCACCTGGGACGGGAGCCGTACAGTCCGCTACAGCAAGGCTTCGACGTGGATGTGCCGCACACGCCGGCGCAGAGCCCGCTGCCCAACGGGTACTTCTACCCCTTCCCTGTATGGAACGGGCATGGCAAGCCGGGTGACAATCTCGAGGATCTGGTCTCCGACGAGGCAGCCCGGTTCATCCAGGAGAACAAAGCAAGGCCGTTCTTCCTGAACTACTGGGCATTCGACGTTCATTCACCGTGGCAGGCCAGGAAGGAGCTGATCGAAAAGTATCGCGCCAAGGCGAGGCCTGGATCGCTGCAGCGCAACCCTGTCTATGCGGGAATGGTCGAGACGCTCGATGACGCGGTCGGGCGCGTCGTTGGTGCATTGAAGGACGCTGGTGTGCTGGAGAAAACCGTGATCGTCTTCACCTCGGACAATGGTCCGTTCTTCGTCCCGAGCCAACGGAACATGCCTTCCGAGTTCACGCAGGTGCCCGTGACCAGCGCGTACCCGCTCAGGGCCGGCAAGGGGACCATCTACGAGGGGGGCGTGCGTGTGCCGCTGGTGATCGCATGGCCAGGGGTGACCCGACCGGGTTCGCAATCCGATGCGCTCGTGCAGAGCGTAGATTTCTTCCCGACCATCGCGAAGCGACTCGACTTGAAGCTCCCGACCGGCCTCGAGTTCGACGGCATCAGCTTCGCCGGAGTGCTGGAGGGCAGGGGATCCGCTCGTGACGAAGTGTTCTCTCATTTTCCGCACGTGCGGGGTTCGCGTAAGTACGAAAAAATGCCGGCTCCAACCCCGGCTGCACCTGCCAGTGCCCTTCGCAAGGGGGATTGGAAGCTGGTGCGCTTCTACGGCGACGGACCGGATCGAACCAACCGGCACGAACTCTTCAATCTGAAGGATGATCCCGGTGAGACGCGGGATCTGGCCGCCGCCCGACCGGAAATGGTTCGGGAGCTGAGCGCGCGGCTGGATCATTACCTGCAAGCCGCCGGGGCGGTGATTCCACGCAAGAACCCGAATTATGTTCCGAGCGCATCGCTCCCACCGGGTCAGGCCCCCATGGCGGGTCGCGATCGTCGCTAACGCAGGTAGCCCAGGGATCGGAGCCGCGCCTTCTCGTCCTCCGTCATCTCGACGCTGGCCGGGGCCGCGGCATTTGCTTCTTCCTGTCGCATCCAGCCGCGAAGTTCATCGCGCAATCGAGTCGCGGTGGCCTGGTGGTCCCGTTGGACGTCCCTCGTCTCTTTCGGATCCCGCAACAGGTCGAAGAGACGGTGCCCATCCGACTTCATGTCGTAGATGAGCTTGAAATTCTTCCAGATCACCGCCCGAACCCGTTGGCCGCGATTGGTTTCGCTGAAAATGGTGCGTGAGTCGTCGACCGAGCGTTCTTTGGGGAGGACGCTGACGCCGGAGATCTCGTGATCGACGTCGATCTTCAGGATCTCGAGAATCGTGGGCAGGAGGTCCACGTGGCCGGCGAGTTGCGTGGAAACAGCGCCTTCGGTCTGGCGGGGAAACTTGATGATCATGGGTACACGGATCAGCTCGTCGAACAGCGTCCGGGCATGCCCGAAGTTTCCGTGGTCGAGAAATTCCTCTCCATGGTCCGAAGTGAAGACGATCAGGGTGTCGTCGAAGACGCCCTCGGAATGGAGACTCTCGAGCACCCCCGCAAGGGAACGGTCCGTGAAGGCGACCTCGCCATCGTAGAGGTCCGTCGCGAAGCGGAGGTCTTCGGGGCCAAGCCTGCCTTGGCCCGCGAGCTCCCGTAGGGCAAGCGGTCCGATGCCTGGCTCGAGAGCGCCGTGGTAGGTCGAAGGCTCGGGGGAATCCGGGTGTCCCATGTAGTCGGCATGGGGATCGAAGTAGTGCAGGTAGAGAAAGAACGGGCGGCCGTCGGGAAGTTTCAGGAAGGCGGCGGCCTTGTCGGTGACACTCGGCGAGGTGATGCTGCGCTTGTCCTCCGCGGCGAGGTTGTCGTCGAACGATTCGAAGCCCTGAGCGAATCCCCATCGGGCGGTGAGGAACGTATTGCTGATGACGGCGCCAGTTCGGTAGCCGTGAGCGCGCAGGATTTCCGGCAGTGTGATGAACTGCTCCTGAAGCTTGCTGGCCTCGCTCCCGATCTGCAGCCGCGTTGGGTAGAGGGAGGTCAACAGGCTCGCGACGGCCGGTGTGGTCCACGAGCTGGGGCTGAACCAGTCGTCGTATTGCACGCTGGTCTTGGCCAGGGCGTCGAGATTGGGTGAGGTGTTTCGCCGATTCCCATAGGTTCCGAGGCGATCCCTTCGGAGCGTGTCGACGACGATCAGGACCACGTTGGGTCGCTGCTCCTTCCGCGACATCTTTACAAGGTCTGCGGAGCGGAGGGCGTAGATCTGCGCATCCGCATCATCGTGAAGTGCGGGGCCGAGTTGTGCTTCCAGTGCCAGAGCGGCTCGCTGCCAGTCCCATGGCTGGGCCACGTTCCCCCCCAACTGGCGGGTGGGAAGCAGCTCGCCGCGCAAGAAGACGAAGGGAGCCCAAAGCAGTCGGCCATCGAGCTTCGAGGGCGTTCGGCCAAGCAGCTGTGTCTTGTGCAGCACGACCAGCTCGATGCCTTCCTTCTCGAGCTCTTCCCGCATCACGAGTGCTGATCCCGCGAGCAGGCTCCGTTGCACGGATTCCCAGCGGCGAGCCTGGGCGAAGTGGTGCTCGCTCAGTGCGAGACTGGTCACATATCCCTGGGCGATCGGCTTTCCATGCGTCAACTGGGCGCGCATGTCGCGGGCCGGCTTGCTCTCAGGGTCCGCGATGGGAAGCTCGATCAGCGCAGCAGCTTCCAGCTTGGCCGCAACCTCAGCGTAGGCGGGAGGCTGATCCTCGAACGTCAAGAGCGGACGCCCGCCGAACTCCACGAGTACGAGCAGAGGCGCGACGACGGCCATGGCTCGCTGCAAGCGAGGGCGGCGCCACTGCGCGATGGAGACGGATGCCTGGGCGCACAATACCGCCAGGGCCAACTGGGAGACCACGACGAAACGATCCGGCTTCCGGAGCATCGAGAGAAGCGGGAGATCCGAAAGCCATGCGGCGGGCAGGGGAACCGATGTATCCCGCCCTGAAATGTGGAGGGTAGGGCCGAGACTCAGGAGCCAACTGAGGAAGAGCAAGCCCAACCAGAAGAATTGTGCGCGACGCGCACGAAATCCGAGTGCGGCGATGCCGAGCGCCGCGTAGCCAAATGTGCTGGGCCACGAGAGGAGGATGCGCTCCGGCGGCCCCACCCAGACGAAGCCCAGCAGATCATTGGAACGGCGTGCGGCGTGCTCGGGATCCGCGAATGTCGCGACAGCGGTGGCTCGCAGCGACTCCACGATCAGAGGGGTAGCAGCGGCTGCAACGCACACCACCGCGAGTCCGCCGCTCCAAGCGAGACGCTTCAGGCCCGGACCGATCGGAGCTTCCGGCGCCCAGATGCGACCGCCTGCTGCCAGGTACGCACAGCACAAGCCCGCGTAGACGAGGTAGTAAGAGCAGCTCGCTGCCAGGAGTCCCGCGCACAGCGCAAGGCCCAATGGCGCGGCAATACCCGGCTCACGGTAGGAGCGAACCGTCAGCCAGAGGGCCAGCGGAATCAGCTCCATCGTCGCCAGGTTGATCTGGGCCAGGTAGTAGAAGTGGTAGGGACAAAAGCTGTAGACCAGCCCTGCCAGGATGGCCCCGCCTCGGTGGCGCGTGAGCTCGTATGCGAGCAGCGCCATTGCCCACCCGGACAGAGCGAAGTGGATCAGCAAGAGGAGCTTGAAGGTGTCGGCGAACCCCAAGCTCCCGACGGTCAGGGAGGCGGGAACGCTGTTCAAAGGGGACAGGGTGTGGCGTGCCAGTGAGACGCCGCTGGGAAATTGCAGCCAGGTGGTGAAGTTCGGCGAGATTCCCTGGTTGACCAGGGCCTCGTGCACCCACCAGACGTTCCAGATGTTCTGGACGTAGTCGGAGTGTTGGCTGGGCGCGCGTCCCGGCGAGAAGGCAAAGGGCCACGTGACCATGATGCTCGCGGCCACGAAGATCAGTAGCCACGACAGTTGCCGACGCACGCTGAGTCGCTCCACGGGGCCAAGCGGCGTGCAAGCGCCGCGCTCCGTCATCGCGCCGGGAAGACTAGCTCTTCCATCTCGTGACGGCGCGATTCATCGGGAGTGCATCCGGCACTCGATCGACTTGCACCTGAAGCGCTTCCGAGGCGAGGCGACTCTCGAGACGCGGGGCGGCTTCCCCGATCCGAACGAACACGACATCGCGACACGAGACGCGACGCGTGTCGCGATCCTGCCGTCGCCCGGCAGCGCGGCGGCACCGGGGGCTCCGCGCATTCGCGCCGATCTCGTCGACGCTGCGCGCACTTGCCGCAGGTGGCTGACCCGGCCCGCGGCCGGCACGTCGCTTGCTCTCCTGGAGGCCCGCGGGCGCTGCCCGGTCGTCACAGGAGAGCGTCAGTGTCCAGCCGATGCGAGTGCCCCCGAGCGATTCCGCCGCGCTGCCAGCAGCCCCGCGGCGAGGAATGTCGCGCCCCCGAGCAGCGCGAGCGGCGCGGGGAGGACCAGGCGGCTCGGGGGGATCCCGCAGACGGCCGCCGCCAGGTTGAGCCCCGCGTGCAGGCCGATGCAGAGCGCGACCGAGCCGCCCGCCAGCATCAGGCCGCCGAGCGCGAGGCCCACCAGGCTGGTCGCGAGCACGGCCCAGGCGTCCAGGTGGGGGATGGCGAAGAGCAGGCTCGAGATCGCGACCGCCGCGCCGGCTCCGACATGGGCGCGCAGCGCGAGCAGCAGGCGCTCGCGGTAGAGCAGCTCTTCGAAGACGGGCGCGAGGCCGAGCGTCGCGAAGAGCAGCAGGGGATCGTCCGGGCGCTGGGGTGGCGCCGCGGGGCGCAGGCCGAGACCGATGCCGAGCGCGCCGATCAGCGGGATCCAGAGGGGATAGCTGGCGAAGCCCGCGAGAGCAGCGAGCGCGGCCCGTCCGGCTGCGCGCCCCGGCGCGCGGTCTGCTTCGCGCCGGCGCGTCGCGAGCACGAGCGCCGTCACCGCGGCGAACGAGATCGCGACCGCGGCGCCGCGTCCGAAGCGCGGGGCGAGCAGCGCCTGCGCCGCGAGCAGGCTCCACGCGGTCAGCACGAGCAGCAGCGCGGGAAGGATCTCGTTGCGGGAAGTCGGAAGCGACACGCCAGCATCATGGGGCACCGCCCCCTCCCTGTGTCAACTGCGCTGCTCGTCCTCGCGCTCGCGGCGTGTGTGTCTTCGGTCCGCGCCGCCGGCGCGAGCCCCCTGCGTTGGGAGGGAACGCTCGCGATCGAGCTGGTGGGCCTTCCGTCGCTCGCGGTGACCGGCGGCGGTGTCGCGACGGTCGACGGACCGAACGGCGGCGCGTGGCTCGAGACGCTGCGCCTCGCGGCGAGCCGGGGCGGCATCGAGGGCGCCGCGCTGGCGCCGGTCACCGACGCGGCCCTGGCCCCGCTCGCCTCGGTCCGCGGAACCGCGAGCCTGGGGACCGGGAGCATCGCGCCGATCTCGGGCGGTGTCGGGACGGCGCCGCTCACGCGCAGGGTGCTCCCGCTCCGCGGCCTCGCAAAGCTCTGCCTGTTCTCGACCGCTTGCGGGACCTACCTGCCCCTGGTCCTGACCGGCAAGACGCCGGGAGGCGGCACCCACGGCGTCGGCATCGGCGGCGTGCTCACCGTGGGCGGCACCAGCCCGCTGCGTTTCTCGATCGAAGCCGCGCCCTGGACCCTGCACACGGCGACCGTCGGCGTCGCCACCCCTGGCGGCGGAAAGCTTCCCGTCTCCGCCCACGGCTTTGCCCACGGCGCGGGGTCCGTCACCGGATCGACGGGGGTCCCGGGCGGGATGCTCCAGCTGGTGACGCCGATCCGGATCACCTCGAGCCAGGGCAGCCAGATGGCCGCCTTCGGCCGCCTCCGGGTCCGCTTCCTGCCCGAGCCCGGCTGGCTCGTGCTGCTCGCCGCGGGCCTCACCGGCCTGGGTCTCCTCGAATTCGCTCGGTCCCGCTCCTAGGAGGAATGCATGTCACGCTGGATTCGCTCGCTCTTCGGCCGCAGCCTCGCGCTGCTCCAGATCGCACTGCTCTTGTCCGCGGGCTGCAGCGACGGCGCGCTCGGGCCGACCCCGGGAACGGCGGAGTACCTCGCGCCGGGAATGATCCCCGTGCCCGGCGGCGTGGTGAACGCGGCCGGCGGAAACCTGCTGATCGAGCGCACCGATCTCACGCTCGACAGCCTGGTGGGGGGAACCCTGCCGATTGGGGCGGTCTACAACTCGAGCCTCGGGGGCTGGACCTTCAGCTTCGCGATTCGCTGGGACGGTGTCGCGCTCACGGATGCCTCGGGCCGCAGCTTCGAGACCATTGGCCTTGCCGATGGCACAGCGATTCCGGGCACCCACTGGGTCAAGGTCGATTCCGACACGGTGCAGACCAAGGGCGGCCTTGCGCACGACTTCGACGGGAACGGGCAGCTCGCAGCGGTGCACTGGGCGACGCTCGACTACCCGCGGATCCGCTACATGTGGAGTGCGTCGGCGCTCGAGATCGCGCAGTGCACGACGGCCGCCGCCTGCACCGCGTTCTTCGCGATCGCCTTCGACGCGAACCAGCGCCCGGTCAGTGTTACCGACGCCCGCAGCGGCCGGCGCGCCGAACTCGGCTGGGACGCCCTCGGCCACCTCATCGTCGCGAAGAGCCCGCTCGAGGTCGCCAGGGGCTGGCCGGGCACCCGCTACGAGTACGGCCTGCTCGGCACGCTCACGGCGCTCACCAACTCCGAGGGAGAGCGCATCGAGTACGCCTATCAGTCCGGCAACCGAATCCGTACCGTGACGCAGATCGGCGCAGGCAATCCCGTGCACCGCTTCGACTTCTCCGCGGCCGGGTCCGACAACCTCTACAAGACGCTCTACACCAACCCGCTCGGCGCGCGCACGCGGCTCTACTTCGACGCGGAGTACCGGCTCCTGGATATCGAGTTCGTCGAGGCCGGGGAGCGGCGCACCTTGACCTGGGCGGGACTTCGGCCCGCGACGCTCACGCTCGAGAGCGGGGCCACCACCACGTACAGCTACGCAGGGGACGATCCGGTGGCGATCGCCGACGCGGCCGGGAACACGACCCTGATCACGTACCAGCCCGGCGGGCTCGATCAGGAGAGCCCGCGCTCGCGGGCCGTCGCCCGGATCGAGGACACGCTGGGCCTGATCGAAGAGCGGTCCTACGACGGCTCGGGTCGCGTGGTCGCGATCACGAACGGCGAGGGCGAGAACGTGGACCTGACCTACAACGGCGTTTCGCTGGTCGCCTCGCTCACGCAGCCGACCGGCGCGACGCTCGCGTTCCCGCTCTACGGCCAGCACGGCCACTGGCTCGAGATGGACGGCGCCGGCTCCGACAAGCGCAGCTTCGACACGACCGGAAATCCGAAGGTCGAGTCGGCCAAGGGGCGCCGCGGCGGCGTGCTGAATCAGCAGTTCGACCCGAACCGCGCGGTGGCCATGGTCAACGTCGCCGCCAGCGATGCGACGGGGGTGACCGCGACCGGCGCCATCGCGATCGAGCGCCGCAGCGACGGCCAGCCTGTGGCGGTGCGCCGTCCCTACGGCGGCGACCACGAGTTCGATTACGACGCGCTGGGCCGGCTCGCGCAGGTACGCGAGCGAGTCGATGGGGGGTGGCAGGCGACGCTCTTCGAGCGAGACCTCGCCGGCAACACCACGGCGCGCAGCCGCCCGAACGGCATGCGGGAGGAGTGGGAGTACGACGGCTACGGCCGCACCGTGCGCTACCGCGCGCTTCGCAACGGGACGCTGGAGGGCGAGGCCACGTACCTCTACCAGGGCGGGCAGCTCGTCTCGATGGTCGACTCGATCCGGGGCGCCGGCGAGCAGTACGGCTACGACGAGGCCGGGCGCCTGCTGCACACGACGTACCGCTACGGCGAGGTGCGGAGCCTCGAGTACGACCTGCGCTCGCGCGTCACGGCCGAGAGCTACGCCGTCCCCGGCCAGCTGCTCTTCGACATCGGTTTCGAGCACGACCTCGCCAACCGCCTGGTCCGAACGCTCGATCGCAGGACCCAGCAGATCCTCGTCGAGCGCGTGATCGATGCGGGCCGGGTCCGGGAGACGCGCTACGGCAACGGCCTCGTGCGCAGCTACGCCTACGACGGGGCGGACCTGATCTTGGCCGCCGAGACGCGCAATGCGAGCGGCCAGCTGGTCGAAAGCACCCTGATCGAGCGCTCGGGAGAGACGAATCCCGTCCGCCTCCAGGTGCGCAGCGCGACGACCACCCCGCTCGCCTCGACCGAAGAGGAGTACTGGCTCGACGCCGGCGAGGCCCTCTCGGACCCGGGCAAGCGCGTATTCGGCTATCGCGCCGGGCCGGGCGCCCCCCGCTCCTATGCCTACGACGAGCTCAGCAACCAGATCAGCGCGCCGGGCGGGGCCAGCTACAGCTACAACACCGAGCACAATCGCCTGCTCGCGGCGGGGTCGCTTGCCTACGGCTACGACGAAGCGGGCTTCGCGACCTCGCGGGGCGGCGTCTCCATCACTTGGACCGCGGCGGGACGCCTCGCGAGCTACGGCTCCGCCTCCGCGAACTGGGACCTCTCGGGCCGCCTCGTCGAGCTCGCCTTCGACGGCGTCACGCGCCGCTTCGACCTCTTCGGCGGCCGCCTCGAGAGCGACGCTTCCGTGGGCGCGATCGGCCCCCTCGACCTCGGCGACGTCTCGCTCGAGCCCCTCTCGGGCGAGCGGACCTACCGCCATCTCGACTTCCGCGGAAACGTCAGCTTCGTGAGCAACGGCGCGGGCGAGATCACGAACCACCATCGCTACGGCCCATACGGAGTCGAGCACAGCTACGGCACCGGGAGGAACACCAACACCTTCGTCGGCAAGCCCGAGGCAGGGCCATTCATGCTCCTAGGCGCGCGGATCTACGAACCCGCCACCGGGCGATTCCTGACTCCCGATCCGCTCTTCACCCCGACCAATCAGTACACCTACACGAGCGGAAATCCGGTCTTCTTTGCCGATGTGGGCGGTCTCTTCGAGGTGACGATCGGGAAGGTGGCTGCGATCATCGGATTCGGCGCTGTGATCGCGGGCGGCGTCGCCGCTCTTCCGGTGTCCGCGACGATCGTTCTATTCGTGACGGTCCAGGGGCCCGTCACGCTCCAAATGGCGGCGACTGCATTCTCCCTCAGCGCGGGAATCGTTGCGGCAGGCTTGAAGGTAGCCGCAGAGTTCGGACTCGATGTCGGGGTGGAAGCGAGCGGCTCAGCTAGCGGAACCGGAGGAGGCGGGGGCGGCGGTGGGTCGGGAGGCGGTAGCGGTGCGCAGATCAAGCAGCTCACTTTCCAGGTTGGCGACGTGGTGATGGTCCAGTTCGGTCCGGCCGCTCCCGCGAGCTGTAGCCCAACCACACTGGGAAGCGTCCCGGGCGACGGGAGAGGGTTTATGGTCCTGCTTGTCGTCACGCTGGTTCTGGGAGTAGGATCGATGTGGCGCCGCAGTAGAAGCGTTGCGTCCATCGGGAGAGGGGGAATTGGATGACCGCCCAGAAGACGATTACATCGATCGGTGTCTTCGCGTCGCTGATGGCCGCTCTGGTGAGTGTTTGGGGCTACGCGCGATCGGGTGACCCATACTCCCTGGTGTCGTTGCTCTTCTTCTCGCTCGCGGGGGTGTTTGGGGTGATCCAGCTTCGTAGGCCCGGCCCGTCCGATCTGGGATCGTTCAACCCGGCCGGAACGGGGCGCACGATCGCCAAATTCGTTGGACTTGCAGCCGCGTGCTGGTTGCTGATCTTCGTGAGGGTTCGCGCTGAGCTTGGCGCGCTACTAGATCCGCTCAATGTTCTGGCGCTCCTCGTGTCACTCGTTGCGCTGATTCTGGGGCTCCAATTCGCGCTGATGGCGAGAGAATCGAGGCGCCGACAGGCCTCTTGATCGGGTTTGCCGGGTAGATTCCACGTTCACTGCTCCTTCGGGAGCGCGACGTCTTCGATCACGAGTTCTCCGATAACCAACGGCTCGCCGATCCTGGTGCGGGAGCTGAGCATGCCGGTTGTCTGCATGATCACAGCTGCTTATCGATCGAAGGTCACGATTGGGTCGGCGTGGATCGCGGCGCCTCTTTGCATCGGCACCGCGCTGTTGTATTTCGTCGTACCCGGGGCAAGCGATCTCGACGCGTGGGCGCTGCTCGCGGTGGTGTCTTCCGGCTTCGTCGGCCTGGTCAATGGTTGGATTCTCATGAAGCGTCGCGTTCCGATGATCGCGGTCTCGGAGCAGACGCTCGAACTCGCCCCTTGGTCTCCGTTTCACAAGCCGAGCTCGCTACGCGTCGATGATATCAATTCCGTCTCTCTGAAGAGCCGCAAGATCGTGGTCGAAACACGGACTGGGAGCGAGAAGGTGCTGTGGCTCGATCTCGACGCCGACGAAGCGAAACGCATCGTCGCAGTCATTCAACGAAGGGTCGAAGCAGCCAAGTCCGCGGGTGGAAGAACCTGAAGGTCACCTAGCGGCACCGTCGTTACGAACGCAGGCGACGAGAGTCACTGCCCTTTGAGCGGCAGCAGGATGTTGGAGCCCGAGCCGACCACCTGCGGCGCCACGCCGTTCCACTTCTCGACCATCTTGAGCTCGACCAGCTTCGGGGCGCTCTGGAGCGCTTCGCCCTGGATCCGGATCGATTCGGCGTCGGCCCTGGCCTTGATGATCAGGGTCTCGGCGTCCGTCTTGGCCTGCTGCATCCGGAAGATCGCCTTCTCGGCCTCCTGCTGCTGCACCATCTTCGCCTCGATGGCGTTCTCGAGCTCCTTCGAGAGGGCCACGTCTTCGATCACCAGGTCTTCGATCACCAGCAGCTCGCCGATCTTGGCGCGCGAGCTGAGCAGGGCGGCCGTCTTGATGTGCTCCCGCGTCTTCACGATGTCCGCGGCGGTCTTCAGCGCGGTGACTTCCTTGGTGGCTTCCTGGACGCGGGGCAGGATCAGCTTCTCGAACGGGTTGCCCGCGTAATCCCGCAGCACCGACACCACCGAGGCTTCCGGGATCCGGTAGAGGACCTTGAGGTGGATGTTGATCTGCTGGAGGTCCGAGGAGAAACACTCCGCCGCCACTTCCCGGGTGTCCTGCTGCACGTTCACGCGCCGGATCTCCGTGATCAGCGGGAGCTTGAGCCCCCAGCCGGGCGGGATGAACGCGCTCTCCATGTTTCCGAGCGTCACCCGCACGCCGCGCTCGCCCGGATCGACCACGTAGAAGCAGCCCGACGAGAGCACGAGAACCAGGAACAGCAAGGCCGAGGACACCACGGTACGCAGGTTCATGGGCTCCCCCTTCCGCCGTGTTTCTACTCCGTCTCGGGCCGGGAGGAAAGCGCGGCGGCTCGCGACAGGGGATGCGACAGCCGGCGCCGCGTTGCTGTCGCGTCCGCCGCCAGGGCGAGCGAGGCTGCGACACCGATCCGGGAAATGCGTCGCGGCGCTGCGGGGTTGGCTCCCCGCCCGCGGCCGCGCGCGCCTGGTACGGAGCTTGCTCCATGGCGCGCGAGGCGGAGGCGCTGCGAATGGCGAGGAACCGGGTGCTGGCGCTGGCCTGCGTGGCGGCCTTCCTCGGGCTGCTGCGATGGCTCGCGCCAGCGCCCGCGGAGCGCGCGCTCTGGCTCTACCTGATCGCCCTCCCGCTCGGGTACGGGCACGTGATCGGTGCGGCGGTGTTCTCGCGATCGCGGATCCCACGAACGGCGAGGACGCGGGGATCGCGGCTCCTGTTGGCCGCCTTCGCCGGGACGGGTCTCCTGAGCCTCCTGGCCGCGTACGGCTGGGCGCTGCGCTCCGAGGCCGTGCAGCCCTTCGTGCTGGGGCCGATCCTGCTGATCTTCGGCTGGCACATCGTCGAGAACGATCTCGCGCTGGGCCGGTCCTACGCGGAGGGGCTGCGCCTCGGGCCGCTCCTGCGCGGCGCGCGGCAGCATGGGATCGCCCTCGCGTGGATCGCCGTCTTCGCGCTGGCCGCCTTCTCGACCCGCGAGGGCACGCTCTTCTCGCGCGTCTACTTCGGAGCCGCGTTGCTGCCCGCGCAGCCGTGGCTCTCGCTCGACGAGCTGTCGGCGGGCTTCGTCCTCTATCACACGGTCTCGTGGCTGGTCTTCTTCGAGGATCGCGCGCGTGCGCTTCGCCAGCGGTCGGCCGCCGAGGCCATCCGTCTGCGCCGTCGCGTGCTCGCGTTCCATCTGGTCCCATTGCTGGTGAACGCCGCGCTCCATCTCTGGCTGCCATCGGCCACCGTCTACCTCGCCGCGCCGGCCTTCTACTTCTTCTGGTCTGCGTGGCATGCCGTGCACACCGCATGCTTGCGCGGGCTGCGGCCGCGCCCGGCGCCGGCGTGAGCCCGGCGCTGCTCCAGCCGCTCGCCTGGTGGCTCGCCTTCTGGACGGCGCTCTTCCTGTACACGCGCCGCGCAGGCGCGGCGCGGCCGATTCGCTTCGCCTGCGCCCTCGCGCTCGGCGCGGCGCTGGCGCATGCGGGATGGCTCCTGCTCCACGCGCCCGTGACCTTCCCGGCGCTCGTCGCGCGGCCGGCCCTGCTGCTCGATCCGTCGCTCGGCTTCTGCGTGCTCTTCCTGCCGCTCGGCCCCCTTCTGTTCGAGCGCTCGCCGGCTGCCTTCGCGAGCCTTCCGCTCGCGCTGGCCGTCGCGCGGGCCGGCTGCCTCGCAGCCGGTTGCTGTCATGGGACGGCGACGTCGGCCGCGTGGGCGCCGGGGGGCCTTCACCCGGCGGGGCTCTACGAGATCGCGGGCCTGCTCGCGATGCACGCCGCGGTCTCGCGCGCCGAGCCCCGGCTGGCAGCGCCGCTCGTGCTGGGCGGGATGGGCGCGCTGCGGCTGCTGATCGATCCGCTGCGAGCGCCGCCGCCGCTCGGCGCTCCGCTGGTCGCGCCCTCTGCGCTCGCCGCCGGCTGGCTCGCGGTCGGCGCGGGCGTGGCTGCCTTCTCCGCGTGTTCTAGACACCTCGGGATTCCCATGTCATCCTGGGCGCCCGCCCGCGCCGGGGCCAACCCCCAGGAGATGCCATGAAGTCCTTCGATCGACTCCGCACGTGCGCGCTCGCGGCGGCCATCGCCCTCGCCGCGGCGAGCTTCGCCTGCTCGTTCTCCTACAGCTCCAAGAGTATCTCGGATTCGTCCGAGAGCAGCTCGGAATCGAGCTCGTCGTCGTCGCCCGGTTCGAACCAAACGAGCTATCGCAAGGACGTCGAGAGCTACACGCAGGCCTTCGTGGTCTCGGGCGGCAACGAGGGCGCTTTCTTCCCCGGCATCAGCGATCTCGCCAAGAAGCGCGGGATCACGGACTGGGAGTCGAACGAGAACACCTGGCGGGGAATCGGCCGGGGGCTCGGCCGCACCAAGATCGACTCGGTGCAGCTCGGTGTCTACGAGACGAACTGGACGGCCGGCGATTCCGAGAAGATCAAGCTGATCCGCAAGGGCTTCGACGAAACGCGCTGAGGCGCGCGGCGTGCGCAGGCGCGTCTCCGGTCGCCTTGGGCTCGCGGCGCTCGCGGCCGCGGGCCTGCTCGGGGCGGCTCCCGCCTCGGCTCGGCTCGCGCTCGACTACCTCGCCATCCGCGGCAACGAGGGCGGCTCGGCCGGCGGCCACGCGGCGATCCGGTTCGGCGCGGAGACCTTCCACTTCGAGCACGACGGCGGCCTGCTGCGCCTCAAGCGCGAGGACTCGCTCCGCTTCCAGCACGTCTATCGGACCCTCCAGAATCGGGACATCGAGCTCTCGCGGGTGCCCGTCTCGCGCGAGACCTACCAGCTGCTCCGGGAGCGCTTCCGGCTCCGTGCGCTGGTACAGGAGCGGCAGCTCGCGATCGAAGCCGAGCTCGCGAGCGACGCGCGCCTGCTCGAGGCGCTGCGCGGCTCGGATCCCTCCCTCGACGTGGCGGGCGCCGGCTTCTTCGAGCCGGATGCTGGATCGCTGGCGGATGCGGATGCGGATGCGGACGCGGCTGCCGGCGAGCTCGCCGCGCTGCGACGGCGCATCGGGTCTCTCCACGGCGAGGACTTCCTCGCGCGACGCCGCGCCGAGACCGATCTCGCGCTCGCGCGCCTCGCTCCGGAGACGGCCTCGAGCGACGAGGTCGCGCTGGCCGCGGACCGGTATCCCGGTCCACCGGCCTCGTTCTCCCGGCGCGCCGAGAACGCGCTCGCCGCGCGGATCGCGCTCGATCTGCTCGCCCGCCCGCGGCCGCTGCGTCCCGAAGCGCTGGCGCCCGCATCGCATGCGCTGGCGCTCGCTCCCGGCGAGCGCGAGCGCCTGCGCGAGGTTTCGGCCGGTCTGCGCGAGAGCATGGCGCGGCTGGCGGCGAGCCGGCGCGAGGACTGGGGCTATCCGCTGCTGCTGGGGATGGCGCGGCTCTCGGCGCTCGAGATCTCGCTGCGCAGCGAGCGTCTCGTCGTGCTGGACGCCTTTCCGGCGCAGAGCCGGAGGCTCGAGATCACGCCGCTGCGCCGCTCGCTGCTGCCGGGCCTGCTCGCCGAGGCACAGGCCGATCTGATGGCGGCTCGCGAGCGTCTGCGAGCCGCGGGCGGCTACGACGAGGCGGATTGGAGCGCGCTCGAGGCGGCCGCCGCGCGCTGGCTCGAGCTGCGCAGCGCCGAGGCGGGGGCGAGCTCGATCCGGGTGCAGGCGGGGTCCCTGCTGCCCGAGGCGCGCGCGCGGGTGCCCCTCTCCGGGCCGTCCCGCCCGGCGGCGCCGCCCGAGGCCGCCCTCGCGCAGGCGAGGGCGGCGGCGGATCGCTACCGCGAACGGCTCGAGGCTCTCTACCGCTACGATCTCGTCCGTCGCAACTGCGTGTCGGAGATCTTCCGCACGCTCGAGGCGGGCCTCGCGCTGGATGCGCCCGCGGAAGACGCGGCGGCGCTGCGCGAATTCGTGCGCGAGGAGTCGACGCGCCGGCTCGGCGGCCACGTGGATCCCGTCGCCGGGTTCAACTTCATCCCCTTCGTCTCCTCGCACCGGGTGCGGGCGAGCTGGAGCGTGAGCGAGCGGGCCTCGCTGCCCTCCTACCGTCACCATCGCCTGGCGGAGATGAAGGCCCGCGAGCCCTGGCTGCTGGTCGCCCTGCGCGAGTCGAACGTGCTCACGGCGCGCTCGCACCGGGCCGCGGACGAGGAGGGCTTCTTCCTGTTCTACACGGACAGCGGCGTGCCCGCGCGCCCGCTGCTCGGGGCCCTCAACCTGGGCGCCGGGCTGCTGCGCAGCGCCTTGGCCGTTGCCCAGCTGCCCTTCGACGGCGGGCGCGCCCTGCGCTCGGGCCTCACGGGGGTGGTGTTCAGCCTGCCCGAGCTCCTGTTCCAGAACATCCGAAAGGGCTACAACGACTACGTGCCGCCGGGCGAGCGACCGCCGCCCGGCTGAGGGAGGAAGCATGTCGCAGGACCCGACTCCCGCGGGCCCCTTCGACGTCCGCGTCTGGGAGGGATCCGGCGAGGGGCTGCCGCTGGTGATCCAGGCGCGGGAGGACCGCGATCCGGCGCGCCTGTGCCGCTTCCTCTCCGAACGGCACGACTGGGCGCTGCAAAAGCTGGCCGCGCACGGGGCGCTGCTCTTCCGCGGCTTCGACGTCGCGGATGCGCCGGCTTTCGAGCGCGTCGCGCGCGCGGTCGACGCCGAGCTCAAGAGCGAATACCTCGGCACCTCGCCGCGCAACGCGCTCACCTCGCACGTATTCACCGCGAGCGAGCTGCCGCCCTACTACCCGATCATGCAGCACTGCGAGATGAGCTTCACCGCGCACCCGCCGCGGCACGTCTTTTTCTGCTGCCTGCGCGAGCCCGAGCTCGGGTCGGGCGAGACGCCGCTCACGGACTTCCGCAAGGTACTGCGCGACCTCGACCCGCTGCTGGTCAAGCGCTTCGAGCAGAAGGGGCTGCGGATCGTGCGCAACTACGCGGGGCCGGAGGGCGGCGGCCGCTTCGATCTCTGGAAGCTCAAGCGCTGGGACGAGATGTTCCTGACCACCGACCGCGCCGCGGTCGAAGCCCGCTGCCGCGCGGAGGGCTTCGACCCGACCTGGACGCCGGGCGGCGGGCTGCGCCTGGTGAGCACGCAGCCGGTCACCCGCCGGCACCCGGAGACGGACGAGCCGGTCTGGCACAACCACAGCACGACCTTCCACATCGCGGCGGCCGCGGACGAGTATCGGCGGATCTTTGCCCTACGCCCGACGCCGCGCAGCTGGTTCTTCTGGCAGCTGACGCGGGCGCTCGCGGCGCTCCAGCGGCGCAGCAAGGCGCCGGACGAGCTCTCGATGCACTGCACGCATCTCGACGGAAGCCCGATCCCGGACGCGGACATCGCGGCCGTCCAGGACGCGGTCTGGAAGCACATGGTGGTGGTGCCGTGGCGCCGCGGCGACGTCGTCGCGATCGACAACTACGCGGTGTCGCACGGCCGGCTTCCCTACCGCGGGCCGCGCGAAGTGGCGGTCTGCTGGGCCTAGCGATAATCGTGTGAGTCCGGAAAACCCTCGCGCGCGGCGAGGGCGCGCAGCTCGCGCACCCGCACGTGGATCACGCCGTCGACGTTCTGGAGCGGGCCCTCGATCTCGACGATCGCCGCGGTGTGCAGGGGCACCCGGAAGCGGCGGAAGGCCTGCGGCGTGAGGATGGCGTTCGCGGTGCCGGTCTCGTCCTCGAGCGTGAGGAAGCAGAATCCCTTCGCCGTCTCGGGGCGCTGGCGCACGATCACGTGCCCGGCCGTGCGCACGGCGGGGCCGTTCGGAGCGTTCCGCAGCGCCGCGGTGCGAAGCACGCCGCGCGCGTCGAGCTCGGGGCGCAGGTGGGCGAGCACCTGCGGGCCGGAGGTCACCCCGCTGCGCCGGTAGTCGGCGAGCGTGTCCTCGAGCGGCGTCATCTCGGAGAGGGGAGACTCGCCGTCCTGCGGGCCGAGGCCGGCGAACAGGGAATGCGAATCGCGCTCGAGCCCGGCCACCTGCCAGAGCGCCGAGCGCCGCGTGCGCGCGCGCGGGTCGATCGCGGCCAGCGCGCCGAGCTCGGCGAGCGCCTCCAGCTCGCCGCGGCGCAGGCTGACGCGCCGCACCAGATCCGCGAGGCCCTCGAAGGGCCGGCGCGCGCGCTCGGCGGCCAGCGCAGCCGCCGCCTGCTCGCGCAGGCCGCTCGCGTAGCGCAGGCCCAGGCGCACCGCGGGCGGGCGGCGCGGCGCGCCCTCCGCGCCGCTCGCCGGCTCCAGCGTGCACTTCCAGCTCGAGCGCGCCACGTCGATCGGCCGCACCTCGATGCCGTGGCGCTGGGCGTCCTTCACCAGTGTCGCCGGTGCGTAGAAGCCCATCGGCCAGGCGTTCAGCAGCCCCGCCAGAAACGCAGCTGGGTGATGGCACTTCAGATACGCCGAGGCGTAGGCGATCAGCGCGAAGGAGGCGGCGTGGGATTCCGGGAAGCCGTAGAGCGCGAAGGCGACCACCCCGCGCAGGATCTCGTCCTGCGCGGCGCCGGTGATCCCGCGCTGCGTCATGCCGTCGCGCAGCCGCTTCGAGAGGCGCTGCATCTTGTCCTGCGAGCGTTTGAAGCCCATGGCGCGGCGCAGCTCCTCGGCCTCGCCGCCCGTGAAGCCGGCCGCCGTCATGGCGATCCGCAGCAGCTGCTCCTGGAAGAGCGGCACCCCGAGCGTGCGGGCGAGGATCGGCTCCAGCGACGGGTGCGGATAGGTGACCGGCTCGCGCCCGGCGCGGCGGTTCAGATACGGGTGCACCATCTGCCCCGTGATCGGGCCGGGCCGGATGATCGCGACCTCCACCACCAGATCGTAGAAGCGCTCGGGCCTGAGACGCGGCAGCGTCGCCATCTGCGCGCGGCTCTCGATCTGGAAGACGCCGATGGTGTCCGCGCGGCGGATCATCGCGTAGGTCTCGGGGTCGTCGGGCGGGAGGTGCGCGAGGTCGATCTCGATGCCTTCGTGCTCGCGCACCAGCGGCAGCGCCTGCTCGAGCGCGTCGAGCATGCCGAGGCCCAACAGGTCGATCTTGATGATGCCGAGATCCGCGCAGTCGTCCTTGTCCCACTGGATCACGCGGCGGCCGGCCATCGCGGCGGGCTCGATCGGGACCACCTCGTCGAGGCGGCCGGCTGCGATCACGATGCCGCCCGTGTGCTGGCCCAGGTGGCGCGGCAGCCCCTGCACGCGCGCCGAGAGCTCGAGCAGCTGCGCGATGCGCGGGGCGGTGGGGTCGACGCCCGCCTGGCGCAGCGTGTCCCCCACCTGCTCGAGATCGTCGCGGTGCTCGAGGCCCGAGATCAGCTTCGAGAGGCGGCCGAGCGCGTCCGGCTCGAGCCCCAGCACCTTGCCCATCTCGCGCACCGCGAGCCGGCTCTTCCAGGTGATCACCACCGCCGTCATGGCGGCGCCGTGTTCGCCGTACTTGGCGAACACGTGCTGGATCACGCGCTCGCGCTGCGCGCCCGAGGGCAGGTCGAGGTCGATGTCGGGCCACTCGCCGCGCTCCTCCGAGAGGAAGCGCTCGAAGAGCAGGCCCATCGCGACGGGATCGACGGCGGTGATCCCGAGCGCGTAACACACGGCGCTGTTGGCGGCCGAGCCGCGCCCCTGGGCCAGGATCTGTTGCTCGCGGGCGAAGCGGGCGATGTCGTGGACGATCAGGAAGTAGCCGGCCAGTTCGAGCTTCTCGATCACCCGCAGCTCGTGCTCGAGCTGGGCCCGCGCGCGCGGCGGCACCGGGGCGCCGTAGCGCTCGCGCGCGCCGAGTTCGGTGAGCTGATGCAGCCAACTGATCTGGGTCGCGCCCGGCGGCGCGGGGAACTCGGGGAAGCGGTAGCCGAGATCCGCCAGGCTGAAGGCGCAGCGCTCGGCGATCTCGCGGGTGGCGCGCAGCCAGGCCGGCCGGTCCGCGAAGCGCGCGGCCATCTCGCGGGCCGGGCGCAGGTGGCGCTCGGCGTTGCAGGCGAGCCGGCGGCCGGCGCGGTCGAGCGAGGTCTTGTGGCGCAGGCAGGTGAGCGCGTCGAACAGGGGCCGGTCCGCGGGCGCGGCGAAGCGCACGTCGCCGGTCGCGACGATCGGGACTGCTTCGGACTCGGCGAGCGCCGCGGCGCGGCGCGCGGCCGCCTCGGCGCGGGGCTCCAAGTGACGTGAGACGTCGACGAAGAGGCGCCCGCGGCCGAAGCAGGCGCGCGCTCGCGCCAGCAGCGCCGGGGCGAGCGCGGCGTCGCCGCGGGCGAGCGCGACCAGGCCCTCGCTCCGCGCCTCCAGCTCGTCCCACGCCACCCGGGATTCTCCCTTCGCGCAGCGCGCGTGTCCGAGCGTGAGGAGCCGACACAGGTTCCGGTAGCCCGCGGCGCTCTCGGCCAGCAGCAGCAAAGAACCGGGCGCGGCGCTCTCGGCCGGCGGCGCCAGCGAGACCTCGGCCCCCACGATCGGATGCACCCCGGCGGCCTGGGCGGCCTGAAAAAATCGTGGCGCGCCCGAGAGCCCGTCGCGATCGGCGAGCGCCAGCGCGCCGTGCCCGAGCTCGGCGGCGCGGGCGACGAGATCCTCGGGGTTCGAGGCGGCCTCCAGGAAGGAGAAGGCGCTGCGGCAGCGCAGCTCGACGTAGTCGGGCGAGGGGGGAGGGGGCATGTGGCGATTTTCGCCTTAGTTTCGTGTCCTCGTCAAGCGCCCCGGGGCAGGCCCGCGGGGTATGCTCCGGCCATGGCATCGATCGTCGTCGTCGGGGGTGGCATCGCAGGGCTGGCCTGCGCCTGGCGGCTGAGCCGCGTGGGCCATGACGTCGAGGTGCTGGAGCGCGAGCCCAAAGCGGGCGGCCGCATGCGCAGCGAGCGTCACGGCGAGTTCGTGCTCGATCGCGGCGCGCAGTTCATCGCCAGCGGCTACCGGAATCTCCACGCCGTGACGCGCGCCGTCGGCCTCGAGGACAAGGTCCGGCCGCTGGCGCGCAGCGACAACGCGATCCTGCGCGACGGCCGGCTGCACCGCGGCGACTACGGCAGCCCCCTCCAGCTGCTCGCCTCGCGCCTGCTCTCCGCGCCCGCCAAGGCGCGCCTCCCGCGCCTGCTCTTCGAGGTCGCGCGCCACCGGCGCCGGCTCGACCCGCTGCGCCCCGAGCTCGCCGCCGCGCTCGACCGCGAGGACCTCGCGACCGGCCTGATCCGGCTGGTGGGCGACGAGGCCTTCGAGTACCTGCTCGCGCCAGGCTTTTCTTCGACCTTCGACAGCGATCCCGAGGATCTCTCGCTCGCCTTCGGCCTGCTCGCACTTCGTTTCGTGGCGGGCGGCTTCCGGCTCCAGTGCTTCGAGGGCGGCACGGGCCTGCTCACCCAGACGCTCGCGCGCGAGCTGCCGGTGCGGACCGGCTGCGAGGCGATCGCGGTCGAGACCGAGTCGGAGGGCGCGCGCGTGCGCTACCGCTCGCGCGGCCGCGAGGGCAGCGTGCTGGCCGACGCCGCGGTGGTGGCGCTGCCCGGCTCCCTGGTGGCCGGCGTCTGCCCGAAGCTGACCCCCGACGAGCGCGGCTTCTTCGAGCAGGTGCGCTACGTGCGCGGGATGATCGTACACATGATGTTGGAGCGGGCGCCGGCGACGCTGCCCTACTATGGTGTCGCCTTCCCGCGCCGCGAGGGACTCGACCTCTACGGCCTTGCCGTCGACCATCACAAGCCGGGCGTCGCGCCGCCGGGCGGCGGTCTCGTCAACGCCGCGCTGACGGCGCGCGCCGCCGCGCGGCTATGGGACGCGCCGGACGCGGAGATCGCCGGGGTGGTCGTCGAGAACCTGGCGCGCACGCCGATCGGCCGCCTGAAGCCCGCGGACGCGGTGGTCCACCGCTGGTCGCCGATGCTCCCGCAGCTCTACGCGGGCTACCTGCCGCGCCTGGCCCGCTTCCAGTCCAGGCTGGAGCGCTCGCCGCGCCTCGCCTTCGCGGGCGATTACCTGGTGGGCCCCTACACCGAGGCCGCGCTCACCAGCGGCCTGCGCGCCGCGACGGAGATCGCGCGGGGGCTCTGACGCGCAGCGCGAAGCCGGCTCCGAGCAGCAGCGCGGCGCCGAGTGCGAGCCTCGTCGCCGGCGATAGCGTGACCACGGCCGCGGGCGCTGCGACGCCGTAGCGCTGGCCCTGGATGCTGGTGGCGCTCGAGTCCGTCTCGAACGAGCCGTAGCTCCACCACACGACGACGAAGTCCCCGTCGGCCCTCACCGCCACGGAGGGATTACCCTGGTGGCTCGTCGTGTAGCTGTTGACCTGGAACTCGCCGCCCTGCGTCGATCCGTCCGAGCCGTAGCGCTGGCCCTGGATGCTGGTTTCGCTCGTGTCCGTCCCGAACGTGCCATAGCTCGCCCACACCACGACGAATCCGCCATTGGCATCCGCCATCACGGAGGGATCACCCTGGTTGTCCGTCGTGTAGGTGTTGACCTGGAACTCGCCGTCCTGCGTCGATCCGTCCGAGGCGTAGCGCTGGCCCCGGATGTTGGCGTCACTCGGGTCCGGTCCGGAGGCGCCCATCCACAGCACGACGAAATCCCCGTCGGCATCTGCCGCCACGGTGGGAACCATCTGGGTGCTCGTCGTGTAGGTGTTGACCTGGAACTCCGCGCCCTGAGGCGATCCGTCCGAGGCGTAGCGCTGGCCCTGGATGCTGCTGTCGCTCGTGTCCGTCCCAGACGAGCAACAGCTCCACCACACCACGACGAAGTCCCCGTCTGCATCCACCGCCAACGACTGACGGTACTGGAAGCTCGTCGTGTAGCTGTTGACCTGAAACTGCGCACCCCGAAGCGATCCATCCGAGGCGTAGCGCTGGCCCTGCGCGCTGACGGATGTCGTGTCCGTCCCGAAGGACCCGTAGCTATCCCACACGACGACGAAGTCCCCGTCGTCATCCGTCGCCACGGAGGGACGCCGCTGGTCGCCCGTCGTGTAGGCGTTGACCTGGAATTGTGCGCCCTGAGTCGATCCATCCGAGGCGAAATGCTGACCCTGAATGCTGTGGGAGCCCGTGTCCGTCCCGGACGACCCGAAGCTACTCCATACCACCACGAAGTCTCCGTCGGAGTCCGCAGACACGGAGGGATCACTCTGGTATCCCGTCGTGTAGGTGTTGACTTGGAACTGCGTGCCCTGAGCCGAGCCATCCGAGGCGTAGCGCTGGCCCTGAATGCATTGGGAGCTCGTGTCCGTCCCGGACGAACCCATGCTTGCCCAGACCACGACGAAGTCCCCGTCGTCACCCGCTGCCACGGAAGGAAGGACCTGGTAGCTCGTCGCGTACGTGTTGACCTGGAACTCCACGCCGTCGGGTGCGGGCGTCTGGGCACCCGCCGCGTGTGCCGCCGCGACGCTCAGCCCGCACGCCGCCGTCCAGTGCGTGAACCCGCTCGCCCACCGAATCCGATGACGCGACACCGAGCACCCCTGATCGAACTGCGCGAGTTGGCGGCAGTCTCCCACCGAGATCGACCGGAAGTCAACGACCGAACCCTAGCCCGCCAGCGTCTCCGCCTGCGCAACCAGATCCTCGAGCAGCGAGAGACCGCCGCTCCAGAAGGACGGATCGGCGACGTTCAGGCCGATGCCGGAGAGCAGACGCTCCGGCGAGTCGGAGCCGCCTGCGCGCAGCAGCTCGAGGTAGCGGGGCACGAAGGCGGCGCCTTCCTCGTCGTAGCGTCGCAGCAGCGCCAGCACCAGCAGCTCGCCGAAGGCGTAGGCGTAGCAGTAGAACGGCGAGTGCACGAAGTGGGGGATGTAGAGCCACCACCAGCCGTAGTCCTCGGAAAGCTGCACCGAGTCGCCGAACATCGGCCGATTGGCATCCAGCCAGAGCTCGTTCACGCGCGGGATCGGGAGCTCGCCCTCGCTGCGGCGCGCGGCGTGCAGCGTCTGCTCGAAGCGGGTCATCGCCACCTGCCGGAAGACGGTGGCGAAGGCGTCCTCGATCTTTCCGCACAGCAGCGCCAGCCGGACCTCGGGATCGGACTGCTCGCGCAGCATGCGCCGGAACACCAGCATCTCGCCGAATACGCTGGCCGTCTCCGCCAGCGTGAGGGGCGTATCCTGCTCGAAGAGGCCCCGCGGCGCCGCCAGCGATTGATGCACGCCGTGGCCGAGCTCGTGCGCGAGCGTCATCACGTCGCGCTGGTTCCCGGTGTAGTTGAGCAGCACGTAGGGGTGCAGGCTGGGAAGGGTCGAGGCGCAGAAGGCGCCGCCGCGTTTCCCGGTGCGGAGCTCCGCGTCGATCCAGCGCCGCTCGAAGAAGGCGCCCGCGACGCCCGCCAGCTCGGGGGAGAAGTCGCGATAGGCGGCGGTCACGATGGCGCGCGCCTCGCTCCAGCTGCGCGTGCTGCCCTTCTCGGCGATCGGCGCGTAGCGGTCGAAGTCCTCGAGCTTCGGAATCCCGAGCAGCCGCGCCTTGAGCCGGTAGTAGCGCGCGACCAGCGGGTAGCGCGAGACACAGGCGGAGAGCAGCGCGTCGACGCTGGCGGCGTCGATCTCATTGGCCAGGTGCCGGGAGGCGAGGGGTGTCGGGAAGCGGCGCAGGCGATCGTCGACCGCCTTGTCCTGGACCAG
>DATBRV010000078.1:0-70472 GCA_036560145.1 Myxococcota bacterium
TGTCCGCCACGCTCGCGCTCTCGGGCAGCGCGGTCTTCGCCTCCTGGGCGAGGTCGAGCGCGCGATCGAGGTTCTGCCCGTTGTCGGCGAACAGATACGCCAGGTTGTTCTTCGCTTCACTCAAGTTCGGGTCGAGCCGGATCGCGTCTTCGTAGCGCTGCTGCGCGCGGTCGCGCTGGCCGCCGAGCTCGTAGAGCACGCCGAGGAAGTGGTGCACGTTCGCCTGGTCCGGGTGGACCTCCACCGCCTTCTCGTACGTCTTGACCGTCTCCTCGAGACGGCCCGTCGCCGAGTAGAAGCGCGCCAGCCGTTCGTAGCCCGTCAAATCGCCCGGATCCAGCTCGATCGCCTTCTTGAACATCGTCTCGGCATCCGCAGGACGACCGGTCATCTCCGCCAGGACGCCGCCGAGCTGCTGCAGCTTGGCGTTCTCCGGTTCCGCTGCGATCGCCGCATCGATGCGCGCGGCCGACTCGGGCAATCGCTTCTCGTAGGCATCCAGGCTCAGCAGGTTCGTCAGGACCTCGGGATTGCGCGGCGCAGCCGCGTCGGCGAGCTCGAGGTACTTGCGCGCCTCCTTGTACTCGCCGAGCGCGAGGTGCACGCGGCCGAGCGCGTAGTTGCCCTCGGCGCCGCGCTTGGATTCCTCGATCTGGTTGAGCTCGCGCTTCGCTTCCTGGACCTTGCCGAGCCTCACGAAGCTCTGCGCGATCAGCAGCCGCATCTCGATGTTTCCCGGCTGCTGCGCGAGGTAACGGCGCGCCGCTTCGATGGCGTACTCGTCCTCTCCGAGCGCCGAGTGGACCTTCGCGAGCACCTGCTGCGCCTGGTAGAGGTTGGCGTCGATCTCGAGGGAGCGCGCGAGCTCGTTGCGAGCCGCGGCGTGGTCGCCCTTGCTCGCGAGCGCGGTGCCGAGCACGAAGTAGGCCTCCGCCCAGTTCGGCTTGGAATTGATGGCGGTGCGGATCGCGGTGATCGCATCGTCCGTCTTCTTGGTGGCGAGGTCGACCTTCGCCTGGATGAAGAGCGCCCCGGGGTTGGTCGGCTCCTTGGCGAGGACCTTGTCGACGATCTCGCGACCCTCCGCGATCTTCGCGGTGTCGTTCTCCTTGAAGCCGATCTCGACCAGGAGCTCCGACTTTCGCAGCAGCGAGTTCTCGTCGTCCGGCGCGACCGCCAGCGCCTGCTCGGCGGCGGCCAGCGCGCCGTCGGAGTCGTTCAGCCGCGCGCGATAGGCCGCCAGGATCAGGTAGGGCTTCGGATCGTCGGGCTTGGCCTGGGTGGCCTGTTCGATCAGCGCGCGCGCCTTGACCTCGTCGCCTTGCGCGGAGTGAAAACGCGCGAGCAGGTAGATCAGCTCGACCGAGTCCGGGTGCTGCGAGATCCCCTCCTCGAGCAGCTTCACGATGTCTTCGAAGCGATCGCGCCGATAGTAGAAGTTGGCGAGCGCCCCATACGCGTCGGGCAGCTGCTCGGGCTTGGCGACCTCGATCGCCTTGCGGAAGGACGCTTCCGATTCCTGGCTGCGCTCGTCCTTGTAGGCGCGGGTCAGGAAGCGCCCGTACTCGATGTAGCTGTTCATGTCGGGCGAGACCGCGAGGGCCTTCGTGTACAGCTCGTCGGCGCGCGCGAAGTCCTTCCGGTTGTCGAAGCTCATCGCGAGGACGCGCAGGGCCCCCGGATCCTCGGGACCGACCTCGACCGCCTTCTCGAACGCCTGGTGGGCCTCGTCCTTGCGCTTGAGCACCTGGAGCGACTGACCCTTCATCACGTAGCCCGCGATGTTCTTCGGGTCGGCGGCGATCACCGCCTCGCTCTGCCCGAGCGCTTCCTCGGACTCGCCCGCGAGGATCGCCAGCTGCGCGAACGCGACCCTCGCCTCGAGGTTCGCGGGATCCAGCCGGACGGTCTCGCGCAGCTCCCAGAAGCCCTCGCGGGGCTGGTTGTTGCGCAGGTAGGCCTTGGCGAGCGCGTAGTGGGCCGGAGCGTGGTTGGGGTCGATCTGGAGCACGCTCTTGTACTCGATGAGCGCCTCCGCCTTCTTGTCCGCCTCGGCGTACTCGTCCCCGCGGGCCATGTGCTCGGCGAGCTTCGCCTCGTCCGACTGGCACGCCAGGGCCCCGGCCAGCAGCAGGGCGAGGATCGAGACCCGTAGCGTGAACGAACGCATGGACATGAAGACACCCCGTGAGGAATTCGAGTTCCCTGGCCGGTCGGCAGCTCGGACCCGAGGGCGGGCCGGGCGGGTAAGGTTCATGCAAGCGTCGGCGGAATCAAGGGGCTCCCGGAGTCCGCGAGGTTCTGGGGCGTCCGCCCCCCGGCGCGGCGTCCTCGGGCGGGCGGTTCCGCCGCCAGGCCGGGTGGGTGATGCCCATCCGCCGGATCATGTAGTTGAGCTTGCGCCGGCTGATGCCGAGCAGCTTGGCCGCGTCCTTCTGGAGGAACTGGCTGCGGCGCAGCGCCTCCAGCACGAGCCCCCGCTCCAGCTCGCGCAGCGGCATCCCGCCGGGCGGCAGCTCCGGCCGCCAGTCGCCGGCGGTCGCCGGCTCGGCGCTCGCAGGCAGCGCGAGATCGGCGGCGTCGACCCGGGGCCCCTCCGCCATCAACACGCCACGCTCGAGCGTGTTGTGCAGCTCGCGCACGTTTCCGGGCCAGGCATGGCCGCGGATCCGCGCCAGCGCTTCGTCCGTGAAGCCGCGCACCGCGCGGCCGGTCTCGCGGCTGAAGCAGCGCAGGAAGTGGTGCGCGAGCGCGAGCAGGTCGTCCGGACGCTCCCGCAGCGGCGGAAGGTGGATGCGGATCACGTTCAAGCGGAAGAAGAGATCCTCGCGAAAGGAGCCCGCTCGCATGCGCGCTTCCAGGTCCTGGTTCGTCGCCGACACCAGTCGGGCGTCGGTGCGCAGCACGCGGGTCCCTCCCAGGCGCTGGAACTCCTGGTCCTGGAGCACGCGCAGCAGCTTCGCCTGGATCGCCGGCGACATGTCGCCCACCTCGTCGAGGAAGAGCGTCCCGCCGCTCGCCTGCTCGAAGCGGCCGATGCGCTGGCGGTCGGCGCCGGTGAAGGCGCCGCGTTCGTGGCCGAAGAGCTCCGACTCCAGGAGCGTCTCCGGGAGCGCGGCGCAGTTCACCTTCACGAGCGGACCCTCGGCGCGGGGAGAAGAGCGGTGGATCAGGCTCGCGATCAGCTCCTTGCCGGTCCCCGTCTCGCCGGTGATCAGCACCGTCGACCGCGTCGGCGCCACGCGCAGCGCGAGGTCGACGGCCGCGCGCAGCGCGGGGCTGTCGCCGACGATCTCCTGCGCGGCGCTCCGCGCGGCCCGCTCCGCGCGCAGCTCGGTCACCTCGGCCAACAGCCGGCGATGCTCGACCGCGCGCGCCACCCGCAGCTCGATCTGCTCGAGGTCGACGGGCTTCTGGACGAAGTCGAAGGCTCCGGAGCGCATGGCCTCGACGGCGGTCTCGATCGAGCCGTACGCGGTCATCAGCAGCACGCTGGTGCGGGGATCGCGCTCGCGCGCCGCGCGCAGCACCGAGAGCCCATCCGCGCCCGGCAGGCGCACGTCGGTCAGGACCACGTCGAAGGGCTCGCGGCCGGGGTCGTGGATCCACGCCAGCGCCTCGTCGCCGCTGGCCGCTTCCTCGACGTCGCAGCCGGCCCCGCGCAGCGCGAACGCCACGCCGCCCCGCAGCGAATCGTTGTCCTCGACCACCAGGATCCGGACGTCGGGGGCCGGGTTCACGCGCCTCCCTCCCCCGACACGGGAATGCGCACGCGGAAGGTCGCGCCCACGCCGGGCACGCTCTCGAGCTCGAGCACGCCGCCGTGGCTCGCGACGAATTTCTGGGCCAGCGCGAGCCCCACCCCCGAGCCCCGCTCCTTGGTGGTGAAGAACGGGTAGAAGATCTTCTCGCGCAGCGCCTCGGGAACGCCGGGGCCGGTGTCGGAGACCGCGATCGCGATCTCGCGCACCGCCTCCGCCGGCGACGCGGCGGCCTGGCCGTCGGCGCCGACCCGCACGGGGCGGGCGGCGGGATCCGCGAGCCGCGCCTTCACGCAGAGCAGGAGCCGCGCGGGCCGCTGCGGCGCGTTCATCGCCTCCAGCGCGTTCAGGATCAGGTTGGTCACGACGCCGCGCAGGAGCTCGGGGTCGACCAGCAGCTCGGGCAGGTCCGGCGCGTAGCGGCGCTCGATCTCTCCCGCGAACGGCACCCGCCCGGTCGCCGTGCGCAGCGACTGCTCGACCAGCTCCCGGACGTCGACCGGTCGGCGCGAGAGCGAAACCGGCCGCACGAACTCGAGGCTCGCGGTGATCGAATCCGCCACGGCGCGCAGCTCGCTCCGCAGCTGGCTGAGCAGCGCCAGCTCCTCGGGCCGATCTTCGAGGCGCCGCTTGAGCAAACCCGCGAGCACCTCCATGCTCGCGAGCGGGTTGCGGATCTCGTGCGCCATTCCCGCCGCCATCTGTCCCAGCGCCGCGAGCCGCTCGCGCAGCCGCTCCTGCTCGTCGCCCCGCTCGAAGGGCGTCAGGTCGCGGAAGAGGATCGCCGCGCCGCGGATCCGGCCGTCGCCGTCGCGCACCGGCGCGAGCGTGAATCCGATCGTGTGGTTGCGGGGGCCGGCGTCGCCGTCGAGCACCAGCTCGGCGCGGGAGAGGGGCGCGCGTCCGTCGAGCGTGTCGATCAGCAGGCGGGCCACCGCGGGCTGGCTGCGCAGGACCTCGCGGCAGTCGCGGCCGATCGCCGCGTCGGGCTCCCCCCGCGGGCAGCCGAGGATGCGCTGCGCCCCGGCGTTGAGGGTCACCAGGCTGCCGGCCTGGTCGATCGCGACGATCCCCGAGGTCAGGGAGCCGAGGATCCACTCCTCGAACCGGTGCGCCGTCGCCTGCATGCGCAGTTACATCGGCGTAACCGGGAGGCAGCTCAAGGCGGCGGGGCTTGCTCAGGCCTCGTCGGCCGCCGGGACCTGGTACTTCTTGCCTTCCTGCCGGAGCCACCCCTGCTCCTTCAGTCCCTTCACCACGCGCGTCACCGTCTCGCGCGAGGTGCCGACCATGTCGGCGATCTGCTGGTGCGTGAGCGCGGGCGTGGTGCGCCAGCCTCCCTCGACGGCCTCGTTCTTCGCCAGGCGTTGCAGGAGCCCCTGCGTGCGCTGCTTCACGCGCTGGAACGAGAGCGAGCTCGCGTGCTCGTCCACCTGGCGCACGCGGCGCGTGAGTTCCTTGATCACGGCCATGGCGATGTCGGGGCTGCGCCGCAGCACGCCCAGAAAGTCGCTGCGCGAGAGCGCGAGGATGCGCGTCTCCGCGAGCGTCTTCACGCTCGCGGAACGCGGCGAGTTGTCGAGCAGCGACATTTCGCCGAAGAACGAGCCGGGACCGAACAGCTCCAGGATCTTCTCGCGTCCGTCCCCCGAGAGCTTGGTCACCTTCACCTGGCCCTCGCGGATCACGTACATGTAGTCGCCGGGAAGCCCCTCTTCGACGATCGTCTTGTGCTTGGGAAAGCGCCGCTCGATCAGGAGCAACGCGATCGCCTCGAGGTCGGTATCGCTCACCTCCGCGAAGAGCGGAATCGTGCGAAGCGACTCGAGGGCTTCTCGGCTCCGTTGCATGGCGGACATGCGCCCTCCTTCCACCCCCCCGGGTTACGTGACGTCCGCTCGCCCGGTTCTCTTTAGCGCAGCGACGATCCGCCGCACCTCGGGGCTGCGCTCGAGGCGGGTCACGAGCAGGGCGTCGGGCGTATCGATCACCGCCAATCCCGATACCCCCAGCAATGCAATCGGACGCTCGAGACCCCAGACCAGGTTCCCTCCGGGCTCGTCGAAGGCGAGCTCTCCGGCGATCACCCGGCTCCGGCCGGGGCCGACCCCCAGCTCCTCCGCGAGCGAGGCCCAGGTTCCGACGTCGCTCCAGCGAAAGCGCACCGGCAGCGTGACGACGCGCCGGCTGCGCTCCATCACGGCCGCGTCGATCGGCAGCGACGGGGCGCGGCGGTAGGCGCGCGCGATCGCGTCCCGACCGGTGCGCCGCGGGCTCCCCCGCAGCGGGGCGAGCGCGCGGTGCAGCTGCGGCGCGCAGACCTCGATCTCCTGGAGGATCGCGCGCGCGCTCCAGACGAAGATGCCGGCGTTCCACAGATGGCCGCCCTGGCGAAGGAAGCGCCGAGCGGTCGCGGCGTCCGGCTTCTCGACGAAGCGTCTGACATGGCGGAGCCCCGGATGCGCCCGGCCGAGCGGCGCGCCGGTCTGGATGTAGCCATACCCCGTGTCCGGTCGCGTCGGCGTCACGCCGAGCGTCACCAACCAGCCGCCGGCGCCGGCCGCGCGGGCCGCGCGCCGGATGGCGGCCGCAAAGGCGGCGCCATCCGGGATGTGGTGATCGGCCGGCAGCACGGCCAGCACCGCTCCCGGGTCGACCGCGGCGATCCGCTCGGCCGCCCACGCGATCGCCATCGCGGTGTTGCGCCGGCTCGGCTCGACCAGCAGCCGGCGCGCGGGGACCCCGGCCGCCTCGCGCACGGCGCGGGCGTGCTCGCGGCCGCAGACGACCCAGATCCGGTCCCGGCCCGCGAACCGGCGCGCTCGCGCCACGGTCGCCGCGAGCAGGCTGCCCCCGGCCACCACCTCGAGGACCGGCTTCGGGCGTCGCTGCCGCGACGCCGGCCAGAACCGTTCGCCGGCGCCGCCGGCCAGGATCACCGCGTGCAGCGCGCCCCGGACAGGGCTCATCCGCGGCCGACGCCGACGTACCGGAAGCCGGCGGCGCGCACCGGCTCGGGCTTGTACACGTTGCGCAGGTCCACGATGGCGGGCGTGCGCAGCAGCGCCTTCACGCGCTCGAGATCGAGCATCCGGAACAGGTTCCATTCGGTGATGATGACCAGGACGTCGGCGCCCGCGCAGACGTCGTAGGCGTCCTCGCAGAGCGTGATGTCGGGAAGCAGCGGCTTCGCCACCGACATCGCCTGGGGGTCGAAGGCGCGCACCGCGGCGCCGCGCTCGAGCAGGCCCTGGATGATGTCGATCGAGGGCGCATCCCGCATGTCGTCGGTCTCGGGCTTGAAGGAGAGGCCGAGCACGCCCACCGTCTTGCCCTGCGCGTCGCCGCCGAGCGCGTCGACGATCTTCTCGATCATGCGCTCGCGCTGGCGCTGGTTGACGCGGATCACCGCCTCCACGACCTCGAGCCGCTCGCCGTGTTGGCCCGCGAAGTGGGCGACCGAGCGCGTGTCCTTGGGGAAGCAGGAGCCGCCGAAGCCGGGGCCCGCGTGCAGGAACTTGGAGCCGATGCGCCGGTCGAGGCCGATCGCGCGCGCGACCGCCTGCACGTCGGCGCCCACGCGCTCGCAAAGATTGGCGAACTCGTTGATGAAGGAGATCTTGGTGGCGAGCAATGCGTTCGCCGCGTACTTGGTGAGCTCCGCGGTCGGCACGTCGGTGAGCACGACCGGCGTCTCGTTCAGGTAGAGCGGCCGGTAGAGGTCCTTCAGGATCGCGACCGCCTGATCGTCCTCGGTGCCGATCACGACCCGATCCGGGCGCATGAAATCGCTGATCGCCGCGCCCTCGCGCAGGAACTCGGGGTTGGAGGCGACGCTGAAGCGCCGCGATTCGCCGGCCCGCGCGAGCTCCTCGGCGATCCAGCCGCGCACCTTCGAGGAGGTGCCGACCGGCACCGTGCTCTTCGTGACGATCACCTTGTAGCCGTCGAGCACCCGGCCGATCTCCCGCGCGACCGCCTCTACCGCCGTGAGATCCGTGCTGCCGTCGCGCTGCGCGGGCGTGGAGACGGCGATGAAGACCACCAGCGACGCGCGCACCGCCTCCGCGGTATCGGTCGTGAACGAGAGCCGACCGGCGCGCAGGTTCCGCTCGACCACGTCCTGAAGACCGGGCTCGTAGATCGGAATCTCGCCCTTCTGGAGCGCCGCGATCTTGGCGGCGTCCTTGTCGGCGCAGACCACCTGCACGCCGAATTCCGCGAAGCAGGCGCCGGTCACCAGACCGACATATCCGCTACCGACCACACAGACGTTCATCGGATCAATCCCCCGTGGCAGCCTTCTGGTTGAAGCTCTCGGCCGTGCGACGCAGACCCTCGCGCAGATCGACCGCGGGCTCGAAGCCGAGCAGCTCGCGCGCGCGAGCGATGTCGGCGACGCTGTCGCGCACGTCGCCCTCCCGCGCCGGCGCGTGGCGCGCCGGCACCAGGGCGCCCGTGATCTCGCGGATCGCGCGCCAGAGTTCGTTGAGTGAGATCCGGCGACCGGTCGCGATGTTGATCACGGCGCCCGAAGCGCGCGCCGCGTCGGCGGCGAGCAGGTTCGCGCGCACCGCGTCCTGGACGTACACGAAGTCCCGCGTCTGCTCGCCGTCGCCGAAGATGGTGGCGCCCTCCCCTGCCAGCGCCGCGCAGATGAAGCGCGGGATCACGGCCGCGTACTCGCTCTTCGGATCCTGGCGCGGGCCGAAGATGTTGAAATAGCGCAGCGCGACCGTCTCGAGCCCGTACAGGCTGGTGTAGAGGCGGCAGTAGAGCTCTCCCGCGTGCTTCTGGAGCGCGTAGGGAGAGAGCGGCTCCGCGCCCATGCTCTCGACCTTGGGCAGCACCTCGCTGTTGCCGTAGGCCGCGGAGGACGCCGCGTAGACCACGCGGCGCACACCCGCCCGGCGCGCGGCTTCCAGCACCTGGAGGGTGCCATCGAGATTGATCGAGTTGGTCCGGAGGGGTTCCGCTACGGAGCGGGGAACCGAGGCCACTGCCGCCTGGTGGAAGACCACCTCGGCGCCTGCCGCGGCCCGCGCGAGCGCAGCCTCGTCGCGCACGTCGCCGCGGATCAGCTCGACGACGTCGGCAACCTCCGCGAGGTTCGCCTCCCGGCCGCTCGAGAAGTCGTCGAGCACGCGCACGCGCCAACCCTCGGCGACGAGGCCCGCGACCAGGTGCCCGCCGATGAAGCCGGCGCCCCCGGTGACGAGCGCGCTGCGCGAGCCCAGCCGGGCGCTCATCGCGGCTCCCGCAGCCAGGCGACGAAGCGACGGATGCCTTCCTCGAAGGACACGCGAGGCGTCCAGCCCAGCGCCGCGCGGGCCGCCGAGGTGTCCGCCCAGGTTCGCGTCACGTCGCCGGTCTCGCGCGGGCGCCATTCGATCTCGGCCTCGATCGCGAGGGCCTGCTCGAGCTGCTTGACCAGCTCGAGCACCGTCACCGTGCGGCCGGCTCCGAAGTTGAGGATCGCGAAGCCGAGGTCGCGATCCAGGGCCCGGACCAGGCCGTCGACCAGATCGTCGATGAACGTGAAGTCGCGCAGACTGCCGCCATCGCCGTAGATCGGGACCGGACGTCCGGACAGCATGCGCTCGGCGAACTTCCGCACGGCGAGATCGGGCCGTTGCCTGGGACCGTAGGCGGTGAAGATGCGCGCGCAGGTGACGCCCAGACCCTGGGAGTGGTGGAACGCGTGCGCGAGCAGCTCGCACGCCCGCTTGGTCGCGGCGTAGGGTGAGATCGGGTGCAGCACGGGATCTTCCTCGCGGAACGGCCCGTTCTCGCGTTCGCCATAGACCGACGAGGAAGACGCGAGGACGAAGTGCGGCCGCCCCGACCGCGCCGCGGCCTCCAGCACGGCGGAGGTGCCGTGGACGTTCACGTCGGCGAAGGCGGTGGGCCTTTCCAGGCTCGCGCGCACGCCGGCGAGCGCGGCCAGATGAACGACGCCGTCGATCCCGCCCGCCCCGAAGACGCGCCCGAGCGCCGCGGAGTCGCGGATGTCGGCCCGCACCAGCCGGAAGCCGGGATGGCCCATGGCCGCGCCCAGGTTGCGCAGCTTCGCCTGCTCCGGATAGAAGGAATCGAAGTTGTCGAGGCCCACGACCTCGCGCCCCTCGGCGAGCAGGCGATCGACCAGGCTCGAGCCGATGAAGCCCGCGGCGCCGGTCACGAGCACGCGTCGGGGGGCGGCGCCGCTCACCGCGACCGCCCCGCGCCGCGACGCCGGCCGCTTTGACGCTCCTGATTCTCGAGGTCGGACTCGACCATCAGCTGGATCAGCTCCTCGAAGCTGGTGCGCGCGCGCCAGCCCAGCGCTTCGCGCGCCTTGGTCGGGTCGGCGAGCAGGGTATCCACCTCCGCCGGGCGGATCAGCGCCGGGTCGACCTTCACGAACTCCCGCCAGTCGAGGTCGACGTGGCGAAAGGCGATCTCGACGCAGTCCTGCACCGAATGGTGCAGGCCGGTGCCGATCACGTAGTCGCCGGGGCTGTCCGGCTGGAGCATGCGCCAGATGGCGTCGACGTACTCCTTCGCGTAGCCCCAGTCGCGCCGGGCGTCGAGGTTGCCCAGGCGCAGCTCGTCCTGGAGGCCGAGCTTGATGCGCGCCGCCGCCTCCGTGATCTTGCGCGTCACGAACTCGCGGCCCCGACGCGGGGATTCGTGGTTGAACAGGATCCCCGAGACGGCGTAGAGGCCGTAGCTCTCGCGGTAGTTCACCGTGATCCAGTGACCGTAGACCTTGGCGACGGCGTAGGGGCTGCGCGGGTGGAACGGCGTCGACTCGTTCTGCGGCGACTCGCGCGCCTTGCCGTACATCTCGGAGCTGGAAGCCTGGTAGAAGCGGATCTCGGGATCCACCATCCTCACCGCGTCGAGCACGCGCGTGACGCCGATCGCCGTGAACTCGCCCGTGAGCGACGGCTGCACCCAGCTCGTCGGCACGAACGACTGCGCGGCCAGGTTGTAGAGCTCCGCCGGCCGAGCCTCGCGCAGCGGCGCCACCAGCGAGCTCTGATCGAGCAGATCGGCCTGGTGCAGCACCACGCGCCCGCGCAGGTGCGCGATGCGCTCGAAGGTCTCGGTGCTCGAGCGTCGCACCAGCCCGTGGACCTCGTAGCCCTTCTCGAGCAGCAGCTCGGCCAGGTAGGAGCCGTCCTGGCCGGTGATTCCGGTGATCAGCGCGCAGCCCTGCCTCACCGCTCCTCCTCCTTCGGCCCGACCACCAGCTCGCCGCCGGCGGCCTCGTCGCCCGGCCGCGCCGAGAGCACGCCGAGGTTCCAGAGCAGGCGGAGCGTCAGCACGATCACGACCGCCAGAAAGAGCGCCGCGACGACGCCGCGGATCCGGGTGAAGGAGAGCGCGATCAGACAGAAGCAGGCCGTCACGAAGTAGAACTGCAGCACCGCCGCGCGCGCGGAGCCGCGCGCCGACAGCAGCCGGTGGTGCATGTGCAGGCGATCGGCCCGGAAGGGCGAGGCGCCCTGCCGGAGGCGCCGGAGGATCGAGAGCCCCGTGTCGAGGATCGGCACCGCCAGCGCGAGCAACGGCACGACGAACGTGAGAATCGCCAGGCGGCGGGTTCCCTCCAGCGCGAGCAGCGCCAACACGAAGCCGATGAAGAGCGCACCGGTGTCGCCCAGGAAGATCCGGGCCGGGGCGAAATTGAACGGGAGGAATCCGAGCAGCGCGCCGAGCAGCGCGAGCCCCACGCACACGCCGATCGGCGAGCCCGCCTGCCATGCGATCACGGTGAGGGTTCCGCCGATGATCGCGCCGACGCCGGCCGCGAGGCCGTCCAGACCGTCGACCAGGTTGACGGCGTTCGTGATCCCCACGATCCAGAGCGTGGTCCCGACCCAGGCGAGCCAGGGTGGGAAGCTCAGGCTGGTCGACATGATCGGGTCCGTCAGGTGGTCGACCCGGAAGCCGGAGGCGATCGCGATGGAAGCCGCGATCACCTGGACCAGCAGCTTCGGCACCGCTCCGAGGCCCCGCTGGTCGTCGAGCACGCCGAGCGCGATCACGAGCAGGCCGCCCAGCAGCAGGCCGCCGAGCCTCTGGGTGTAGATCAGATCTTCGGAGACCAGGACGCCGGCGGCGACGCCGGCGGCGAGCCCGCCCGCGACGGCGAGGCCGCCGAGCAGCGGCATGTTGTCGCGCCGGCTCACGGAGCGCTCGGTCGGGCGATCGACGATGCCGAGGGCGACCGCAGCGCGCGCCACCAGCGGGGTCGTGATCACGGCGACCACGAACGACACCGAGAGCGGTATCAGGAAGGTGAGCGCTTCCATCGCCTCGTGTTCCGCGCCTCGAAGCTCCCGCCGGCCAGGAAGCTAGGTCGCGTACCCGTAACGCCCCTGATCCACCTGGGCGCCGTTGAGCACGAGGCCGAGCAACCGCCGGCGGTCGAGGATCTCGAGCGCCGCCTCGACCTCCTGGTGCGGTGTCACGTCTGCGCGCACGACCAGGATCAGCCCGTCGCACAGCTCGGCGACCGCCTTCGCGTCGGGGACGCCGAGGGCCGCCGGCGTGTCCAGGATCACGCGGTCGTAGCGGCGCGCGACCTCCTCGACCAGCTCCCGCATCCTCGGGCCGGAGAGCAGTTCGGAGGGGTTCGCCGGCTTGCCGCGCACTGCGAGCACCTCGAGGTTCATCCCCTCGACCTTGAGGATCGCAGAATCCAGGCTCACCGCATCGGAGAGGACCTCGGCGAGGCCGGCTTCCGGGCGCAGCCCGAGCGCCTGGTGGACCTTGGGCTTGCGCAGGTCGCAGTCGATCAGCAGCACGCGCCGCCCGAGGCTCATCGAGGTGACGATCGCGAGATTGATCGCCGCGGTCGTCTTGCCTTCGCCCGAGAGGGGGCTGGTGACCGCGAGGGTTCGAATCGGGCGCTGCGCGGCGAGCGCGTCGATGCGGCCGCGCAGCGAGCGGAACTGCTCGGCGACGTAGGAGTCGGGTTGGAGCAGCGAGATGCGCCGCTTGTTGAAATCGCCGCTGGGCTCGCCGCCTCCGCCCGCGCTGGCGAGCAGCCGCTTCCAGAGCGCCGGGCGCCCCTCCTTGGCGGGCCGCGGATGGGGCCGCGCCGGTTCGAGGTCGAGCGGCGCCGTGGGCGAAGTCGCGGGTGCGCCGGAGCGGCGCTTGCGCTCCTCCTCGGCCCGCCTCAGGGCATCGTAGACCTTCGCCATCGCTACTCCCGAATCCGCGTGCGAGACCGCCTCATGCGCTGCGCTACCGGCGAAGTCCGAACCAGCGGCGCCGGCGAGGCGCTGCGCCGCCGGACGCCGCAGCGCCCGCCCCGGGGCTCGCGCCGACCAGTCCGAGGTCGGACGCGATCTCCTGGATCAGGTCCGATCCGATCACCGACTGCTCCCGGGCATAACCCAGCAGCAGCGCCCCGTCGCAGACCACGTTCACCAGGCGGGGCACGCCGCCCGTGACGGCGTGGATCTCCCGCCGGGCGGAACGCTTGAAGATGCCCTTCCCCGTGTATCCCGCAAGCGCGAGGCGCTCGGCGATGTACTCGTCGAGCTCCTGGGGATCGAAGGGTCGCAGGTGGTGGCGCAGCACGATCCTCTGGCGGAGCTGGCGCAGCTCCGGGCGGGCGAGCACCTCGTTCAGCTCCGGCTGCCCCACCAGCATGATCTGGAGCAGCTTCTTGGAGGGCGTCTCGAGGTTCGAGAGCAGCCGGACCTCCTCCAGCATCTCGGGCGAGAGATTCTGCGCCTCGTCGATGATCAGCAGCGTCGTCTGATTGCGCTCGAGCCGCTCGATCAGGAAGTGATTGAGGGCGAGCAGATACTCCGCCTTTGTCTGGCAGGTCTTCTGGATCCCGAGCTCGTCGAAGAGCACCAGGAAGAAGCCGAGCGGGTCGAGCTTCGGGTTGAACAGGAAGGCCGAGGCGGTGCTGGCATCGAGCTGGCCGAGCAGCGCGTGCAGCAGCGTGGTCTTGCCGGTGCCGACCTCGCCGGTGAGCAGCACGAAGCCCTTGCCCGCCTGCACGCCGTAGAGCAGGGTCGCGAGCCCTTCGCGGTGGGTCTCGCCCAGGTAGAGAAAGGCGGGATCCGGCGTCATCTCGAAGGGCGGCCGCACCAGGCCATAGAACTCGGCGTACATGGCGGCCCTAGGGTCCCGGCTCGGCCGGGGGGATCACGGGAGGCGCGCCCTCGGGCGGAGCCGCCGGCGTCTCGGGGAGCGGCGCGCCGGCCGGCGCCGCGACGGCGGGCGGCGCCTCCGCGCCAGCCTCGATCGCCGCACGGGAGGCCGCGCCGTTCACCCAGACGTAGTTGACCGCGCCGCCGATCAGACCGAAGGCGCCGACGGCGACGGTCGCGAGCGCGGCGCGAATGCGCCCGCGCCGCTGCGCGGCGCGATCCGACTCGAGCCAGATCTGCGGAATCGCCGCCAGCACCGGAATCCGGAGGCTGGCCTGGAGCTGGCGCGCGGTGTGCACGGAGGGATCCAGCGCCTCCAGCACGATGCCGACGGCGCCCCCCACCGCGACCGCGAAGAAGACACCGAGGATCACGATCACCGAGCGGTTGGGCGAGGTGGGCTCGGGCGCGATGAAGGCGACCTCGAGCACCCGGAACTGCTCGGCCAGCTGGCGACGCTCGAGGTTGGCCTGGACGGAGGCCTCGAGCTGTTTGTTGCTGAATTCCTGGTAGCTCTCGAACAGGTGCTTGTAGTCGCGCTCGAGGCCCTCGAGCTGCTCGGCGACCGCCGGCGCCTCGCTGAGCAGGACCTGGATCTCGTCGGCCTGCTGCGTGAGGTTCCGGATCTCCTCCTCGGCGGCCTGCGCCTGGAGCGCGGCGCGGCGACTCTCGGCCTCGGCGCTCTGCTGCAGGAAGTTCGTGATCGGCTTGCCGCTGGAATCCTCCCCGCCTTCCTCCTGCGACTTGATCTTCACCCTGAGCGATTCGATCTCCAGCTTGGTCTGGATCACGTCGGGGTGCTTTTCCGTGAAGCCGCGCGCCTGGAACTGGCTGAGCGCGAGCTCGAGCATCTGCAGGCGCCGGCCCGGGCTCGCGTCGTCGTTCGGCGACGACATCGAGGCCGCCGTCGTGCTCTGGCTGCGGTAGAACGCCTCGTCGCTCTTCGCCTCCGCGAGCGTGCGCCGCGCAGCGGTCAGGCTCGCGACGATCCGGTCCAGTCGGAGCTGGTTGGACGCGACCTCCTGCGGCATCCGCCCCGGGTTCGCGGCCTTCACCTGGGCCACCTGCGCCTCGATCTCGCGGATCTGGGTCGAGAGCCGATCGAGCTCGGTCTGGATGAACTCGAGGCTCTTCTGCGAGAGCTTCACCCGCCCGCTGATGTGCTGCTCGATGAAATCGTTCGCCAGACGCTGGGCGACGAGCATCGCCGTGCGCGCGTCGTTGTGCCGGAAGCCGATGCGGAAGGTGTTGATCTCGAGGTCGCGCCGGCTCTGCGGCAGCTCCGTCTCGAGCTCGGAGAACACCGGCGAGACCCGGATCCGGTCGCGCATCATGCCGATGATCTCCTCGCGCAGCAGCGTCTTGCTCTCCTCCTGGTAGAGCTTGAGCTCGTCGATGATCCGCGACAGTCGCCCGCGGGAGAGGATCTGGGCGCTCATCAGGTGCAGCCGGGAGTTGAGATCGCTCTCGGGGACGCCGGCCTCGACCAGCTTGGGGTCGACCGACTGCGGCTCGACCAGGATCGTCGAGGAGCTCTCGTACTCGTTGGGCAGGGCCATCGCCAGCCAATAGGAGGCCAGCGAAATCACGCCCGCGACCACGGCCATGTGCTTCGCGCGTCGCCGCACGAAGCCCCATACGTCCGCGAGCTGGAAGCCCGACTCCACGTTCATGCCATCGACCCGCTGTTCACCACCAAAGCCCGATCGGTTCGAAATTATACTGGACGGTGAACGTGACGAGGTGGTCGTCGAAATCCGAGGATTGGCCGACCGTATCGCCGTGCGAGGACTGCCGGTTGTAGGCGTACTGGAGGGCCGTGACGGTGTTCTTGGTCAGCCGGTAGGCCAGCCGGGCCGCCGCGCCCCAGCGCTGGGTGTCGAGCGAATCGGCGGAGTCGTCCTGGAGCAGGTTTGCGGCGCCGGCGGGGCTGAACGGGTCCCCGTTGAAGTCGTTGATCAACGGCTGGCCATTGACGATCACGAACACCCGCGATCCGTTCGTCGCCGACTTGCGAAGGGTCCAGTCGGTCCGCACCGAGGCGTCCCAGCGGTCCGAGATCCGCCAGGAGCTGGTCAAGGTGACGGCGTCCAGGGTGGCGCCGCCGTCGATCCCGGAAGCGGTGTCGTCCTGGCGCGCGTAGTTGAGGTTCGACATCAGGTTCGGACTCCAGCGCTTGGTGAGGCTGGCGTTCGCGAAGTAGGTGATGCGCGTGTCGGTGACGCCCTCCGGCGGGCTGACGTAGCTGAGGTCGACCTGGTTGCCGACGATCGACGCGACCGTGAGGGGATCCGTGACGAGACGCTGGCCGCAGATGGCGCCGGCGTTGTCGAACAGCAGCGGATTGCCGTTCACGACCGGACAGGTGTCGAACTGAGACACGACGACCGCGGTCGGGTTTCCGCTCGTGTCGGTCGAGAACACCTGGAACGGGATCCCCTCCTGATCGGGCAGCGTCGCGTTGGGGGCTTTCTGGTTCGAGTGGATCAGGGCCGGGCCGAGCTGGATGTCGAAGTTGGTGGTCTCGTCGAACGTCCATCGCCACGACCCGAACAGGTTGTAATAGTCGGTGTCGCTCTTGGGCCGGTTGAAGGTCTCGTCGAAGTTCTGCCGGGTGTAGCTGAATCCGCCGCCCAGCTGGTGGTGCTCGGTGAGCTGGTAGGCCGAGCTCGCCGTGCCGCCGAAGGTCAGCGCGTCGGCGCGATCGAACTGCGTGGTGTCGAGGACCCCCTGGTTGAAGCGAAGCGTGCCGGAGAGGCGCGGCGTGAAGAAGTGCGTCGTGCCCAGCGCGAGGTTGTTCTGCAAGACCCGCTCGCGGCCGTCGCCGACTTCGCCCGGAGCCGGGTTCGCGAGGTCGTCCTGGCGGTAGAGGCCGCGGACGTAGAAGAAGGCGTTGTTCCCGAACAGCTCGGTCTGGGGGGTCAATCGATAGCTGAAGTTCGAATCCACCAGGTGATTCAGATCCCGGACGTCCTGGTACTTCACGCCGATCTCGTAGGGCAGCGAGTAGCCGGCCGAGTAGTTGAGCTTCTCGCGATCCTCGACCACGGCCACCCGCGGCGTGAACCGGAACACGACGTCGTTCTTCTCGTCGTTCGGGCTGCGAAAGACGTTGCTGTCGTACTCGGTCGAGACGCCCATCGACAGCCGTACGTCCGCCCCCCAGGCGACCCCGGGCAGCAGCAATCCCAATGCCATCAAGACTCTTCGAACCCCGCGCATCCCACCCCCCGAAACCCGGTCTGGTCCCCATCAGTCATGAACGATGATCGTGTCTCCGTTCTGCAGCACGATGTTGGTGCCCGGAGCCTTGCCCGCGATGTAGGCGTCGTAGTCGAAGGCGAACTCCGCCTCGCTTCCATCGGTTCGACGCCGCACGATGCGGATGTCTCCCTTGTCCGCGAAGGTGTTGAAGCCGCCGACCGCGGCGATCGCCTCCAGCACCCGCAGGTCCTTCGTCAGCGGGATCTGGGCATTGCGCGCGACCTCGCCCACCATCGAGACGAACTGGCTGTTCATTTCGATCACGATCACCGCGACGTCCGGGGCCGTCACGTACTCCCCGAGCTCGCGCGTCAATATCTCCTTCAGCTCGACGGGGGTCAGGCCCTCGGCCTGCACGTCGTCGAGGAGCGGCACCGAGATCTTCCCGTCCGGGCGCACCGGCACGCGCACCGTGAGGTCCTCGTTCTTCCACACCACGATCTGCAGCACGTCGGTCACCCCGATCACGTAGGTGGGCCGATCCATCGGCTTGGGATCCACCGGCGGCGGCGATAGCCCTCGTCCACCGCAGGCGAGCCCACCCGCGCAAAGCACCAGACCCAGATAAGACGCCGCCGACCGTCCGAGAAGCCGCATCCTGCCATCGCTCCACGAGCCTCTCTGAGTAGACACCGGGTAGCCGACCGCCGGCACCTAGCGTCCCTCCGAAAGCCCGTTCTCCTTCATCTTGTAGAGGAGGGCCTTGTAGCTGATCTGCAGCCGTTCGGCGGCCTCCTTGCGGTTCCACCGGGTCTGATGGAGCACGCGTTCGATGACTCGCTTCTCGGCAACTTGAGCGGCACGCCGCGAGACCGCCTTGAGATCTATCGCTTCGCCGTTGGCCAGATCCGTCCCCAGCGAGTCGATCTCCAGCGCCTGGCTCGCCGCGGCGGCCTTGCTGTCGGCCCCGGCCCGAACGGCGATCTCGTCCAGCACCGCCTGCTCGTTCCCGAGCACCACCATGCGCCGCACCATGTTCTCGAGCTCGCGGACATTTCCAGGCCAGTTGTACTGGAGGAAGATGTTCATGGTGGAAGGCGTCAAGGCCTTGAGATTCTTGTGGTATTGCTCGTTGTTCTTGCGCAGGAAGTGGTCCACCAGCAGCGGCACCGCGTCGCGCCGATCGCGCAGCGGCGGCAGGTGGACGGTCACCACGTTGAGGCGGTAGTAGAGGTCCTCGCGGAAGCTGCCGTCCGCGACCGCCTCCTCCAGGTTGCGGTTGGTCGCCGCGATGATGCGCGTGTCGACGCGCACGTCGGCTTCGCCGCCCAGCCGCGAGAACTCGCCGTCCTGGAGCACCTGCAGGAGCTTCGCCTGCAGGCCCGGATGCATCTCGCTGATCTCGTCCAGGAAGATCGTGCCCTGGTTCGCGAACTCGAACTTGCCGAGCTTGCGCTTCTGCGCGCCGGTGAAGGCGCCCTTCTCGAAGCCGAACAGCTCGCTCTCGAGGAGCTCCGACGGAAGCGCCGCGCAGTTGACCTTGACGAAGGGCTGGTTCCGGCGACCCGAGAGCTGGAACAGCGTGCGGGCGACCAGCTCCTTGCCGGTCCCGCTCTCGCCGCGCACGAGGACCGTGATGTCGGTGTCCGCGACCTGCTCGATGATGTCGCGGAGCTCCTTCATCTTCGGGTTGTCGCCGCACAGCAGCAGCAGCTCCGTCTCGGAGCGCGCGCTGCCCCTCAGGCGCTCCACCTCCTGCTTGAGCGCGCGCTTCTCGAGCGCCTTCTGGAAGGCGAGCTCGAGCTCCTCGACCTCGAAGGGCTTGCGCAGGAAGTCGGAGGCCCCGAGGCGCATGGCCTCGACGATGTTGCGCGCCTGACCGTGCCCCGAGAGCATCACGACCGGCACCTCGGGAAGGCGCTGCTTGAGGGCGCCGAGCGTCGTCAGGCCGTCCATGCCGGGAAGCACCACGTCGAGCGTGACGAGGTCGGGCTTGGTTTCGTCGAGCGAGGCGAGCGCCTGCTCTCCGTCCGCGACCGCGAAGACCTGATAGCCCTGGCGCGAGACCAGGGCCTCCATGTAGTCGCGAACCCCCGGATCATCGTCGATCACGAGCACGCGAAAGCGATCCGTCATCCGTCGTCGCTCCTTGTCGGCATCCATGTCGATGCGCGTTTCCGCGCGGCTACGAGGCGTTTCCCTCCCAATCGAGGGATGCCCGAGCCGAGCAAAGCAAGTTCCTTGCCAGGGCAAGGATCCGCCGAAGTCTCCATCCCGGCCGGAATCGGCCTTATAGTGTGTAATAGATTTCCACCAATGGGAAGTAGATTTACCAATAGGAAGAAAGGTTCCGCCCAGCGACGGCTCTTTCCCGTCCAACTTTCATTTCCGCTGCGATCACGCGATAATCGGCGTGCTTCTACCGCGGAGCGGGGGCCCTCGGGGTCCTGGCTGGGGGCGTGGCATGCTTCTCGCACCCGCCTCGCCCGGTGGGCCGCGGGAGGCTCAAGCCGCAAGACTCGATGAGGTTCGGAATGACGACGGAACGCCTTCCGGTCCACAAGCGTCTGTTCCAGGGTTGGATGGTGATCACGGCGCGCTTCGGCTTCGTGCAGACGCTCGTGATCCTGGCGCTGTTCTACGTATTCTTGATCGGGCCGGTCGCGCTCGGAAGCGCGCTCGGACGGGCTGATTTCCTGCACAAGCGCGGACTGCGCCAGGGCGCCACCGCGTGGGATCCGGCGGATTCCGCCAAGCCGGACCTCGAGCGCGCGAAGCTGGCTTCGTGAGAGCCCACAGGACCGGAGAGAAGCGATGAACATCCTCGGCATCTCGGGCTTCTATCACGATTCGGCGGCCGCGCTGCTCTGCGAGGGCAAGCTCGTCGCCGCGGCCCACGAAGAGCGCTTCACGCGCAAACGTCACGACCCCGACCTTCCCAAGCAGGCCACGAAGTACTGCCTCGAAGCGGCGGGGATCGGGGTCGGCGACCTCGACTACGTGGTCTTCTACGACAAGCCGATGATCAAGCTCGAGCGCATGTTGATGACCTATCTCGCGACCTTCCCGCGCTCGCTGCCGTCCTTCACCAAGGCCATCCCGATCTGGTTGAAGGAGAAGCTCTGGATCCCGAGCCAGATCCGCGAGAAGCTCGGCTTCGAAGGCGAGGTGCTCTTCGCCGAGCACCACCAGTCGCACGCCGCTTCGGCGTTCCTGCCCTCCCCCTTCGAAGAGGCGGCGATCCTGACCTGCGACGGCGTCGGGGAATGGGCGACCACGACCCAGGGCATCGGTCGCGGCGACAGCTTCGAGCTGATCCGCGAGATCCGCTTCCCCCACTCGCTGGGCCTGCTCTACAGCGCCTTCACCTATTACCTGGGCTTCAAGGTGAACAGCGCCGAGTACAAGGTGATGGGCGCCGCGCCGTACGGAAAGCCGAAGTACGCCGCGAAGATCCTGGAGGAGCTGGTCGACCTGCGGGAGGACGGCTCCTTCAAGCTCAACATGAAGTACTTCGCCTACGACTACGGCCTCACCATGACCAACCGGCGCTTCGCCAGTCTCTTTGGCCACCCCCGCCGCGAGGGTGAGAGCAAGATGGAGGAGTTCCACTGGGACATGGCGGCCAGCGTGCAGCACGTCACCGAGGAGATCGTGCTGCGCATCGTCCGCGATCTCCACAAGAACACCGGGATGAAGAACCTGTGCATGGCGGGCGGCGTGGCGCTCAACTGCGTGGCGAACGGACGGATCGTCCGCGAGGGCCCCTTCGAGAAGCTCTGGGTGCAGCCGGCGGCCGGCGACGCGGGGGGCGCGCTGGGCGCGGCGCTGTTCGCCTACAACGCGGTGCTCGGCAAGCCGCGCGCCTTCCGGATGGACCACGCCTTCTGGGGACCCGCCTACTCCGACGAGGCGATCCGCAGCTACCTCGACGGCCGCGGCGCGCGCTACCGCACGCTGCCGCGCGACGAGATGATCCGCGAGACGGCCCGCCAGCTGAACGAAGAGCAGGCCGTGGTCGGCTGGTTCCAGGGGCGCATGGAGTGGGGCCCGCGCTCGCTCGGCAGCCGCAGCATCCTGGCCGACGCGCGCAACCGCGAGAACTGGAAGCGCGTGAACCTGAAGATCAAGTTCCGGGAGAGCTTCCGGCCGTTCGCGCCCGCGGTGCTCGCGGAGAAGGCCTCCGACTGGTTCGAGCTCGACCGCGAGAGCCCCTACATGCTGCTCGTCTGCCAGGTGAAGCCGGGCCGCGAGATCCCGGCGGTCACGCACGTCGATGGCTCCGCGCGAGTCCAGACGGTGACGCGCGACGCGCACGCAGAGTTCTACGACCTGATCCATGAATTCGACCGGCAGACCGGCTGTCCGGTGATCATCAACACGTCGTTCAACGTGCGCGGCGAGCCGATCGTGTGCTCGCCCGACGACGCCTACCTCTGCTTCATGCGCACCAACATGGACGTGCTCGTGCTCGGCAACCAGATCCTGCTCAAGGCCGAGCAGCCCGAGCTGCACGAAGACTTCGACTGGCGCGAGCGCTACCAGCTCGATTGAACCGGCGCCCTGCGGCGCAAACCCGGACCTCACGGGCCCCCGCCCCGTCGAGGCCAAGGAGACGATGGATGGCGCGTTCCTCTGGTGGCTTCCTGGATCGATTCTCGATCTTCCGAGAGCTCTGGTCCTTCATGAAGGTCCGGAAGAAGTGGTGGCTCGGACCGATCGTGGTCACCATGCTGCTGCTCTCGGTCCTGATCGTCCTGACGGAAGGCTCCGCAGTCGCGCCGTTCATCTACGCGCTCTTCTGAGAGCCAGGGGCGCGCGAGCGCCCCGACGATCGCGAGGGGATGGGAGCGTGTTTTGACGACGGACGTGGGGACGCCCACTGCCCCCGCGCCGGCCGCCTCGGCGCGCAGGAACTCGATCGCGGGCATCGCGGTGGCGATGGCGCTCGCGATCGGGATCTTTGCGCCCATCCTCTATTACATGGTGCTGCACTGGAAGGCCGTCCCCGACTACTCGCACGGCTTCCTGGTCGGCCCGCTCGCGATCTATTTCGCCTGGGAGCGGCGCGCGAAGCTGCGGCGCGCGCCGATCGAGCCGAGCTGGTGGGGGATCGTCCCGCTCGGGCTCGGATCGCTCGCCCTGATGGTCGGAAGGCTCGGCGTCGAGCTGATGGCGATGCGCACCTCTTTCGTGCTGACGCTGATCGGCCTGGTGCTGCTGCTGCTGGGCTGGCCCATCTTCCGGATCCTTCGCTTCCCGCTGTTCTTCCTCTTCCTGATGGTGCCGCTGCCGCAGTCGCTCGTGAACGTGATCGCCTTTCCGCTCCAGCTGATCGCCGCGGATCTCGCGGTCGAATGGCTGCACTGGCTGTCGATCCCCGCCCTGCGAGAGGGCAACATCATCCACCTCGCGAACACCCCGCTCTTCGTCGCGGAGGCGTGCAGCGGCCTGCGCTCGCTGATGGCGCTCGGGACGCTGGCGGTCGTGTTCGCGTACTTCTTCCGCAAGCGCATGCTGGAGCGCATCGTGATCGTGCTCTCGGCCATCCCGATCGCGATCCTGGTGAACGCCTTCCGGGTGGCGCTGACCGGCTACCTGACGCACAGCCTCGGTGAACAGGCGGCGCAGGGAGTGATCCACCAGACCGAGGGCCTGTTCACCTTCGGCCTGGCGTTCGCGCTGCTGCTGGTCGAAGCGTCGCTGCTCCAGATCCTCTTCCAGCGCTTCGGGCGCAAGCGCCCCGCTGCGGCGGCCCGCCCATGACCAGATTCGCCGTCGCCATCGCGTTCCTCGCGCTGAACTTCTACACCTATCATTTCCTGGCGACCCGGGCGGTGATCCCGGAACGCCGTCACTTCGAAGCGTTTCCGCTCACGTACGACGGCTGGTCGTGCGCCGAGCCGCACGTGATGTCCAAGGAGGTCGTGGCGAACCTGGGCGTCACCGACTACCTGCTCTGCGATTTCGTGCGCCAGGATCCGCCGGCGATCGCCAACGTCTACCTGGGTTTTCACGAGAGGCAGGTGCGCGAAGAGGGCGGAGGCTCGGGCGAGAATTCGATCCACCCCCCGGCCCACTGCCTGCCGGGCTCGGGGTGGGATCTGATCCAGGTCGAGACCGTTCGCCTCGATCTGCCCGGCCTTCCGCAGCGGCCGGCCCCCGTGAAGCGGCTGCTGATCGCGAAGGGAGAGGCGCGCCAGCTCGTCTACTACTGGTACCAGCAACAGGGGCGCGTGATCGCCGAGGATTGGCAGAAGATCGTCTGGGTCGGCCTCGACCGCGCGTTGCACGGCCGCACCGACGGCACCCTGGTGCGCTTCACGTTCCCGATCGGGCGGGATGGAGAGGAGGCGGCCGACGCGCAGTTCCGCGACCTGGCCCCGCGGCTGGTCGCGCAGTTTCCCGGCTTCCTGCCAGACTGAGGGGCGGGCGACTTGAGCGGCTTCCAGGACAAGATCTACCCGGCGCTGCCGATCTTCGCGCAGAACCTGTCCTGCACCTGGGCGGGCTTCCGGCGCGCGCGGGCGCGCTTCGGGCCGAAATTCCGCGACACGCTGGCCGAGCTCGAGCGCAGCGTCGACGCCTCCCACGAGGAGCTGCTCGAGATCCAGCGCAGGAGGCTCGACCGGCTGGTTCGTCGCGCGCGCGAGCACGTCCCCTACTACCGGGACATCGCGCCCCCGGCCGAGCACCGCGACCCGGCGCAGGCGATCGGACACACCCTGGCTGCGATCCCCCCGCTCGACAAGCGCAGCTACCGCGACGAACCGCGCGCCTTCCTCGCGCGCGACGTTCCCATCCACCGGCTGCGCCGCAGCCGCACCAGCGGGACGACCGGGACGGCGCTGCCCCTCTGGTACACGGCCACGACTCTGGCCGAGGAGTACGCGACCGTGTGGCGGCTGCGCCGCCGCTGCGGCGTCGAGCTCGACGCTCCCTACGCGACCTTCACCGGCCAGACGATCGTGCCCGTGGGACAGTCGCAGCCGCCCTTCTGGCGCACCAACGCCTGGTCCGCGCAGACCCTCTTCTCGATCTACCACATGTCGCCGGCCACGCTCGACAGCTACGTCGACGCCCTCCACCGCGTGAACGCCCGCTACGTGCAGGGCTACCCCTCGGCGATCCACCTGGTGGCGCGCGCGCTGCTCGCCGCCGGGCGCGAGATGCCGCCGAACCGCCTCAGCGCGGTCTTCACCTCCTCGGAGTCGCTGCTCGCCTTCCATCGCGAGGCGATCGAAAAGGCCTTCGGCGCGCCCGTGCGGGACCGCTACGGCGTGAGCGAGTTCGACGTCTCGATGACCGAGTGCGATGCGAGGCGGCTCCACCTCGACATGGAGTTCTGCATCGTCGAGGTCGAGGTCGAGGAGGAGACGGCGGATTTCGTGCGCGGCCCGCTGCTGATCACCGGACTCGCCGCCGAGGCGACGCCGCGCCTGCGCTACCGGATCGGGGACGTCGGCACCAAGGCGAAGAAGCCCTGCCCCTGCGGCCGGGCGGGCGAAACCTTCTTCTCCGTCGACGGTCGACTCGAGGACTACGTCGCCACGCCGGATGGCCGGCTGGTCGGGCGCATGGACCACGTCTTCAAGGAGCAGCTCGCGGTCGCGGAGGCGCAGATCCTCCAGGCCGACGCCGGCTCGATCGACGTGCTGATCGTGCCGCGCGCGGGGTGGAGCGAGGCGGGCCGGCGCAGCATCACCAAGGAGCTGCGCTCCCGGCTCGGCGACGAGATCGACGTGCGGATCGAGGTGGTGGATTCGATCCCGCGCGAGCCGAACGGGAAGTTCCGGGCCGTCAAATCGGCGGTGGGCGGCAACTGCCCATGACACGCGTCGGCGTCGCGCGCACGAAGGATTCGTATCGGGGCCTCGCGCCGCCCTTCGGCCCGGGCCGGAGCTACCCGGAGCTGGCGGCCTGGCTCCCGCCCGGCGAGGGTCCCTCGAACCACGTCTACGCCGCGGTGCGCGCGGCGCTCCACGCGCTCGGCCTCGACGCGGCCCGCTACGGCACGCCCGACTGGAACCCGCTCGGCGGGCTCGTCTCCGCCGGCGGGCGCGTGGTCTGCAAGCCGAACTTCATCCGGCATTGGAACCCGGCTCCGGGCGCGAGCCTCGAGTCCGTCGTCACGCACGGATCGGTGCTGCGCGCGGCGCTCGACTACGCGCGGCTCGCGGTCGGGCCGACCGGCTCGCTCGCGATCGCCGAGGCGCCCCAGCACGACTGCGACTGGGACGAGATCCGGCGCTTCGCGGGGCTCGACGAGATCGCGGGCTTCTACGCCGAGGCGCTGGGCTGCGAGCTCGAGATCGTCGATCTGCGCCGCGAGGCGGTCGTGTATCGGGACGGCGTGATCGTCGAGAGGCGATCCCTCCCCGGCGATCCGCGCGGCTACCGCCTGGTCGACCTCGGGCCGCGGAGCGCCTTCCACGGCTCGGGACTCGATCCCGAGCGCTTCCGGGGCGCGGACTACGACGCGCGCGCCACCACCGAGCACCACCTGGCGGGCCACCACGAGTACCTGCTGGCCGAGACCGTGCTCTCCGCGGATCTCGTGGTGAACCTCCCGAAGCTCAAGACCCACAAGAAGACCGGGGTCACGCTCGCGCTCAAGAACCTGGTCGGGATCAACGGGGACAAGAACCTCCTGCCCCACCATTGCGCCGGCTCCCCCCGCGCAGGCGGGGACGAGTTCCCGGGCGATGCCTGGATCGACCGTGCGCGCAGCCGCGCGGTCGACGCGGCGCGCCTCCTGCTTCGCCGCGGCGTGGGCACGGGCCTCCTGCGCGCCGCGCGCCGGCTCGAGAACACGGCCCGCGGCGACGCCTTCGTGCGGGCGGGGAACTGGCATGGCAACCGCACCACCTGGCGGATGTGCCTCGACCTGAACCGCGCCTTCTACTACTCGGACGCGCGCGGCCCGCGCTGGGACGCCGATCTGCCCTTGCGCCGCGCGCTGCACCTCGTCGACGGGATCGTGGCCGGCGAGGGCGAGGGCCCGCTCGCGCCGCGCGACCGCCCGCTCGGCGCAATCGTCGCCGCGACCGACCCGCTCGCGGCGGAGATCGCCTGCGTACGCCTGATGGGCTTCGACGAGGCGCGGATTCCGCTGTTGCGCGAGGCGATGGCCGTCCCGTGCTTCCCGATCGGCGCCGTTCGCAAGGCGAGCGACGTCCAGCTGGCGGTGGCGGACGCCGAGGGCGGGGTTCGCGAGGCGAGCCTCGCGGCGCTCGCGCCGCCGCAGGCGTTCTTGCCTCACCCAGGCTGGCGCGGAGTTCTGGAGGTGCGGCCATGTGCGGAATAGCCGGATTCAGCGGAGCCTTCGAGGCGGAACTCCTCGAGCGCATGAACGCCGCGCAGGCCCACCGCGGCCCCGACGACGCCGGGACGTTCTTCGACGCCGAGGCGCGCATCGGGCTCGCCCACCGGCGGCTCTCGATCATCGACCTCTCGCCGCGCGGCCACCAGCCGATGTGGGATGTCGGCCGGCGGGTCGCGATCAGCTTCAACGGCGAGATCTACAACTACCGCGAGCTCCGCCGCGAGCTCGTTCAAGACGGCTACTCCTTCCAGAGCGAGAGCGACACCGAAGTGCTGCTCAACCTCTACCTGCGCGACGGAGCCAAGATGCTCGCGCGCTTGAACGGCATCTTCGCCTTCGCGATCTGGGATACGCGCTCGCGCGAGCTCCTGCTCGCGCGCGATCAGCTCGGCGTGAAGCCGCTCTACTGGGCCACGACGCCGCGCGGCGTGATCTTCGCGAGCGAGATCAAGGCGCTGCTCGCGGAGCCCTCGCTGGATCGCGAGCTCGATCCGCGGGCGGTGCGCCATCACCTGCTCTACCTCTGGTGCCCGGCGCCGCTCACCATGCTGGCCCAGGTGCGCAAGCTCGAGCCGGGCTGCGCCCTGCGCATCCGCGAGGGCCGCGTCACGGAGAGCTGGCGCTACTGGAGCCTTCCGTACGATCAGGAGATCGTCGACTGGCCGGTCTCGGACATGATCGTGCAGGTGCGCAAGTACCTGCGGCGGGCCGTCGAGCGCCAGCTCGTCTCCGACGTCCCGATCGGCGCGTTCCTCTCGGGGGGCCTCGATTCGAGCAGCGTCGTGGCGCTCGCGCGCCGCGCGCTGGGCGGCGGCGGCCGGCTGCCCTGCTTCACGATCGGCTTCCGCGGCGAGAGCACGCGCTCCGAGGGAATGGCCGAGGACCTGCCCCACGCGCAGCGCGTGGCCCAGCAGCTCGACGTCGAGCTGCACACGATCTTCGTGGGGCCCGAAATGCTCGACGAGCTGCCGAAGGTGCTCTTCCACCTCGACGAGCCGCAGGCGGATCCCGCGCCGATCAACGCGCTCTTCATCGCCAGCCTCGCGCGCCAGCATGGGATCAAGGTGCTGCTCTCCGGCGCCGGCGGCGACGACGTCTTCACCGGCTACCGGCGCCACCATGCCCTCGTCGAGGAACCCTGGTGGGCCTGGCTGCCGCCGGCGGCGCGGCGCGGGCTGCGGTCCGCGAGCCAACGCGTCCGGCCGACCTCGGATCTGGGCCGGCGGATCGGCAAGGCCTTCCGCTACGCCGACCTCTCCGCCGACGAGCGGATCGCCGCCTACTTCCACTGGATCGAGCCCGGACACCTGCGCCCGCTCTTCGGACCGCGGCTGCTGCCGGAAGGCTGGGGCCCGGACCACGACCTCGTGCTGGACGCCGTCACCCGGCTCTCGGCTTCGATCCCGCCGCTGCACCGCATGCTGCATCTCGAGAAGACGTTCTTCCTCGCCGATCACAACCTCAACTACGTCGACAAGGTCTCGATGGCGTGCGGCGTCGAAGTGCGGGTGCCGTTCCTCGATCCCGAGCTGGTCACGCTCGCGGCGCGGCTTCCGCCTTTCGTGAAGCAGCACGGGCGGACGGGCAAGTGGGTGCTGCGCCGCGCGATGGAGCCCTACGTTCCGCGCGAGGTGATCGAGCGCAAGAAGACCGGCTTCGGCGCTCCGCTGCGCGAGTGGCTGCGCCACGAGCTCGCGCCGGTCGTCGACGATGCGCTTTCGCCCGCTACGCTCACGCGCCGGGGGCTCTTCGACCCGGACGGGGTGAGGCGGCTCGTGCAGCAGGACCGCGATCGCCGCGTCGACGCGACCTACACGATCTTTTCGATGATCTGCATCGAGCTGTGGTGCCGGATGTTCATCGATCCGCCGACGCCGAGTCCGGGGGGCGCTTGAAGCAGATCCTCCAGAGCGCTCGCAGCGGCGAGCTCGAGCTGGCCGAGGTGCCGGTGCCGCTGGCCGGGGCGGGCCAGGTGCTCATGCGCACGGCCTTCTCCGTCGTCTCCCCGGGCACCGAGACCCTCGCGATGGACTTCGCGAGGAGCTCGCTGCTCAGCAAGGCGCGCAGCCGCCCGGACCTGGTGCGCCAGGTGGTGAAGAAGCTGCGCCAGGAGGGGCCGCTCGCGACCTTTCGCGCGGTGACGACGCGCCTGGATGCGCCGCAGCCCCTCGGCTACTCCTGCGCCGGGATCGTCGAGGCCGTGGGCGAGGGCGTGACGGGCTTCGCGCGCGGCGACCGCGTCGCCTGCGCCGGCGCCGGCTATGCGAACCACGCCGAGTGGAACGCCGTGCCCGAGAACCTGGTGGCGCTCGTCCCCGACGGCGTCTCGCTGCGCGACGCAGCCTACGCGACGGTGGGCGCGATCGCGCTCCAGGGTCTGCGCCTGGCCCGCCCGACGCTCGGCGAGATCGCCGCCGTCGTGGGCCTGGGGCTGATCGGCCAGCTCGCGGTCCAGTGCCTGCGCGCCAACGGCTGCCGCGTGGTCGGCCTCGATCCGAACCCCGAGCGCGCCAAGCAGGCTCGCGGCCTGGGCGCGGAGTGGGTGGCCGCGCCCGGGGAGCTCGGCGCGAGCTGGCGCGATCACGCGACCGGCGGGTACGGCGTGGATCTCGCGCTCGTCACGGCCTCGGCCGAGAGCTCGGCCCCGCTCGTGACGGCCGCCGAGCTCTGCCGGCGCAGGGGTCGCATCTCTCTCGTCGGCGCCGTTCCGATCGAGCTCGACCGGCGGCTGCTCTACGAGAAGGAGCTCGAGCTCAGCGTCAGCATGTCCTACGGCCCCGGCCGCTACGACCGCCGCTACGAGGAGCTGGGGCTCGACTACCCGCTCCCCTTCGTGCGCTGGACCGAGAACCGGAACCTGCAGGCGTTCCTCGCCCTGGTGGCCTCCGGCGCCGTGAGTCCCGAGCGCCTCGACGCCGAGGTCGTGCCCTTCGAGGGCGCGGAGCGCGTCTACGCCGAGCTCGCGCGCGGCGACCGGAGCACCCTTTCGCTGGTCTTCGAGTACCCGCGCGAGGCCTCGCAGGAGCGCAGCGTGCGCGTGGCGCCGCCAGCTCCGGCGCCGGCGGAGGGAGCGCTCGGCGTGGCGGTGATCGGCGCCGGCAACTACGCCAAATCCGTGCTCCTGCCGGCCCTCTCCCGCGGCGAGGGTCTCCAGCGGGTGACGCTCGTCGCGGCCACCGGCGGCTCCGCGCGGCGGAGCGCCGAGCGTTTCGGGTTCGAGGCCTGCGGCAGCGATCCCGGCGTCGCCATTGCCGACCCGCGCGTGCGGCTCGTCTTCGTCGCGACGCGCCACGACAGCCACGCCGCGCTCGCCGAGGCGGCGCTGCGCGCTGGAAAGGCGGTCTGGCTCGAGAAGCCGGTGGGGCTCTCGCCCGGGGAGGTGGACCGCGTGGTAGCCGCGGCGCGCGAGTCGAGCGGGCCCCTCTTCATCGGCTACAACCGCCGCTTCTCGCCCCATGCCCGCGCCATGCGCGAGGCGCTCGCCGCAAGAAGAGGCCCGCTCGCGATACACTATATCGTGTCTGCCGGCCCCACGCCCTCGGGCACCTGGATCACGGATCCGCGGGCGGGCGGCGGGCGCATCGTGGGCGAGGTCTGCCACTTCGTGGACCTCTGCAGCCATCTCGCCGGCGCGGCTCCCGTCAGCGTCTTCGCGCGCGCGCTGGGCCGCGATCCCGAGCACGACGACTCGACCGTCGCGGTGCTGGGCTTCGCCGACGGCTCGACCGCGACGATCGAGTACCTGGCCGGCAGCGACCCGTCGCTCCCCAAGGAACGCATCGAGGCCTCCGCAGACGGCCTCACCGCGCGCTGCGAGAACTTCCGCAGCACCCGCGTCTCCGGACGCCGAGCGCTGCGCAGCTGGAACCAGGACAAGGGCCAGGCGGCGGCCGTCGCCGCGGCGCTGGAAGCCGTGCGCCGCGGCTCGCCGTCTCCCTTCGACCTCGACGAAATCGCCGCCGTCTCACGCGCGACCTTCGCGATCCTGGAGTCCTGCCGCAGCGGGCAGGTCGTGGATCTCGCGCGTTGAGCGGGGCCGCCGGCTAGTCCGTCGCCCGCCACTCGTTCGCGGTGAGAAGATCCCGGTTGATGCTGCTCGGCCGGCTCTTCGGGCCGCCGTACCCGCCGATCGAGAAGAGCCCGCTGAATTCCGGCGCCTCGAGCGAGGCCGGCTTGGGCCCGTGGAAGGTCACGCCGCGCACGTCGACGGCCACGCCCTCCCAGGCCTGGAGATATCCCATCGTCGGCGGATTCTGCGCCCAGACGTGGCCTCCCTCGATCTGGATCGGACTCCGATGCGGGTAGGCGCAGGCGATCGGCCAGTAGTCCCAACTCGGGGGTGTGAGGCTGGCGCCCCTGCTGAGCGTTGGATTCACGACGCGGATGCGCTCGGAGAGCATCGGGTCGCTGGGGCTCCCGTCGGCCATCGTCGGCAGCTGGTGCGGGCCCCGCTCCTTGCTCCAATAGAGGCAGCCCACGAGCTGGATCGACCGGCCGTAGAAGTCCTCGATCAGCGCATCCCGGCAGTGGGCGAGCTTCATCCCGCCTTTGTTCGAGCCGATCGAAAGGCAACGACGGACCGTCAAGCGCTCGGTCGAGTAGAGATAGAAGCCGGCGCTCCCGATGCACTCGGCCGGGTCGTAGATGCCGCGGTAGTATTCCTCCCTCCCTGCGTAGCCGATGCCCCAGTTGTCCATCGCGATGCAGCCGTCCAGCACCACGTCCGAGGAGAGGCGGCGCGGGAGCTGGGCCCGTCGCTGCTCCGAGACCGGCGAGAAGTAGTCGATTTGCACCGCGGAGAAGCATCGTCGTGTATGGACGCGATGGATGCTCGCGTCGCGCACCGCGGCCAGATAGACCCCTGAGCCGGGCATCCGCTCGATCTGCACGTCCTCGATCGTGAGGCCCGCCACGTAATCCGCCGTGATGCCATTGCACTCCTGGAGCGGCCGGCTGCTGCCGTCCTTCCCGATCCAGTCCGGGTCGTCCGAAGACCACCGGTTGACCCATCGATCGGACCAGCCGACGATCTGACAACCGCGAATCAGCAGGCCCGGGTGGTTCGGGGGCACCCAGATCACGCCGCGAGGCGTCAGCCCGAACGGGAGCCCTTGCGTGTAGGGCATCCGAAAATCCGGGCGCACGACGAAGGTCGTGTCGCGGATCTCGCGCACCTCGTAGGGAACCGCGTAGGGCTTGCGAAGCTCGACCGTCTTTCGACGACGGGTTTCGGACGGGCTTCCGGCGGCGCTGCTCTCCTCGGCGAGCTGCGAGCCGGCGCAGGCGGTGACGGCGAGCTGCGCCAGTCCGACCAGGAATCGACGACGGTCCAGCGAATCGGCGCGCAACGCGTGTCCCCTCTGCGCGCGCGAGGATGACACGAAACGCGTGGACACGCCGGCCCGGGCGGCGTCACGTCTCGGCGGAGTCGGATGTCTGCCCCGTCAGGCGGACGGGTGCTGCACGAGTTCGCGCGTCGAATCGAACGCGCGCCGGCGCAGCCGGGCGGTGGCCCGCTCGGCGAGCACGTTCTCGAACAGCGAGAGCAGACGGTTCGCGGTGCGATCCCAGCTGAACTCGCGCAGCCGCTCGCGGCCACGCTTGACCAGGGTCTCGCGCGCCTCGCGATCGAGGAGGACTGCGGCCATCGCGTCGGCCAGTTTCTCGGGCCGATGGGGATCCGCGTAGAAGGCCGCGTCGCCCGCGATCTCTCGGAAGACCGGGATGTCGGCCGCGACCAGCGGGACCTCGGCGGCCATCGCCTCGAGCAGCGGGTGCCCGAAGGTTTCGAGGTAGGACGGGAACACCGAGAGCTCCGCGCCCTTGTACCAGGCCGGAATCTCGCGATAGGGAACTTCACCTACGATCTGGATGTGCGCCGCGAGGTCTCCCGTGGCGGCGCGCGCCGCCTCCATCTTGCGGGCGTAGGCGGGATCCTGATCGTCTCCGATGATCACGAGGTCCGGTACGTCGAGGCCGAGGTGGCGCTCGACGAGCTGGGCGTAGGCCTCGATCAGCCGCACGAAGTTCTTGTAGCGGTAGATCGAGCTCACCGAGAGGATGTAGGGCCGCGGATGCATCGGCTCCCGAGCCTCGCTGTTCTGCCATGCGAACCGGTCGACGCCGTGATGCACGACGGCCCGACGCGCCGCGGGAAGACCGACCGACTCGCCGATCCAGCGCGCGGAGTCCTCGCTCACGAAGAGGATCCGGTCGCAGGAGCGAGCCGAGAGCCTCGCGAGCATGCGGAGCGCGCGCAGGCGCAGACGATCGCCGCGCGAATACTCCGGGTCGATCGGCCGGAAGGGATTCGGATTCCGGAAGCTCGCGATGCGCGGACACGAGGTCAGCAGCGGGGCGGTCTCGCCGACCGAGAAGTAGAGATCGGCGTCCCAGCGCGACGCGATGCGCGCGCCCTCCGCCGCCGTGAACCAGAGACGCCCGGCGGCTCCCACGGGCGGAAGCACCTGGATCTCGAGGTTCGGCTGGCTCGGGATCGAAGCCGCGATGCGATCGCTGCGAAGCAGCAGCAGGAAGCGCTCGTCGGGAGCCAGGCGCGAGATCCGGGGCACGACGTTCACGAGGTACGTGAAGCCGCCGCCGGCGCGGGCCATGGTTCCGTCGATCAGGATGCGAGCGCCCTTGTGATCCATCATCCGGCTCTCCCGCTGTACTTCTCTTCGAACTCACGGGCGCGGGCCTGAAGCGCTTCCCGCCCCGGGCACGAGACCGACATCAGGTAAGTGGCCGGATTCGAGAATCGGTGGCGCGGAATGCGAGCTTTTTTGCCGCGGGGGTTGCAGGCGCGGGGAGGCGGGGGGGAAGGCCCGGCCCGCGGGCCGCAACGGCCTCAGAAAAGCTCGATCAGATCAGGACTTAGCGCAGGAAGTGCGGCAGAACGCCGAGCGCCCAGACGCGCGACCAGTGGACGCTGCCGCCCCGGAAGCCGCGCACCACGCGCCGCGCCTCGTCGGCGCGGATCCCCGGCAGCTCGGGGATCTCGTCGAGCAGCCCCCCCTCGCGCAGCCAGGCCTCGAAGGGGAGTACGAAGCCGCGTTTTCGGCGGTTCCAGAGCTGCTCCGGAATCGGCGGCCTCACGGCTTCCCGCAGCCCGCGCTTGGCGGGGCCCTCGCATCGCATCCCCGCGGGGATTCTGGTCACCGCCCGAAGCAGGTCGCGGTCGACGAGCGGAGTCCGGATCTCGAGCGAATGGCGCATCCCGGTGGCGTCGGTGTCGCGAAGCAGCTGCACCTGCAGGTAGCGGCGCATCTCGAGCGCCGAGATCCGCTCTTCCGGCGGGAGATCCTCGAGCCGCAGCCGTTCGCGGAGCTCCTGCCGGGGGTCGAGGCAGGCGGCGTCCCGAAGCATCTCGGGCTCGAGCAGACGCCCGGCCTCCGCGGGGCTGAAGAGCCCGCGCAGCGCCCAGTATGCCCCCTCGTCGTCGCCGGCAAATTCCGCGGCCCGCGCGAGCTTCGTGAGCCGCGAATTCGAGAGGCTCGGCAGGCCCCGCGCGGCCGCGCCCAGGAGCGCCGTTCCGCCGGGCAGGGCGCGGATCCGATCGTGGTTGCGCCGCATGCTCGGGACGCGCTGGAAGGTGGCGTAGCCGCCGAAGAGCTCGTCGCCCCCCACCCCGGAGACGGCGACCTTGAGCCCCGTCTTGGCGGCGGCCTCGGAGACGAAATAGGTGTTGATCCCGTCGACCGAGGGCAGGTCGAGCGAGCGGATCGCGTCGCCGATGCTCTTGCGCATCGCTTCGACGCGGATCGGCACCTCGTGGTGATCGGTGCCGTAACGCTGCGCCGCCAGGCGTGCGAGCCCGGACTCGTCGAGCGCGGGGTCGTCGAAGGCCAGCGTCACGGTCCGGATCGGCCCGGCGCGCAGCTCGGCCATCAGGCCGACCAGCGCCGAGGAGTCGACGCCGCCCGAGAGGAAGGCGCCGACCGGAACGTCGGCGACCAGGTGGTGCCGAACGGAGTCGAGGAGCGCCGTGCGCAGCGCCTCGGCCGCCTCCGCGGGCGCCATCGGCTGGGCGCGCCCGAACTCGTCCTCGAGACGGAAGTAGGCGGTCGGCGCCTCGACCGCACCCTCGCGCACGCGCAGCCAGCTCCCGGCCGGCAACGCGCGAATGCGTCGGTAGAGCGTACGGGGCGGTGCGATCGAACCCCAGAGCAGATAGCCCGCGAGCCCGTCGGGGTCGATCCCGCCGTCGTCCGCGACCGCGCGCAGCGCCTGCGCCTCGGAGGCGAACAGCAGCCGCCGACCGTCGTCGAGGAGGTAGCAGGGCTTGATCCCGAGCGGATCGCGCGCGATCAGCGTCTCGCGCCGCTCCGCGTCGTGGAGCGCGAAGGCGAACATCCCGCGCAGGCGATCGAGCAGGCCCAGGCCCCACTCGCGCCAGCCGTGCAGCAGGACCTCGGTGTCGCTCTGGGACCGGAATTCGCAGCCGCGCGCCTCGAGCTCCGCGCGCAGCTGGCGGAAGTTGTAGATCTCGCCGTTGAAGACGACCCGCAACCGCCCGTCCGGCGTCGACATCGGCTGGCTGCCGAGCGGCGAAAGGTCGACGATGGCCAGCCGCCGGTGGCCGAGTCCGATCCGTCCATCGGGCGCGATCCAGATTCCTTCGCCGTCCGGGCCGCGGTGGCGCTGCGCGTCGCGCAGGCGCAAGAGCTCGGCCTCGCCGACCGGCGGAGCGTCACCGTAGATCACCACTCCCGCGATGCCGCACATGAGGCGAAGGTAGCCCGCGCGTCGCGCGGTATCCTCGCCCCGTGGATGCACGCCCGCGCTCGCTCCTGCTGGGCCTCACCGGCCTGCGTATCGAAGGCGGGATCGCGGGCGTGAGCCGCTGCATGGCCCGCGCGCTCGACGAGGCGATCCGGGCGGGCCAGGTCGAGCGCGCCGACCGCGTGCTGCTGCTCGAGGATCCGCGCGATCCCCACCCGCCGCCGCTTCGGGGAGACCAGCGCCTCGCGCACGGGAGCCAGCTGCGCTTCGCGCTCCAGCTGTGGCTGGAGCGCACCCGGCGCCGAAACGACCTGCTGCTCTTCGATCTCGTCGGCCTCGCGCGCGCCATCCAGGTCCCCGCACCGCGGCGCTCGCCGCATGCCATCTTCATCCACGGCATGGACCTCGAGGGCGCTCGCACGGGCGCGCGCGCCGCCGCCCTGCGCGGCGCCTGGCGGATTCTCACCAACTCGCGCAGCACCGCCGCACGGGTCGAGGCGGTCTTTCCCGAGCTCGCCGGGCGCATCCGCCCCGTGCTCCTGTGCATCGACCCGGAGCGCGTCGCGCTCTGGGAGCGCGAGAGCGCGGCGCCGCCTCCCCGGCGCGAGCCCGCGGCAATGATCGTCGCCCGCATGTGGTCGAGCGAGCGCGGCAAGGGTCACGATCAGCTCCTGGAGGCCTGGCCGTCGGTGCTGCGCCGCGTGCCGCAGGCCACGCTCTGGATGGTCGGCGACGGGGACGACCGGGCGAGGCTCGCCGCCAAGGCGCAGCAGGCCGGCATCGCCGGCGCGGTCCGTTTCTTCGGGCGCGTCGCCGACCGCGAGCTCGGCTCGCTGTACCGGCGCGCCAGCCTGTTCGCCATGCCGAGCCGACAGGAGGGCTTCGGCCTGGTGTACGCCGAGGCTCTCTGGCACGGCCTGCCCTGCCTGGGCTCGACGGCCGATGCGGCGGCCGAGCTGATCGAGCCGGGCCAGACCGGAGCGCTCGTCCCCTACGGCGACGTGCCGGCCCTCGCAGACTCGCTCGCGGAACTGCTGGGCGACCCCGGCCGCCTCGAGCGGATGGGCGAAGCCGGCGCGCGAGCGGCGCGCGAGCGCTTCGGCTACACCCGCTTCCGCGACGATCTGCTCGCCGCGCTCGGGCTCGCGCCGCTCGGAGCGGAATCCGCGTTTCGCTCGATCAAGCAGCCAGTAGCTGCTGCCGGGGTGGCGGAGTGAAGGAGCACACGACGAGGTGGATGAGCACGATCGGCGCGACGTTGAAGACGACGGAGTTGGTCGCGCCGAGCAGGCCGCCGTCGATGCCGGTGCATAGGCCCACGATCGTGACCACCCCGGCGAACATGCAGGGGATCGACGAGTTCGCGCCGAGCAGGGATTCCTGGAGGAAGCGGAACCAGATGCCGAGGATGAACATCCCGACCGCGACGCCTGGCCAGCCGAAGTTGTAGTAGAACTCGCCGATCCAGGTGGCGCCCGTCGAGGATTGGATGTCCGGCCCCGGGCCGAATTTGTCGGTCACCCACTGCCCCGTCTCGAACCTCGGCTTGCCTGGCCAGATCAGGCGTGGGATGAAGGACAGCGGGATGTGGGCGATGGTCCAGCCGCCCTGGAAGGGCACCCGGGTGCCCGCATCACGAACGATGATGCTCAGGATGCCGAGTCCGTTGAGGCGCTCGCTGGTGCCCTCGAGCCCGATCTCCATGTGCTCCGTGGTGGTGGTGGCGGCGTTGAAGCCCTGGATGATCTGGATGAATCTCCCCGGGTTGGCGAGCACCTCGACCGCGGAGAGCTTGCGGGTCCACGCGTACCCCCGGTAGAGCTCGGAGATCGGGTAGAAGATCGCCATCAAGACGACGAATCCCACCACCCACCAGGCTCGCAGACGGCGCGTGACCACGATGTGGACCACCACGATCATCACCAGCGGCCGCAGGACGGCGCTCTTGGTGCCGGTGAAGAATCCGAAGATGATGGTCGGCGGCATCAGCGCCAACAGGAACAGGAGCGCGCCTCGCGATCGTTGCCGGATGTAGCTGAGCACGAGCAAGGCGATGCCGAACTCCGTGAAGTAGAGGACCGCGCCCAGCGCGCCCGACCCGGCGCGCTCGGGAATCAATCCCATGTCGGCGCCGACGCGCACGGCCCAACCCATCGGGATGATCACCAGCGCGACGACGAGGCAGGTTTCGGCCGACCATTCGCGCCGCATCTGCGGAATCGAGCGGGCCACCACTCCTCCGACGGGAAGCACGTAGCCGGCCAGCAGCGCCACGTAGCCGACCGTCGCCGCGATCACGCCCCAGACCACCCAATGGGGCGTGAGCGGGATCGGATTGCCGAGGTGGATGGGCGAATAACCGGCGTTGCCCAGATAGAAGACGAAGACCGGAATCACGAAGATCACCAGGTACGCGAAGGAGAAGATCGAGAGCAGCAGGGCGCGCTGCTCGATCGGACGCAACCGATCCACGGCGACGAAGGAGAGGATCACGATCGCGAGGATCAGCGTGACCCCGAGCAGCACGATCCGGTCGCCACGCAGTCCCAAGGCGACGGCGATGCCGAAGGCCGCGAAGGCGACGAGCGGCAGCGCGAACAATCGGAGCAGCGCCCCGATGGCCATGGGGGTCTCCGGAGCCCGCGTGGTGGCGATTTCGCTCACGCTGTTGGATCCCCCGTGGGGCCCCCGATGGCCACTTCAAGGACGGTATCGACCGAAGGCTAGCGTTCCTTTCGCCGACCGTGCGGCGCGCCTGGGGGCCGGGTCAGGCGGACGGGCGCGCGCATCCGCCCGCATCTCGTATGATAGGGTGAGCGATTCCCATCGCTCCCGGTTCAATGAGGCCCGCATGAGTCGGCTGGCGATCGGAAACGGCCTGCGGACGCTCGTCGGTCAGATGCGCGGCGTGCATCGCATGGCGGGCGGAGCGGTGACGGCTCGCTACACCATCGAGGTGCTTCGCAAGCTCCCCGCCGTCGTGCGCGCGCGCACGCTCCTGCCCGCGGACGAAGCGATGCGGGCGAAGCGCTGGAAGCTGCGCGCCGGCTCGCACACGCTCGAGCTCGAGGGCCGGCATTGGAGCGGGGCGCGCGAGATCTACGGTCGCCTCGTCTACCGGCCTTCCCGCGAGTTCGCGATCCAGCCCGGAGAACGCGTGGTGGACCTCGGCGCCAACGTCGGCCTCTTCACGGCCTTCGCCGCCGTGCAGGGCGCCACGGTCCTGAGCATCGAGGCGCAGAGCGGCTTCGTCCCCGAGATCGAGCGCAACCTCGCCAGCAACGGCCTCCGCGATCGCGCCACCATCGTGGTGGCGTTGGTCGGCGCCGGCAAGGGCATCTTCGCCAGTCCCGACGACGTTCTCTCGGGCTCCCACGGGGAGCAGCTGCCCCCGATCGTCGGGCTCGACGTCCTGCTCGATCGGCACGGTTTCGATCGCGTGGACTTCCTCAAGGTCGACATCGAGGGCTCGGAGTTCGCGCTCTTCCAGGGGGAGATCCCCTGGCTCGATCGGGTGCGGCGGATCGCGATGGAGGTGCACCCCCAACACGGCGAGGTCCGCGCCCTGGCCCGGCTCCTGCGTGCGCGAGGCTTCAGCGTCCGCACCACCGATGAGCAGGGAGTCGAGACCGATCGACTCACCGAACGGGGCGGCTACCTCTACGCGCTGCGCGAAGCGCGCTGACGATCCGGACCTTCAGGATCGCCGCTTTCGTTGGGCGAACTCCACGGCCGACAAGAAGCCGTCCGCGGCGGCGACATTCGACTGCGTCGCGCCCTGCAGGCTGGCCTGCTGACCCATCCGGCGTCGCAGGGGCTCGTCCGCGAGCAGAAGACCGATCGTCGTCGCGAGCGCCGCGACGTCTCCCGTCGGAACCACGAAGCCCGAGACGCCGTGCCGGAGCACGCTGTCTTCGCCGTGACAGCCGCACGCGTCGCTCACGATCGCGGGCACGCCGAGGCACTGCGCCTCCGCGACCACCATCCCGTACGGCTCGAACGACGACGGCAGGACGAGGACGTCCGCCAACGAGAGGGCGAGCGGGATCTCGCTCTGATTGACGAAGCCCGTCACGCGGACCCGTTCGCCGCCGCTCGCGAGGATCGCCTCGCGCAGCTCGCCGTCGCCGACGAAGACCGCGACGACGTCCTCTCGACCGATGGCCAGGGCGGCCCGGACCAGATCGAGCGGCCGCTTCCAGGGCACCAGCTTGCCGCAGAACATCGCGATGCGGGCTCGAGGAGGGATCCGCCATCGCTGCCGCAATTCCTCCCGTCCCGCCGGTCCGGCCCGGGCCACCACCGCCCGGAAGCGGTCCACGTCGACCGCGTAGGGGCAGATGAAGATCGATTCCGGCGCGGCGCCGTAGTGCTCGAGGTAGGCTCGCGTCTGCCCCCCGGCGGCCAGGAAGGCCGTGGCGCTCCGCACGAAGGTCGTGAGCATTCCGCGCTTGAGCAGCCGCCTCCCGAACGTCTTCGCCTGGGCGGATTGCAGCGTCGTGTCGGCAAAGCAGATCACGGGAATGCCCAGCCGCTTGCAGGCCGCGACGATCAGCCAGTTGTTGGCATGCGCGTAGCCGGCGATGAAGACCGCATCCCAGCCTCTGCGGAGCGCCGCCAGGATCCCCCGGTTGAGCCCCCACGCCCCGTAGTCGAGCGGATCGCGCGTCGGCCATCGGCGGGGCAGGAATTCGTGCTCGTGGCCGGCCAGCACGTCGGTGTCCCACGCGAAGGCGACCCCGAATCCGGGATCCACCGCCGGCACGACGCCGTGCTTCGAGAAGTAGAAGACACCCAGCTCGACGCCAGGCCGCCTGGCGAGCTCTTGCCACAGCGGAGTCCGGTACTGGATCGGATGCGATACGAACGCTGCGATTCGCAAGCAAACCCCGGCTGCATCGTCGCGCCGCGTGGGGAGCGGGAGCATGGCGTCGATCGAGACGCGGCGCTAGGCCGACGTCGACGCAGGCTTCGGCTGAATGCTCCGTTGCCGTGTCTGGGCGGCTTCAGTATCAACGCCGTCCATGTCATTGCGGCATTCCATCGCTCGGGGCTTGAACGGAGTCGTCAGGCAACTGACGCCGTGGTTGCGCGGACGCCACCGCCTGACGCATTTCGCGACTCCCTGGCTCGCGACGAAACAGCCGCTTCGAGTCACTTCGTTCGGTCTTCGATTCGAGCTCGACCTGGGCGAGTACGTCGAGGAGCAGATCTTCTGGGAGGACTACGAGCGGAACATCTTGACGTGGTGGCCGGACGAAATGGGCCCGGGCCGTGTGTTCCTCGACGTCGGCGCCAACGTCGGGCTCTACAGCCTCGCAGCGGCTGCCCGAGGTGCGACGGTGGTCGCCTTCGAGCCGAATCCCCGCACGCGCGCCCGCCTCCACGCCAACATCCGCCTGAATGCCCTCGAGGATCGCATCACGGTGCGCCCGGAAGCGTTGATCGACTCGGTCGGGACGGCGACGCTCTTCGCCGACGTGCACGAAGGCCAGAAGGACGCCAACGCGGGGGTCGCGTCGCTGTCGAGCAAGAACGCCGCCGGGCGATCCATCGAAGTGAAGACGTCGACGCTCGACGCGATCGTCGAAGAGCTGGGCCTGGCCCGGGTCGACTGGATCAAGATGGACATCCAGGGGGCCGAGTACCAGGCGCTGAAAGGCGGAAGCCGGACGCTCGCGGGCAAGCCGAAGCTCCTGCTCGAGCTCGAGCCCGAGATCGCGAGAAACATGGGATGGACCGTGGAAGAGCTCCAGCACTTCCTTCGCGAGCGCGGCTATTCGATGCGCGCGCTCGATTCCCTCAACGTCGTGGCCGAACCGAGCCCCTGAGCTGCGGATCCGTCGTCCGGATCTCACCCAGGCGAAGACGGCTTCGCCGCGACGCGCTCGGCCAGCTCGGCGGCGAGGCAGAGCATGCTGAACGTCGGATTCGCGGTGCCCGCCGAGGGGAAGACGGCCGTGCTGGCGACGGAGAGATTGGCCGCGCCGTGCACCCGCGACTCCGGGTCGACGACGGCCCCCGCATCGGTTCCCATCCGGCAGGTGCCCACCGGATGGTAGACGTCGTGGGGCTTGAGCGACGAGGCGTCGCCCAGCGCGGCGGCGAGGCGCGGCAGCGCCGGCGCGCCCCCCCAGGCGGCCAGGAAGCGCGCGGCCATCCACTGGATGGCCTCCTCGTCCGCGCGGCTCACGCTCCACTGCACGCTGGCCCGCGGGCGCCCCGCGGCGTCTCGCGAGTCGGAGAGCGCGATCCGGTTGCCGGGATTTCGCGCCTGCTCGATGTCGAGTTGGAGGTGCGCGGGCCTGCCGCGCGGGACGTGCAGCCTGCGCCGCACGAAGCGCTCCCATCCGAGCGCGCCGATCCCAGCCGCGCCGCGCACGGCCTCCGCGAGGGTGACGCGGGGCATGGCCCGCCCCTGGACCCCCTGGAGAACCTTGCGGGCCAACGCGAAGCCGGCGTTCTCGGTGTCGAAGATGAAGTGGAAGAATCCGCGCGGCGAGCCGGGCGGAGCCCCTCGTTCGACGAAGCGGAACGAACGCATCCGCCCGCTCCGAAAGCGCGGAGCGAAGGTCTCCGCGCAGCGCCCGAGGTCCTCGGGTAGAACGTCCGCGACGCGGCAGGAGAGATGGTCGGCGAGGCCGCGCCCGAGCTCGGAGCCCGCGCGGAATTCCCTGCCGAGGCTGCGCTCGATCTCGAGCAGCACGCGGGTGGATTCGATGGCTCCGGCGGCGAGAACGTACTCGCGCGCTTGCACGGAGAGGGTCTTCTCGCCCGCCCGCGCCGTGACGGAGCGGATCCGGGCAGCGCCGCCCGCCTCCGTCGCGATCTCCCAGCCGCACGCGGGCGCGTTCAAGTACACGTCGAAGGTCCCTCGCTCCGCCAGGAAGGCCAGGTTCCTCCTGCGGAACGGCAGCCAGTCGCCCGTCACGATTTCCAGCCCGCGCCCGCGCAGCGCGGCGACGGCGGCCGGGGGAATGCACTCCGCGGCGTGAAACCAGCGGCACGTCGGAGTGAGCCCCAGCGTGGCGCAGACGGCGCCGGCGCGGCGCTCGACGATGGCGACCAGGTGCCGCCAGAAGTCGAATCCGGCCTCTTGCGCGCGGAAGTCGAACTCCGAGTGGGGAACGATCTGCCCGCCCCACAGCGCCGTGGTTCCTCCCAGGCCGAAGGCCCTGCCCTCGCGCGTCGCGCGGTAGACACCGCCTTCCACGACGGCCTCGGCGCCCAGCTTCTGTTCGCCCGCGCTGATGCTGCCGCCCGCTTCGAGAACGGCGACCGCGACGCCCTGCTGCGCGAGCGTCGCCGCCAGCAGGAGCCCGGCCGCGCCCGCCCCCACGATGGCGACGTCGCAGGTCGTCGAGTGGGCGTCAGCGAGGCAGCGCAGGTCGAGGATCGCCATCCTCAGCCCGCCGCGCGCGCCAGCTCGCGCAGATGCTCCGGCTTCCGCGTCGAGACGACGAGCGATCCGTTCGGATTCCTCTCGAGCGCGGCCCGGATCGCGTCCGCGACGGAGGGGCCGCCGCGCGCGAGAGAAAGCGCCCCGTAGCTGAGCTGCGGCTCGCGCCCGGCCCGAACCAGGTTCGGAACGTCCGAGTCCTGCACCTGGAGGATCTCCGCGAGGGCGTGGCTCGTCCAGGCGGAGAAGAGGCCGAGCGGCCCGGCCAGCCCCCAGTGGCGGATCCTTCCCGAGCGTCTCTGCCGCGCGAGCCAGGAGAGGAACTCCTCGGCTTCGAGCAGTCCGGGTGCGGGCTCGTGAAGAAAGAGGACGTCCACGCAGTCGCGCCCGAGCGCCCGCAGGCTTCGCGCGAGACTCTTCTCCGCCGCGCTCACCGACCAATCCACGACGACCCGCGAGAGCGCGGGAATCCACCGCCCCGCCGCCTTGCGGCTCCAGGCGAGAAGCGCGCTCGCGCTCCGCTGCCCCGGAGGATAGAGACCCACCTTGGAAGCCACCGTGATCACCTCGCCGCGGCCACGCAGGAACACGCCGAGCTCGTGCTCCGCCACGCCGAAGCCGTAGTAGGGCGACGCATCGAAGTGGCTGAAGCCGAGCTCCGCCGCCTCGGCGAGCAGGGCCTGCCGCCGTCCCGGCGTCGGAAGGTGATGCAGGCTCCCCGTTCCGAAGCAGAGCCTCGACACCAGCAGCTCCGTGCCGGGCAGCGCGCGCCGCTTCACGGGGCTGCGCGCGAGGCGATCACGTGCGAGGGGTCCGTCCAGGCGCAGCGGTAGCCCGCCTCGCCGAGGAGCCGCTCGAGCTGGCGCGGCGCGTCGGCGATGCCGCGCTCGTGCAGGATCCCGAAATGCACTTCGATGCCGATCGCCCGGAGGCTGGGCGAGCGGAGCACGCCGCCGAGGCCGCGCAGGACGTCGAGCTCGAATCCCTCCACGTCGATCTTGATCACGTTGGGAGCGGCGACCTCGCCCGCCGCGACGAGCGAATCCCCGCGCGCCACGCGCACGTCGATCCCGTCCATGGAAGCGTCGAGCAGGCGGCTGGTCGCCCCGAGCTCGTCGCGCCCCTGCTCGAACTTCATGCTGTCGTCGCGGTCTCCGAGCGCGAGGGGTACGACGACGGCGTTGGCGCGCTCGCCGACGGCGGTCGCGAGGCGCGCGCGGTTGACCGGGCTCGGCTCGAACGCATACACCCTGCCCTCCGCGCCCGTCGCCTCGAGGAGCTTGAGCGTGTAGAGGCCGACGTTCGCGCCCACGTCCCAGACGCGGTCGCCGCGCTGCACCGAAGCGAGCACGGCGCGTTCGAAGGAGGCTTCGTAGCCGGGCCCGGCGAGCAGCCCGGCGAGCCAGCGGTTCACGCCCGCGATGCGACCGAGGTTGCGGAGTCGCACGGCAAGGGGATGCGCCAGCCAGCTCATCGCCACCCAATCCAGAAGGATTCAATCGGGTAGCACGGGTTCGGGCGCGGGGCGAATCCCGGCTCGGGTCAGAACTCGATGCCGAGCACGACGACTCTCGGCGCCGAAGCGATGCGCGCTTCGACGGCATCTCGTCGCCGGATGAAGATGGAATTGCCCGGGTGCTCGAAGCCCGCTGGCCTCGCCTCGAGCGCCCGTCGAAGCGGGTCGTAGCAACACTCGACGAAACCGGCCTCCGACATGGTCCGCCGGAGCGCCCGGTCCTCGACGCCGTACCGCGCCCCGCTCGCGTTCAGCTCCATGATCACGGCGAGGAGTGCATTCGACGCGAGCAGGCGCGGCATCCCCGCGAGCACCTGCGATTCGAAGCCTTCCACGTCGATCTTGACGACGGCCGGAGCCTCCTCGAACTCATCGTCGAGTCGAACCTGGGGCACCGTCTCGACCGCCGCCGCGCCGTCCAGGCGCTCCGTGACCACGTGGTTCACCGTGTCCTGATCGCAGCTCATCTGGGCGGAGCCCGTGCTCGCGCCGACGACGACCTTGCGGGCGACCACGCGTTCGCCCAGCCGGTTCAGCGCGATGTTGTCGCGCAGATCCTCGAAGGCCGACGAGACCGGCTCGAAGGAACGCGCGCGAGCGCCGCAGGCGCCGGCCGCCAGCACCGTGTACGCCCCGACGTTGGCGCCGACGTCGGCGAAGAGGTCTCCGCTCCGCAGGAAGTGGAGCAGGAAACCCATCTCCTCGAAATCGTGGATGCCCACGTAGATGTTTCCGGTGGCGCCGGTCATCGACGGCCGGACCAGCAACCGCGTGCCTCCCACGAACTCGACGACGGCCCCGCCCGGCAGGATCCTGCTTCCGATCTGCCAGCGAGCGAAGCGAGACAGCGCACTCCAGCGCGCCTTCCGCCCCAGCGGGTGCGAGACGATGAAACGGACGGTGTGGAGGAGTGCCATGCACCCATTCTGCCAGTTCGGGGTGCGGATGCGACCGTCCCCCCCGCCGCGGCTTGTAGCCCGGAAACCCAGCCGGTACATTCGAGCGCCTGGAAAACGGAGACGGCGCCAGTCCTTCGATGCCCCAGGAGTCTCCCTCTCCGGCCGGAGCCATCCGCGTCCTCCTGGTCGGCAGCGCCGGCTTCGATACGGTGATCGATTCGTATCGCCGCGCGTTGCTCCCGCATTACGACGTCCGCGTCTTCGACCCGCTCCGGGGCGTCCCGGGCGTCGAGCGGCTGTTCGGGCCGGTCTGGGCAGCGCGGGTCGGCAACTCGGTGCGCGTCGCGAGCCGCCTGATCCTGCGCGAGCCGCTGGCCGTCGCGGAGCTGCAGCTGCTGCGGGTGGCCGCGGATTTCGCCCCGGATCTGGTGCTGGTGAGCGCGGTCGAGTCGCTCCGGCCGCCGACCGTGGCCGGCCTGCGGTCCGGAAACCGGAGCGCGCGCGTCCTCGGCGTATTCTCCGACCACATCGGGAACTTCGAGCGCGGGTACTTCTTCGCCGCCGACTACGACCGGCTCTTCTTCAAGGACCACTTCGTGGTCGACAAGCTGCGTTCGAAGCTCGGCTGGAAGCACGTCTTCTACCTGCCCCAGTGTTGCGATCGCCAGCTCCACCGCAGGATCCCCGTCAGCGAGGAGGATCGGAAGCGCTACGGCTGCGACATCACGCTCGCCGGCAACGCCCACCTCTACCGCTGCGAGTTCCTGCGCCCCCTGATCGGACGCGACCTCAAGGTCTGGGGGTCTCCCCCGCCCGCCTGGCTCGAGCATCCGACGCGCGGGCTCTTCACCGGCCGCTACGTGGCGGGCGACGAGAAGTGCAAGGCCATGCTCTCCGCGAGCATCGTCTTGAACCAGAACCACTACGCGGAGATCGCGGGCACCAACAAGCGGACCTTCGAGGCGGCCGGCGTCGGCGCCTTCCAGCTCACCGACACCCCCGCCCTCGCGGAGGTCTTCGATCCCGAGCGCGAGGTCGCCTTCTTCGAAACCCAGCGCGACATGCTCGATCGCATCGATCACTACCTGGCGCGCCCGGAGCTGCGCGCCGAGATGGCCGAGCGCTCGCGGCTGCGCGCCCACGCCGAGCACACCTACGAGCACCGCTGGGCGGCGCAGCTCGAGACGCTCGGCCTCGAGCCCCCGCCCGGCTTCCCGGTCCGCCCCGGCACGCTCGCCGTGCGGGCCGCCTGAGCCGGCCATGTGTGGAATCGTCGCCCTCTGGGATGCCGGCATGAGCGCGGAAGAGCGCCGCGCCTGGGGCGAGCGGCTCTCGCGGCGGCTGGCGCATCGCGGACCCGACGGGGAAGGGATCTGGACGGGCGCCGAGGCGCCGCTCGTGCTCGCGCACCGCCGGCTCGCGATCCGCGGCCTCGGCGAGCAGGGAGCGCAGCCGATGCTCGGCAACCGCAGCGTGCTGGTCTTCAACGGAGAGCTCTTCGGCCCCGAGGAGCTGGGGCGCGAGCTTGCCGGACGAGGCGTCCGTTTCCGCGGCACCAGCGACACCGAGATCCTGCTGCATGCCCTGGAGACCTTCGGGATCGAGGACGCTCTCCCCCGCATCAGCGGGCAGTTCGCCTTCGCCTGGTGGAGCGCCGACGAGCAGCAGCTCCACCTGGTACGCGATCGCGTCGGGATCCGCCCCGTCTACTTCGCCGTCCAGGGGCAGCGCCTGGTCGCCGCCTCGGAGCAGAAGGCGATCCTGCCGTTGCCGTGGATCGACACGACGGCGTCGCCGGACGCCATGCTCCGGTTCCTGGTGCTGGGAAGGACGGACGACGTCCCCGAAGAGACGCTCCTCGCCGGCATCCGCTCCCTGCCCGCCGGCCACCGGGCGGTCTGGGACGGCCGCGGGCTGCGCATCACCCGCTACGCGCGGATCGAGAGCGAGCCGCCCGCGTCGGGGCCGCTCGAGATCCGCCGCGAGCTCGAGCGCGCCGTGGAGGAGCAGCTGGTCTCGGACGTTCCGATCGGAGCCACCGTCTCCGGCGGGCTGGATTCGTCCAGCGTGGCCCTGCTCGCCGACCGCGCCCGGATCCGCCGCGGAGAGAGCTCGCTGCTCCACCTCTTCGCGTATCACGATCACGCTGCGGAGCAGGACGAGAGCGACTACCAGCGCGCCGTGCTCGCCGCGATCAAGAGTCCCCACGAGGTCCACTGGGTATCCTCGAGCCCCGCCGAGCTTCGCGAGCGCTTCGACCGCTACATCCACCACCAGGAGGAGCCCTACTCCGACGTCTCGAGCTACGCCGAGTATTGCCTGGCCGCGGAGGCGCACCGGAGCGGCGTGAAGGTCCTCCTGAACGGGCTCGGGGGCGACGAGGTCTTCGTGGGGTACCCCACCTTCTTCGGGCCGCTGCTGCTCGACATCCTGCGCTCTCGCGACTTCCGCGCGCTCGAGGCGACGGTCCGCGTCGCGCCGCAGGTGCTCGCCAGGTCGGGGACCGGCTGGTTCCCGATCGTGGCCGCCCTGTACCACGCGGCGCCCGGACGGCTGCGAAACGCGGTCACCGCCCTGCGCAGCGCCCGCGCCGGCGGAATCCGGGGGGCGCTCGCCTGGCGCAGCGCCCGCGACGCCTGGTCGCATTGGCACGTCCACGACGGCCGCGGCGCCCTGAATGCGGCGTTGCGCGGCTCGATCGAGTCCTGGTGCATTCCCCGCTACCTCCTCCACAGCGACCGGATGGGCCTCGCGCACGGCGTGGAGGGCCGCGTGCCGATGCTCGACGACCGCGTGATCCGCGCGGCCTTCGGCGTGCCGCCCGCAGCCCGGGTGGGGGCGACCGGCCTGAAGGCGAGCCTGCGCGCCGCGGTGGCGGACGTGCTCCCGCCGCTCGTGCGAGACCGCGCCTGGAAGCTCGGCTTCCACGCGCCGCTTCCCGCCTACGTGGCCGCCCTCGACGAGCCGCTCCGCGCCGGCCACGCTGTCGCGCGGGCCGCCCTCTCGGGCGGACCCGATTGGAGCGCGCTGCTTCCCCCGGACCGCTGGCGCTGGGGCGCCCTGGGCGCGTACCTCGCGTGGGCGAAGCGCCAGCACGCGGAGGCGGCGTGACGATGCGGCGCTCCATCTGGTCGTACGGGAAGGTGCAGAAATGCGTCGGCGCGGTGGCGCGCAACCGCCGGCTGCAGATGGCGCTGGTTCCGCGCCTGCCCTACGTGAACATCGGCTGCGGCAGCAACTTCCGACCCGGATTCATCAACGTCGACTACGAATGGCGTCCGGGAATCCATCTGTGCTGGGACCTCCGTCGCAAGCTTCCCCTTCCCGATGCCAGCGCCGAGGGGATCTTCACCGAGCACTGTCTGGAGCACCTCACGGTCGATGCTTGCGCGGAAGCCCTGCGCGACCTGCACCGCATCCTCGCGCCCGGCGGGGTCCTGCGCGTCATCATTCCCGACGGCGGCCTCTACATCGAGTCCTACCTCCGGCATCGACGCGGCGAGCCGGTCGAGTTCCCGTATGTAGATGCCGAAGGGCGCGCCGATTTCCTACGCGACTCCCACTACGGCTTCACGCCCATGATGGCCGTGAATCGGATCTTCCGGGGCTATGGCCATCTCTTCGCCTACGATCACGACACCATCCGGAATCTGCTCGTCCACGCGGGCTTCGCATCCGTGGAGCCGTCCTCTTTTCGCAGGGGCCGGCTGGAAGCATTGCTGATCGACTCCGAGGTGCGCGCGCCGCAGTCCCTGTTCGTCGAAGCCGTCAAGTGAAGCGTGGCGAGATCCGCCCTCTCCATCCTCTACGTGGGCACCGAATCGGGAACCTGTCTGGGCCGCGCGCGAGCCCTCGAATCGCTCGGGCATCGGATCCGCTTCGTCCCGGCGGGCATCCCGCGCACGCGGCTTCTCTTCACGGTGCATCGCGTGGGACACCACCTGGGCCGCCCGCCGGACCTCTTCGGCGCGAACCGGGAGATCCTGAGCTCCGCCGCGCGCGAGCCCTTCGACCTGCTCTGGGTGGACCGGGGACGCGAGATCCGCGCCGCGACGCTGCGCCGGCTCCGGCGGATCGCGCCCGGGCTGCGGATGGTCTCGTACAGCCCGGACGACATGATGAGCCGCCACAACACGTCCGTCGCCTACCGCGCGTGCATCCCGCTCTACGATCTCCACGTCACCACCAAGTCGTACAACGTCGAGGAGCTGCGCGCGCTCGGCGCCCGCGAGGTCTTCTTCGTGGACAAGGGCTACGACCCCGGAGTGCACCGGCCGATCGAGCTCACCGCCGCGGATCGGGAGCGATTCGCCTGCGACGTCGGATTCGTCGGCTACTTCGAGGAGGATCGGTCGCGCCTGATGCTGCGCCTGGCCGAGGCGGGCATCCCCGTCGCCGTGCACGGACCCCGCTGGAGCGGGCTCGCGCACGCCCACCCGAACCTGATGATCCGGGGCGGGTACCTCGACGGAGACGACTACGCCCGGGCCATCTGCGCTACACGGATCAATCTGGGATTCCTGCGCAAGTCCTCCCGCGACCTGCAGACGGCGAGGAGCGTCGAGATCCCCGCCTGCGCGGGCTTCATGCTCGCCGAGCGCACCGATGAGCACCTGAGGCTCTTCGAGGAGGGCGTCGAGGCCGAATACTTCGCGAGCTTCGATGAGCTCCTCGAAAAATGCCGTTACTACCTCGCCCACGAGACCGAACGCGCCGCGATCGCGGCCGCGGGACGCAGGCGTTGCCTGGAGGGGCGCTACGACAACGCGGCGCGCCTGACCGCGGTGCTCGATCGGCTGCGATCCGCGTGAAGCCTCGGCCCGCGCGAGCGATGGATGGCGAGCGCGGCATCGCTACGTTCCCCCGCATGCTTCTGGCCCACACGGTGTCGAACGTCGCGATCGAGGCGAGCGGCCCGTCGAACAGCGTGCCGGCCCTGTGCGCGGCCCTGGCGCGGCTCGGTCACGACGTGCGGCTCCACACCGTCGCGCCCGGACCGACGACGTGGCCGCATGCCGGCGTCGAGCACGTGGTGCATCCGAAGTCGCTCCTGCTCCGGCCGCTCTGGGGCTCAGCGGGGCTTCGCCGCGCGCTTCGGGCGGAAGCGGCGAGCGCCGACGTGCTGCACAGCCACGGGCTCTGGCTGCTGCCGAACCTGTATCCCGCCCGCGCGGTGCGCGGCACCCGCTGTCGGCTGGTGACTTCGCCGCGCGGAACGCTCTCCGCCGTCGCCCTCGGGTTCAGCCGGCGCACCAAGCAGGCGATGTGGGCGATGGCCCAGCGCGCGGCGCTCGAGGCGTCGGACTGTCTCCACGCCACCTCGATCGCCGAACAGGAGGAGATCCTGGCGTCGGGCATCCGGCGCCCCGTCGCGGTGATCCCGAACGGCGTCGAGATCCCGGACGAGCGGCCGGCCGGCGCGCGAGCCGCGGGGCGGCTGCGACGGCTCCTCTTCCTCGGGCGCATCCATCCGAAGAAGGGGCTCGACGAGCTGGTGCCCGTCTGGCGCCAGCTCGAATCCGAGTTCGCGGACTGGCAGCTCGTGATCGTCGGGCCCGGCGAGGGGTCGCACCTGGACGAGATCCGGGAGCTCGCGCGGGCTTCGGGTTGCCGCCGCGTGGAGTTCCGTCCCCCGGCTCATGGCGACGAGAAGAGCCGGCTGTTCTGGAGCGCGGACCTCTTCGTCCTGCCCACGCGCAACGAGAACTTCGGAATGGCGGTGGCGGAGGCGCTGGCCCACGGGCTGCCCGTCGTGACGACCCGCGGCGCTCCCTGGTCCGGGCTCGAGAGCAACGGGGCCGGCTGGTGGATTCCGCTCGATCGCGATGCGCTGGGCGCGGCGCTCCGCGAAGCCATGTCGCTCGCGCCGGACGCCCTCGCTCAGAAGGGCGCCGCGGGTCGCGCCTGGATGCGGCAGGCCTTTGCGTGGGACAAGGTCGCCGGCGACATGCAGGAGGTCTACCGCTGGCTGCGCGGAGACGGGTCGCGACCTTCGAGCGTCAGCGAGCCCTGACCGGCCGCTCGGCGGCCCTCCCCGGTGTCGCGGCCACGAGCCAGGACGGATTCGAGGACGGCCTCGAGCTCGGCTGCCCGGGCCGCCCAGGTCCAGGGGCTTCGCCCGCTCGCGGCGCGCGGCTCTCCGCGTAGCTGCCACGCGCGCGAGAACGCCTCCCCGAGCGCCCCGGCCGACGCGCACGAGAGCATCGGGGTCCGGAACGAGCGGCAGAGCGCCAGCGACTCCTCCGTCTCGGCCGGGTAGCAGATCACCGGCCGCCCCGCGACGAGCAGCTCGAGCAGCTTGTGGTGGAAGGTCTCTTCGTATTTGATGTAGCAACACGCGAGCGCGTCACGGCAGCGGCGGGCCATCTCCGGGAGCCGCACGAAGGCTTGCACTTCGACCGCACAGGAAAGCCGCATGGCGTCGACGACCCTCCGCACCCTGGCACCGTCCGCACCGAAGTAGGTCAGGCGCACGGACTCCCGGACGGGCGGCGGGCTCCCGTCGAGCCACGCCTGTAGCGCCGTGAGGAACTCGCGCAGGCGGCTCTCGCTGTAGACCCCTCCCACCAGGAGCAGCTCGTTCGCAGGGCCGGTGCCGCTGGTGGGCTCCTCCTCGAAGAAGACGTCCGCGACACCGCTGTAGATCACCGTCGTCTCGAGCGGATCGAACCACCGTCTCGCGATCGATCGCGTGAACTCGGCGTTCGCCGTCGCCGCGCTGGCGTCGCGGAAGCGCCAGGCCACGTAGCTCCGCAGCCACGGGTGCAGGAAGTAGCTCCAGCTGTCCTTGAAGTCGATCACCCAGGGCACGCGCGACCGCCGCGCGATGCGCTGCGCAACCTTGAGGGTGCCGGTGCTTCCGAACGTGCCCCAGACCAGATCGGGATCCCAGGCCGCGGCGAGCGCCGCCGCGTACGGCTCGCAGCCCGCCACCCAGTCCTCGAAGACCCCGAGGTGGCGAAGCTGGTAGTAGAGGGTGACCACCCGGCGAGCGGGAGCCGGGAGCGAGCCGTCCCGCACCGCGCGCAACGCGGCGTCTGGGCGCGGCGGCACGGCCAGGTGCAGGGGCTGCGACCAGTCGTGCCGCGCGATCGCCTCGCGGAGCTGCTGCGGTTGAAGCGAAGCGCGGTCGCTCTCCGCGAGCGTGCTCGTGAGCAGCAGGACCTGGTGCCCACGGCGCGACATCTCGCGGCCGAGATACGGCACGCGCATGCCGGCGACGTGCGCCACGTCCGGGTGGAGGGCGTTCGCGAAGACGAGCTTCACCGGATCGCCGCCCGCGGGACGGACGCCCCCGTCCGTTCGCCGGCGACGCGCTGGAGGAAGTGACGGGTCCACATCGAGACCAGGAAGGGGCTCCAGAGCGTCCAGCCGAGCTGGAGCTCGCCCGCCTCCACGCGCGCCAGGGCCCGCAGCCACCAGCGGGCGTCCCAGCAGGGGCTCTCGCGGAACTCCACGGACTCGAACGTCTCCCTCACCAATCGCAACAACCGCTCCGACCGGAACCACTGGTCCTGCGGCGGCCGGAAGCCCTGCTTGTTCCAGCGCGTGCGAACGCCCTCCGGAAGCACTCCCCGCATCGACTCCCGCAGCAAGCGCTTGGTCTGGACCTCTCCCATCAGCAGCGACGGCGGCAGCGCGAACACGAATTCGGCGATCCGGTGGTCGCAGAAGGGCAGCCGGACCTCGCGCGAGTGCGCCATCGAGTTGCGGTCGCCATAGCGCAGCAGCGTGAGCAGGAAGCCGCCGATCGAGTCGAAGGCCAGCGCGCGGTGCAGCGCATCGGGGCCGCGGAAGCTGGCTTCCTCGCGCTCCGCGAGGAGCCGGCGCGCCGATTCGATCCGGAGACCGTAGAGGAGGTTGGTGCCCATGCCGAACGCGCCGGAGATGCGGTGTCGGAGCGCGAAAGGCAGCCGGTCGCGCAGCTGCCGCGCAGGCGGGGTCAGCGCCAGCGGATAGCGCTTCCGGATCCCGGGCAGCTCGGCGGCGAGTCGATCGGACTCGCCTCGACGTTCGAGCGCGTGGACGTAGCTCGCGAAGTACTGCTCGTAGCCGCCGATCTGCTCGTCGGCGCCCTGCCCGTCGAGCAGCACCGTGACGCCGTGTTGTTTCGCCAGCCGGAACACGCACCACTGCGCGTACTGGCTCGAGCTGCCGACGGGCAGCTCGTTGAACCACAGGAATTCCGGCAGCTCCTCGACGAAGCCTTCGACGGTGGGCTCGGTCACGTGGCTGTTGACGCGGGTCGCCTCGACCACCTGCGAGGCGAAGGCCCATTCGTCCGCGGGCGTGCCCGGGAAGCGCCCCGTGAAGGTCTCGTACTCGACATCGTCTCCGAGCAGCCGCCGCGCGATGCAGACGATCGCGCTCGAGTCGAGGCCGCCCGAGAGGCAGGAGCCGAGCGTCACGTCGCTGCGCATCCGCAGCCGAACCGAATCGGTGAGCAGCTCCCGGAACTCCTCGAACACGGCGCCCTCGTCGCTCACCCGGCTGGCCGGCGCGGGCGAGACCTGCCAGTAGCGCCAGATGCGGGGCTCGAGCTGCGGGAGGCGGACCTCCATCGCCTCGCCGGGCAGGAGCTGCTCGATCGCCCGGAAGACGGTGCTGCGGTCGGCGTCGAGGCCCGTGCTGGGGTTGTGGGCCGCCTGCACGAGCCGCCACTCGTCGAGCTCCAGGGGCAGGCCGGGGTCCTGGAGGAGGGCCTTGTACTCGGAGGCGAAGGCGAAGCGACCCGGGCGCCGGCTGAACAAGAAGGGCTTCTCGCCGTATCGGTCCCGGGCGCAGAAGAGCTTGCGCGCGGGTCCGTCGAAGAGGCCGAAGGCGAACATCCCGTTCAGCCGCGAGAGACACTCGACGCCCCAGCGCTTGTAGGCCTCGAGGATGACCTCCGTGTCGGAGCTCGTGACGAAGCTCGCTCCGAGGCGAGCCAGCTCGGCGCGCACCTCGAGATAGTTGTAGATCTCGCCGTTGAAGACGATTGCGAAGCGTCCGGTCGCATCGAACATCGGCTGGGAAGCCGACTCGCTCAGGTCGATGATGGCGAGGCGCCGGTGTCCCAGGGTGACGACGCACTCCGGAGAGACCGCGTGCTCCGAGATCCCCTCGCCGTCGGGCCCGCGATGGACCATCCGGTCGAGCATCCGGCCGACCAGCTCCCGCGAGCCGGTACCCGACACGATGCCAGCGATTCCGCACACCTAGCGTTCTTCCACGGACTTTGGACGGATCTCGGGGCGATCCGGTTCTTTCCCGATCCCCCCAGACGAGCTCCAGCAGAGCGTGCGCGCGGCCGATCTCACGAATTCAGCGGGGCCAGGCAGGGCTCGCGTACACCATCGGCATCCGAACGAGTTTAAGCCGTAAGCCGGGGCCGAGCCAGGCGGGCTACCGTTCGCCGGGCGGGCTTCGCACCTGCTGGACCACAAGCGACGTCTCATGAACTCATCGCATCCTCCACTCCCCTCCGAACCGAAGCGCTCGGTCGCACCGAATCGCCTCTCCGCTCGCAAGGCTCAGCTGTTGCGATGGGGCGGCGCCACCTACCAGCGACTGGCGAGTTCGCGCTTCACCCGAAACAGCCTCTGGCTGACGGGTCTGGCGGGGGTCGAACGCATCGCCGGCGTCGCGCAGACCGTCTTGGTCGCGAGAGCGCTCGGGATCACCGAGTACGGCGTCTATGGCCTCCTGATGGGGACGATCGGCCTGGTGGCCTCGATCGTCGGCATGCAGATGGGTCTCACCGGCGCCGTATTCGTCGCTCGGTACCGCGAAACCGAGAAGGCCAAGGCGGCGCTGGTCATCCAGTACGTCACGCGGTTCGCGTGGATCGTCGCCGGCTCCATCACCCTCGTAACCCTGCCGTTCGCGACCCCCGTGTCCTCCTGGCTGCTGCTCTCCGACCAGTATGGTTTCGCCGTGGTCGTCGGCTGCTTCTACATCGGCGCCGCGCTGATGAGCGGCGTTCAGGACGGCGTCTTGCAGGGATTCGAGGAATTCCAGGCGATCGCCAGGGTGCGCATCGTGACGACGCTGCTCACGCTCGCCGCGATCTACCCGGCCGCGAAATACGCGGGTCTGACCGGCATCATGGCGGTGCTGATCGCCGGGCTCGTCGTCAGCTTCGTCCTGTTCCGGCTGCTCACCCGCCGACTCAAGCGCCAGCAGGGCATTCCCAAAAGGGGCGAGGGGTTGCGATTTGCGGACGTGATCCTCAAGTTTTCGCTGCCCTCGGTGCTGATCAACCTGCTGGTGGGTGCGGTAACCTGGTACGGAACCTTTCTGCTGTCCCGGCAGTCCGGCGGCTTCGAGGACCTCGCGATCGTGAATACCGGCTTGCAGTGGCGCGGTCCCGTCCTGCTCGTAGCCAGCTCGATGGGCAGCGTCGCCATCCCCACCTTCAGCCGGTACGCCGCCCAGGAGAACGACGCCGCATCGTCGAACCTGCGACGCATCCTGTTGCGGGTGAACGGCGCCGCTGCGTTGGGCGTCTCGACCGCGCTCATCCTGCTCTCGACATCGCTCCTCGCGTTGTACGGCAGTGAGTTCGTCGGAGGCAGGCTGGTCTTCTGCATGGTCGTGGCATCGACCGTTCCGCAGGTGCTGGTGAACGTCTATATGCAGAGCCTGCTCGGACGGGGACTGCTATGGCGGGCGCTGCTGCTGCACGGCCCCGTACTCGTCGTCTCGCTGGTGGGCTACGTCGTCCTGGTGCCGCGCTACGCCGCGATCGGATTCGCCGGCACCACCCTGGTATCGGCGATCGCCTTCTGGTTGTTCTTGGTCTACTTCGTCCAGCGCGATGCCAGGGGGGTGCCGCAGCGATGATGCAGGCTCTGGCGATCGCGAGGAGGAAGGCCAGATCAGCGGTGATCAGGGTCCGCCGCTACTTCTTCTCGCAGAGGTTCGGGGTCTCGCCGGAAGCGCTCTATGGCTCGGAGTTCTACGACGGAGACGGGTTCCTGAAGACGAGGGCGGCGGCGGAGAGCGTCGCGCGCTTCATCCAATCCTCCCTCGCCCCGAAGGACGCACTCGACATCGGCTGCGGACCCGGCGAGTACCTGCGCGCCCTTTCCGAGCTGGGGATCGCGACGATCGGCTGCGACGGCGCCTCGACCGGCGTTCGACGCGCCCCGCCCGCCTCGTTCGTATTCGTGCACGATCTGAGAAAGCCGCTCGTCACCAACCGGAAGTTCGACCTGGTGCTGTGCATCGAGGTCGCCGAACACCTGCCCCGATCCAATGCAGCGACGCTGGTCGCCTCGATCTGCGAGAACAGCAAGGACTGGATCCTCTTCAGCGCGGCGCCCCCGGAAGCTCCCCCCGGCGATGATCACATCAACTGCCAGCCGATCGAATTCTGGTCCGCGATCTTCGCCACGCACGGGTTCAGTCTCGATGCGAACATGTCGAACCGCCTCCGGGAGCACTCGCACGCGAACGACCTGCCCATCTGGTGGAAGGGTTGGTCCTACATCTATCATCGAAACGCAGGCTGACGTCACCCGCCGGAAATCGCGAGGCCCCGTTTCTTGAAGAGCTCCCTGCTGGTTCGGCTGATCGGCTTCCCTGCCACGTTGCTCCACGGCGACACGCTCGTGCTCGATCGATGGCTCTGGCTCCGGAAGCGGCTGCCGGAGACCCGGAACGGCGAGACGTTCCTGGACGTCGGATGCGGCACCGGCGCCTTCACGATCGGCGCCGCCTTGCGGGGCTACCAGAGCCTCGGGCTCAACTGGGAAGAGCACAACCAGAAGGCCGCCGCCGAGCGAGCCCAGCTGTGCAAAGCCGATTCCGCGCGATTCGAGGTGATGGACATCCGGCGCCTGCACGAGCGGCCCGATTGGCTGGAGCGGTACGACACCGCCATCTGTGTCGAGGCCATCGAACACGTCATCGACGACAAGAAGCTGCTCTGCGACATCGGAGCCTGCCTGAAGCCCGGCGGGCGCCTCCTCCTCACGACTCCCCAGTTCTGCTTTCGTCCCATCAGCGAGACCGACCTCGGGCCGTATTCCCGGGTCGAGGACGGGGGGCACGTCCGGAGGGGATATACGCCGGGGATGCTGGAGGAGCTCTGCCGCCACGCAGGCCTGGAAGTGGAGCGGATCTCCTACTGCAGCGGCTTCCTGAGCCAGAAGATCACCTGGCTCGCGCGCGTGCTCTTCAACACGCATCACCTTCTCGGGTGGGTTCTGGTGATGCCGCTGCGGATCCTGCCCCCGCTGCTGGATCCCTTGATCTACCGGCTGACCCGGTGGCCGCACTTCAGCATCGGGCTGGAGGCCTACAAGCCGCGCTTCCCGGAGGCTCGCGGGCGAAGCGCTTCGCCGGACTAGCTCGCGCCCCGCGTCAGGACCGCGCAAGCCTCACCGCACGATGTCGCCGACTGGCCGCGAACTTCGAAAGCGAGGTCCAGCCCGCTTCGCCGAGCCCGGCCTTCCCAGAAGCGCCGGGTGACGCCGAGCGGGTGCTCGCGTCCGATCAGACTGTCGGAGAGCGGGTTGCGCCCCACGTCCTCCACCGAGGGCGTGAAGTGCAGCTGGCGCCGGGGCGCGAGCACCGTATCGACCTGGTCGAGGAGGTGATCGAGCCGGGGAACGTGCTCGAGGACGTGCGAGGAGAGCAGCAGGTCCACCGATCCCAGGCTCGCGGCCGCTTCCCCCGCGGTCGCCACGATCTCGAGGCCGAGCCGGTCTCGCCCGAAGGCCCGACGCGTGCTCCCGATCTCGATGCCGACGACGCGGTGTCCCAGGTCGACCAGGGGCAGGAGCTCGTATCCCCAGGAGCAGCCCCAGACACAGATGTTTGCCCGCTGGGAGCCGAGCAGGCGGCGAACCTCCGGTGCACGGTCCTTCTCGGTTCCGAGCACCGAGGCCAGGATCGCCGAGCGATCGACCTCGGCCGGCATCTCCGTCGTGATGCCGCGCTCGTTGTAGAGGAGCGAATAGTAGAGCTCGAGGACGCGTCCGCCTCGAAAGGCGGCGGGGCGATAGTAGAGCCCGCAGCCCTCGCAGGCATACACCGGTGAGAGTCCATGGTGCCGGTTCAGGAGCGGAGGGCGCTCGGGGCGCCGGGAGCAATTCGGGCAACGGGCGCCCAGCATGCGGCCGATCCCGAGATCGGCGAAGTAGAGGGCCCGGTTCAGCAGAAGGCTCATGCGGCGGGATCCCCTGTCTGGCCTACGCCGCGCCCGACGCGCGCTCGCGCATCGCGGCGACCCGCACCCGGTAGAGCTCGCCCTCGCCCGTCACGGAGTAGGCCCCTGCCGCCGCCGGCGCGAGGCAGCTCCGACCCGGCGCGAGATCCTCGGCATGCTCGCGCGCGGCGACGCGCACGCCGCCGCGGGTGCACAGGAGCAGCTCGACCCCCCGCTCGGCCTGCGAGGCGAACGAACGCCCCGGGCCCACGCGAAGCACCGAGAGCTCGAACTCCTCGGCCGGGGTCCGGAAGCACGCCGTCCCGTCCGGGCGGGACTCCGGTCGCAACACCTCCGCCGAAGCGGGCTCGAAGCGCACGACGCGCAGCAGCTCATCGAGATCGACGTGCTTCGCGGTGAGCCCCCCGCGCACGACGTTGTCCGAACTCGCCATCACCTCGATCCCGAAGCCCCCGAGATAGCCGTGCAGCTCGCCCGGTGCGAGGAAGATGGCCTCGCCCGGCGCGAGGCACAGATAGCGCAAGAAGAGCGGCGCGAGGGAGCCGGCGTCGCGCGGATGTCGGGCCGCGAGCCGCGGGATCCAGGCGAGGCCGGGGTCCGAGGCGGCGGCGGCGGCGCCCGCCGCCTCGGCCACCAGCGCCGCGCAGTGCTCGGGATCGAGCCGGAGCAGCGCACCGGTCAGGGCGGCGAGCGGCGCAGGCCCCTCCAGCGCAGCGCCGACGAGCTGCGATACGCCGCGCACGCCGAGGCGCTCGGCGAGGGCCCGGATTTCGTCCGGCGCCCGGAAGCCGCGCAGCGCCTCGAACGGCTCGAGGGCGCAGAAGAGCTCGGGCTTGTGACTGGCATCCCGGTAGCTGCGGCGTTCGGAGTCGATCGGGATCGCGAGCGCGTTCTCGCGGGCGAAGCCCGCGCGCGCCTGCTCCGCATCGGGGTGGGCCTGGATCGAGAGCGGCTCCGCCGCGGCGAGGAGCTTGACGAGAAAGGGCAGGCGCGCCCCGAAACGCGCCGCCACGGAGCGGCCGAGGATCGCCTCGGGCTCGCGCGCCACGAGCTCCGCCAGCGAGAGCCGCTGCCCGGCCAGCCAGACCTGCGAAGGCGCCGCCGGATGCGCCCCCATCCACAGCTCGGCCTGCGGCCCTGCCGCGGGCGCCGGCTCGCCGAGCATCCCGGCGATCGCCGTCCGCGAGCCCCAGGCATAGTCCCGGATCGGATTCTCGAGCCGGAGGATCGTGCGCACGTCAGGCCCGCCGCGCCAGCAGCTGCTGGTAGGCCGCGACGATGCGGTCGCCGTAGTCGCTCCAGGTGAAGCCTTCCCGCACGCGGGCCAGCGCGGCGCGTCCCATCGCGCGCCGCCGCTCGGGATCGCGGTAGAGCTCGAGGATGCGCTCGCGCAGCGCGTCGACGTCGCGGATCGGCACGAGCAAGCCCTCCTGCCCCTCGCGAACCAGCTCTTCGGCGCCGCTGTTGGGCGTCGCGATCACGGGCAGCCCGCAGGCCATCGCCTGCGGGATCACCATGGCCAGGCCCTCCTCGAGCGAGGCCAGGCAGAAGACCGAGGCGCGCCCGTAGAAGCGCGCGAGGTCGGCCTGCGGCTGCGCCCCGTGGAAGACGATCTGCGGCGAGGCATAGCGGCGCCGGAACTCCTCCATCTCCGGCGACACGCCGCCCACGAGCCACAGCTCGGCGCGCGGGAGCGCGAGGCCCTGAAAGGCCTCGAGCAGGTACTGGCAGCCCTTGCGCAGGGTGACGGCTCCGCAGTGGATCACCCGGAACACGTCGTCGCCCGGCGTCTCGGGGGGCGCGAAGCTCGCGAGCGAGACGCCGTAGGGCGTGCAGATCACGCGCTCCTCGGGGATGCCGCGCTCGACGAAGGTGCGGCGCACGAAGCGGCTCGGTACGGCGATCGCGTCGGCCTCGGCGTACTCGGCGAGCTCGCGCTCGACGATCCGCGGGGACGCCGTGCGCGGGCGCAGACCGAAGCGCGCGTACTCGGACGCGAGGAGATCCGTCTGCCAGGCGATGTGCGTCGAGCCCCGCTCGACCACGGTCCGCATGCCGAGCTCGCGCGCGCGCCGCAACGCCGGCAGCGCGGACGCCGACCAGGCGACCAGCAGGTCGGCCCCAGGCCGCAGCCGCCGGGCGGCACGCCGCGCGTAGTGATCGAGCAGCGCGCTCTCGGCGTCGAAGCGGCCGCGGACCCACGCCGGCAGTCGTTCCTCGGCGCGCCCCAGGAGCTCCGTCGACAGCACGCTCGAGATCCGCGCGCGGGGGATCCCCCAGCGCGCGGCGAAGTACTTCGGGTAGGTGGTGATGAGCTGGTGCAGGTGACCGCGGCGCTCGAGCTCGCCCGCGAGATCGAACGCGTGGAAGCGCGATTTCACCGAGACGGCGACCCTCAGCTCAGGCGTCCTTGCGGCAGCGGCAGAAGAACGTCTCGGTCCAGATCTCCTGCCGCTTGCCCGTCTCGACCCGGCGCGCCACGCCCGCCAGCAGCTTCACCAGCCGCCAGGCGAGAACGCGCAGGCGCCCGCGCAGCCCGAGCGGCGCGGGGCCGGCCTCGCCGAAGGCGAAGTCCGTGAAGCCCGCGAAGCGCAGCAGCTGCTCGAGCGATCCCGGCGTGAAGATCGTGAGGTGGGTGAGATCGCCGTAGATCACCTGGCCCGGCATCAGGCCCTCGCCGTTCGGGGTGTGCAGGACGAGACGCCCCCCCGCCGCCAGTGCGCGCCGGATCGCCGCCGTCAGCTCGAGCAACTCGTCGCGGTCGAAGTGCTCGATGAAGTCGAAGGCCAGGATCGCGGCGTAGTCCCCGTCGTGCGCAGCCAGCCACTCGCGTGCGTCGGCGACCCGGGCGAAGACCCCGCGCGCGACGGCGAGCTCGACCTGCTCCGCGGAGAGGTCGACCCCTTCGACCCGCGTGAAGCCATGCTCGCCCAGGAGCCCGAGCACGTGCCCGGCGCCGCAGCCCAGCTCGAGGATCCGGGCGTCCCGCGGAAGGTCCGCGAGCAGGGGGCCGAGGCGATGCCACCACCAGGCCCGGAAGGAGGCCAGCGCCGCGCCCTCGAGCGCGGCGCCCTCGCCCTTGAAGGCGGAAACGTAGCGACTGTAGAGCGCCGCGCGAAAATCCATCCGCGCCAGCATAGACCAGGCTCGGCTTGCGAACCGGATTCCAGCTGACGCCGTGGTGCGATTGATGGGAGCGTCGGGATCGCGGAGACTAGAGGGCCGCTTCGTCGCGGCGCGAGCGAGGCAACCTCATGACCGCTGGTAGGCGTCTGCGCGGCTGGCTGGCGAACCTGCTCCTGGCGTTCGTCTCGATCGCGTTCGTGCTGGCGGCGTTCGAGATCGGACTTCGCCTCGCCGGCTACCGGGCCATCTACGAGATGTACTCGAAGCCGTCGCTGTTCTGGCGCCACGACCCGCTGCTCGGCTGGTCGCAGGAGCCGGGAGCCAGCGGACGGTACGTGGGGCCCCGCCCGTGGCCGATCGAATTCGGGGCGACCGTGTCGATCAACTCCCTCGGCCTGCGCGGACCCGAGCTGCCGGAGAAGGCCGGCGGCGAGCTGCGCGTTCTCTTCGTCGGCGATTCGATGGTGGCGGGTTTCGAGGTCGAGTACGAGCAGACCTACGTGGCGCTGCTCGGGCAGGAGCTGACGAGGCGCCTCGGCCGGCCGGTGCGGACCATCAACGCCGGCGTGCGCGGCTACGGCACGGACCAGTTCTACCTCTACTTCGTCGAGCGCGGGCGCGCGCTCGGCGCGGACGTCGTCGTCGTCTTCCACAGCGGAAACGATCCGGCGGACAACACGACGCTCCACGAGACGCGCCGCCCGTTCGGAAAGGGCGCGTTGGTTCCCGAAGCGGGCGGCCTGCGCCGCGTGGGGATTCCGGTGCCGCAGTACCCCGTGTGCGAGGAGGTTTCGCTCGACGCGGACTATCGGATCGCGCGCGGCAACTCGCTCGGCTTCCGCCTCGCCTGCCGCGCCCAGATGGCGCTCTTCGACCACTCCGCCCTGTTCTCGTTCGTGACGATCTCGGTGCCCTGGAACGTCAGCCTGCTGGCCAACCTGTACTACCTGGGAAACGCGCACAAGCAGATCCTGGCCGACCCGAACATCGCCCACCGCTCGGAGCACACCCAGGCCATCAGCCTGGCCCTCGCACGGGAGATCCTCGCATCCGGGGCAACGCCGATCTGGACCGGCGGCCCCGACGACATGAAGCAACAACTGGTGCTCGCCGAGCTGGAACGCGAGGGCGCGCGCATTCGAGACCTCGGGGACGTGTGGTACGAGGACCCGAAGAAGGTTCGCTTCCTTCACGATGCTCACTTCAACCCGGTCGGCCACCAGCGGGTGGTCGAGATCCTCGCGCCGACGATCGAGGCGGCGCTCCGCAGCCAGATTCGTCCCGCCGAAGCACTGGAGAAATGACACTCAGAGGTTTCGATCAGGCTCTCTTCACCAACCCGGAGATCAGGAAGCGCCCCATTCGAAGGCGGGTGGTCATCAGGTGCGTCACCGCGTCGGGAACGAGATTCATGATTGCCGTTTTCACGAGTCCACCCGGAAGTGGGAATATCTCCGCCTTGCTTCCGTTGATGACGACATGATCCACGTGGAAGAGATCCCCGATCACTCGGCGCCAACCAGCCTCGCTGTAGTAACGTGCGAGCGCACCATCCGTCGCGGACTGAACCGCCTGGTGCAGCGAGCGGCTCCTGAGAAGGTGGCCCTCAAGGAGCCCTTTGAGCGCGCCGCACGCGTAGTAGTTCCACCACCCCCGGTAGCAGACCATGATCGCCGCGGAGCCGCCTGGCTTCAGAACGCGATGCATCTCGCGGATGATCGCGGGCGGATGGTTCGAATCAGCGAGCATCTCACGTCTGGGTAGGGGCGTTACGGCGACTCCCGCCACTCAGTTACCTTCCGCGCGGACGACATGTCGCTCGCCGGCCAACGCATCCTGATCGACGCCTCGATGGTGCGCGGAGGCGGCGGCTTCACCCACGCGGTGAACCTGCTGCCCCGGCTCGCCGCGCTCGAGCCCGAGGCCCGCTTCCGCGTCCTCGTGAGCAGCCCGGCGCTCGGCGACGCGCTCCGCGAAGCCGGCGGCCTCGACGTCGTCGCGCTGCCGCGAGCCGGCCTGCTCGGACGGCTCCGGGTCCAGTTCGCGAACGCGTCGCGGCTCGCCCGCGCGTTCGGCGCCGACGTCTACTTCTCGGTCGCGGAATCGGGCCCGCTCGCCCCGCCCTGCCCGTTGATCGTCTGCTTCCGCAATTCCAACGTGTTCACGCCCCTCGAACAGGGCTGGGGCGTGTACCAATCGCTGCGGCTTCCCGCGCTCCGGCGCGCCGCCGTCCGCACCTCGCGGCGGGCGGCGCGCGTCGTGTTCGTGAGCCACGACTCGGCGAGCTGGATCGGAGATTCGATCGGCCTGCCCGAGGCGAAGCGAGCCGTCGTCCATCACGGAATCGACCCGGCGCGCTGGCGGGCCGCGGCCGGCGCGGCGCCCCTGGTGCGCCGCGGGATCCTCTCCGTGAGCTCCGTCTATCGCTACAAGAACTTCGTCCGCCTGATCGAGGCCTGGCGCCGGCTCTGGGACGACCGCGCGGACGTTCCGGACCTGACCCTGGTCGGCGACGTGGTCGATCGCAAGCACGCCCGCGAGATGGAGGCCGCCCGCAAGGCCTGCGGCCCGCTGGCCGCGCGCATCCACATCGTCGGCGAAGTGCCCCACGCCGAGATCCCCGGCTGGTACCGGCGCGCCTCGGTCTTCGCGCTCCCCTCCTACCTGGAGACGTTCGGACATCCGCTGCTCGAGGCGATGGCGGCGGACCTGCCGGTGGTGGCAGCCGACATCGGCGCCTCCCGCGAGGTCGCCGGGAGCGCGGCGGAATTCTGCGATCCGCACGACACCGCGTCGATCGCGCGGGCGCTCGGCCGCGTGCTCGGCGACGCGGCGCTCCGCGAGCGGATGGTCGCCGCGGGACGCGAGCGGGTCGCGCAATTCAGCTGGGGGGCGGCGGCGGAGCGAACCGCCGCGCTGCTCGCCGAGGTGAGCGACGAGGTGCGCCGAGGCCGCGGCCGAGCTTCGTCGACCGGCTGACGCAGGCTACGGGCAGCTGTCGATCCGCCGGACCGCCCCCGTCGGGTCGCGCCAGAACAGGCCGTATTCGTTCGCGCCGAGGTCCTTCACGAAGACGCGACCGTAGCCGGGGAGCACATCCGCGTCGCTCGCCTGGGGCTTGAGCGAAATCGTGCCGTATTCCTCGATACGGGTCGTGACGTTTCCGTCGCGGTCGAGGGCTCCGAAGGGCGGACCGCCCTGGTTGTTCGCGCGCGAGACGATCGCGATCCCGTCGGGCCCCAGATCGGACCACGCGCCGATCATGAACGGCGCGTACGGGTGTTCGAAGCGGCAATTGAGATCGGCCGAGGGATGATCGAGGCAACCCGTCTTGTTCCCCGAGACCGTCAGCGCCGTGACCATGTTCATGTATCCGCCGCTGTTGATGTAGCCGACGGTGTCGTACCAGGGCGGAGTCCCCGGGATCTGCCATCGCATCAGATACTCGCCATCGGTGTGATCCGATCGGAGGTCGAGCGCGGAAGCGTTCTGTCCTCGGATGATCTTCAACGCCGGCGGAACGGGCAAGACGTAATTCGGCGGCTGATAGCCGTCCGAGCCGATGATGACCACCTCCTCCGCGATCGCATGGCTCGCGAACGAAAGCGCCAGGACCCCCAACAGAGCCAACTTCCTGCCAACCGTCTGCATCTGCTCCTCCGACGCCAAGGCGATCTTGGCCTGGACTCGAAAGTGTAGCGTCTCCCGAGATCTCACCCGCCGTCGCGCGCGCGGTCGTCGGTCGGGGCCTCCCCGGGCGGAGCCCCCCTTCGCACCCGGCTTCGCAACCGGCGCGCGCCGAACGCGGCGACGCCGCCCACCACCAGCAGCTGGCCCGAGAGCGGCAACGCCGGGACCGCTGGCGGACCCTTCGAGAGCGGATCGTTCGGGTCCCAGTGGCCGAACACCTCGAGCCCGTCGCGCATCCCGTCGTCGTCGGAATCCGCGTCGAACGGATCGCTTCCGGTGTTGGAGGGCGACAGGTAGACGCCGGTGTCGGTCTCGACGCCGTCGAGCAGGAAGTCGTTGTCGTCGTCGCCGTCGCAAGCGTCGCCCAGCGGGTCGGGATCCGGAAGCTCGCTGTTCTCCTGTCCTGGGTTCGCGACGTCCAGGCAGTTGTCGGCCGTGTTCAGCACCCCGTCGTCGTCGCGGTCCGGGTCGCAGGCGTCGCCCAGGCCATCGCCGTCGAGATCCTCCTGTCCCGGGTTCGGCGCGGCCGGGCAGTTGTCGGCCGTGTCGAGCGAACCGTCGCCGTCGCGGTCCGGGTCGCAGGCGTCGCCGAGGCCATCGCCGTCGAGATCCTCCTGCCCCGGATTCGACAACACCAGGCAGTTGTCGGTCGCATCGGGGGTCCCATCGCCGTCGCGGTCGAGATCGCAGGCGTCGCCCAGGCCATCCCCGTCGAGGTCTTCCTGTCCGGCGTTCGGCGCCGCCAGGCAGTTGTCGTCCAGATCCGGGATCCCATCGCCATCGCGGTCGGGATCGCAGGCGTCGCCCAGGCCATCGCCGTCGAGATCCTCCTGTCCCGGGTTCGACGCCACCGGGCAGTTGTCGGCCGGGTCGGAAATCCCGTCGCCGTCGCGGTCGGGATCGCAGACGTCGCCCACCCCATCGCCGTCGAGATCCTCCTGCCCCGGATTCGACAACACCAGACAGTTGTCGGTCGCATCGGGGGTCCCATCGCCGTCGCGGTCGGGATCGCAGGCGTCGCCCACCCCGTCGCCGTCCAGATCCTCCTGCCCGGCGTTCTTGGTCGTCGGGCAGTTGTCGCAGCTGTCGCCGAGCGGGTCGCCGTCGGAGTTCAGCTGGTCCGGGTTCGGCACCAGCAGGCAGTTGTCGGCCGAATCGAGAGCCCCATCGCCGTCGCGGTCCAGGTCGCAGGCGTCGCCCGCGCCATCGCCGTCGAGATCCTCCTGCCCCGGGTTCGGCGCCGCCGGGCAGTTGTCCGCCGCATCGGGGATCCCATCGCCGTCGCGGTCGGGATCGCAGACGTCGCCCAGCCCATCGCCGTCGAGATCCTCCTGTCCCGGGTTCGAGGCCAACGGGCAGTTGTCGGCCGTGTCGAGCGCTCCGTCGCCGTCTCGGTCCGGATCGCAGGCGTCGCCCGCGCCATCGCCGTCGAGATCCTCCTGCCCCGGATTCGGCGCCGCCGGGCAGTTGTCCGCCGCGTCGGAGATCCCATCGCCGTCGCGGTCGGGATCGCAGACGTCGCCCGCGCCGTCGCCGTCGAGATCCTCCTGTCCCGGGTTCGTGTCGATCGGGCAGTTGTCGCAGACGTCGCCGAGCGGGTCACCGTCGGAGTTCAGCTGGTCCGGGTTCGACGCCAGCGGGCAGTTGTCGGCCGGGTCGGAAATCCCGTCGCCGTCGCGGTCGGGATCGCAGACGTCGCCCACCCCATCGCCGTCGAGATCCTGCTGTCCCGGGTTCGTGTCGATCGGGCAGTTGTCGCAGACGTCGCCGAGCGGATCGCCGTCGGAGTTCAGCTGGTCCGGGTTCGACACCGCCGGGCAGTTGTCGGGGCGGTCGAGCCGGCGAACCGTTCCCGTCGGGTCGCGCCAGAAGAGACCGTAGCTGGCCGCGCCGAGGTCCTTGGCGAAGACGCGGCCGAATCCCGCGAGAACCTCCGCGTCGCTCGCCTGCGGCTTGAGCGCGATCGTGCCGCGCTCCTCGATCCGGGTCGTGACGTTCCCGTTGCGGTCGAGGGCCCCGAAAGGCACGCTGCCCAGGTAGTTCGAGCGCGAAACGATCCCGATCCCGTCCAGTCCCAGATTGGACCATACGCCGATCATGTACGACGTGTATGGCGGCTTGATGACGCAGTAGACGTCGGCGCCCGGCTGATCGTCGCAGTACTCCCTTTGCCCCGAAACCGTCAGCGCCTTGCCCAGGTACACGTGGCCGCCGGCGTTGATGTAGCCGACGGTTTCGAACCAGGGCGGAGGCCCGGGGACCAGCCACCGCATCAGGTACTCGCCCCCGTAGGACACCGTGACGAGGTCGAGCGCCGAGGCATTCCGTCCGCGCATGATCTTCAAGGCCGGCGGAACGGGCAGGACGTAGTCCGGAGGCTGATAACCATCGGAGCCGGTGATCACCACCGTGTCCGCGATCGCATGGCTCGCGAGCGAAGCCGTCAGCGCTCCCAACAGGACGATCCATTTGTGGCGCTTCTGCAATCGGGATCTCGACGGCTGGCGTATCGGAGAAACTCTGGGCGCGCGGGGGGCAGCGCCGTCGTGAGAGTACACCTCGTGTTGTGAGCGAGTCCAGCGAGCGCCGCCCGCCGCGGGGTACCCTGGCCGGATGCATCCGCGCCGTTTCGTGCTGCTGGATCGCGATGGCACGCTGATCGTCGAGAAGCACTACCTCGCCGAGCCGGAGCAGGTCGAGCTGATCGCGGGCGCGGCGGAAGGTCTGCGCCGGCTGGCCGCCCGCGGCCTCGGTCTCGCGGTCCTCACCAACCAGAGCGGCATCGGCCGCGGCTTCTTCGACGCCGCACGGCTCGCCGAGATCCACGAGCGCCTCGTCTCCCGGCTGCGCGAGGAAGGCGTCGCCCTCGACGGGGTCTTCGTCTGCCCCCACCACCCGGACCAGGGCTGCGACTGCCGCAAGCCGCGGACGGGCCTGGCGCTGCGGGCGGCCGCGGAGCTCGGCTTCGAGCCCTCCCGCGCCTTCGTGGTGGGCGACCAGGCGAGCGACATCGGGCTCGGCCGGGCGCTCGGCGCCGCTACGCTGCTGGTGCGCACGGGCCATGGCGCGGAGACGCTCGCGCGCGGCGAGGCGCGCCCCGATCACGTCGTCGCGGACCTGAAGGAAGCGGCGGAGCGGATCGAGTCGCTGCTCAGAGAGCCCGCAGCAGCACGTCGGTGATCCGGCCGGCGGCGCGGCCATCCCAGCCAGGCGGCATCCGGCCGGGCGGCCGATCCCCCTGCTTCAGCGCGCGGTAGGCCGCCAGGATCCGATCGGGGTCGCGTCCGACCAGCTGGTTGGTCCCGAGCTCGACCGTGACCGGTCGCTCGGTGTTCTCGCGCAGCGTGAGACAGGGCACCTGAAGGATGGTCGTCTCTTCCTGGATCCCGCCGGAATCCGTCAGCACCAGCCGGGCCGACGACATCAGCTTCAGGAAATCCAGATACCCGGCCGGATCGATCATCCGCAGCCCCGGCAGCCGCGCCAGCCGGCCGTCGAGGCCGAAGGTCCGCAGCTTCTCGCGCGTGCGCGGGTGGGCGGGGAACACCAGCGGCATGTCGCGCGCCACCTCCTCCAGCGCGCCGAGGATACCCGCGAGCGCCTCGGGATCGTCGACGTTCGAAGGCCGGTGCAGGGTGAGAACGGCGTAGCCCGAGGGCTCGAGCCCGAGCTCGCGCAGGATCCCGGACGCCTCGGCGCGGGCGCGGTGCTTCATCAGGGTGTCGATCATGACGTTGCCGACCAGATGGATCTTCGCGTCCGCGATGCCTTCGCGCCGGAGGTTCTTGGGGCCGCTCTCCTCGGTGCAGAAGAGCAGGTCGCTGATCGCGTCGGTGAGGATCCGGTTGATCTCCTCGGGCATGCTGCGGTCGAAGCTGCGCAGGCCGGCCTCGACGTGCACCAGCTGGATGCCCAGCTTCACGGCGACCAGGCCGCAGGCGATCGTGCTGTTGACGTCGCCCACCACCAGCACCGCGTCCGGGCGGTGCTCGAGCAGGACGGGCTCGAAGCCCTTCATGATCTCGGCGGTCTGCACCGCGTGCGAGCCGCTGCCGACGCCGAGGTTCAGGTCGGGCTCCGGGATCCCGAGCTGCCGGAAGAAGAGGTCGCTCATGTTCGCGTCGTAGTGCTGCCCCGTGTGCACCAGCAGCGCTTCGATCTCGGGGCGCGCCGCGAACGCTTCCATCAGGGGAGCCACCTTCATCAGGTTCGGGCGCGCGCCGACCACGTTCACGATCTTCACGGGCGCGCCCCCGACGCCACCAGGCGGAGCAGCCCGGCGTAGGCGCGCGCCAGCTCGGAGTAGTCGTAGGCCGCGGCGATCCGCTCGTAGCCGGCGCGCCCGAGGCTGCGCGCGAGACCGCGATCCGCGGCGAGGCGCAGCACCGCCGCGACCAGCTGCTCGGCGTTCTCGGGCTCGATGCAGATTCCCGCCCCGGCCCCCTCCACGACCTCGGCCGCGAAGCCCTCGACGCCGAGCACGATCGGCCGGGCCATCGCCGCGGCTTCAAATATTTTTGAGGGCATCACGGTGCGAAACAGCGGCCTTCGCGCCAGATGCACCAGGCAGGCGTCGCTGGCGGCCAGCACGCCCGGCATCTCCGATTTGGGGAGCCGGCCCGTGAAGACCACGCGATCGAGACCCCGCTCGCGGGCCTCGCGCTCCAGCTCCTCGCGCACGGCGCCGTCTCCCACCAGGAGCCACACCACGTCGTCACGCCCCTGCTCGCGCAGCAGCTCCGCCGCGCGCAGCACGACCGCGAGGCCGGAGCCCATGCCGATGGTGCCCACGTAGGAGCAGAGGAACTCGCCCTTGGGCGCGAAGCGCGCGCGCAGCGGCGAGGCGTCCGCGTTCGGATCGAACATGCCGCGATCGACGCCGTTCGGGATCACCGAGATCTGCTCGGCCGGCACACCGCGCGCCTCGAGCTCCTGCTGGTAGCCGCGCCCGACCGTGACGATGCGCGTCGCGGCCGCGTACATCCGGCGCTCGAGCCAGGCGAGGAAGCGGAGCAGCCGGGAGCTGCGCATCGCCCCCACCGCGGCGATCGAGTCCGGCCAGAGATCGCGCACCTCGAGCACGAAGGGCACCCTGCGCAGGCGGCTGACGAAGACCCCCGCCCAGCCGCAGAAGAACTGCGGCGAGGTGGCGATCACCAGATCCGGGCGGCGCGCCGTGAGGCCCGCCAGCGTGGCAGTGGCGCAGAAGGACAGGTAGTTGAGGATCCGGCGGACGGTCCCCTTGTTGGGCGCCAGATAGGTCCAGACGCGCAGCGTCTCGACCCCCTCGATCACCTCGCGCGAGCGCCAGCGATTCCGGTAGCCGGGGTAGACGACGCCGCTGGGCACGTTCGGCGCGCCCGTCACCACGCTGACGTCGAAGCCCAGCTTCACCCAGCGGCGCGTCATCTCGTAGACGCGCGTCGCCGGCGCGTTGCCCTCCGGATGGAAGTAGTGGCTCAGGAAGAGGATGCGCATGATCGCGTCCGGCGGACCCGGGCCTCGCAGG
>DATBRV010000079.1:0-6394 GCA_036560145.1 Myxococcota bacterium
CTGCTGCTCTCGATCGCGATCCTGCCGTTGCTGACGCCACGCTTCTGGGAGTCGAACCGGAGCAAGGGTCTGGTCGCGGGGCTCTTCGCCGCACCGGTGGCGCTCTACCTGCTGCTGGCGCACGGAGAGGCGGGCCTGCACGAGCTGCTCGAAAAAGCCCGCGAGTATGCCTCCTTCATCCTGCTGCTCGGCGCCCTCTTCGCGATCACGGGCGGGATCCGCGTGCGCGGCTCGCTCTCGGGCACCCCGCTGCTCAACACCGCGCTGCTCGGCCTCGGCGCCCTGCTCGCGAACGCGATCGGCACCACCGGCGCCTCGGTGCTGCTGATCCGCCCGCTGCTGCGCGCGAACGCGCCGCGCGAGCGCAAGACCCACGTGGTGGTCTTCTTCATCTTCGTGGTGTCGAACTGCGGAGGGCTTCTCACGCCGCTGGGCGATCCGCCGCTCTTCCTCGGCTTCCTCAAGGGTGTGCCGTTCGAGTGGACCTTCCGGCTCTGGAAGGGATGGCTGCTCGTGAACGGGCTCCTGCTGCTGATCTTCAACATCTGGGACCAGATCGTGTTCGCACGCGAGGAGGCCGAGCGCCCGGGCTCGCAGCTCGAGGAGGTTCAGCAGCACGAGCCGCTGCGGATCGAGGGACGACGCAACTTCCTGTTCCTGGGCGCGGTGGTGGCGACCATCCTCGCCGCCGGGAGCGGGCTCGGAAGCGGTGGCGCGGGCTGGCCCTTCGGAGTGCAGGAGGGGCTGCTGCTCGCGATCAGCCTCGCCGCCTACTTCGCAACGCCCGAGACCTACCGCGCCGCCAACGCTTTCGCGTTCGGACCGATCATCGAGGTGGCCGTCCTGTTCGCCGGAATCTTCGTCACGATGGCGCCGGCGCTGCTGCTGCTCAACACCAATGCCTCGCGATTCGGCCTCGAGCACCCCTGGCAGTTCTTCTGGGCGACGGGCGCGCTCTCGAGCTTTCTCGACAATGCGCCCACCTACCTCACCTTCGCCGCCACCGCCTGCGGCCTCGAGGGGATTCCGCTGGAGGGGTACTACCTGCGCGAGCTGATCGGGCGCGGAATCGAAGCCGAGAAGATCCTCGCCGCGATCTCGGCCGGCGCCGTGATGATGGGCGCCAACACCTACATCGGAAACGGCCCGAACTTCATGGTGAAGGCGATCGCCGAGACGCACGGCGTGAAGATGCCGAGCTTCTTCGGCTACATGGCCTACTCCTGCGGCGTGCTGCTGCCGATCTTTGCAATCGTGACGTTGCTGTTCTTCCGGTAACAGGGTGCCGGACCCGGTGGGGAGGGCGCCTCTCACACGCCGGTACGGCGAGTTCACGTTTCGGGAACCAAGGGAGATCTCTCATGCAACGCATGATCACGGTCCTTGCCTGCGTGGGTGTTCTATTCGCAAGCACTCACGCACGTGGCTCGAGCCTCGGCTTCGACGGACCGTTCGGTTCGCCGATCGATCCCACGGTCGAGGGCGGCTTTCGATATTTCACACTCTCAGGGAACCTGTTCCGTGAGGTTCTAGACGGCAGCCCCGGCGCCGATGTCGAAGGATCGGCTCTCCCTGGCCACTCCGGTGGCGTCCTGTCCGTCGTGCTCGATGCGGGTGGTCTGTTCACGTTCGAGCAGGTGGATATCACGCAATTTGGTTATGGAGTCACCAGCATCGATTTCGAAGGCTTTCTCGGCGGGTCTTCCGAAGGCGTTGACTCATTTGCCACCAGCGTCGGGGACAAACAGTGGACGACGGTAGTCAGCGTAAACCTGATGGGTATTCCCATTGACGAGCTGCGCATTACACTGGATGCAGTTTCGTCGTTTTCTACCGAGGACATCGACAATCTCGTCGTGAACCCGATCCCCGAGCCCTCTGCCTTCGTGCTCACCCTACTTGGTCTCCTGGCCCTCACCCGCTTTCCTCCGCGAGCCTCGGCAAGTGCATCCAGAAGCGTGGCAACGTGGAGGCGCCGCGTCGCTGGCGTCAGACCGGAACCAGCCGGATCGCGCTCTCCGGACAGGCTTTGACGCACAATCCGCAGGCGTGACACGCTTGCGCGTTGACCGCGAAGGCCTGCTGGCCGCCGTGGGCGAGGGACTTGAGGCGGCCGAGGAAGGAGAGCCCGCGCTTCTCCTCGGCCGCGAGCGGGCGGATTTCGAAGACGTGGTACGGGCAGACGCGCACGCAGTCGGCCTTCGCCTCGCAGCGGTTGCGGTCGATCCGGGGGACGAAGCGGCCGGGATCGTCGGCGCAGCGGGGAGCATCGGGCGGGCTCATGCGGGTCTCCTGCGGCGCGCGCGGCCGAGTGTCGCGGGCTGGCGGCGGGGCTGCTTTCGGCTTACTTTCGCTCCCCATGAGCGATGCCAGCCTGCCGGAGCAGGGCATCCGCGGACGCGGCGCCGCCTCGAACCCGCAGAACCGCTTCGAGCGGCTCGCCTACCTGGACGATCCGGACGTCGTGCAGCCGGACCCCGAGGCGGAGGAGGCCCCCGCCCCGCGCACCTGGTTCTTCCGCGACCCCTCCCGCAGCGCGATCGTCCGCAACCAGAGCCCGGACATTCCCTTCGAGTTCAGCCTCAATCCCTATCGCGGCTGCGAGCACGGCTGCATCTACTGCTACGCGCGGCCGACGCACGAGTACCTGGGCTTCTCGGCGGGGCTCGACTTCGAGACGAAGATCCTCGTGAAGGAGGAGATCGCGGCGCTGCTGCGCGCGGAGCTCTGTGCGCCGGGCTGGACGCCCAGCCTGGTGATGATCGGCGGCGTGACGGATCCCTACCAGCCGGTCGAGAAGCGCCTGCGCCTCACGCGGGGCTGTCTCGAGGTGTTCGCCGAGCTCCGCAACCCATGCTCGCTGGTGACCAAGAGCGCGCTGGTGATGCGCGACATCGACGTCCTGCAGCAGCTCGCGCGCTACGACGCGACCACCGTCTACGTCTCGGTGACGACCCTCGACCCCGCCCTCCACCGCGTCCTCGAGCCGCGCTCCTCCGCGCCCTGGCGCAGGCTCGCGGCGATCGAAGCCCTCGCGAAGGCGGGAGTGCCGGTCGGCGTGCTGGTCGCGCCGGTGATCCCGGGGCTCACGGACCACGAGATCCCCGCCATCGTCGCCGCCTGCGCGCGCGCGGGGGCGCGCGGGGCACGCCATATCTTGCTGCGGCTTCCCCACGCCGTGGCGCCGCTCTTCGAGGATTGGCTGGCGCGCCACTTCCCGGAGCGGCGCGCCAAGGTGATGGGACGGATCCGCGCCGTGCGCGACGGCCGCGTGAACGATCCGCGCTTTCACTCCCGGATGGCGGGGAGCGGGATCTTCGCCGAGCAGGTGCACGCGCTCTTCGAGCTGGCCTGCCGCCGCGCCGGGCTCGCGGACGAGCCGCCGCCGCCCTCGACGCGTTTCTTTCGGCGCCCGAACGAACCCCAGCTCGAGCTCTTCGCGCGCGACTGAGGCAGCAAGCGCGCTTGCATGCTGACATGCGCGTCGGGGCTCGATTACCCTCGGCATGCCAGGGTTGGGGTGGCATGCTCAAGATCATCTTCCTCTGTCGTCGCCGACCGGACATCACGCGCGAGCAATACGCCTCCTTCGTGCTGGAGGGTCACGCGCCGCTCGCTCTCAAGCACCACCCGACGCTGCTTCGCTACGTGATCAACATCGCGGAGGGCACGCCCCCCGGCGGGCCCGAGCTCGACAGCCTGCCCGCGCTCTACTTCGCGAGCCTCGAGGATTTCAGCGAGCGGCTCTACGACTCGCCCGAGGGCCGGGAGATCATCCGCCGCGACGTCGCGCGCTTCATGGCCGGCGGCGCCGACACCTACTCGACGACCGAGTACGTGCAGCGCAAGTCCGTCCCGATCACGGCGCCGGTCGGATGGCGTTCTCCGGGGGTGAAGGAGATCTGGCTGCTCCAGCGGCGCGAGGGGATGAGCCGGCAGGCCTTCGTCGACCACTGGCTGCACGTGCACGTGCCGCTCGCGCTCGCGAGCCGGACCGGGATCTCCCAGTACGTGGCGAGCGTCGTCGAGGCGCGCCTCTCCGAGACGGGCGAGCGCTGGGACGGCATCGCCGAGCTGCACTTCTCGGCGCGGCTCGGCAAGGACGAATCGGGCTTTGCGTCGTGCGAGGCGCGGCAGCGTTTCGAAGCCGATCTCGCGGGTTTCGTCGGACGCTCCCTGGTGTATCCCGTCGCCGAGTGGGTCCAGAAGTAGGTCCCGGAGGACCTCAGCGCAGGAGCTGCTCCGCGGCGCGGCGCAGGCCTTCGATGCATTCCGGGGAGCGCCGCCAGGGAGAGAGCACCAGGCGATCGACGCCCGCGTCCTCCCAGCGGCGCACGTCGCCGGCCTCGTGGATCGCACCGCCCAGGCTCACCTCGAAGCGCGCGCCCTCGCGCCCGGCCTCGCGCAGCAGGCGGCGCAGCTCGCGGACGCGCGCGGCCGCGCTCTCCACGTCGTGGACCAGGCCGTACCAGCCGTCGCAATGCAGCGCCGCGCGCCGCAGCGCCGACGGCGATTCGCCCCCGCAGTGCAGCGGCGGCCATGGCTTCTGGAGCGGCTTGGGCTCGAACATCACCGGGCCGAAGTCGAAGAACTCGCCGTGGTGCTCGACGACCTCCTCGCTCCACAGGCGCTTGCAGACCGCCAGCGCTTCGTCGAGACGCCGCCCGCGCGTGCGGGGATCGAGGCCGGCCGCGGTCCACTCGCTGCGCAGCCATCCCGCGCCAATCCCGATTTCGGCGCGCCCGCCCGAGAGCCGGTCGAGCGTCTGCACCGCGCGGGCCGCGATGAAGGGATGGCGCAGGCCCAGCAGGTAGACGTTGGTGCCGAGCCGGATCCGCGCGGTCTTGCCCGCGAGGAAGCTCAGATAGGCGAAGGCGTCGAAGACCGGCGTCGAGGGCGGCACGGGCGGGTGGTCCTCGCCCGGGTGCGGCGAGCCGGCCATCTCGACCGGGAAGACCAGATGCTCGGCCATCCAGACCGATTCGAAGCCGAGGCGGTCGGCTTCGATGGTCGCCTCGACGTGGAAGGCGGGGTTCAGCCGCGCGAGCGCGATTCCGAATTTCACGAGCTGCGCAGGGTTTCGCGCAGCCGGCGCGTCGCTTCGGAATCGACCGCGAGATCGAGCGCCTCGAGGCTGCCGCGCAGCACCACGCCGTAGTCGCGCCGCGCCCCCTCCGGTGTCACGTACTCGTCGAGCACGTCCTCGCAGACCCTTTGCGGATCGCGCTCCAGCGGATCGCCCCAGCCGCCTCCTCCGCCGAAGGCGTACTCGAAGGCCTCGCCCGCCTTCAGCGGCACCATGTTCGCGGTGTGGGTGACGAGCTCCGCGTCGGACTGGCCCGCGCGCAGCGTGAAGCGATTCGGGCTGCCGTTGCGTCCCCCCGCGACACCCGGCATCGGGTACTTCATGCCGACCTGGTAGGTAAACAGACTGGCCGGCGCGGTCAGACGCTTCACGTATCGGGAGCCGGGACAGCCGCGCCATTTCCCCGGCCCTCCCGTATCGGGGTTGTAGTCGAGGTGCTCGTGGCGGGTCGGGAAGATCGACTCGTTGATCTCCGCGGTCGCCTTGATCAGGTTCCCGAAGGCGGCGTTCGCCGAGCCCCAGCCGTCCTGACCGTGCACCGCGCCGCAGTAGGCCGCCGTCGAATCGACGGAGTGGTCGACGAAGATCTTCTTCGTCTCGGGGTGCAGCCCGTAGAGGATGGCCGGCATCCCGGCCTTGTAGATCTGCGGGCAGGCGCGCTCGGGGATCACCTGCGCCAGCGCGAGGGCGATCGCCTCCCCCACCTCGACGCCCGGGTGGTGGGTCCCCGCCGCCACCGAGCGCCCCGGCGTCGGATTCAGGCAGCAGCCCTCGGGCACGATCAGCTCGATCGCGTCGAAGAATCCCTCGTTCTTCGGAATCGCGGGATCCATCATGGACGCCAGCTGCGAGACCACGTAGCCGCGCGTGTTGCCGAAGGTCGACCACGCCTGCAGCTCGGGCCGCGTATCGGAGCCCGTGAAGTCGACCGTGAGCCGCCCGCCCGCGACCGTCACCTTGCAGTGGACGTGGATCTCGAGGTTGCCCTTGGGATCGTGGTCGACGTAGACGTCGGATTCATAGCTGCCGTCACGCCAGCCGACGACTTCCTCGCGAAAGCGCCGCGCCGCGTAGGCGATCCCGAAATCGACGGCGCCTCGCACGGCCGGAGCCCCGTGCCGCGCGATGATCTCCTTCAGCCGCCGGGCGCCGAGCTGGGCGGCGCCAATCTGCGCGCGGATGTCCCCGATGAAGGTCGGAGTCCGGTTGTTGGTCTGGAGCAGATAGACGACGTCACGTCGTTCTTTGCCGCGATCCCAGACCTTGACCGCCGGAAAGCGCACGCCCTCGGCCCAGATGTCGAGGGCC
>DATBRV010000080.1:0-1581 GCA_036560145.1 Myxococcota bacterium
GCGAGAGGCGCGGTTCTACTCGCTGACCGCAAGGGGCTCGAAGCGGCTGGAGCTGGAGCAGGAGAGCTGGAATCGGCTGACCGAGGGGGTCGGGCGCGTGCTGCGGTACGCGTGAAGCGAGGCTGCCCATGTCGTGGCTCAAGAGACTGGTGAACGTGCTGCGGGCCGGGAAGCTCGAGCGGGAGATCCGGCGCGAGCTCGAGTTTCACGCGGCGGAGCGGGCCGACGAGCTGCGGGCGTCTGGGCTCACTGCCGAAGAGGCGGCGCGCCGCGCGCGCGTGCAGCTCGGCAATCCCCTGCTGCAGGCCGAGAGGACACGCGACGTTGACCTGGCGCTCTGGGCCGACGGCATCCTCCGGAACCTACGCCACGCCGTGCGCAGCCTGCTGCGGGCTCCGGGGTTCACGCTCACGGTCATCGCGACGCTCGCGCTGGGGATCGGCGCGAACACCGCCGTCTTCTCCGCGCTCGACGCGGTGCTATTGCGGCCGCTGCCGTTCCCGCACGCCGATCGGCTCGTGCGGCTGGTCCAGACGCAGGAGACGAGCTCCGAGTCCGGGATCGCGCCTGTACGGCTCGAGGAGTGGAACCGCCAGAACTCCAGCCTCAGCGCCATCAGCGGCTACTTCATCGAGGACGTGTCCGAGACCTCCGGCGATCTTCCGGAGAAGATCCGCCGCGCCATCGTCGCGCCGCGCATGCTCGACGTGTGGGGCGTCTCTCCCGCGCAGGGGCGCGGCTTCAGCGGCGAGGAGTACCGGTTTGGAGGGCCGCCCGCGGCACTGATCAGCGACCGCTACTGGCGCAGTCGGCTGGGCTCGAGCCCCGACGTGCTGCGCCGCAGCGTGCGCATCGGGACCGTTTCCGTGGCGATCGTGGGCGTGATGCCCGCCTCCTTCCGGTTTCCCGACCGGGAGGTGGACCTCTGGTCACCGTCGGCGGTGGACGCGCCGTACGCCCAGTCGCGTCAGAGCACGTGGTACAGGGGAATCGGCCGCTTGCGCGCGGGCGTGACCCTCGACCAGGCGCGCGCGGATCTCGCGGCCGTGCAGGCTCGGCTCGCGGAGCAGTTCCCGGATCCCGATCGGAAGATCGGCGTCCAGCTCACCTCGCTCAAGCAGGAGGCCGTGGGCGGCGTGGGGCAGTCGCTGTGGCTGCTGTTCGGCTCGGTGTCCGTGCTGCTGCTGATCGCCTGCACCAACATCGCGGCGCTCTTCCTCGCCCGCGGCGCGTCGCGCCGTCAGGAGATTGCGCTCCGATTGTCGCTCGGCGCGTCGCGCTCGGCCGTCGCGGGACTCGTTCTGGGCGAGACGCTCCTGCTCGCGCTGCTCGGCGGCGGCCTCGGGCTCCTGGTCGCGGGCTTCGCCACGGCGGGGCTCCGCTCGCTCGGGACCGAGCTGCCGCGCGTCGACGAGATCGTCGTGGACGCCAGGATCCTCGTCTACTGCTCGGCGAGCACGCTGGGGGTGGCGCTGCTGTGCGGCCTGCTTCCCGCGATTCGCGCCACGCGGGAGCGCGCGGGCGTGGCGTCGGGAGAGTCGCGCCGCACGCAGGTGTCGGGGCGCCAGTCGCTGCAGTGGG
>DATBRV010000081.1:0-10686 GCA_036560145.1 Myxococcota bacterium
CCGGCGCCGGTGATCTCGCTCTCGATCAAGGCCAAGGACAACAAGACGCAGGACAACCTGGCCAAGGCCCTCGGGCGCTTCGTGCGCGAGGACCCGACCTTCCGCTCGCACGTCGATCCGGAGAGCAGCGAGACGATCATCTCCGGCATGGGCGAGCTGCACCTCGACGTGTACGTCGAGCGCATGAAGCGCGAGTACGCGTGCGAGGTGGAGACGGGCGCGCCGCAGGTGGCCTACCGCGAGGCGATCTCGCAGCGCGCCGAGTTCAACTACACGCACAAGAAGCAGACGGGTGGCTCGGGCCAGTACGGCCGCGTCGCCGGCTGGATGGAGCCTCTCACCGAAGGCGCCGAGGAATTCGAGTTCGTGAACGAGGTGCGCGGCGGCGCGATCCCGACCGAGTTCATCCCGTCGGTCGAGAAGGGCTTCCGTTCGATGCTCGCCAAGGGCCGGCTGATCGGCTTCCCGGTCATCCGCCTGCGGATCGGAATCGACGACGGCCAGGCCCACTCGGTCGACTCGTCGGACAACGCCTTCCAGGCGGCCGCGCGTGGCGCGTTCCGCGAGGTCTATCCGCGAGCCAGGCCGATCATCCTCGAGCCGATCATGAAGCTCGAAGTCGAAGGCCCCGCCGAATACCAGGGCGTCGTGCTCAAGACGATCATGCAGCGCCGTGGTACGGTGATCGGCACCACCGAGGAGGAGGGCTTCAGCCGGGTCGAGGCCGAGGTCCCGCTCGCGGAGATGTTCGGCTACGCGACCGATCTGCGGTCGAACACCCAGGGCAAGGCCGAGTTCACCATGGAGTTCGCGCGCTACCTGCCGGCGCCCTCCGAGGTGCAGAAGCAGCTCAAGGAGAAGTACGGCTCCAAGATCAAGGACGACGACGAGTGACGAGCTCGAAGGGGAGCGCCGGTTGTACAAGAAGTATCTGAACGCGCGCAGCCCGCTGCGCCTGCTCGAGAAGGGCCTGCACGGCGGGCTCGGGGTCGGGAATCTGGGCGTCGTGCTGGCAGGGCACGGCGTGGGCAAGACGGCCTTCCTGGTCGGCGTGGCGCTCGACGAGCTGCTGCGCGCGGGCCGCGTCCTGCACGTCTGCCTCGATCATACGGTGGCGCACGTGCGCGCCCACTACGACACGGTGTTCGAGGAGCTGGCCGCTTCCACGCATCTCGAGAACGGCCGCGAGCTGCACGCCGAGATCGATCGCCACCGCAGCATCCGCGTCTATCCGCCCAACACGCTGACCGCCTCCAAGCTGCGCGACGCCGTGAAGTTCGAGATCGACGCGGGCGCCAAGCCGTCGCTGCTCATCCTCGAGGGCCTCGACTTCCAGACCCTCGCGGCGGGCGAGCTGGCGGAGATCAAGGCGCTCGCCGCGGAGCTGGCGGCGGAGGTCTGGATCTCCTCGCCGGTCGCCGAGGAGCGCGTCGCCAGCCTGCCCGCGCCGCTGCGCAAGCTGGGGGACCTGATCAGCGTGGTGCTCTCGCTCGAGCCGGGCGACGGCGTGGTCGGGCTGCGCGCGCTGAAGGACCACGAGAGCCCCGATCCGACGGCGCTGCGTGTATCCCTCGATCCTCGGACGTTGCTGCTAGTCCGCAGTTGATCGGGGACCCTGAAGCTCCGAGAGCTTGTCCCGGTACTGGCTGCGCAGGCCGTTCGCCTCGGCGCGGGTGAAGCCGAGCTCCTCGCCGATCGCCTGGATCACCGAAGTCTCCACCCCCGAGATCGATCCGTCCGCGGCGGCCACCGCATACAGGCATTGCAGCAGCTGCGCGCGCTGCTCGCGGCTCGCGATCCGGCGGAACTCGCGGGTGACCACGTAGTTCTCGGTGTCGCCCAGCACATGCGACTGCGTCTTCGCGATCTGCACCACCAGCGCCGCCTCGCCCTCGGAGAGCGACGCCAGCGAGCGCACGATCCGCTCCATCTCGGCCGTCTCCTCCTCGACGATCGCGAGGTCGGCGTTGGCGACGCGCGCCAGCACGTAGGCGAAGCTCGCCAGGAACTTGGCGGCGTCCGGCTCGAGCCGCTCGAGCTGCGCGGCGATCCGGCGCACGCTGGCCGTGTCCCCCCGCTCGCGCGCCTGCTTGCCGAGCCCGTCGATCCCGAGGAAGCGCAAGAACGACACGCGAGCCTCCCAGCGGGCCGAGGCCCGAGGCGGCAGAGTCTATTCGGCCCTCGGCCCGGCGCCATCCGGCCCACCTGGTCGCGGTTTCATGAGATAATCCGGGCGCCCAACGAGGTTCGCCATGTCGCGATCAAACCGGGCTCGCGTCCTCGGCGTCGTCCTGCTCTGCCAGCTCTGGCCGCTGCTGGCGGCGGCGGGCGGGTCCCGCGGCCACCCCCCGCATCCCCCCATGGGCGGCGGTGTGTGCAAGGAGCTCGGCCGGGGCGACGATCGCAGGCACGTCTCCTGCCCGAAGCCGAGGATCCCGAAGGGCGCGACGCTGATCTCCGCCGCGAAGTTCCGGCGCCTGGTAGAGCGCGGCGTGATCCTCCAGCAGACCCGCCGCGAACGCGCGCGCCAGCGCGCGGCCGCGGAGACGCAGATGCAGGAGGACCTCGCCACCATCCTCGCCTTCCAGCGCGAGACCGGCGCCGAGATCCGGCTCCCCGTGGAATCGCGCGACCCATCGGTGACCTCGCTCGGCCCCGAGGACTACGAGCATCAGATCCGGCTGCGGGATGGGAGCGAGCGCCGCGTGCTCACCCTGGGCCGGCGCTGGGTGATCGCGAGCATCGCCGATTCGATCCGCGGCTTCGGGACGCGCGAGAACCAGCTCGCGATCTACCGGCGGCTCTTCGAGATCGCGCTCGCCTCGCGGGCGGACGATCTGGTCGCGGGCCTGGCGTCGCCCGACGAGATGGCAGCGGACCCCGGCCGCCATCCGGTGGCGGAGATCGAGCGCGCCGTCGCGATCCTGCGCGGCGCCGGCGACCGGCTGATCGGGGGGCTTCCCATCCTGCCGGGCGTCGACACCGGCTTCGTGGATTGCAGCGAGGATTTCGGCCGGGATCTCGATTCCGACCGCGACGCGGGCGGCCCCGCCTGCCACTTCGATCCGCAGGGGCTCTTCGCGAACGCGAGCTGGACCCACAAGTTCGACCACACCTGCGTGAAGGCGCAGGGCGCGCGCGGCGCCTGCGTGGCCTTCGCCGTCACGGCGGCCACCGAGCTCGAGGTGCAGAAGGCGCACGCCTTTCGCGTGAACCTGAGCGAGCAGGCGCTCTACAACCGGATGAAGTTCAGCTGGGAGCCGTTCCACTTCGGAGACGGCTTCACGAACACGAAGGCGCTCCAGGGCTCCATCGGCGAGAGCTACGTCCACCCCTTCGAGTTCCGGTGGAACTACAACCAGTCGCTGAGCCGCATCACGTTCCAGAACGCGGAGGGCGAGGTCTTCGCCTACGCGCGCTCCTGCCTCTTTTATCCCGAGACCTGCTCGAACTCGAGCCACCAGTCGCCCGAGCTTTGCGCGATCACCGCGTCCGGCCTCCAGTGCGGCTGGGCGGAGCCGGACGTCGCCACGGCCCTCTTCGGCTTCCAGCTGAAGAGCGCGTTCCAGCTCTGGAACCCGGATACGCAGAGCTCGGTGCAATCGGTGCAGCTGGCCCGGCTGGTGCTCGCCGGCGGCAATTCGGTGCTGTTCGGGATCCCGGTCACGCCCCAGTTCGACGCCGCCAACTGCGACGACGCCACGCCTCCCGTCTGCAAGGCCGGGGCGGACAGCGGCGTCGTGAGCTTCGTGGCGGGCGAAGACCCCGCGAGCTTCCGCGGCGGCCACGCGCTGCTGGCCGTCGGCTTCGTCGACAACCCGGATCTCCCGGCCGGCGTCCCGGACGGCGCCGGCGGCGGCTACTTCATCGTCAAGAATTCCTGGGGACATTGCTGGGGCGACGGCGGCTACGCCTACGTCCCCTACGAGTACTTCCGCGTCTACGCGACCGACGCGGACGTCCTGCTCGGCGTGTTCTAGGGAGTCATCTTCCCCGCCGCAGCGCCATCCAGCCGGAGAGCGCGCGCTTCACGAGCGGCGTGGCGCGGGTGCGCACCCAGAGGCCGGCCACCCGCTTGATGCCCTCGGCCTGCGTCGGATAGGGATGGATCACGCCGAGCAGCGTGCCGAGCCCGAGCTTGCCGACGATCGCGAGCGTGACCTCGCTGATCATCTCGCCGGCGTGCGCGGCGACGATGGTGGCGCCCAGGATGCGGTCGCTGCCGCGCTTCACGTGGACCTTGATGAAGCCCTCTTCCTCGCCGTCGGTCACGGCGCGGTTCACCTGATCGAGGGGCACGAGGTAGGTATCCACCGCGATCCCGCGCTCCGCCGCCTCGCGTTCGTAGAGGCCGACGTGCGCGACCTCGGGATCGGTGTAGGTGCACCAGGGCATCACCAGCGACGACAGGCGTTTGGTGCGCAGGAAGAGGGCGTTCTGGACGGCGATCTTGGCGGCGGCGTCGGCCGCGTGCGTGAACTTCCAGTCCATGCAGATGTCGCCGGCGGCGTAGATGCGCGGGTTGCTGGTCTGGAGATGGTCGTTCACGCGGACGCCCGCGCGCGCGTCGGCTTCGACCCCCGCGGTCTCGAGGTTCAGCCCCTCGAGGTTCGGCAGCCGGCCGACCGCGATCAGGATCTCGTCGGCGAGCAGCTCCGTTACGTCGCCGTCGGCGCCGCGCAGGCGCAGCGCCTTCGCATTGCCGCGAAGCTCGACCTGCAGGGCGCTGGCCCCGAGCCGCAGGCTCACGCCCTCTGCGGCGAGCCGTCGCTGCACGATCTCGGCCGCGTCGGCGTCCTCGCGCGGCAGCAGGCGCGGCCCGGCTTCGACGAGCGTCACCTCGCAGCCGAGCCGGCAGAAGGCCTGCGCCAGCTCGGCGCCGATCGGGCCGCCGCCGATCACGACCAGGCGCCGCGGCCGCTCGGTCAGCTCGAAGATCGTCTCGTTCGTGCGCGGGCGCGCCTGCGCGAGGCCGGGGATCGGCGGCAGCGCCGGGCGGGCGCCGGTCGCGATCACGGCCTTTGCGAAGCGCAGGCTGCGGCCGCCTACTTCGATGGAGTCGCGCGAGGTGAAGCGCGCCTCGCCGAGGAAGACGTCCACCTTGAGTTCGTCGCGGAAGCGCAGCGCCGAGTCGTCGCTGCTGATCTGCGCGCGGATCCGGCGCATGCGCTGCATGGCGGCGCCGAAATCGACGGCGTCGCGCGCGAAGGCGGGCGCGCCGAGGGCGCCCGCGCGGCGCGCGTCTTCGATCAGGCGCCCGGCGCGGATCACGCTCTTCGAGGGCACGCAGCCGATGTTCAGGCAGTCGCCGCCCATGAGAAAGCGCTCGACGAGCGCGACCTTCGCGCCCAGCCCGGCGGCGACGGCGGCGCTGATCAGCCCCGCGGTGCCGGCGCCGAGCACCACCAGGTTGTAGCGGGGCGCCGGCTCGGGATTCTTCCAGTCCGCGGGATGCACGTTCGCGAGCAGCCGCAGGTTGTGCGCGTCGAGCGGCAGGATGCCGGGCGGCGCACCGCGGTCCGCGTCCGCCCCGCTCACGTCCGTCTTCGTCATGAGGCGGCCGGCACGGCGGTCGCCTGGTCTAGCGCGCGCCGTGCCGTGCGCGTGACGAGCAGCGTGACCAGCAGCGTCGCGACCAGGCCCACCGCGAGGAGGGCCCAGTAGCCGGGGCCCCGCGCGGGCGCCGCGCCGCCCGCCAGCGTCGCGACGTCGCCGGCGAGTTTGCCCGAGTAGACGTAGAGCAGCGTGCCGGGGAGCATGCCCACCGAAGCGATCAGGTAGTCGCCGAAGCGCACGCGCGTGAGGCCGAGCGCGTAGTTGAGCAGGTTGAACGGGAAGGCCGGCGAGAGCCGCAGCAGCAGCACGATCTTGCGGCCCTCCTCGCCGATCGCGCGGTCGATCGCGGCGAGCCTCGGATCGCCCGCCAGGCGCTGCTCGATGAAGCCGCGCGCGACGTAGCGCGCCACCAGGAACGCGAGCGAGGCGCCGAGCGTGGCGGCGATCAGGACGTAGAGGGTCCCCCAGCCGAGGCCGAAGATCGCGCCCGCGGCGAGCGTGAGGAGGGAGCCGGGCACGAAGGCGACCACCGCCGCCGCATAGCCCGCGATGAAGACGGCGGGGCCGAGGGCGCCCTGTTGCTGCACCCAGGCTGCGAAGGCGGCGAAGTGCGCGCCGGCCGAGCGGCCCGCCAGCACCAGCGCGACGAGCACGAGCAGCGCGAGCGCGATCTTCGCGGGCTTCACGCCAGGGCTCCGCCGCAGCTCGAGCCGGCTCCGGCCGTGCAGGCGTGGCAGTGGGGCCCGGTCGCGACGTCCTCGCCCGCGATCGCGGCAAGTCCTTCCACGTCCCACACACTGCGGCGTCGCCCTCCCAGCGGGAGCTCCAGCATCTGGTTGAAGTCGCAGTCGTAGAGCTCGCCGTCCCAGCCCACCGAGACGAGGTGCCGGCACATCAGCGCGTCCACGGTGCGCGGGTTGAAGTGCGCGACCAGCAGCGAGAGGTACTCCGCCTCGCGACCCTCGCGCGCGAGCGCGTGCGCGAAGCGCTTGATCGGGACGTTCGTGATCGTGAAGAGGCGGTGGAACTCGATGCCGAAGAGCTCTCGGAGCTCCGCGCGGTAGCGGGCCTCGAGCCCGCCCTGGTCGGGCGGCAGGCTGGCGCCCAGCGGGTTGTAGACGAGGTCGAGCCCGAGCTTCGATCCCGGCTGCCCGTAGCCGAGCCGATTCAGCGTGCGCAGCGCCTGGATGCTGTCCTCGAACACGCCGCGCCCGCGCTGCTGGTCGACGTTCTCGCGCGTGTAGCAGGGCAGGGACGCCACGATCCGGACTTCGTGAGCGGCCAGAAACTCCGCGGTGTCGGCTTGCCCGGGAAGCCGCAGCACGGTGAGGTTGCAGCGGTCGATCACCTCGCGGCCGAGCCTGCGGGCGCCCTCGACGAGCGGACGGAACTGCGCGCACAGCTCGGGGGCGCCGCCGGTCAGGTCGAGGGTCGCGAGGCCCGGCTCGCGCGCGAGCAGCTCGAGCACGCGCGCCGCCGTGCGGGCGTCCATGCTCTCGGTGCGTTTGGGGCCGGATTCGACGTGGCAGTGGTGGCAGGCGAGGTCGCAGCGCTTGCCGACGTTGACCTGGAGCGTCGACGGTGCGGCCCGCCGCAGGGGAGCCAGGCCGTGGCGCGCCAGCGTGCTCGGGAAGCGGAAGGACGGGTCCACGGCGGCGAGGCTGCCACCCCGGGCCCGGCGCCGCAAACCGGGGCCGGGAGCCTTCCCGCGGGCGGCCTCTTTCGGCTATGCTGCCGGCCGGCCGCCCTTCGAGCGGCCGTTCCCATTCACGAGGAGTTCCAGTGAGCGAGATCCGATACGACGGCAGGGTCGCGATCGTCACCGGTGCGGGCGGCGGTCTCGGCAAGACCTATGCGCTGATGCTGGGCGCGCGCGGCGCGAGCGTGGTGGTGAACGACCTCGGCGGCCGCGCCGACGGCACCGGCGCCGGTTCCAGCATGGCCGATCAGGTCGTGAAGGAGATCAACGAGGCCGGCGGCAAGGCCGTCGCCAACTACGATTCCGTCTCGACGCCCGAGGGCGGCGCCGCGATCGTGCAGACCGCGCTCGACAACTTCGGCAAGGTCGACATCGTCATCAACAACGCCGGCATCCTGCGCGACAAGACCTTCGCGAAGCTCGAGACGAAGGATCTCGAGGTGGTGCTCGACGTGCACCTGAAGGGCGCGTTCTTCGTGACGCAGCCCGCCTTCCGCGTGATGAAGGAGAACAACTACGGCCGGATCGTGTTCGCCGCGTCCGGCGCCGGGATCTTCGGCAACTTCGGCCAGAGCAACTACGGCGCCGCGAAGATGGGCCTGGTGGGCCTGTCCAACGTACTTTCCGTCGAGGGCGCCAAGAACAACATCAAGTGTAACGTGATCGCGCCGATCGCGAAGACGCGCCTCACGGAGCAGCTGCTCGGGCCGATGGCGGACGCCCTGGATCCGAACTTCGTGACGCCGCTGGTCGCGTACCTCGTCTCCGAGGAGTGTCAGCTCACCCACGAGATCTTCGACGTGGGCGCGGGCCGCTACGCGCGGATCTTCGTGGGCATGGCTCCGGGCTGGATCGCGCCCAAGGGCGGCATCCCGAGCGTCGAGGACATCCGCACCAACATCGAGAAGATCCGCAGCCCCGAGGGCTACAGCATCCCCGCGAGCATCGCCGACGAGACCAAGGCGATGGCCGAAGCGCTCAAGAAGCGCGCCTAGGAGGACTTCATGCCGATCGATCCCAAGAAGGCCCTCGGCGCCCAGCTGGGCGAGGGCAAGTACACCTGGACCAGGGATCAGGTGATCCTCTATCACCTGGGCGTCGGCGCCGGCGTTCCGGCCACGGACCGCGGCGAGCTCGAGTACACCTACGAGAAGAACCTGAAGGTGCTGCCGAGCTACGGGGTGGTTCCGGTATTCGGGGCCCTGGGCTCGATCGGCAACATTCCCGGCCTCTCCTTCAACTTCGCGATGCTGTTGCACGGCGAGCAGGACATCGAGATCCACCAGCCGATTCCGCCGGAGGCCACCGTCAGCAACGCGGGGCGCGTCGCCGGGATCTACGACAAGGGCAAGGCCGCGCTGGTGGTGCTCGAGGTGAAGACCCGGGACGAAGCCGGCAAGCCGCTCTTCACCAACCGCTTCTCGCTCTTCCTGCGCGGCGAAGGCGGTTTCGGCGGAGATTCCGGCCCGAAGGCGGGCAACGAGGCGCCGACGCGGGCCCCGGACGGAGTGATCACGTCGACCACGCTTCCGCAGCAGGCGCTGATCTACCGGCTCTCGGGCGACAAGAACCCGCTCCACGCGGATCCCGACTTCGCCAAGATGGGCGGCTTCGACAAGCCGATCATCCACGGCCTCTGCTCCTACGGGATCGTCTGCAAGGCGATCGTCGACAAGGTGCTGGGCGGAGACGTGACGAAGGTGGCGCGCTATCAAGCTCGTTTTGCCGGCGTCGGCTTCCCGGGCGAGACGTACCTCACCTCGTACTGGCAGGAAGGCGACAAGATCCTGATCCAGGCGAAGTCGAAGGAACGCGACGCCGTCATCATTTCGAACGCGGCGATCACGGTCCGGCGCTAGCGCGGGCGGCGCTTCGCCGGCTCAGGAACTCCCGCGCGACTTCGGCGGGGGAGCGGCCGTCGCGGTCCACCGCGAGGTTCATGCGGCGCATGCTGGCGGCGTCGATCGCGCCGGCGAGGCCCGCCAGCGCGGCGAGCAGCTGCGGCTGCTCGCGCGCCGCGCGCGGGCCCACCAGCACCAGCGCGTCGTAGGGCGGGATCGCGCCGCGGTCGTCCTCGAGCAGCGCGATGTCCTCCGCCGCGATCCGGCCGTCGGTCGAGAAGGCGGTGATCACGTCGACCTCGCCCTGCGCCACGGCCTGGTACATGAGGGACGAATCCATGCTGCGCTCGGCGCGAAAGGCGAGGCCATAGCTGCGCTGGAGCGCGCTCCACTCCGGGCGCTGGAAGAACTCGTAGTCGCCGCCGATCTCGAGCTTTGGCGCGTGCGCGGCGAGCTGGCTGATGCGCTGGATCCCGAGCTCGCGCGCCTGCGCGGCGCGCATGCCGAGCGCGTAGGTGTTCTCGAAGCCGAGCGCCGCCGCGATCGGGATCCCGTGCTGGCTGCGCAGGAACTCCGCGACCTCGGCGAGCACGCGCGCGCGATCCTCGGGAAGCTGCGAGCGGTGCATCAGCGTCGCGTAGATGGTGCCCGAGTACTCGACGTAGACGTCGATCTGGTTCGAGCGCAGGGCGTCGAAGGCGACCGTCGAGCCGAGCGAGGGCAGGGTGCTCGTCTTCAGCCCCGTCTGCTCGGCGATCCGCGCGGCGAGCAGCTCCGAGAGCACGTACTGCTCCGTGAAGGTCTTGGCGCCGATCACGACCTCGCGGGAGGCGGAGCGCCGTGCCGGCGCGGCGAAGCCGAGCGCTGCCCAGCCGCACAGCCCGGCGAGCAGCAGCAGCGCGGCGGCGATCCGCATGCGGCGCCCTTCGCGCAGGCCGGATTCGAGCGCGCGGATCAGCTGGTCGAGGAGCAACGCCAGCGCGGCGGCCGCGGCGCAGCCGACGCCGACGGCCGCGTAGTTGCGCGTCTGGAGGCCGCTGAAGATGAAGTTCCCGAGGCTGGTCGCGCCCACCGGGGTCGAAAGCGTCGCCGTGCCCACCACCCAGACCGCCGCGGTGCGCAGCCCCGCGACGATCACGGGCATCGCGAGCGGCAGCGCAACCCGCCGCAGCACTTCGCCCTCGGTCATTCCCACCCCGCGCGCCGCCTCGAGCAACGCGGGATCCACGCCCCCGATCCCGACCACGGTGTTGCGCAGGATCGGAAGCAGCGCGTACAGGGTGAGCGCGGTCAGCGCGGGCAGGAAGCCGATGCTGCGCAGCTCGAAGCCGAACGTGCGCTGCGTGAGATGGCCCAGCATGGCGAGCGTGGGAACCATGATCGCGAGCAGCGCGAGGCCGGGGATGGTCTGGACGACGCCCGCCAGGCCGAGCAGCGGCGTCTCCAGCCCGCGCCGGCGGGCGACGGCGATTCCCAGCGGCACCGCGATCGCGACGGCGAGCAGCAGCGCCGCGAGCGTGAGCTGCAGGTGCGCCGTTCCGTAGCCCGGCAGGAGCCGCAGCTGCTCCGCCATCAGGCGCCGGGGGCGCG
>DATBRV010000082.1:0-26629 GCA_036560145.1 Myxococcota bacterium
CGTCGGCCTGCTTCTCGCGGATGGCGCCGAGCGGGCGGTAGCTCCCGGATTCGAGCACGCGGAGCAGCTTCGCCTGCGCGCTGCGCGGGAGCTCGCCGATCTCGTCGAGCAGCAGGCTTCCGCCGCGGGCCGCGTCGAAGAGGCCCGGCCGCGTCTGCGAGGCGCCGGTGAAGGCGCCGCGCGTGCATCCGAAGAGCTCGCTCTCGACCAGCTCCGAAGGCAGCGCCGCGCAGTTGACGGCCACGAATGGACCGGCGGCACGCGCGCTGGCGGCATGCAGGGCGCGCGCCGTCAGCTCCTTCCCGGTTCCGGTCTCGCCGCCGATCAGGACGGTCGCCTCGGCGGGTCCGAAGTCGCGCACCCGCTGCCTCACGATCTGCATCGCCCGGCTCTCGCCCGAGAGCGCCTCCCGCGCGTCCGACCCGGGTCGCTCCGACGTCATCCACCTCTCCCCGTGCCGGGACCTCTCGAGCCGAGGCTAGGCTGCGGGAGGCGGCGCCGTGGAAGCCAAAGGGAGTCGGAGCGCGGCCGAATCCGTCGGGAGACGTCGGAACGCTCAGGAAAGCGTCGCGCCGTCCACCCGGAGCGCGACGCCGTTGATGTGGGCCGCATCCTGCGAGGCGAGGAACGCGATCGCGCTCGCGACGGTCTCGGGTCCGCGGAACTGGTCGAGCGGCATGATGCGGTAGAGGAGCTTCTTGTCCGCGCCCGCCGGGACCTGCGCCTGCTCGACGATCGGCGTCGTCACCGATCCCGGGCAGACCGCGTTCGCGCGCAGGCCCTGCTTCCCATATTCGATCGCGATGCCGTAGGTGAGCGCCAGCACGCCGCCCTTCGAGGCGGAGTACGCGCAGGTCCAGGGATGGCCGGCCAGGCCCGCCGTCGAGCCGGTGTTGACGATGTTGCCGCGCGTCGCCAGCAGGTGCGGGATGGCGGCCTGGCACATCAGGAAGGTGCCGGTCAGGTTGACGGCGAGGATGCGGTTCCAGTCCGCCAGCGGGTACTCGTGCGTGTTCCCGAAATGCAGGATTCCGGCGATGTTGCAGAGCACGTCGAGCCGGCCGAAGCGGCTGATCGTCTCGCCGACGGTCGCCTGCACTTGCGCCGGATCCGATACGTCGCAGAGGAGGCTGTGGGCTTCGGCGCCGCGCTCGCGCACCCGCTTCGCAGTTTCGTCGAGGCCGGCGGCCTGCACGTCGGCGAGGGTGAGCGTCGCGCCCTCCTCGGCCAGCCGCTCGGCGGTGGCCCGCCCGATCCCCGAAGCCGCGCCCGTGACGAGCGCCACCTTGTTCTCGAATCGCTGCATGCATCTCCTCGCTGCGCTCGGCAAAGGCGCGGGCGCTCCAGCATAGCTAGACTTTCGCTCCTCAACGCTGCCTGGCGGGAGGCCCGAGCGTGAAAGACGACCAGCGCCCGGTTCTTGTCGGCGTCGCGCAGTCCTGCCTTCGCGAGGCGCAGCCCGCGTCGGCCTCGGGTCCCCTCGCGCTGCTCGAAGGCGTGGCGCACGCCGCCGCCGAGGATTCCGGAGCGGGGCGGCGGGCGCTGCGCGAGCTCGACACGCTCGCCGTCGTCGAGGTGGTGGCCTGGCGGCCGAAGAACGCCCCGCGCCTGCTCGCCGAGAAGCTCGGCGCCACGCCCGCGCACGAGATCCTGACGGCCACGGGCGGCGAGCTCCCGATCACGCTCGTGAGCGAGCTGGCCCGGCGGATCGCCGCGGGCAAGGCGCGGGTGGCGCTGGTCGCCGGCAGCAATTCGATCCGCAGCTTCCGGCGGGCTCGGCGCGCCGGCGTCAAGCCCGACTGGCCCTCCGGAGGCAGCGGCGAGGCAGCCCTGTTTGGCGACCACCGGCCGGGGTCGTCGCCGCTGGAGACGGAGTACGGGCTGCGCATGCCGCCCGACATCTATCCGATCTTCGAGAACGCGCTGCGGGCGAAGCGGGGCCTCTCCCGCGAAGAGCACCGCCGACGGATGGGCGCGCTGATGAGCCGCTTCACGCAGGTGGCGGCGAAGAACCCGCACGCCTGGTTCCCCGTCGTCCGCAGCGCCGACGAACTCACGCTGCCCTCGCCCAGCAACCGGATGATCGCGTACCCCTACACCAAGTACCTGAACGCGGTGATGGAGACCGATCAGGCGGCGGCGGTGCTGCTGATGTCGGCAGGCGCGGCGCGCGAGCTCGGCGTCCCCGAGGATCGCTGGCTCCATTGGTGGGGCGGGGCGAATGCCGAGGAGCTGGCCTGGTTCCCGAGCGAGCGCCCGGACTTCGCCGCCAGCCCTGCGCTGCGCGAAGCCGCGACCGGCGCGCTCGCCGAGGCCGGCCTCGCGCTCGAGGAGATCGACCATCTCGACTTCTACAGCTGCTTCCCGGTCGCCGTCGAGATGGCCTGCGAGATGCTGGGCCTCGACGAGAACGACCCACGCGGGCTGACGGTGACGGGCGGGCTCCCGTACGCGGGCGGGCCCGGAAACAACTACACGCTGCACGCGCTGGCCGCGATGACCGAGCGCCTGCGCGCCCGGCCCGGAACGAAGGGGCTGGTGACCGGCAACGGCTGGTACCTGACCCGCCACGCCGCGAGCGTCTGGTCGACGCTGCCGCGCGAGAAATCGGGCGCTCCGCCGGCCCCGCCGAGCGCGGCGGAGCGGGCGCGGCGCGCGCCGCTCGCGCCGATCCCCGAAGCGCACGGCGAGGGAACCGTGGAGACCTACACCGTCTTGTTCGACCGCGAGGGCGAGCCGACGCGGGGCATCGTGCTGGGCCGCACGCAGGCCGGCGCCCGCTTCCTCGCCAACACCCCCGACGATCGCGCCTCGCTGGAGGCCTTCCTCGCCAGCCGGGACGTGGGCAGCGTCGGCAAGCTCTCGAGCCACGATGGCCACAACCGCTTCGAACCGACCTGAGCGGGCCGGCGGTCTGCCGCCGCTGGCCACGCGCTTCCGCCTCGGGCCCGAGATCCTGCCCGAGCAGGCGGCCTTCCTCGACGCGCACGGATTCCTCGTCTTCGAAGGCGTGGCGAGCGCGGACGAGATCGCCGAGATCGACGGCGCGCTGAAGCGGATCGAGCGGCTCTGGCTGGACGAGAACCGGCGCACGGTGAACGGCGTGCCGGTCTTCTGGGGCCGCATCGACGGCAAGCCCGCCGTCCAGCGCTTCGCCTTCAGCTCGCTCTTCTCGGGGACGATCCGCGAGTTCGTGCGCGACGCCCGCTTCGAGCCGATCCGGCGTCTGGTGGGGAAGGACGCGCGGGTGGGCGACGAGGAGAAGGACGGCGTGGTCGTGAACCGCTTCCTGAACGCGCGCGGAAGCGTGGCTCCCGCCCTCGGCTGGCACACGGACGGCCTGCGCGATCTCTTCTACGGGCGCCTGCCGCTCCGGATGCTCAACGTGGGGCTCCACCTCGACGATTGCCCGCTCGAGAACGGCGGGCTGCGCCTGATCCCCGGCAGCCACCTCCAGGGCTTCGCCTCGATGTGCTTCCGCAAGCCCTACTTCGTGAGCCACCGCCCGGATCCGGAGGAGTTCGCGATCGAGACGCGGCCCGGTGATCTCACCGTGCACGACGGCCGGCTCTGGCACCGCGTCGCCCGCTCGCAGCGCAGCGGCGCCGCGAGCCTACGCCGCAGCATGTATGTCCCGTACCTCACCGGCCCCTACGAGCCGAAGAGCGAGAGCAGCCCCACCCCCGCCTACCACCACCTCGGCCGGCTCCAGCGCTGGCTGCGCACCCGCACGGCGTAACCTCTCACGCCGCGCGCGCGGCCAGCACGAAGAGGGCGATCGAGCAGGCCTGGCCGAGCCCGAAGGCGGCGCTGCGCGCCTTGTCGAGATCGCTCGCGTAGCAGATCCCGTGCAGGATGCGCGACGCCACGTAGACGACCGACCAGGTCGCCGACCAGCCGGGTTCCGCGCCCGCGATGTGCGCGACGATCACCGCGGCGGCGAAGAGCGGAAAGGTCTCGAAGGCGTTCGCCGAGGCGCCGAGCGCGCGCGCTCCGAAGCCCTGGAGCTGCGCCTGCTGAAGGCGCGGCAGCCGGTTGTCGAGCTGTCCGAACTGGTCGACGCGCGCCTTCACGGCGACACCCGACCAGACGTAGGGCAGCAGGCCCGCGATCAGGATGCACCAGAACGGGGTCGTCATGCTTCGCCTCCCGCGACGCCGCGGCGCCCGGCGTGGGCGGCTCGGCCGTCGCTGCCGGGAGACTGCCCCTTTCCGCGTTCGCTTGGCAAGCGGCGAGCCGCGCGGGGTATGGTCGGGGCCATGAGCTGGCTTCCCCTCCCCGCGACGGCGGCGGGTCGCGATCCCTTCGAGCGCGTCTTCGCGCTGCGTCCGAACCTGTTCGAGGCCTGGCGCGATTTCGCGGCCCTCTTCTGGTCGCGACGCCTGGTGGATCCCGTCGTGCTCGAGCTGTGCCGGCTGCGCGTCGCCCAGCTCCTGGAAGCCCGCCATCCGCAGAGCGTGCGGACACCGGAGGCGCTGGCCGCGGGGCTCTCCGAGAGCCGGATCGCCGGGCTGGCTTCCTGGTGGACCCGCGACGATTTCTCTCCGACGGAGCGCGCCTGCCTGCGCTTCGCCGAGCAGTTCGTGCTCGACGCCAAGGGCATCAGCGACGCCGACGCCGCCGCGGTGGTGGGCGCGCTCGGCGATGCCGGCACCGTCGCCTTCGTCGAGGCGCTCGCGATCTTCGACGGCTTCTCGCGCTTCTGCTGCAGCCTCGATGTGGAGGCGCGCGCATGATCGCCGCGCGCGTGAAGCCGCCCCGGACGCAGAGCCGGGATCCGATCCAGGCCAGCCCCCTCGCGCTCCAGCCCGAGCTGCTGCAAGCCTTCTTGCGCCTGTACGGAACGCTCTGGAGCCATGGCGAGCTCGATCAGGCCACCAAGGAGCTCGCGCGGATCCGGAATGCGCGCACGATCGACTGCCCGATCTGCAAGGCAATCCGATTCAAGGGCGCGCGCGAGGAAGGCCTCACGGAGGATGTCGTCGATCGGATCCGGGACGGGTACCAGGCGAGCGACCTCAGCGATCGACAGAAAGTGGTGTTGCGCTACGTGGACGCCTTCCTCGCCAGCCCGGGGGAGATCGGGGAGGATCTGCGCCGCGAGCTGCTCGCGCACTTCACGCCCGCGCAGCTGGTGGAGCTGACGGCCGCGCTCGCCCTCTTCATGGGCTTCTCCAAGATCGCGGTGGCGCTGGGCGGACTTCCGGACACGATCCCCGTCCACGAGCAGCCCACGCCGGCATGGCCGGCGACACCCTGACGATCACCGCCCCACGCCTCGGGGCTCGGGGTCCCTGGCCGCTGTACGCGATCTTCTTCGTGTCCGGCTGCGCGGGCCTCGTGTACGAGGTGATGTGGACGCGAAGCTTCGGCCTCGTGTTCGGGAGCACGACGCGGGCGGCCGCCGTCGTGCTGGCCGCCTTCTTCCTGGGCATGGCGGGAGGCAATTGGCTTGGCGGACGCTTCGCCGCCGCGCCGCGCGCCACGGCGCTGCGCCGGTACGCCGGGGTCGAGCTCGCGATCGCCGCGGCCGCGCTGCTCGTGATCGGCTGGCTGCACCTCTACCACGCGATCTTCCCGCTTCTCTACCGCGCCACGCAGGACGCGCCGCTGCTGCTCGCGGGCCTCCAGCTCGTGCTGGTGGCCGCCGCGCTCGTCCCGCCCTCTCTCGGTCTGGGCGCGACGCTTCCGCTGATGTCGCGCGCCGTGGTGTCGCGCGACGAGCACCTCGGCCGTCGGCTCGGCTTCGCCTACGCCGTCAACACGGCGGGGGGCGTGGCGGGAGTGCTGGTCTCGGGCTTCTGGCTGCCGATCGGAATCGGGGTGCGCGGCGGCATGCTGCTCGCCGCGGCGCTGAACCTGGCGGCGGCGCTCGGGGCGCTGGCCGCGGCGCGCGGGCTCGCCGGCGAGCGCGGCCCGCAGGCGCCGGAGCCCGTTCTACATGAAACGGTGTCGGATTTGCGCGGCGGAGGGTTCGTGTTCTCCGCGGTAGCCGCCGCGTCCGGCCTGGGAACCCTTGCGCTCGAGGTGCTCTACACGCGGCTCCTGGTGGGCGTGATGGATTCCTCGGTCTTCAGCTTCGCGCTCGTGCTCGCGACCTTCCTCGTCTCGCTGGCGCTCGGCTCGGCGCTCGTCTCCGCCGTCGTCGATCGCCTTCGTTCGCCGTGGCTGCTGGTGGCGGCCGGCGCCGGCCTGGGCGCCGTCGCGATCCTCGCCTCTCCGTCGCTGCTGGCCCGCGCTTGGGAAGGCGCGCCCGCGCTGAGCGGGATCGGCGGGCCGCTCGGAGCCGCGCTGCGGCTGCTGCCGCTCTCCTTCCTCGTGATGGGGCCGCCGGCCTTGCTGGTGGGCACGCTGCTCCCCGCCATCTGGCGGGCGGCGATCGATCGCGCCCCGGATGCGGGCGCCATCGTCGGGCGCCTGACCGGCCTGAACACGCTCGCGGGCGTGATTGGCTCGCTCCTCGCGGGTTTCCTGCTGATTCCGGCGCTCGGGGTGAGCCGCGGGATCCTGCTGGTCGCGTCGCTCTACGCCGTGCTCGGCGTGGTCGCGCTGCTGCAGCTCGGCCGCTCGCCGGCCTGGCGCGCGGCGGCGCTCGGCGCGGCCCTCGCTTTCGCCGCTCTCGCCGGGCTGCGCAGCTGGGAGATCGTCCCCTTGCGGCTGCCGCCGGGCGAGCGTCTGCTCGAGCTCGAGGAGGGCGAGGGCGCGACCGTCTCGCTGACCGAACGCGTGTCCGGGGACCGCCGCGTGCGCACCCTCACCCTGAACGGCCGCTACACGCTGGGAGCCAGCTCGGGCCAGGGCGTCCATCGCAGCCAGGGGGAGCTCGCGCTGGCGCTGCATGGCGAGCCGCGCGAGGTGGCCTTCATCGGCGTCGCGACGGGGATGAGCATGAGCTCGATCCAGGCGCACCCCTCGATCCGACGCGTGGTCGCGATGGAGCTCTTCCCGGGCGTGCTCCGGCTGGCGCGCGCCTTCCGGCCGGAGAACGGCGGCGTGCTCGACGACCCGCGCGTCGAGCTTCGCCTGGCCGACGGGCGCAATCACCTGTTCGGCACCGATCAGCGTTTCGACGCCATCGTGGGCGATCTATTCGTTCCCTGGCACGCGGGCACCGGATACCTCTACACCGCCGAGCACTTCTCGAACGTGCGCAGCCGCCTCGCGGAGGGCGGCGTCTTCGTGCAGTGGCTGCAGGCGGATCAGGTGTCGGCCGAGGAGCTTCGGATCGTCGCCGCGACCTTCAGCGATGTCTTCCAGGACGCGGAGCTCTGGCTGAACCGGACGCAGGCGACGCGTCCGCTCCTGGGACTGGTCGGCTTCCGCGGGAGATCCGCCGCCGGGCCGCGCCCGCAGCGGGTCGGCGAGATGATCCGCGTCTGCGGCGCGGAGGTGCTGCGCGCCTGGTCGGCCTCCGCGCCGCGCAACACGGACGACTTTCCCCGGATCGAGTTCTCCGCGGCCTCGAGCCATCTGGTCCGCACGGCCGCCGGGTCGCGCGCGGTGCTGGCCGCCCTCCGCCGGCTGAGCGTGCAGGAAGGGAGCGCGCGATAGCGCGCGCGGGCTAGCCGCTCCGCTGGTACTCCCAGCCCCCGCTCAGCGCCAGGATGCGGTGGCGGGGGCCCGGCTGCTCGGGGTCGCCGCTGTCGTAGCCCGCGTCACCCGGGTAGAGCATGCAGGTCCCGGCGGCGCTGCGGGAGATGCGCGGGCGGAAGGTGAGGATCGGCTCGCGGCCGAGCGCGTCCCGCGCCTCGCCGGCGCGCGCGTGGGCGACGAGCCATTGGACGGTCACGAACGTCGGCGGGGCGAGCTGGATCTCGCCGCCCCGCTGGGCCTCGAGCGCGTCCTGCGGCGTGATCCAACGATGCGCGACCATCTCGTCGCCGCAGACGACGACCTCGTGCGAGGTGTCCAGCACGCCCAGGAAGAACCAGGTGTCGAAGCGCTGCGGCGAGATCTCGGGCGTGATCCAGCGCGAGATCGCGACCAGGCGCGCGGCGTCGAGATCGAGTCCGGCCTCTTCGCGCGTCTCGCGCACGGCCGCGCGCAGCGCGCTCTCGCGCGAGCCCGGCTCGCCCGAGAGCACGTCGCCGGGCTCGACCTTCCCGCCGGGGAAGACCCAGGCGCCGGGCTTGCCGTCGCGGGAGGCGCGCTGGAGCAGCAGGAACTCGAGGCGGGCCGTCGCTGCGTCCGCGTCGCGCAGCAGCACCACGGTGGCCGAAGGCCGGGGCTGCGGGGCGTTGCCGCTGGTCATGGCGGGCAAGCATGCGGCATTCCGGCGCCGGATCCAACGCGGGCCCGGCGCGGCGCTTCGACGCGCCGGCGTGTTGGGCCGCAGCCAGGCCCGAGGTGCTAAGGTCGAGGGCCGAATCACCCCCCGGTCCCAGCGAGTCCGCGATGCCCCCTGTGCTCGAACCCGAGCTCGATCTCGACGCCGGCCTGCGCCGGCTCGGATATGCCGCCTTTCGTCCGGGACAACGGGAGGCGATCGAGCAGCTATTCCGCGGCGGCCGGATCCTGTTGGTGGCGCCCACCGGAGGCGGCAAGAGCCTCAGCTACCAGCTCCCGGCCCTGCTGCTGCCCGGAACCACGCTGGTCGTCTCGCCGCTGGTCTCCCTGATGCACGACCAGGTCGAGGCGCTGGCGGCCCGCGGCGTCGACGCGACCTATCTGGCGGCGACCCTCGAGCCGGGCGAGATCCGGCGGCGGCTCGCGCGCGCCGAGCGCGGCGAGCTCCGGCTCCTTTACGCCGCGCCCGAGCGCCTCGGCACGCCGGGCTTCCGGGGCCTGCTGCGCCGGATCGCCTGTCCGCTGGTCGCCGTCGACGAAGCGCACTGCATCAGCGAATGGGGGCACGACTTCCGGCCGGACTACCTCGCGCTGGGAGAGCTGCTGGCGGAGCTGCCCGGCGCGCGCGTGCTCGCCTGCACCGCGACGGCGACGCCCGTCGTGCGCGACGAGATCGTCGCACGGCTGGGGCTGCCGGCCGATACGCCCCAGATCGTGCGCGGCTTCGCACGTCCGAATCTGGCGCTGGCGGCGCGCGAGGTGCGCGGCGCGCGCGAGCGCGAACGCGCCGTCGACGCGGCGCTGGCCGAGGCGCTCGGCGCTCCCGGCGCTGGCCGGGGCGCCGCCATCGTCTACGCACCGACGCGTCGCGAGACCGACGCCGAGGCCGCGCGCCTCTCGGCGGCGGGTTGGCGCACGGGCGCCTATCACGCCGGGCATGAGGGCGCGCAGCGGGACGCCTCGCAGCGCGCCTTCGCCGCGGGCGAGCTCGAGGTGGTGGTCGCGACCAACGCCTTCGGGATGGGGATCGACCGCGCCGACGTGCGCGCCGTCGTCCACCTGGCGCCGCCCGGCACGCTGGAGGCGTATTACCAGGAGGTGGGGCGCGCGGGGCGCGACGGCGCGCCCGCCCAGGGGCTGCTGCTGCTCTCCGCGGTGGATCTCGCCCGGCGTCGCGCGCTGCTCGAGAAGGACGCGCTCTCGCCCGAGCTGCTGCGCCACAAGTGGGGTCTCTTCCTCGAATTGATGCGCTGGGCCGAGGGCGGGAGCTGTCGGCACGACGCGATCTTGCGCTACTTCGGCGACGAGGAGGAGACGCTCGCCGGCTGCGGGCGCTGCGACGTCTGCCGCCGCCTCGACGACGGAGAAGCCGGGCTGGATGCCGAGCGCACCAGCCTGGTGGTGCGCAAGGCGCTCTCGGCGGTGGCGCGCATCCACGGGCGCTTCGGCCTGGGCGCCGCCGCCCGGCTGCTCCAGGGCGCTGCGGATCCGCGCCTGGCCAGGGCCGGCCTCGAGCAGACCCGGACCTTCGGCGCCCTCGCGGAACACGAGCTCGAGTGGACCGAGAAGCTGCTGCGGCGCTGCGTCACGGCGGGCTGGGTGGATCTCTCGTCGGGCGAGCGCCCGCTCGCGCTGCTGACCGACGAGGGCCAGGCCGTGATGCGCGGGGAGCGCGAGGCGCGGCTGCTGCTGCCGTCGCTCGCGGCGCGGGCGCCGCTGGTGCGGAGCGAGCGGCGGAGCGCGCCCGGCACGGGCGACCGCGACCCCGCGCTCGATCCCTCCGAGGCGCCGCTCTTCGAGGCGCTGCGCGGTTTCCGGCTCGAGCGGGCCCGCGCCGAGGGCGTCCCGCCCTATGTGATCCTGCACGACCGCTCGCTGCGAGACATCGCCCGGCGGCGTCCGGCCAGCCTCGACGCGCTGCGCCTCTGCTTCGGGGTCGGCCCCGCCAAGGCGGAGCGCTGGGGCGAAGCGCTGCTCGCCGTGGTGAAGGGGGCCTAGGTGCTGCTGCGACTCGACGCCGTCGGCCGCAGCCTGGGCGCCCGGACGCTGTTCCGCGACGTCGCGCTCGCGGTGTACGCGGGGGATCGGATCGGTGTCGTCGGCCCGAACGGGGCCGGGAAGACCACGCTGCTGCGGATCGCGGCCGGGGAGGAGGCGCCCGACGGCGGCCGCGTCGTGCGGGGACGCGACGTGCGCGTCGGCATGCTGCGCCAGGAGATCGACCCGCGCACGTCGCACAGCGTGCGCGAGGAGGTCAGCTCGGTGCTCGGGCATCTCGACGAGCTCGAGCGCGAGATCGCCCGGCTCGAGGCCGAGATGGCGCGCTGCGGGCGCGAGGGCTCGGAGGTTTCCGAGGATCTCGCGCACCGCTACGACCGCGCGCGCTCGGGCTTCGAGTTCGGCGGCGGCTTCGCGCGCGCGGCGCGGGTCGAGCGCGTGCTGGACGGCCTCGGCTTCGCCGAGCCCGCCCGCGGCCGGCCCCTGTCGAGCTTCAGCGGCGGCTGGCTGATGCGCGTCGAGCTCGCGAAGCTGCTGCTCTCCGCCCCCGACGTGCTGCTGCTCGACGAGCCCACCAACCATCTCGACCTGCCCTCGATCGCGTGGTTCGAGGAGACGCTGCGCGAGTACCGCGGCGCCGCGCTGATCGTCTCCCACGACAGGACTTTTTTACGCCGTCACGCGACCCGGGTGGCCGAGCTCGAGAACGCCCGCTTCACGGTCTGGGAGGGGGGCTACGACCGCTTCCTGATCCAAAAAGAAGCTTGGCGCGTGCAGCTCGCGGCGGAGGCGCGCTCGCAGGGCCGCAAGATCGCGGAGACAGAGCGCTTCATCGAGCGCTTCCGCTACAAGGCGAGCAAGGCGCGCCAGGTGCAGAGCCGCGTGAAGTCGCTCGCGAAGCTCGAGCGCGTGGAGCTCGCGCCCGAGAGCCGGCGCTCGATGCGGCTGCGCATCCCGGCGCCGGCGCGCGCGGGAGAGGTGGTGCTCCGGCTGGAGGGCGTGCACAAGCGCTACGGCGAGACCGTCGTCTACCGCGGCGTCGATTTCCTGATGCGCCGCGGCGATCGGGTCGCGCTCGCCGGCCCGAACGGCGCCGGCAAATCGACCCTGCTGCGGATTGCCGCCGGCGCGCTCGGCTTCGACGCGGGTTCGCGCACCCTCGGCCACAACGTCACCGTGGCCGCCTATGCGCAACACCAGCTGGAGACGCTGGACGGCTCGCGCAGCGTGCTCGCCGAGCTCGAGAGCGCGGCCAACCTGGACGACATGCCCCGGCTGCGCGGCCACCTGGGCGCCTTCCTCTTCTCGGGTGACGACGTCCAGAAGAAGGTCTCGGTGCTCTCGGGCGGCGAGAAGGCGCGGCTCGCGCTGGCCAAGATGCTGCTGCGGCCGGCAAACTTCCTGGTGCTCGACGAGCCAACCAACCATCTCGACGTGGCGGCCTGCGAGGTGCTCGAAGAGGCGCTCTCCGACTACCAGGGGACGCTGCTCTTCATCTCGCACGACCGGGCCTTCATCAACGCGCTCGCGACGCGGGTGGTCGAGGTGCGCGACGGCGTGCTGCGCGATCACGCGGGCAACTACGAAGACTTCGAGCGGTCGGCGACCGCGGCGGGCGCCGGCGCGGCCGCCATGCCCGAGCCGAAGGCCGCCGAGCCCAGCTCGAAGGAAGCGCGCAGCGCGGCGCGCGAGCAGGACAAGCAGCGCGTGAAGGGGCAGGAGCGCGCCCGCAAGAAGCTGGCCGCGGTCGAGGCGGAGATCGCGCAGCACGAGGCCGCTCTCGAGCAGCTCCAATGGCGGCTCGGAGACCCCCAGGTGCATCGTGATGGCGACGCCGTCAGGGCGCTCGAAGCCGAAAGGACCGGGCTGCGGAGCCGTATCGCCGCTCTCTACCAGAACTGGGAGCGGCTCGCGGCCGAGCTCGAGTCCGCGCAGGGAGCCTGAGCGGGCGGCGCGCTAACCTGTCGCCAAATCCCGCTGCTGCGGGGCGGAGGCCGCCATGCCGGAGTTCTGCAAGGTCGAGCGCGACGACAAGATCCTCACGGTGACGATCGCACGTCCGGCGGTCTACAACGCGCTGCATCCCCCCGCGAATTTCGAGCTCGAGAAGGTCTTCGACGAGTTCGCGGCCGACCCCGACCTGTGGGTCGCGATCATCACCGGGGAAGGAGACCGCGCCTTCTGTGCGGGCAATGACCTCAAGTTCCAGGCGGCCGGCGACGGAAAGCTCGCGCTGGCGCCCAAGGGCTTCGCCGGGCTCACCGCGCGCTACGACCTGGTGAAGCCCGTGATCGCCGCGGTGAACGGCGTCGCGATGGGAGGAGGCTTCGAGATCGCGCTGGCCTGCGATCTGTTGATCGCCTCCGAGAACGCCGTCTTCGCGCTGCCGGAGCCGCGCGTGGGGCTGGCGGCGCTGGCGGGGGGCATGCACCGCCTCCCGCGCCAGATCCCGCTCAAGCACGCGATGGGCATGCTGCTGACCGGCCGCAGGGTCTCCGCGCGCGAGGGCTTCGCGTTCGGCTTCGTGAACGAGGTGGTTCCGCCGGCGGAGCTGATGGCGGCGGCGCGGCGCTGGGCCGGCGAGATCCTCGAGTGCGCGCCGCTCTCCGTGCGCGCCTCCAAGCAGTGCGCCCTGGAAGGGCTCGGCGCCGGCTCCATCGAGGAGGCGATGCAGGGCCGCTACGACCAGCTCGGCGCCATGCTGCGCAGCGAGGACTTCGTCGAGGGCCCGCGCGCCTTCGCCCAGAAGCGCAAGCCCGCCTGGAAGGCACGATAAATACGTAGGGCGCGCAAGCGAAGCGCGCAGCGAGCCGCAGGCGAGCGGAGTTCACCAAGGCCTGCCGCAGGCGAGCGAAGTGACGCAAAAATGGGTCACACTCGAGCGCGTGGAGACGTCCGACGGAGCGCTCGAGCTGCGGCGGCGCGGCGAGCGCGACTTCCTGATCCTGCACGATGGCCGCGTGCTGATGAACTCCTCCGCGCACCGCTCCGAGCAGGCGCTGGCGGCCGAGGCGTGCGCGCGTCTGGCCGGGCGCGCCAGTCCGAGCCTGTTGATCGGCGGCCTCGGGATGGGCTTCACGCTGCGCGCGGCGCTGGATGCGGTTCCGCCTGCGGCGCGCGTCCGCGTCGCTGAGCTGCATCCCTGTGTCGTGGCCTGGTGTCGCAGCGTGCTGGCGCCGCTCACCGCCGCCGCGGCGCTCGATCCCCGCGTCGAGATCGAGCTGGGCGACGTGGGCGCCTCGATCCGGCGCGCGGCGGCCTCGGGCGAGCGCTTCGACGCGATCCTGCTCGACCTCTACACGGGCCCCGGAGCCGGCGAGGCGTGCTTCGAGGCCGGCATGCTCTCGGCGACCCGCGCCGCGCTCGCGCCGGGCGGCGTCTACGCGGTCTGGTCGGAACGGCCGGACGCGGCCTTCGAGCGACGCCTGCGCGCGGCGGGCTTCGACGCGGTCCGCAGCCGTCCCGGCAAGGGAGGCCTGCGTCACGCGGTCTACACGGCGACGCCGGTTCCATGAATTATTGGGCGCTCGCGCTCGCCTTCGGCCTCGCGCAGATCGCGCTGCACGCGCGCGCGGGGTTCAGCTTTCCGCCGCCCTGGATCGACGAGGCGCAATTCCTGTGGCAGGCGAAGGCCGTCGCGGACACGGGGACTTTGCTCGCACCGCAGCTCGATCCGGACTCCCCGATCCTGTGGATGCCGCCGGGCTGGTTCTTCGCGATGGGCGGGGCCTTCAAGCTGCTCGGGTTCGATTTCGCGCTCGCGCGCGCCCTCTCGCTCGCCTGTCTGCTGGCGGGCTTCGCGCTGCTCGCCGGGCTGCTGCGGCGCCTTCCGCATCCGCGCGCCGCGCTGCTGCTCGCCGGCGCGTTCTTCCTGGGCCGCACCTTCGTCGCCGCCGGCAACGTCGCCCGCATGGAGGCGCTCCTGCTGCTCGGCGTACTCGGCGGCTTCGCGCTGCTGCGGAGCCGTCGCCCCTGGACGGGGCTCGCGCTGCTCGCCGCGACCCCGCTCGTCCACCCCAACGGCGCCTGGTTCCTGCTCGGCGGCGCGGCCTGGGTCTGGCTCGAGGCGCGCACCCCGGCCGGTCTGCCGCGTCCTGGCCCGCTGGGCGCGGCCGCCGGTCTCGCCGTCCTGCTGGCGTGGCTCGCGTTCGTTGCGCTCGCCGCCGCGAACCCGGAGGCGTTCGCGCAGGGGTTCGCGCACCAGTTCGCGCGCAAGGCCGGGGCCTCCCGGCTCGAGGTGCTGGGCGACGGCCGCCTGCTGGCGCTGGCGGCGCTCCTGCTGCTCGCGCGCCGTCTGCGGCGCGACGTCCCGGATGCGCCGCTGCTCGCCTGCCTCGCGGCGCCCGCGCTGATCGCCCACAGCATCGGTCAGGAGTATTGGTACGAGGTCTTCGAGGAGCTCTTCTACCTGCTGCTCTCGGTGCTCGCGCTCGAGGCCGCCGGCCTCTGGCTGACGCGGCGAAGCGCCCTGGCGCGCCGCTCCGGCCTCGCGCTCGCGGGCGTGTGGCTGGCGCTGCTGCTCGGGAACCTGGCGGCGCACCGCGTGCCGAATCCGGTCGGCTTTCCCGGCAACGTCGTCTGGCATCGCATGCGCTTCTCGGACGGCGAGCCGTACCTGCGCGCCGACGAGCGTGCCCGCGTGCGCGGCTTCCTGGCCGCCCTCGCTCCGCCCGGCGAGCTGCCACTCGTGCGCTTCCATCCCGCCGCGGAAGCCCTCTTCTACGCGGATCTCGACGGCGTGGAGATCCGCGTCTCCGAGCCGGTCTTTCGCGAGCAGCCGCCGGACTGGTACCTGCTGCGCACCAGCTGCTGGCGGAGCTCGGGGAGCATCCAGCGCGCGCTCTTCGCGCGCGCTGGGATCGATCCGTCGGACCAGGCGCACCGGATCCTCGAGCGCGGAGACACGGAGCGCTGGTTCGCGGTGCGGCGCTAGCCCGGGTGTCTCAGACTCTGCACTCGAGACGGTCGATCGCATGCACGGGCGCGTCGTCGCCGCTCATCAGCGGCGTGATCGCGCGATACACCATCTGATGTTGGGCGAGCTTCGACTTTCCGGCGAAGGCGTCCCAGGCGACCTCGATCTCGAAGTGTCCGGGGCTCGCCGCGCGCACCTGGGCGCGGGCTCCCGTCAGCGCCGACTCGATCGCGCTGCGCAGCTGGTCGGCGACCGGGCTGGAGGAGGACGGCGAGCCGAGGATCTTGAGGGCCATGGCGCTCCCCCGGGCGGATTCCACCCGGACGCGCAGGGTAGCCGAAGGGCCCGGGCGCGACCGGCGGCGGCCGAGAAATCCTTCAAATCGGGGCTCGAAAGCGAGTATGCTGCGCGGCTGCCTGGCGGCGCGGCGGCGCCGCGAGGCGGGAAGCCAGCAAGCGAGACCCGGGCCAGGACCCAGACGGAGACCGGTACGGGACAGGAGGGCGGACGGTGCCGAAGGGCGCGGTGAAGTGGTTCAGCGATCAGAAGGGGTACGGATTCATCACACCCGAGGGTGGTGGGAAGGACGTCTTCGTCCACCATTCGAACATCGTCTCGGAGGGATTCCGCACCCTCCAGGACGGGCAGCAGGTCGAGTTCGAGGTGGGTGAGGGGCGAAAAGGTCCAGAGGCCACCAACGTCCGCGTGCTCTGACGCGAGAGGATTTCAGCCCGTGCGCGCGCGCCGCCGACGGAGCGCCGCCAGCGGCGGAATCACCAGGACGAGCTCGAATCCGATTCCGCAGCCCGTGGGGTAGGGCGCACCCTCGTCCGTCCACCACGCGGGCGATGCGGCGCACTCGGGGTCGGCTGCGTCGACCAGGCTGTCGCCGTCGTCGTCGATCCCGTTGTCGCAGGCGGGATCCTCGCGCACCCACTCCTGGCGGTTCCGACAGCCGGGGTCCGTCCCGTAGTCGACGAGCCCGTCTCCGTCGTTGTCGAGTCCGTCGATGCAGTCCGCCGCTTCCGAGAGATCCGCGGCGCTGGTGCAGCCGGGATCGGCCGGGAAGTCGAGCTTGCCGTCGCCGTCGTTCTCCGCCTCGTCGCTGCACTCGGGTCGCACGGTCGCGATGATCTGGTCGCGATAGGCCGAGAGATCGATCGCGTAGGTGACGTTGCCGTAGAGCGCGAGGTAGTAGGGCTGGTCCTCGTAGGTGTCGATCGCGAAGATGATCCCGGCGAGCTCCCAGCTGTTTTGAGCGTTCTTCGCGAAGACGGCCCCGCCCGAATCGCCGTACTGCGCCTGGGCCTCGTGCTCCGTCGCGCCGGCGTCGAAGGTCGTCGCGATCGCCGCGTCGCTGCCCACCATCCCGGCGCCCGCGATCTCGTTGCTGCCCCAGCGCACCGATTGCGTCCCCACCACGAAGAATCCGTCGTGTCCTTCCCAGCTGGTCGCTGCGCCGCGGTCAAGACCGTGCCCGATCATCACCACCGGCGTTCCGTCGGCCGGGGTTTCGGCGGCGATCGGAAGGATCGGAAGATCGGGGTGGGGATCGATGCGATAGGCGACGATGTCGGGAAGCGTGAGGTCCGGATTCGTGAAGTTGACGCGCGAGCCCGGCACGCGCGGATAGACGACGCCGCCGAGCGTCACGTCCGCGTCGGCGACGTGGTTGGCGGTGAGCACCCAGCCATTGCCCAGATAGACGACGGTGGCGATGCCGGGCGAGCCGACGTGCGCGAAGCCCGGATCGTCGGCGGGGGCGGTGGTGTTGCCGGAGCCGGGCTCGGAGGCGATCAAGACGGCGGAGGCGCGCGGCGCCGCGCCGAAGATCAGGATCAGGGCGCAGAGCGCCAGCCTGTGCCGCATCGCCATGGGGCTCCCCGGATTCGAGCGCCATCCACAGATCGGTCGATCTGCCCGGCGACGTGACACGGTAGCCCCGCGTGCAGCTCGTCGGCAGGCGACGCGCAGCGCGCCGGCAGCGCTCAGGCGGCTCGAGTCGCGGGGGCGGCCCGCAGGACCTCCGCCGAATAGGCGTCGAGGGAGTCGAACATGCGCAGCGGCCGGCCCCGGCCCGCGGCCTCGTCCGGGAGCGGGACTCCGCGCGTGCGCTTGAGCAGCTCCTCGGCCAGCGCGAGCAGCGCCTCGAGGGGGCTCGCCGAAGAGGCCACCAGCTTGCGGGGGTCGTACTGGTCGCTGCGCAGGCGCACGAGCGGGAGCGGCTCGGGGCCGGGCTGCGGGCCCGCGAGCAGCAGGTCGAGGAGCACCACCGGCTTGGGCCCCAGCCCGCGCACCGCGGCCAGCGACACCGCCGTGATGCGGCCGTAGGCGAGCCGCGATTGGCCCTTGCCGGAGATGTAGATCATCAGCTCTTCCTCGCCGAGCGAGAGCGGCACCGCGTGGGCGACGCGCACTCCCGGGAAGCAGGCGGCGGGCGCCTCGCCCTCGGCCGGCTCCGGCTCGGGCGCCGGAGCAGGCTGCTCGGCGACCGGCGGCGTCGCCTCGGCGGGCTCGGCCTCGACGGCCGGCCGCTTCGCCTCGACGGGCGGCGCTTTCTCCGCGGGGTCGGCCGAGAGGTCGTCGACGGCTCCGAAGGCGCTGCGATCGTGGTCGTCGTCGTCGTCGAACTCGACCGACGGCACGGGCGGCAGCTCCCCAATCTCTTCGTCTTCGAGGTCGGACGGCGGCTTCAGGCGGGCCAGCACAACATTCATCTCGGAGGCCAGCTCCGGCGCGATCCCCTTGGCCTGGAGCGCGCGGGCCGCGGCCTTGCGCGCAACCTCGGGCTCGACCTCGGCCGCGGCGCGCGCGATCTCTGCGCCGAGCTCGGGCGTGAAGCCGCGGTTGGCGGGATCGACGGCCTGGTGCAGCGCCAGCACGGCGGCGTCGTCGCCCAGCTTGCTTCGGATCAGCGGGAGCAGCTTCAGCAGCGTGGCGGGATCGAGCAGCGCGCCGGGAACGCGCTCGCCCAGCCGGCGCCACTGCGAGACGGCGGCGTCGAGGGCTCCGCGGCGCAGCTCTTCGCGGATCAGCTGGAGCATGACCGGCGCCGCGGCCTCGGCCTGGTCGCACTCGACGGCGATCTCCCAGAAGAGCAGCACCACGTCGCGGTTGCGCGCGCTGCGGCGCGTCTCGGCGCGCAGCAGCTGGAAAGCGGTATCGAGATCCCCCTTGGCGCGCGCGCGCTTCACCTTCTCGATGTCGAAGCGCCCGCTCGCGGTCCGAGGCACCAGGGGCGCCGGGCGCGCGCCGAACTGGGCTTCCAGGCCGGAACGCGCCAGCCCGAGCGCGATCCCCGCGCCTGCCACGGCGGCGCCGAGGCTCGCCGTGATGCCCTGTGCGTTCTGGAGCCCGCCCGGGAGATCCCCGCGAGCGGCCCAGACCAGCACCGCCTGGTAGACGCCCCAGATCGCGGCGAGGCTCCAGGAGGGCACGCGCAGCTCGAGCGAGGCGATCGGCGCCAGCCAGCCGCCGAGATCCACGTCTTCGTTCCAGAAGCGCACCACCGCGCCGGCCACCAGGGCCGAGGCCAGCGCGCCGCCGCCGACCAGCGCGCGGTCGAGGTCCGCGTGCACGAGCCGGAAGGCCAGCGCGCCAGCGAAGGTCGCGAGCGCGCAGGCCGCCGCGAACAGCACCCGCCCCCAGACGGCCTCGAGCAGCGGGCCGGCCGCCAGCAGGACCAGGCAGGTCAGGAGCACGTGGATCCAGCCGCCGTGCACGAAGGGATACGTCGCGAACGCGAGCGCCCCGCTGCGCGCCGGCACCAGCCCGAGCATGCGATAGGGATGCGAGTCCAGGCGCTCGAAGCTGCGCGAGACCAGCACGTCGAGCTGCGACTGCTCCTCGCTCGCCTTGCCGTCGCGCAGGAAGGCGAACATCTCGTTGCCTTCGAAGGTCGGCAGCGCGTGGCGCACCGCCGGAACCAGGCGCGGGTTCACCTCCAGCGCGGGATGACGGATCACGTGGTCGATCGCCTGGCGGACCAGCAGCCGCCCCTCGGCGAGCGGAGACGCGAAGCCGAGCTGGACGACCAGGCAGACGAGCAGGGAGATCGCCGCGATTCCCAGGCTCACGACCGGGAGACGCTCCAGCAGCTCGCGCAGATCAGGTCCTCGCGGCGGCATTTCAAGGCCCCGTGCGCGGGCTGTGGCCCGCGCTCCGGTGCTTATCGGCGCTCCGGGCGCGGGGTGAATAGGGCCGCCTCGCTCCGGGCTGGAAGATTGCGGTGGCGCGGCATCCGTCTCGCCGATCCCGGCCCGCGGAACTAACGTCGGCGGGCCGATGGGCGACGAGCAAGCGGACTTGCCCCCGATCGCCGAGACGAAGCGCCTGGCGGCGCTGGGCGAGCCGGACTTCCGCTGGTTCCTCGCGAGCCGGTTCTGCTCGGCCACGGCGATGACCGGGCTGCGCACGGCGATCGCCTGGCACGTCTTCGCGCTCACCGGCTCCCCGTTCGCCCTGGGTCTGCTGGGCGCCGTGCAGTTCGCGCCGGCCCTCGGCCTCTCCTTGGTCGGCGGCGCCTTCGCCGACGCGCACGACCGCCGGCGGATCGCGCAGGTCACGCAGGCCATCGCAGTCGCGGGCGCGGCGCTGCTGGCGGCCGCCTCGGTGCTGGGGGGGGCGAGCGCACCACTCCTTTTTGCGGTGGTCTTCGTCGTCGCGCTGGCGGCCGCCTTCGAGAACCCGGCGCGCGCGGCGCTGCTCCCGCTGGTGGTCTCGCGCGAACGCTTCGTGGCCGCCGTCCCGGTGCACTCGACGGCGCAGGCGTTCGCCCTGATGTCGGGGCCGGCGCTCGCCGGCGTGGCGATCGGGGCCGCCGGCGTGGCGGCCGCCTATGCCGGGATCGCGGCCCTCTCGCTCGGCGCGATCGCGGGCCTCGGCCGGATCCGGCCGAGGCACCCGGATGGCGAGCGGCGCCAGGTGAGCCTGCGCGCGATCCGCGAAGGGGTCGCCTACGTGCGCGGCCAGCCGGTGCTGCTCGGCTGCATGACGCTCGACATGTTCGCCGTGATCTTCGCCGGCGCTTCGGCCCTGCTGCCGGTCTACGCCCAGGAGATCCTGCGCGTCGGGCCGTGGGGCTTCGGGGTGCTCTCGGCTTCGCTGGAGGCGGGCGCGCTCGCGATGTCGGTCCTGTTGATGGTGCGCCGGCCGATCCGCGGGCAGGGGCGGGCGCTGCTCGCCGCGGTCGCGGTCTTCGGGCTCGCCACCATCGCCTTCGGGCTCTCGCGCTCGTTCTGGCTCTCGGTCGCGATCTACGTGCTGGTCGGGATGGCGGACCAGGTGAGCGTGGTGATGCGCAGCACGATCGTCCAGCTCACCACGCCCGACGAGCTGCGCGGCCGCGTGAGCTCGATCAACATGATCTTCATCGGCGCCTCGAACCAGGTCGGCGCGATGGAGTCGGGCTTCGTCGCGGCGCTCACCAGCGCCACCTTCTCCGTCGTCTCGGGCGGGGTCGCGAGCCTCGCCGTCGCGGCGCTGGTGGCGGCGCGCGTGCCGGCGCTGCGGCGCTACCGGGCCGGCTGAAGCCGCCCTACGCCATCACGCGCTCGCCGCCCCCGCTGAGCCGGACCCAGGCGAGCAGCGCCGAGGCCACCACCACCAGCCCGAGGCAGAGCCCCCACCAGATGCCCGCCAGCCCGAGGCCGCGCTCAAAGCCCAGCCACCAGGAGAACGGCAGCCCGATCGCGTAGTAGCCGACCAGCGTCACCAGCGCGGGCGCGCGCGTGCGGCCCATGCCGCGCAGGATCCCGCAGCCGACCACCTGGGTGCCGTCGAAGACCTGGAAGGCGGCCGCGATCGGAAGCAGGAAGGCGCAGACGGCGATCACCTGGGGATCCACGGTGTAGAGCCGCGGCAGCTGGTCGCGCAGCCCGATCATCACGGCGCCGAAGAACGCCATCGCGCTCGCGCCGAGCCCGAAGGCGACCCAGGCGGCGCGCTGCACCTGCTCGCTGAGGCCCGCGCCGATCAGATTGCCCACGCGCGTGGAGGCGCCGATCGCGATCCCGAGCGGGACCATGAAGGTCAGCGAGGCCATGTTGAGCACGATCTGGTGCCCGGCCAGTTCGCCCACGCCGAGCCTTCCGGCCATCAGCGTCGCGATCTGGAAGGCCCAGACCTCGAGGCCGACCTGGAGGCCCACCGGCAGGCCGAGCGCGAGCACCCGGCGCAGCCCGGGCAACGCGAAGGCCTGGCGGCTCCACGGCCGCCAGGCTCCCTCGTGCAGGCGCAGGCCCAGCGTCATCCAGACCAGCGCCGCCAGCGCGAGCGCGCGCGTCAGGCTGGTCGCGATCCCGGCGCCGACCACGCCGAGGGCGGGCGCGCCCAGGTGGCCGAAGATCAGCACCCAGTTGCCGAAGATGTGGACGATGTTCGCGAAGACCATCACCCAGAGCGCCGGGTTCATGATCGCGCGGCCTTGCAGGTAGCCGCGCAGCGCCATGTAGACCATGTGGCAGACGATGCTCGGGATCTGCACCGACACGTAGGACTGCGCGAGCGCCGCCAGCGCGGGGTTCTGCCCGGTGGCGAGCAGGAACTCCTCGGCGAAGAGCCAGATGGCCGCGAGCGGGAAGCTGACGCCCACGGCGATCACCACGCCGCGCTGAAGGGCCAGCGCGGCGCGCTCGCCGTCGCGCGCGCCGTGCGCCTGCGCGACGATCGGGTCGATCCCGCGCACCAGCCCGTCGGCCACCACCAGGGTCCCCCAGATCAGGGTGGAGCCGAGCCCGGCGGCGGCGAGCGCGTGAGGGCCGACGCTGCCGAGCATGATCGTGTCGACCACGCCCATCGTCATGAGGCCGACCTGCGTCCCGACGACCGGGACGGCCAGCCGCACCAGGGAGGAGATCTCGCGTCGCGTCGGGCCCATGGGAGGCGCCGACCCTAGAACGCCGGGGCGGGAACTGCCAGGCAAGCGCGCGAAGCGCGCGCGCAGTGAGCCGAAGGCGAACGGAGGCGGGCCCCCGCCAAACGGGGGTTTACGAACGCGGAGCGTTGCTGGAAGCTCGCGGCATGCTCGTGATCCCGAACGCGCCCGCGCAGCTCAGGCTTGCGATCGAGCGCCACTGGAACGGCACCCGCTGTCCGGATCCGCGCCATCGCGGCGAGCTCACGCTCGCCCTCGCGCCGGACGCGCTCGAGATCGGCGCCAGCTTCGAGCGGCAGACGCCCGCGCGCCTGCCCGCTGCCCCGACGGGCACGCGGGTCGCGAACCTCTGGGAGTACGACGTGGTCGAGTGTTTCCTGGCCGGCGCGGGCGGGCGCTACCTCGAAGTCGAGTTGGGCGCGGGTGGGCATTATCTCGTGCTCGAGTTCGACGCGCCGCGCCGGCGGGTGAACGACCACGCCGGACTCGCGCCGGCGATCGACTTCCGCGAGGACGCCGAGCGTTGGCACGCCGGGCTGCGGCTCCCGCTCGCGCTGGTCCCCGCCGGCCTGTGCGCGCTGAACGCCTTCGCGATCGCGGGCGGCGGCTTCTTCGCCCACCATCCCGTCCCCGGCTCTGCGCCCGATTTCCACCAGCCGCAGGCCTTCCCGCGCGCGGGCGTCGCCGGCCGCTCAGGCTAGTTCTGCTTCGTCGAGATCACCGATGTGTGATACGCGACGGCTCGTCGCTAGCGCGCCGCCGCGGCCGGGACCGGGGGCGGGACCTCGACCTCGACGTCGAGCGACTTGCGCTGGCGGCGCCGCGCCGCCTGGACCTCGAGCGCCAGCTTCTTCCGGACCCGCTCGACGAGTGCCTCGTTCTCGCGCCGGATGCGCGCGATCTCGATCTCGAGCTCGCGGATGGGCCGAGCTCGCTCGTAGACCAAACGGACGGTTCGCACGCCCCGGGACCCGTCCGCGAGCACCGCCGCCACCTCGATCTCGTTCTCGCCCTCTTCGAGGGGGACCTCGCCGTAGAAGGAGCCGTCGATCCCCGTGGCGACTGCCCGGGCGCCTCCCTTGGCCGTGCGGTTCGCGATCTCGACGCGCTCGACCGCGGAGAGGGAGGTCGCCTCGAGCGCCGTCACCACGTCGCCCGGCTTCTCGAGCGCGACGTAGCGCCCTCCCGAGCGGTGGGCCATGCGCTCGAGGGAGTCGTTCTCCGCACGCGCCACGGTGTCGTATCCGATCGCGAAGGTGTTCACCACGATGTCGGCCTGCGAGGCCATGCGGCCGGCCCACGACGCCGCGGCGTCGGCCTGCCTCCGATCGAAGGGCAGGCTCGGCTTTCCGTCGGTCAGGAGCAGGATCGTCTTCTGCACGTCGGAGCGAGCGGCGCTGCGGGCGCCGCTTTCCGAGATCCCCTGGAGCTCGATCAGCGCGCGCCCGACCCCGGCCGCCGCGTCGGTCATGCCGGACGGCTCGATCCGCTCCAGCCGATCGAGTGTCCGACGCAACCTGGCGTAGTCTCCCGTGAGCGCGACCGGGACATCGGCATCGCGCATCGCGAGGCGCAGGATCTCGGCGTCGGAGGCGCGCCGCTTCGCGTCCTCGGGGAGCCGGCGCAGGCGCTCGTCGCCCGAGAACGTGACGATGCCGACCCGGATTCGCTCGCCGGCCGCGTTGTGGGGCATCTGCTCCAGGCACGCCACCAGGTTCCGCACGGCGGCGAGCTGCGCGCGGTAGATCGAATCGGGGCCCTTCCAGCCGTCGTCGCGGCGGCCGTCGCCGTTCACGTCCACGCCGGCGTGCTCGTTGGCGGACGTCGAGACGTCGAGCGCGACGACGACGTCGTGGCGTCCGCTGAATCCGGCGAGCCGAGCGAAGCCGGCGACCGGGAGATCGGGGTCGAGATGGCGGTAGACGCCGTCAGCGAGCTGCGGGTCGCGCACCTCGATCTCGACGCCGGCGCGCCGCTTCGGGGAGATGCCGAAGGCCGAGCCGAGGCGGCGCCAGACGGAGGCGGGCTGCGGCGCGGGCTCGGCGCCCGCAGCGAGCGCCCGCACCTCGGTGAAGGCATCGCTCACGAACCCGGTCGTCCCGTCGGCGAGCCTGACGCGACGCCAGCCGGGCGTGGCGCCGAGGTACTCCGCGCGCTCGCGCGGGCGCAGGCTCCCGAGATCGGGGCTCGCCGCCTCGGGCCGCTCGCGCACGACCACGCGCGTGCGAACCGCCGCCGAGGGAACGACCTCGTCCGCCAGGGCCGGCGCGGGTGCGAGGCAGGTCAGGGCGAGGAGCGTGCGGAGGGCGCGGCGCATCCCCGGCTCATCGGAGGTCCCTGACGTCGGATTGAGCTTCGCCCAGCGCGGCCGCGACGATCCGGCGCGCTTCCGGAAGCCGCTCCAGCATCCGTTCCGCCAGCCGGCGCTGGGCGCGGTGACGGTCGAGGTTGTGTCCCTCGCGGTGGACGCGGAAGTAGACGTCGCCCATCAGGAAGTCGGACAGGAAGCGGATCGCGTTCATCAGCGCGAGCGTGGGGCCGGCGAGCGGCAGCAAGCGGCTCTCCGGCTCGCCGAGCCAACCCGCGGCGCCGGCGGCGTAGCCCTTCGCGAGCGCCTCGAAGAGCGCGAGGTCGAACGCGATCGTCTCGAGCCGGGTCTCGTCCTCGGGGCTGCGGCTGGCGGCGGTGCGCACCAGCTCGCCGAAGTCCGAGAGCACCGAGCCCTCCATCACGGTGTCGAGGTCGATCACGCAGAGCGCCTCGCCCGTCTCCGCGTCGAGCAGCAGGTTGTTCAGCTTGCAGTCGTGGTGCATCACGCGGCGCGGCGCCGCCCCCGGATCGGCCGCTGCGAGCAGGCGACGCACCTCGGCGTAGGCGGCGCGGGTCGCCGCGATCTCGCGCTCCACCTCGTGGACGCGGCGGGCGGGGTCGCCCGCCACGGCCGCCTCGAAATCGGCGAAGCGCCGGCCCAGATCGTGGAAGCCCGGGATCGTGACGGCGAGCGGAGGCGCGGGCAGGTCGGCGAGGGCGCCCGCGAATTCGGCGAAGGCGCGCGCCGCCTGGTACGCCTGCGCGGGGCCGGCGATCGTCTCGCGGGTGACCGCGCCCTCGATCATCCGGAAGGTCCGCCAGACGCTTCCGTCGGGGGCGAACCAGAGCGGCGCGCCGTCGCGGGCGGGGACCAGCGTCAGCACGCGCCGCTCGAGATCCGGCGCGCCCCGACGCGCGAGGGCGGCGCGCAGGTGCGCCGTCACGCGCGCGACGTTGTCCATCACCCGCACGGGATCCGGGAAGACGCGGGTGCTGATCCGCTGGTGGACGTAGCGCACGGCGGCGCCGCCGCTCTCCCAGCTCGCCACGAAGGTCTCGTGGATGTGGCCGCGGCCGAGCGGCTGCGCGTCCCGGAAGCGTCCCGGGATCGCGAAGCGCTCCCCCACCGCGCGCAGCTCGTCCGTCATCGCTCGCGGCGCGGCGCGCGCCTCCGGCTCAGCTGTACTCGATCACCGAGCGGATCACCTCGCCCTGCTGCATGGCGCGGAAGGCCTCGTTGACCTCGCCGAGCTTGATGCGGCGGCTGATCATGCCCTCGAGATCGAGCTTGCCGTACTTCCAGAGACGCAGCAGGCGGTCGAAGTCGAGCCGCACGTTGGCGCTGCCGAACATCGAGCCCTTCAGGTTCTTCTCGTGGTAGAACATCTCGAACGCGTTGAACTTGACTTCCTCGGTCAGGCGTCCGACGCCCACGATCACGGCCGTGCCGCCCCGGCGCGTCACGTCGAAGCTTTGACGGATCAGGGCGGGGTGACCGACACATTCGATTGCGTAGTCGAAGCCCTCGCCGCCGGTGACCGACGCCTTGGTGCTCTCGACCGCTTCCGGCCTGATCGCGTGGGTGGCGCCGAACTTGAGCGCCAGCTCGAGCTTCGAGTCCACCTTGTCGACGGCCACGATCTCGGCAGCGCCCGCGATGCGCGCGCCCTGGATCGCCGCGATGCCCACGCCGCCGGCGCCGAAGATGATCACCGAGGAGCCTGGCTTGATCTGGGCCGTGTTGATCGCAGCGCCCACGCCGGTCATCACGCCGCAACCGATCAGCGCGGCCTCGGCCATCGGCATGTCGGCGGGGATCTTCACCACGCCCGACTCCGGCGTGATCATGTACTCCGAGAACGAGCCGACGCTCGCCATCTGCAGGACCGGCTTCCCCTGCCACTTGAGGTGCTGCGCACCTCGCGCCGCGAGGCCGGGATCGTTGCACAGGTGGGCTTCCCCGCGGATGCAGTAGTAGCACTGCCCGCAGAACGGCTTGAACGACATGATCACGCGGTCGCCGGGCTTCACGTAGCCCACGTTCGCGCCGACCCGCTCGACCACGCCCGAGGCCTCGTGGCCCAGCACCGCGGGCATGGGCAGCGCCCAGAGCCCGTCGACGAAGTGCATGTCGGAGTGACACACGCCGCTGCACACGGTGCGCACCAGGACCTCGTCGGCCCGGAGATCGGAGAGTTCCACGTCCTCGATCGTCAGGGGCGTGTGCGGCTTCTGGTAGATCGCGG